>NZ_JACJQG010000059.1 GCF_014696435.1 Calothrix anomala FACHB-343 | reverse complement strand
GGAGAAAAAGATTTAGTTTGAGATTTAATCTCATAGCTGGTTTGTACAACTATGAGCTTCGTCTTCCCAAAACTGAATCTGTCTAACTGACTTTTGCAAGAGGTCTATTGAAGAACATATACAGAAACAGAAGTAGGGAGTGTACTTCAGTCAAAATGCACACTTAAAAACCTTCAGGGATAACGCTAGACGTGGGAGTGCTGGCTTTCAGGGATTTTAGGGTTTGGTTGAGTGAGTGAGAAAATTTTGTCCCAGATGCGATCGCCTCTTCAATCTGGATTGATAGCTGTTCTGCATTTTGCCAGTCAATTCCAGCGATCGCCTGACGTTGACGCATTTGGTAGCACATTTGGACTGCGGGGTTGATTTCTTCAGGAGCCACTATCAGGCAATCTAGAGAAAAAGTGCCTTTTTTACCAGGCTTTTTGATAATGTGGATGGGTTTTCCTGGTTGACGCTCAATGTCTGCATTGGCCAGTTCAGCGCAAAGAGGAGTAAAAGCATCCCGTAGTAATTGGTCGTCAATGGCGATCGCCTCCGGAATCCAGTGTTGTTGACCTTCATAGATCACAAGTAATTTGTTGTTATTTATGTTAGTCATGGCATTTAAAACAGTGAAATCTGCGTATTATTACTAAGTGGCTTGGTAGTATCTGAGCTAGTAGTTTGACTGCGAATTGGAGTCTGAGGAATGTGTGGCTTATTAATTTTGGCACTTTGAGTCTGGGCTATATTCCGGCGAATTTGACGGTTAGGAAAATCAGCTTTCAGTTCGTCTAGTAGTTGAACAATTGCAGGTGGTAAATCACCAAGTTCTTCTTGATTGACCATGGTAACTACAGGGAAATCACCGTGACTGCTGGCAGCAATCATTACAGGTCTATCTCCTGTTGGTTGTGTAGGTAGTAGGGTGATAACGATTTGAACTTTGCATTGCTCGAAAATAAATGGTTCTAGTTGATTTACTCTGTTGGTAGCAGATGTTTCTATCTCATCACCGTCTAACTGATGAGAATCGATTTCATCGTCGGTGTAGTTATTTTCTTCACTTACTGGTTCTAAAAGTTGCAAAAAGTTAGATTTACCTGCACGCCAGCGTTCCCTGTCAAATAGCAATCCTAAAGCTTGGAATTGTTCTTCAGCAGTAGTTTTTCCCTGTTGTTGTGAAATGTAAGATTTTAAGGTTTCAGGTGTAACAGTGAGATTGGCTTTGACAATGGCCTGTTCTGGAGTTAGCCATTTTGTGGTCATAACTTTTTGGTATTGTTAAATAGTGTGCAAGCGGTTGTGGCGGTAGCCAAAAGCAAAAACTGTTTTCGAGAGTAGAGTACTGCTAGACTGAAAACATATCCCGTTTGCTTTACTCGACTGAGCCATGTCCACGGTAATTACCCAATCCTTGACCCTGGAGGAGTTTCTCAAGCTACCAGAAACAAAGCCTGCCAGCGAATATATTAATGGTAAGATTATTACAAAGCCAATGCCAAAAGGGAAGCATAGCCGATTACAGTTAAGGCTGTGCAACAGTATCAATGATGTTGCCGAAAGCCAGCATATTGCTTATGCCTTTCCAGAACTGCGCTGTAGTTTTGGTATGCGTTCAATAGTACCTGATGTAGCAGTCTTCACATGGTCGCGTATTCCCTTTGCTGCTGATGGGGAAGCACCCAATGATTTTCTACTTTCTCCAGACTGGACAATTGAAATTCTTTCTCCAGAACAAAGTTCAAATCGAGTTACAGGCAATATTCTCTATTGCTTAGATCATGGTTGCCAATTAGGTTGGTTGATAGATCCAGAAGATCGTTCGATTTTAGTCTTCCGTCCAAATCAACAACCAGAACTTTTGCAAGGTGATGAGCGTTTACCAGTGTTAGCCGGGATAGACTTAGAATTAACTGTTGCTCAGGTGTTTGGTTGGCTAAAAATGAGCAGTTAGAGAAGCCGATGAAACACTATTTCTTTTAGGAAATAGCCTTAATCCAGTTACATTACAACATATTTAGTTTTTATAGTTCCAATCTATTTACAGGTATTTTTATGTCAATAAACCACATTTTTTTATCTCACACCAAGGTGTAAAAAGTCATATAAGAGTTTTGTTTAAGAACATGAAAACTGTTGTAAGTTGCAAACAAGATTTATTATTAGCAGCCAACAAAACAGTGAAATTCCTGTAGTTGGCTGCTCAATTAGTTAAAGCTATCGCTAAGTTAAAAGCGAGTCTTTGAAGTCGTGGATTGCCGTTGCTGTCAAAGCATAAATAACTCGGCGCTTACGCTCGATATGAGTACCATCTACAGGAATACCTTTCTTCCAAGCAGCAATAATAGCTTTCTTATCTGCTGAGTAAACAGTCTTTTCTCTGCGGTATTTTGGAGGCAATTGTTCTGCATCTATCAACACCTCACAACTTGGTGGATTTTCTTTAATTGTGATGCGAAGTGAATTACCGATCATTTGTTCAGGTAAAATTCCGGCAGCAGTTTGTTCTAAGATAGCTTCATCTAATTTTTGTCGCCAACGTTCTAGTCTTAACAATGCTGATTGATGTACAGCTTTTAGATGTTCTAGTCGTTGCTTAATAGCCGCTATTTCAGCATCTAGTTGTAATGCTAGTTCTGCTTGGATATCAACAACTTCTTCTTGAACTTCCTGAGTTTCCCAAATAGCGGTGATCATAGCAGCTTCCTCTTCAGGAGTTTGGCAATTACTTAGCTGTTCCCAGAGATGAGCAGCAGTTTGGGAAAGTCCTGCTAAGGATTGTTGAGCGAGTGCTAAATTCATAACTACCACTCCTGACAAACTTGGTAGTATTCATATTCAGCTTCAATCTGTTCTAAAATAGCTATAGTGCCTGAATCTAAATTAGTATTGTCAGATAAATTTGAAGTGACTTTTTCTGTAATGTGAGGATTTTTACAAGCAGTACTAGTTGAGTTAGGTGAAGTTGAAGTGGTTGTCAATATTTGCATAAACTTTGCTTGCTTAACGCCAGAAACAATGGCGCGGTAGCGCGTCTGGGAAGCGCAGCAACTTTCTCTGCTAATGGCTATGATTTCAAATCCTGACACATTGGACTAAAAATTCCAATTTATTAGTCGTTTTGTTCTTTCCATTGCATCAGTTGAATCTGGTTTAATTGCCAATGCTTTAGCATAAGCAATACTAGCTTCTTGCCATTGATTTAATTATTAAACACAAGCAACCTGATAACTACTAATGTCTAATGGCTATTATCCGGTTATTCTTTATCCACCTCTAGCAAGGCGGTTTGCTAACAACGATCAAAAAATGGGGTATTTAAAAGCATTGTTTCAAGGATACATTGCATTACCAGATGGGAATGGTACAGCCAAGCAAGGTGTGAGCGAAAAGGAGTTTTTTCGCCATTTACTGTGTGCGTTTCCAGGAAATCTTATCTGTCAAGCGGTTGAATTTGAGATTCCTGGTTCACCTCGATGCTATTCAGCTGATTTTATTCTCTATCATCAATCTTCTGGGTTAGCTCTTGATATTGAGATTGATGAGCCTTACACCGGAGATACAGGTAAACCTCACCACTGTATTGATGTTGATGACGATAAAATTCGTAACCGTTTTTTCTTAAAGCGCAATTGGGGTGTGGTGAGATTTGCAGAAGTTCAGGTAGTGCGTCATCCTTGGAGTTGTTGTAAGGCGATCGCTCTTTTCATCGCTCGGTTGACTGGAGATGATAGTGTATTTATATTATTGCAAAGATTGGCTGATGTTCCTTTACAAAAACAGTGGACAAAGCGTGAAGCTAGACTGATGGCTAAGAACAATTATCGTCAGTCTTATTTACCAAAAATGGGAAGGTAAACCCTATGATATCAACAATTCAATTACAAAGATATTAACTAAAGAAAAAAATGAGCAAACCATGCACGATCGCTCATTACTTTGAAGCAAATCTTCAAGTAACTGTTGAGTGCGATCGCAACTGTGAAGTAACACTTTCGCCCCTGATATTCAGGGAAAAAGAAAAGTTTTTAGGGGAATTTAGCTAAATATGCTTGTAAATTAGCGATCGCTCCCATTTTGATTTTACTTGGCATGAAGCGATCGCCTGAATTTCCTTTATTTACATTTCTTGACATGATGGCGTAGAACACCCAATACCCAACATAGATGATGGGATTGGGTTTCCTTGCATTCACCCAAACCAAATTTTTTTGCTACTAATGTGGTTAAGCTTTTTTGCTATCTCTTCTCTTTAACATCACACCAAAGCTACCAGCCAAAATAGAACCAAGCGTAGTTAAAGGTTCGGGGACTGATTGAGGATTTGTCAAGGAAGCATTTGTTAATGATAATGTTGATGAGTTAACAACATCATTGACATCGATAACACCAATACCAATATTGTAGATGCCAGATGTGGCAAATGTATAGCTGAAAGGGGTACTTCCAGTTAGAGAAAAAACTAAATTGCCAATGGTGGCAAAGGCGCGATCGCTAGAGACAGTATCATAAGTTGAAAAGGAATAGTCGAAGCTGAAAACATCCCCAGCTAAGACATTTAAAGCGGTTTTAATCGCAGAACCTTCGGTGGCATCATCACCAAGTTTACCTGGATTGAGAGCTAAGAAATTTTCTAGTAAGCTGATATCGGTTGGGTCATTACCTGAGAGATTGTAGTTGTCAGCATCATCACTGCCATCAGTAAAGGCGTTTGTTAGTTTAGTTTCGGTTAAATTTGAAAAAACATCACCTGATTTGTCCCAAGTGCTGAAATCAAGACTAGCTGCAAAAGTAGGGGAGGCAATGGTGAAGCTGCTCAAACTCAAGAAGCTAACAACTATAGCCTGATGAAGTTTACTTACTATAAAAGTTGCATTCAACATCATAAAACTCCTAGAAATTGGTGAAAATGCTTGATGAGTCAATGTCTTATTTGTTATTAGTTGGGAAGACTTTACTCCAATATGGATTGAACCCTTAGCCATTCCATTTCCTTGTGGAAGGGCTAAGGGTCAAATCCTAAAATACGAAGTTGCTGGGGTTATTCAAAGTGCCAGTAGCAGCCAGGTTTACTTTGATAAAATCTCTAAAGATGTCATTACCTGTGGGGCCATCAGCATCAATTTGCACAGTGAAGTTGTTGTTGTTAGTACCCTGCACAAATTTCGCATAGCCATCGGCTATTGGGTTTGTACCTTTGTAGCCTCCTGGAACTAAGCTGTTGAGCAGTTCCGTTAAGACAATAGTATCTTTGTTAATCTCAAAATCTGTAATTGTGTCACCGCGATCGCGGATACTAGTAAAGACAAATTGGTCGTACCCTTCACCACCAGTTAGTGTATCTGCACCTTGTAAGCCGATGATGCGATCGTTTAGGGTAGTTCCAGTTAAGGTATCACGCCCTGATGTACCAGTGATTTGATTTAGCGGCTGACTGGACGGATTAACGCTCAAAGGTATAGCTGTAACTTCGCTACTAGTAGTACCTGAACCAGTACCGAATAATGAGACGGGAGTGAGGGTCAAATCTCCACCACCACCCAAATCGAAACCACCACCAAAGTCTGGTAATGTTGGTACAGAATTTTGAGCAACATTACCATTAGGATCTATAAAATTACTGGCTTGAAGAGTTCCCTGTAAATTTTCAAGTTTAATGATGGCATCACTACCTGCCTGAAACCCTGCTATACCATCATTAATAACCAAATAGCGACCACTGGTATGGCTAAATAGAGCAGCAGCATTGGGTGTAAATCCGTAAGGGAAGTTACCCATCATTAATGCTCCATCAATTGAAGAAGCATCAAGAGTTACTATTGGTTTCGCCCCCCCCACTTCATAGAAATAGAATCCAGATACAGTAGGAATTTGAAATTTGTCTTCGTTAACATTGAAGTCTGTAATAACATCAAAGTTATTAAGAAGGGAGTGTTGTAAATCGGTGTAAACAAAAACGTCTGCGCCAGTTCCTCCGGTTAGAGTATCTTTTCCAAATCCCCCGGTTAGTCTGTCATTATCAACACCACCATTTAGTATGTCATTGCCAGCACCACCATCTAGATTGTCGTTACCAACACCACCATTCAAAGTGTCATTACCGCCAATAATTGAAACAGTTTCGGTAACAACACTATTGCCCTGTCCATTGACGATACCAATATTAAGATTGCTGGTTAAATCTGTGATGGTGCTGCCAGTAGCATTATCAAAGTTCCAGTAGCTGACTAACCTCGCTTCTGTTCCTGTCAAATTTTTATTCAGGTTATTGCTAATTTCTGTGGCACTACGAGCTACATTCCAAATGCGGACTTCATCAATTGCACCGTTGACTTTAAAGGCGTTGATATCCCAAGGTGCCACTCCCATGCGTAAAGGGTTGTTATTAACACCAAGTGGATTAGAACTGGCGGTAGTTCTGCCAACTTCGATTCCATTGACATAACCAATCATGCTTCCGCCTCTTTTCCAGGTAACAGCGATGTGAGTCCACTGGTTAGAAGGGATTTGTCCAGATTCAAAAGTATTACGATTTCCTTGGGAATCCCAAAATTCTGGATTTACTCTTCCATTGACTACACCAAGAAGGTAGCCTGAGCCAACAGGAGTTTTGCCGATAATTTTTTGATTGTTAGTAGAATTGGCTAATTTGACCCATGCTTCTATGGTTATTTCTTCACTAATATTTAAAGAAGCACTATTAGCAACTGTTACATAATCATCGATTCCATCCAATTTGAGGGCTTTGTCATCATCCCCGATAAGAATGTCATCACCTGCACCACCATCTAGAGTGTCATCTCCGCCACCACCATTGAGGGTGTTGTTGCCACTGTTGCCTGTGATGACATTATTAGCAGTGTTACCTGTGCCGTTAATCGCGGCTGTTCCTGTCAATGTCAGGTTCTCGATGTTAGGCAGGTTAGCTAGGCTAAAGGTAACGCTGGATTGAATTGTATCTGTACCTTCATTGGCATTCTCGGTAATTACATCAGTGGTGCTATCTACAATGTAAGTATCATTACCTGCACCACCAATCAAGGTATCAATCCCTACACCACCATTGAGAGTGTTGTTAGCACTGTTGCCTGTGATGACGTTATTGGCGGCGTTACCTGTGCCGTTAATCGCGGCTGTTCCTGTCAATGTCAAATTTTCGATATGAGGCAGGTTTTCTAGGCTAAAGGTAACACTGGATTGAATTGTATCTGTGCCTTCATTGGCATTTTCGGTAATGATGTCAGTGGTGCTATCTACAATGTAAGTATCGTTACCTGCACCACCAATCAAGGTATCAATCCCTGCACCACCAATTAGGGTATCAGTCCCTGCATCACCATTGAGAGTGTTGTTGCCACTGTTGCCTATGATGACATTATTGGTGGCGTTACCTGTGCCGTTAATTGCGGCTGTTCCTGCCAATGTCAGGTTTTCGATATGAGGGAGGTTAGCTAGGCTAAAGGTAACACTAGATTGAATTGTGTCTGTACCTTCATTGGCATTTTCAGTAATGGTATCACTTGTATTATCGACAATGTAGGTATCATTACCTCTACCACCAATCAGGGTATCAATCCCTGCGCCACCATCTAAAATGTCATTACCATCTTCACCATAGAGGTTATCATCACCATCATTTCCTGTCAGAAAGTTATTTAAATTATTCCCTCTTAATGTGTCATTTAAACTACCACCAAGTGCATTTTTTATATTGATCAAAGTCTGCGAACCTATAGTAATACCTAAAGTCAAAGACAGATTTTCATTTATCTGCTGTCTTCCAGTAAGGCTAAGGTCTAGGTTGATGGTTTTAGTGGTAGTTGCCGCAAAATCTAGTGTATCTGTACTGTTATTACCCAGGTTAATGAGTGTGAATTTTTCCCAATCTTGTATTGATGTGGGTTCACCGTTTATGCCATATGTCCATGAGGCAGAAACGTACCTGTCGTGGAATGTTTTTAGAGCTATTTTTCCATCACCAGTATTAATAACAGTGAATTTTTCCCAATCTTGTATCTGTTTGGGAACGTTGTTTATACGATACGGCGCTGAGGTTGCAGAAACGTACCTGTCGTGGAATGTTGTTAGGGCTATTTTGCCATCACCAGTATTAATAACAGTGAATTTTTCCCAGTCATTTATTGTAGAGGGAAAGCCGTTTATATTCCATTGTTCAAACACATTTCTTGCAGAAACGTACCGGTTGTGGTGAGTTCGTAGGGCAATAATAATAGTTTCATTAATTGTGTCTGATCCTTGCCAAGTATCCGCATCAAATACATAAGTATCATCTCCTGTTCCACCGATTAGGGTGTCATCACCAGCACCACCATCAAGGGTATCATTACCCACTCCACCAATGAGGGTATCATTACCACCTAGACCACTAAGTTGATCGTCACCAGCACCACCGTCGAGTTTATTATTCCCAGCCGAAAATAGTTTCCCATCCAAAAATTGCCGATCACTACCAATAATATTGTCATTAAATTGGCTACCAATAATATGCTCAACTCCATTCAAAAAGTCCTGGTTATGGAAACCATCATCAAAAAATTGGCTACCAATCAATTCTTCAGGTCTGAAATTGATATTGATACTGACGTTGATACCGTATATTGCAGTTGAGTAATCCGCTGTATCATCACCAGCACCACCATAAAGGGTATCATTACCAGCATCTCCAATAAGGGTATCATTACCATCATTACCATAGAGGATGTCATCGTCATCACTACCATAGATGATGTCATTACCATCATTACCAGAGATGATGTCATTACCAGTACCTCCAATAAGAATATCATTACCATCATCACCAGAGATGAAGTCATCATCATCATCACCAGAGATGAAGTCATTACCACCATTACCAGAGATGGTGTCATTACCACCATTACCAGAGATGGTGTCATTATTAGCACCTCCAATAAGGGTTTCATTTGTAGCATTTCCATTTAGAGTCCTAGGTCTTTCCCAGATTTCTCCGTTATCGAAACTGATTTTTTCTATTTCTATGAGAATACTGACTTCATTTGTCTTTTGCTTATGCTCAACCTTTACATTTCCATTACTTAATATAGAGATTTGATAATTATTTTTGGCTTCAGTGAAATATGCGGTGTCATCACCAGCACCACCATCAAGGGTGTCATCACCAGCACCACCATAGAGCTTATCATTTCCATTTCCACCATAGAGCTTATCATCTCCATCTCTACCATAGAGGATATCATTTCCATCATTTCCTTTTAGAAGGTTATTTAGATGATTTCCTCGTAATGTGTCGTTTAAACTACCACCAATTGTATTTTCAATATCTATAAAAGTCTGTGAACCTATAGTTATACCTAAAGTCAAAGACAAATTTTCATTTATTTGCTGTCTTCCAGGAAGGCTAAGGTCTAGATTGATGCTTTTAGTAGTAGTTGCAGAGAAGTCTAGTGTATCTGTGTCTCGATTTCGCTCAATAACTTCTAATGTTGTGTAATTATTAAGATTCTTGTCTTGAAATGGATAATCATAATATGAATCTGCTCGAAGATACCAATTGGTATCTCCGTAATCACTCCTTCTTAATGTAATTTTATTCCCTCCCCGATCAATAACTTGAAATTTTCCTCGCTCTTGAAGATCATAACTTTGATAATACCCATAATAAACATCATTCCCAGGGTAAACATACCAATTATGAGCAGTTTGTAGCGCAATTCTTCCAGAACTCTGAGCAATAACTTGAAATTCTTCCCCAGAACCAAGTTCGTTAGATATTCTCAGGTACGACTGGAATGAGTCATAATTATTCGGAGCTTGCAGATATTTGCCATCGTATGTTTTTAAGGCTATGGTGGTTTCGTTGATGACATCTGAGCCTTGTTGAGTATCTGCATCAAATATATATGTATCATTTTCCGCCCCACCAATCAGCGTGTCATTGCCAGCACCACCATTAAGAACATTCTTTCCAGAACCGCCATTGAGAAAGTCATCGCCATCTCCACCCTCAAGGATGTCATCACCGCTCATTCCATGAATGGTGTCATTACCACCTACTCCATCAATGAACTCAGGTTTTTTATCTTCATTGGTTGTGTTGCCCCAAAGAACATCATTACCATCTGTACCCCAGGGCTTAAGTGCTAGAGGAGCAGGTGCAGTGTAAGGGTTATTAAGATTAGCCCACAGATTATTGATATTAGTTTTTGCGAGTTGAGGTAGTTCTGAACCAATTAAAGATACATTGCCATCAAAGCCAATTTTTAGTCCGACTGTCCAGCCTAAAAGTATTCCCCAGGCGGCAATATAATCATTGTAGGAGTAGCCATCATCAATATATTGGAAATAAGCACCTCCACCTCCTAATGTAAATCCGCCGATTACAGGAATAGGATCGGGTATATTAATAGTTCCTTCTGCGAAGGCATAGAAGTCGAGTTTAGTCGCATCACGTCCACGGGCAATGATGGTAGCGTCTGCCTTGAGTAATCCAAAGAGAACGTTTAAGTTAGCTTTTGCTCCAAAAGAGCCTTGATTCCAGTTGAGGAGGACTTCACCTGAGCCTGTGGCAATACTACCAAGAACACGAACATTGCCTTTTGCATAGAGAAAATCTTGGGTAATTGTTGCGCTTAAATCCAAATTAATTAATGCTTCATTAATCGGTCCACCCAGAAAATCAGGTAGACTCAAATTAATTGTTGGACCTGCGGTGATTTTAGCACTACCTTCAAAGACACCTTGACGTTGATAGTTATTGCCGGCAAATGAAATAGTTTTTGTAACCGAACTGTATGACCCACTTATGGACTGAAGATATGCTCCTGTGGTGCCAATAGGTTTATTCAGATTTTGTGCAGCAATGCCAATATATGTCAGTTGATTATTTTCCCAGCGAATGTTTGCACCAAGGTCAATTCCAGAAGGCATTTCAACTGTAGCTGCGGCTGTTAATTTGACGCTATTACCAGTCGTATCAATCAAAACGGTTGCTGTTCTTATCTTCCAGCCAGCCGCGATATTAATATTACTGGCAGATATAGAGCCAACGACCTCTACGGCACCACTATTACTAATTTTGATGTAATTATTGCCAATAAAGTCACCTGTTAGGTTGTAGAGGTCGGGCAGAATCAGTTTACCTTGAATAATGAAGACTTTTTCATTGTTAATGCTGGTGTATAGAAGGCTAATCTTCTCGCCTTTAACTCGTAATAAACCTAGAAGATTAAGATCAAGGGTTTCTTTATAAATTTTGCCACCAGTCAGGTCAAAACCATCATTATTCACCAACAGATAATCGTTACCAGTGACGCTGATTGTGCCTAATTGCTTTGGTAGTGTAATGGTGCCCTGTAATTTAAATTCTGGGTCCCAAGTGGCTCCTTCATTAGGTTTTCTATCAGGTGTAAAGTTGATGGTAGCACCGCTTACTGTGGCTCCAAATAAACCAAAATTAATGTTACTGGCGGTAATATTTTGCAGACCATTACTATCAAATATTAAAGATACACCAATATCTTGTCCACTATAAGTTTGCAGAAAGGCACTGCCAGAAAATGTATTGGTAGTTCCATTAAAATTAGCTTTAATATCACGAAGTTTCCAGTTACCTAATTGGATATCTGCTGCTGATAACTGCGCCCCTGTTAAGTAAGCTTTGTCTTTGTTTACTACTAACTTATTAGTACCTGTTAGCGTACCTTTAAGACCTTTGAGTTTAGGGATTTCAATTACCCCTTGAAGCGAAAGTTCTGGGTCCCACGATTCGCTATCTGTAGTATTTCTGTCGATGGTGGTGGTGATTGTCTGGATATCGACTGCTGCACCCAAGAAAGTAAAGTCTGTTCCTGCTGGACTACTACCTGTGATTTGGGTAATTTTACCTTGGGTAAATGCTAGTGCTAGATTAATTGGACTGCCGGGAGTTTTTAGTTTAGCGTTAACTGTAAAGCTATCGTTAGTGGAAGTTTTGTTAACATTCAGATTAATATCGTGAATTTCCCACGACCCAAATATAGGAATATTTGAGGCATAAACATTTGCCACCATTGAGAAATCAAGACCTGTGGCGGTCTTCTTAATCTTGATGTAATTTCCGCTCTGTAAATCGAATGTAGCGTTTTTGAGGCTGGGAATGGTAAATTTACCCTGAAGTGTGATTTCTTCATTAGTAAAATCGAATTTTACTTGGGCATCTAGTGCTTTAATTTCTAGTAAACCGAGAGCAACAAAGGAGGTTTCCCCTGGGAGTTTGACAAAACCACCTGTGACTTCAAGTCCGTTATTACTAATACCTATATAATCAGTACCGTTAATTGCTACTAGCAACCCATTTCCACCAACTAGGTCTTTGGGTAGTAGCATTGAACCTTGCAATCTTAGTTGAGGACTACCATTTGCATCTTCACCAAATGATAAGCCGTCAAAAGAAACTTCTATTCCACCAATTAATTTGAATGCAGAATCACTACTATCACCAGTTTCGGTAATTTTTGCCGTGAGTGTGTCTGCATTAAAATCAGTTTTCCCTTTAAATAAAACAGATTTTTGGTCATTGCCCATAGCACTATAAACTTCAGGAGCATCTGTTGTGGTAAGGGGTGTGACATCAAATTTTGTGATTTTTCCAGTAGTATCTTTGGTGAAGTTTATATTTGCATCATCAACAAATAATAAAGGTCGAGATATACCATCATAATCGTAACTTATAAACCAATCTTTATTATCAGTATTTTGTTCAAAATTAATATTTTGGAGACTTTCGGGATTATCTGCCGATAACTGAATTGTATTGTTAGGGTTAGAACCATCTAAATTTGTTATTGTTACTCCGTTACTTATTTTATAAGTAGTTGTTCCTTGAGATGAATTAGGATTAATTTCCGCAAATATTGGATAATGAGAATCACTTTTCAAAGAGTTATATAGTATTTGTTGTCCCTGAGTGTCAAACAGTTGGAGCGGGTTCAAACCATAACTAATATTTGTCATTATCAGATCGTGCTTGTTTTCCCAACCTTTGTAATCTACAAAAACTTGCCTTGTGCCACCTTTAGGACCCCAAACTTCTCGGTTTTGTGCAGTATCACCAAGATTAAAATCTCCAAGTATTATAGAATTACTATTTTGAAGCGATGTATCTCTTTTAATTAGATAATGAAATCTATTAAATGCACTATTTGGTTCATTAGCGGGATTCTCATTATGCCAAGTAAAAAAAGTGTAATTTTTTGTTCCTTTTTGTGCTGTAAACGTAATTGGAGGACGATAGTATGTATTAGGACGGCTTGAATCTGATGATAGCCAAGCATTGTCATAAAGTTTTACACCATTATCTGAGAAAACAGGCTCATTTTCTTTGTAAAATTTTACACCAGAAGTTAATTCTGAGTATTTTATGCCAAATGGATTTGTATTTTGTTGTATTTCTTGGGTCGAGAGTAGATTTCCAAGGGTAATACTATCATTACGATACAAGACGAGATAGCCAGAACGATTACCCAAATCAGTATACCTATCCTTTACAGCAAAAGGATATTCTTGGAGAACAACTTCAACCTTCCAAATATTAGGTAAAGTTTGAGCTAAAAAATTTTCTACTTCTTGTTTTAGGGCTAAAGAATTTGTTGAATTATTAAAATTTGTTGAGTTGAACTCTTGTAATACCATTACATCAATATTGTTCTGAGCAGCAATTTTAGCTATCAGACTTATACGGTCTTTTTGATTAGTTGCTACAATACCAGATACATTTTGACCAGGATCTCTGTAGAGATTCCAAGTTCCTACTCTTAGTTGATCATTATTTTCCTCAATGCCAATTTCTTCATTATTCCCTCGACCAACAGTAATTATGTCATTTTCTGTTTTTAATGCTTGTAACGCCTCATCACTCAGCTTATTCCCTTGCACCAATTCAGAAAAAATATCCCCTTCATCACCTAGTGCATCAATTTCATTAATCTGAGAATCAACAAAATGCCCAATTTCTTCTATTAATACATCAGTAATTTGGGCGATATTATCAGCATATTTATCAATAAATTCTACCGCTAAATAAATTTTTTGTGTATTATCAGAAAATGCACCATTCCCCCCAGCAATAGCACCACGATTGACAATTTTGATAGTAGGAATATCAGTAAAATCACTTTCAGCAAAATTATTAAATAATTTATCTGCTACTTCCCGATTAAAATCAGTACCAAAAGCAGTCTCTAATTTCTCGCTGTACTCTGGATCAAATCGGAACTTACTGAGATAGTCATAGCTATCCCGTAATGCTGTATCTACTATGCCGTAAATCTCCAACAAGTCCAATTCGCTGTTATTCTGAAGAGTTTCAGCAAAAACAACAGTCAGATTATCCTTTACCTTGGTTTCATCTAACTGGGTTTGACTATTTTTATAAACTTCAACAATTTCTCTGCTAATTATCGTATCATTGTTATTGTCAATAGCTTGATGATTGTTACTACTATCACCATCTCCTTGTCCAATATAATTCGTCTGTTTGCTATTAATTGTAATAGATTTAGTATCAACTAAAATTGGAGCTTTTAAAGCATTCAATGAATTAAAAGCATTTCTGTTATTTTCACTAAGTGACGGCAAACCCAAAACTATCTCATCTGTTTGTTTATGCCCAAATGCTAAAAGCAGATGATTGAGATTAGCAGACTTGAAATCATCGGCATCGAAGAAGATTCTATTTGGTAACTTATCTGACTTGGCAAACCGAGCTAATAAAAAACAGTTATTAACCACTTCTTCATCGTCCAGAATGCCAAAGAATAAATCTTGATAAAATAATATTTCTCTAGCCAACCCGATTTTATATAAGTTGTTAGGTAAAGTCTTATAGCTTTTCATAGTTTTACTCCTTGATTGTTATTGCATGGATAAATAAGCACAAAAAAATGTCTGCATTCCTAAAGCAAATTTAGGAACCAGTTTTATGTAAAAGAGAGATATATGAAGCAAAAAAGAGAATATTTAAGCATGTACCAGTAAAATTACTGATATCTTATACAAGAATATTTTGTTAATGACTAACTTCAGACCTAAAAATTACTGACTTATTCTAACTTTTAACTAAGTTTAATAACTTTTTAATATTCTTTTTCAAGAGATAATTTAAGTTAGTAATTTATAAATTGATACGATTATAATTTTTCTATGAAATATCAAATACATTAAAACGTGCTTAAACATTATTGTATGATGGTTATGTAACCAAAAATACATTAATGCCGAATGCCAAGGTCATTGAAAGTTCACGATGACTGTATCGATCAAGTCAAGGTAGCACTGATACGTAATGGCTACCCCACCCAAAAAAGCCTTGCTTATGACACAGGACTAGCTCTAGCTACAGTTAGTAAGTTCCTCACAGGAAAAGCAGTTGGTCATGCAAATTTTGAAGAATTATGTCGTAAATTACAGCTAGATTGGAGAGAAGTCTCTACACCTAAATCTCATTGTCAATTAAACGCTGTAAGTAATAATACAAAAATAATTGTAAAAAAAAACACATCTTGGGGCGCAGCAATTGATGTTTCCTCATTTTATGGACGCTCACAAGAACTGACACAGCTAAAGTCATGGATTCTAGAAGATGGCTGTCGCTTAGTGAAAGTTTTAGGTATGGCTGGGGTTGGGAAAACGACTTTAGCCACTAAATTGGCAATATCAATTCAAGATCAGTTTGAGTATGTGATTTGGCGAGCCATACAATATACTTCTTCAGCAAACGACCTTTTGATTGAATTAGTATCATTTTTGTCCAATCAGCAAGACACCAAACCCGACATCAATCTGCTGATTCATTATCTGCGTACTTTCCAATGTCTATTAATTTTAGACAACCTAGAAACAACCTTAGATGCCGACTTAACGATCAACTATCGCTCAGGTTATCAAATATATAGTGATTTAATCCGAGCGATTAGCACAACTAACCATAATAGCTGTCTAATTTTAACCTCTAGAGAAAAGCCGGCTGAAATCACAACTTTAGAGAGAACGGCTTTCAAGGTGCGTTCCCTCAACTTGGAAGGTTCTCAAGAGGTAGCCTTGCACTTACTGCAATCAAAGCAACTGCTAGGTTCAGAGAAGCAAAAACAGAAATTATGCCTTCTCTACAGTTATAACCCTTTACAAATCAATATGGTAGCTAATGCCATCATCAAGCTATTTGATAGCAAGATAGACAAGTTCCTAGAACAAAATACTTTATTGCTCAGTAACATCAGCCAATTACTTAAACAACAGTTACATCGTCTTTCTGAGCTTGAATGGCATATTATGTACTGTATAGCTATTAATCAGCAAGTAACAAGTATTGAGACTTTAGCTCAAAAGATTTGTTTAACTATTCCTAAATACCAACTTTTGAATGCCATAGAAAGATTAATTGAGCGTTCATTAATTGAAAAACAAGCTCAAGGTTATATCCAAAAGCCTGTGGTGATGGAGTATGTAGTAGAATGGCTGAAAGAGCAGATTTTAAGTGAACTAATAAATAAAGAATTTCTCCTGTTTAATCAACATCTACTGGTTACAGAAAACAGCATACATTGCGATATAAAAAATCAGACAATAGTGATTTTACGAAGCATCACCGACCAGTTTTGTAATTATTTTCCGTCCAGAATAGCTATTAAAAGACATATACAAGAAATAATAAAGGAAGTACAAACTTTTAAGCACTGCTTATCTAAATATGGAATATCCAATTTTATTCATCTCTGCAACTATCTGGAATTTGAGTTAACGACAGCAGAACAAGAGATACTCCAATATTGCCTCTAACATCTTTATGAAAGCACAACAGCGATCGCCCTAACTTCTTCAATCTCAGAACAGAGTGAATCAAGTGCGATCGCCATGTTTACATCTATGGTCGGTAGCGGCTACATATTTGGTCATGGGTTTCTGTTGATTGGCTAGGCATCGATGAGGATATTAAAGTGCATAATCTTGAGGTTCTGGTATTTGGCTAGGGGTAAATTGCGGTTTGCTGTCAGTTAATAGCTTATTCCACCCTGCTTTACCTGGAGAAACTTGTTTGGCTTGAGGTAGTTCAGCCAATATTTCAGCTATCAAGCCCTCAACTTTCTCATGATCTTTAAAAGCGATGACTACTGTATCAAGCGATCGCAAAAGTTCTAGAGGTAATTGCTCGCTATCGCCTACACTCCAATACAATGTAGGTTTGCGCTTTCCTTTGTCAACAGCTGATTCTAAGGCAATGACAGAGAGAACTTCAATCGGGTCACTTAGTAGCACTGCTCTTTTGACTGTGGTATCTGTAGCCATCCAGAAGCTACCATTTTTCGTCATCTCCGAGTTAAGGGGAATAGTGGTGAAGTTACCTGTTACTTCTAGCTGTTTGGCTTGAGTCGGAACATCATTGAGTGTGCGTTCTACAAATATTGCTTGACCTGCAAGACTTGCATAGAGCCAACCCTTTTCATATACTTCTGTGAGCAAAGAATTGGGTAAATTGTACTGCTGGCTTAGGTTTAGGCGTATTTGCTCCCAGTTTGCTGGTTCTGGTATGGGTAAGGAATTGGTCACAGAAACAGAGGACGCAGTATTTTCAACAGTTTGCTCTATTAGTTTCTTTCTGCGTTTATCATCCTGTTTTGGCACTGCTGGTGTGGGATTTTCAACAAATTGCTCCATCAGTTTTTGAATGCGTTGATCATCCCGCTTGGGGCTGTAGTTTACACCACGATACTTTTGTAAACCAGGAAAAGTGTATGCTTTACCGAGATGCGTACCACTCAAAGCTACACCGTCAAGTTGGTAACTTATGCCTTTGACTTTGCCTGTGCGAGTATAACCGACGCGGACATTAATACCTTGTTGTTGAATTTGCTCTATTAACTCTGACATTGTAGGACTGTCGTGAGTTGCTTGGTCGAGCGATCGCTGGAGTCTCACTCTAACGCTTTCCTCTCCAGTTCTGGCAAGTTGCCTACGTTCGCCAGTAGTTGGACTGTGCTTATCTTTTTCCCAACTTGGTTGCACCGATTGTAAATTGTATTCCTGCTCCAACTTGCGAATTACCGCTTCACTTCTGCGATAATCCCAGCTATCAGAAACTGTAGTGCCATCTAAGCGAATGCGACTGGCAACAATATGTATATGGTCATGTTCTCGATCAATATGACGCACTACTGTATATTGATTCATGTCAAAACCCATTGCTTGCAAATATTTTTGGGTAATTTCATGCCAAGTCTCATCATCCAAACTCTCTTGGTGAGGCAAGCTGAGAGAAGCATGATAAACAGCCCTACTAACTTTTGGGTTTAGTTGCCTAGAAAACCGGAACTCAGCCGCCAGTTCTCGTGGGTTGTTTCCTTCCATGTTCCCACCAATTTGTTTAGCTCCTTCTTTACCAAAGAGATAGTTTAGTAGTCCCCGAAAACTTTTGCCTTTAATCTGCTTGCCAATCACGCTTAATCTTGTAAATCGCCGATCAAATCGATTTCGGTAATCTCTCGTCGGACTTGCTTCACCATATCCCTAATTTGTTCTAATAATGTTCTATTTACAACAATGGGTTCTCCCATTAGTACTGAAGTATTGATTGCTTTAGTTATTTGATTGAGATTATTGCCAATTTTACCTAGCTCCCAGTAAGTTTGACCTGCCACTTTAGTGACACGCCTGGGCAATTGGTTTTTCAGAGTCTTGCTACGAAACAATTCACTAATTGTGAGATTGTTTTGTGATGCCATCTGCTGTGCTTTTTCATATTCTTTTGGAGTCAATCTAATATCTATCCTTAATGAGCGCTTTTGCATTATCAGTGCATTAGTCATTAGTTTTTTCAGTTTGACAGTATTGTTACGAGTAGTCATCAACCAACTGTCTATTTTTGAATTTGTAATGCAAAAGCAACTACAACAAATTTAATGCGATCGCTACGCACTTCAATGACTGTGGGATAGTGCTATGGGCGATCGCTTCCTTGCACCATCACTTCTAAAGCGTCAGTTCACTAATATAAATTGACAAAGACAAAATTATGTGTTAATTCGTATCTGGTAGTTAGTTACCATATCAAAGTTTCCACGGTCTTTATTTTGAGGATATCAGCGTTATTTTTAACTTAACTGTTCAAGCAGACATGATATTTTTGTTAAAATGCTGATTTATGGCTAAATATGCAGTTTTAACTTCCTTTAGAATTAAGGCTCCGAGTTCATCTACCAAAGCAGAAGGCTCACCAAATTGATGCGCCTCCTAACTAAAAAACCCAGATGAAATATTCGGAAGTTCTGCTATATATGACTGCCAATATTGTTCTAATTTCTCATCATTCATCGGAATTTTGTTGAGCGGGTAATCAATCTTTTCTGCCTAATTCAAAAGTTTGCTCAATACATAATTCACCCTTAAATTCCACCTCTTGCGATCGCACTAGGTTCATTCCCAAACGTCTAAGCAGATTAATGGATGGTTCATTTCGCATATCAGTTATACCGACAATCTTGTTCATAGCTTCAAGCTCAAACAGTGAATCAATTAGAGCTTGAACAGCTTCTTTAGCATATCCTTTACCTTGCTCATCAGGACTCAAAGTAAAACCAATTTCCACAATTGTTGGATTTTCGGCATAAATCTGCATCCCGATGTCACCAAGGAGTAAATTGGATTGCTTGTGTGCGATCGCAATTTGAAACCATTCGCCTGGTATCCCGATTACTGCTGTCTGCATTTCGTTGATAAAGAGTTTTGCTTCAGCTTCAGAGAGCATTGACCAACCTTGGAATCGAGCTACTTGAGGGTCTTGGCGGTAAGCAAGAAATCGTTCCAGATCCAGATCAATAAACCGACGGAGAATCAGCCGTTCAGTTGCTTGGGGTAGAAAATTCTCTGAAAACAAGAAAATTCTTCTCCTTTTTGCTTAATTGAGATGCGCTCAACACCTGCTAGCTAACGTTTGCGATTGCCGGACTCCTACAACTCCAGCTACTAGCTAGTATACTCCAAAGTTCCGGTGCATTCCGGTTGTTATGCATGTTCATCGCCGACCGGAACAGCAATATCGAAATGAAGCACATCTTCGCGTACCCCAAGCTTTGTGTAGAGTGCAATCGCAGGGTCATCCCCGATGTCCGCCTGCACGAAAATAACATAAGCTGCTCGCGCTACAGCGATCTTCTTTAATTCCTGGATTAATGCGGTGGCAATTCCTTCACGTCGATGCGCTGCTGCAACAGCTAGATCGTAAATATAAATTTCACTACGCTCCTGCTCAAACTTCTGGAGTTCGTAAGCGGCGATACCTCCGACTACTGATCCATTTTTTAACGCTGCAAGCGCAATGAAATAATCGCTGTTTAACAAACGTTTGAGATAGGCATTACTTGGACGAGACGAGCTATAGGTATCAACTTCATCGAAAGCCTCACCAAAGGTAATCAATAAGCCCTCCATAAGTGTCAGGTCGTTGGCGGAAAGCTGACGAATGCTAATTGGCTCGGAGAATGACATTTTCTACCTATTAATTGGAGCGGTGCAGAAAGGTGCTGGGTAAGATGCACAATTATTTATTGTACGGAAAACTTCTTTTTTAAACCCCTATTTTAGGTATTATACAGAATTTTTCCGTGTGCGATTCGTTTCTAAGTAAATTCATCGCCTAGAGTATGTATTGGGAACTTCCTCAATACGTATAACTATTCCATTACTGGATCGGTACTCTAATTTTGATTCTTTTCGTATTATCTCCCCTCTGTCACGGTGGTTGACCTACTGAGGTAGGGGAACCGTGAAAGGAGGGCAAGCTTGTTGCCGCACCTGGGAGTGCGTTTTTTCTCCCAAGAAAAAATGTCCGGACAGCAACATAGCTTGCTACTCACCGAAGGTTTTTTGGGCTACTCGAATCAACTGCTGGATGAATATGTAATGGATCTCCGATGGATTTGTATTGGATCTCTCATGGCATATTATTTGTCAATAATTTATCATTATTGCAACTAAAAATTATACATAGAATACGTATGTCATCCAAATGGATCTCTATTGGATCAACATTGTCACTGTAATGAATCTGCAATGGCTCGTTCGTGGAACTGGCATGGATCTGTGATGGCACACTTTTCTAAATCGAATTTCTTAGCAGAAAAGTAATGACTTAATTAACAGCAGCGAAAAAAAAATAACCAACTGGATAAAATTTGCCTCCAACAAAATGGTCAGTAGAGTGATGTTCACAGTCAGTATTTGCATTTAAGTTAAAAGCAGCTTTTATGGATAATCACAACCACAGTCAATGTCAAACCTGATAGTCAGTTTTGACCCTGGTGCTTCCTTGACCAAGATTGTTTACGAACTAGCAACTGAAGGCAAACCATGTTTGATGACAATGGAACCAGAGATGCTGAAGTTGCCTCAAAGTTCGATTGACGCTTATATGTCGAGTCGCAAGGGTCTTGAATCTCCTAAACCAGTAGATGAAGCCTGGGTGTCAAGTCCTGCAAATGGTGATACACAATGTACAGTAGTTGGATTCCTGGCACGGCAGTTTTCAGCATCTGCCAGACTCGATAAGCTCAAGTACGAAACCTCAATTCACAAAGCCTTGGCGGTTATTGGTGCGATCGCTCAACACAACAAATTGCCTAACAGGTTTTCACTATCACTGACCTCACTACTGCCCTATGGTGAATATCAAAATCGTCAAGCATTTGAGCAACAATTGCAATCTGCACTCAAGGATTTTAGATTTCGGGGTCAAAGATTGCGGGTGAAGCTGGAGCGATTCGAGTGCTTACCCGAAGGTGCGGGATTGGCAATGATACGCCAACGCCAGAATGGTAAAGAATGGTTCAACGCCCAAACCATCGCAGTGCTAATGTTCGGGCATCGCAATACCAGCCTTCTATTATTTGAACGGGGTAAGATGACGGCGGGTTACACCAATGGGCTGGGCTTTCACCAAATGGTAAAGCGAGTAATTGAGCGCACATCTGGGCAGGATGCCACTGTTTTAACCTCTGCCATCTATGCAGCCGGTTCAGATATCACGACTGATAACCAAGCAATTCGCACTCTGGTCAAAAGTAGAGAACCTAAAAATCTTGATTATGAATTGCAGATGATTGTTAATGCCATTGCTACTGCTAAAGCTGAGTATTGGTCTAGGCTTTACGATTGGCTGGAATCAACTTTACCTGCGGTGAACGAGGTGATTTTGAGTGGTGGCGCAGCATTGTACTTAGAGCAAGAGTTACAAGACTGCTTTCAAGAAATTTCAACTTATTGGGGTGCTGACTTACAGCAGCAGGTACAAGAAGTATTCAAGGATAAAAGTAATGATTATTGCCATACTTTCCGAGAGCAGGAAGCTTTGTCGTTTAGGTTGATTGATGCGTTTGGTTTGTTTATGCGGTTTAGAGCGCAAATCGAGAAGGTAGCATGACTATGACTAATAATAAATTACGTGAAAATCATGACACTAATAGACAGCGCAAAATTTTTAGATTTTCTTACCATCCTTACTCAAATACGGTAGACGGGCAGTTAATTGCATATTTGCAACAGGGAGATGAAGTGCGTTCTAGCAAAGAGATGGTATTGCAGGCATTACGAATGTGCTGGTTGCCTTTAGCATACAAAGCACAAGCAGATACAGGTGTAGATATTAGCGATCAAGAACTACGTCGGGTAGGGTTGATTTGTTGTCATGCCTTGGAACAACATTTGGCTTATTTGCGGATAGAACTAGGATTACCACATAAATCAAGTGATGTTTTGCCTATGCCTATAAGCACTATAACCAATCCTCAAACGCTTGCTACTATTTTCGGTCTAGATACAAGTAATTCTAGTCACAGTAATCCCGATCATAGTAGTAGCCAAAATAAAGGTAGTAGTAATAGTAATAACAATGGTAGCAGCAAGCCAAAACACAAATTTGATTCTGACTCCTTCATTCCTGGCGAGGGGTCTTTCTATGATGATACAGACAATATATTTGAGAATATTTAAGTATTTATTAATGCACATTTAGTCAAATTACAAAGGAGAGTTAAGATGGCAGCAATTCACTTCATTGATGGTGAAAAAGGTGGAGTTGGTAAGTCTTTGTTTGCACGGGTTATGGTGCAATACTGCATTGACAATAAAATATCTTATGAGTTGGTAGAAGCAGACCAAAGTAATCCTGATGTGGGCGCATTTTACCCAAATAATCATAAAAAAGCAGTTTTTAGCGAATCAGAGCGTAAAGCTTATGATGCTGATGAAATTTTTAATTCAGCACTCACAACTTCTGTGATTGTCAATTTGCCTGCTCAAGTCTACCCAGCAGTAACTGACTGGATTGAGCGTAATCAAATCCTAGAAATTACTGGAACAAATCAGGTCAAAATATATAAATGGTTTGTTTGTAGCGGTGGATATGACAGTGTTCAATTATTTATTCAATCTCTAGAACGATTTGAAAACAATATCAAGCACATATTTATACGCAATTTTGGTTTATGCGATGACTGGAGACACATAGATGGACGTAAGAATTTACAGGAATTAATCAAAAACTATAAAGTAGCTGTCATTAATTTTCCCAAGTTTAGCTATCGAGAACGGGATATCCTCGATGCTAATCTGATAAATTTTTCTGCGGCTAGAGATTATGGAGAGTTAGGTGTATTAGGTAAGCAGCGATTACACAATTTTCTCAAAAAAGCTTTTGAGGAAATTGAGAAAGCTAAAATTTGGAATCTAACCGCAGCTTCTATTACTTCCCCAACCGAAAAAGTTGATAATGCTAATGCCAACAGAAAAGTTGCTACTAAAAAGTAATCTTAATGACATCTCTCACCATCAAGCCAGATTACCAAATGAGCGTGGGAAGGGGCGAATTAACTAAAAGTAAATACAAATATGAGTAAATCTCACAAAGAAGAACTTGATTTAGACGATGAATTTTTGGATTCAGTCGCTGCTAGAGGTAAAGGACTGAGCCAAATTCCTTACCCAACTTTACTAGATTTAGCCATTCGAGGTAAAGATGATTCATTTAAAGCTAGGGTTTGGGAAATAGTAGTTCAAACTGGAGTAGACCCTGACGACCCAGCATTTCTGATGATGATTGCTACTGGCAGGCTACAAGTGCTATTGGAAGACAATCCCAAAGAAATGGAGGCAATGTTTGAACTGTGGCAAACGCAGCTTTATAACCATCTCCAGACATATGAAAAGACAGCAGTGAAAGGCCAGCAAAATGCGATCGCTCAGGCAGTGACAGCATTAATCAGACATACTGAATTTGAGCGTGCTATTCATTCAGTTCCCTCTCTAGTTGCTGCGGGAATATTGTTATTAATTGCAGCAGGAGTTGGTGGACTGGTAGGTGTAGCTGGAACGTCTTGGTATCAATTCAGTAATTTAGATCCTACTGACCCACGCCAACTAACACAAGCCCAAGCCGATGCTTTGGAATGGGCAACTAGTAATGAAGGTAAGTTTGCTCACAATCTAATGCAATGGAATCAAGATTTGCTAAGTCGTGACCAAAACGGTCAACTTGCTTGTACAAAAGATGCCAAGCGTTTGGGGGTAACACTGCAAATTGGAGCAAGTAGCAGAAAAGCCTCGTCAGGGTTCTGTACATTATGGATATCACCTACTAATCAGCGCCAATTTGTATCTAAGCCCAAAAATTAAGGGACTTTCAAGTAAAAAAATATCCTATCCCTGCGAGACGCTAAGTGTCGTTTGCTTCCCCATAAGGGTACGCATTTAGGACAGGGGAGCAAGGGAGGAACAGTCATGTTGAGTCCAGAAATTGGGATAATTGTTTTTTTGGCGTTCCCTTATTTGTCAAGTTCTCAATCGTAGAGGAGGATTCAGCAGATGTTGACCCGCAAAGTTAACTGGCTTTGGCTGCTGGTAATAGGAGGTACAGTTACAGCCTGTACCCGTTCTACTCCTGTAAATCTTAGTGACAAGGATGAGAAGAATACGACTCAAGCACAAGCTCAAATTGTACCTGATTATCCGCCGATGTATGATGTGGATGTTAAAGTTTGTGGCAACATCATTGCACCTTTAAAAAATGGAAAGCGTTGTGTCAATCAAGAATTACGTTTGTGGGGGCCAGTAGGAGAAGCAAAATTAATTCGTACTGGTATTTCTCTGCCATCAGTGTCTAGCGTAGAGCATAAATTGGCGATCGCCTCGAAAGGCTGTTATCCTGTTTATTCCCAACCTTCCCAGCAGCAGTTTTATTGGGCTAATTCCATTATTCAAGTCAACAGGGGAGGAACTGCACCCACAGTTGAAGTCAAGCCAACTCAACTTTCAAACCAGCAGATTTATGAGTTAATGACCAGTAAACTTTCCAGTCGGACAATTACAACATTTGGTGGGGTGGGGTGCGAAGCTGCATCTTCGGTAAAATAAAGCTTTTACGGTTGAGGGTGGGTGGGCAAAAAAGTTACCCTCCATTTTAGTGGGGCTGCTGTGAGAGCCAGCAGGTAGTTAAGAAGCTTCAGCCCATCTAGCTTTACGTTGTTGTTTATGAGCTTTGCGCCGCTCCCGTACTGCATTCAATTCTGTTTGTCGGATGCGGGCGGGAAATACGATGCCCTGAATTAGATAATTCAGGGCATCGTAATTAATCGTCAATTTCTATATCTTCGTCATCTTCATCTTGTTCAAAATCGTCATTTATCAAGTCATTAGAGTTGCTATTTAAACTATTGAGTCCGTCCATACGTTTAGACCGAGCAGCTTTATGAGAAGCACGTCTATCTCGAATTTCATCAAGATTATTCAAGCCATAAAGTAGGCGGGCATAATTCACCAGTTCTTTTAATGGTGTATTTACATAGTCCTTACGGAATTGGGAATTATGTTTGTCCCAATCAAACTCTTGTCCGTTAAATCTGGCTGCTGCTGCTAATTCTCTTCCTGATTCTTCCCGCAATACTTCAACTACCATCAAGTGTACTTTTTCCTGATAAGTCATCACTCGTTCTAAAGCAGGAATATGCCTTTCAATTTTACGTGATGGTTTGGCAGTTTTGCGAGCGCTGATGTTAACCATGAGATTTACTCCTTCATACTTATATTTTTCTCATAAAAACCGCATCGAAAGATGCAATTTATCTTTTTTTTATCTAACTGAATCCAGGAAAAAATAACCATGTATTGTTTGAGGTAATACATGGCTATTTCAAGTTTTATCTGTGAATTACTGAGAATAAACCGGAATTATTTATTCGTCTTCATCTTCTTCATCTAATTCGTCATCTTCATCTAAATCTTCATCAAGTTCGTCATCTAAATCGTCCTCATCTTCATCCAAGTCTTCGTCAAGTTCGTCATCTAAATCGTCAAGTTCTTCCTCTTCTTGTTCTTGGAAAGAATTACGACGTTCCAGAGAGGCGCGATTGAATTCCACTAAATCTGCTATTGCTTGCTCTGGATCAGTGCTAATAGTGTCATACAGCATACTCATGAAAATTGCCACTATTTCTGGTGCATATTTGAGTGCATCTGGTTGTCCAAACAATTTAGGAAATAATTTGGTATTCCATTTCTGCCAATCAAACTTTTTGTTACCACCTTTCTTTTTCACTTGAGCAGCAATGTCAAGTCCGAGTTTTTCACGGGCTGCATGACCGATTTTTGTGGAAACACGGGAATCTCGTAACTGTAATTTAACGCCGTATTCCTTGAAGATTAGATTCCGCAATTCTTTCAACAAGGCTAATGCCTCTTCTTGTGGTGAAGCATTCGCTACCTTTGATTTAGTTGTAGCAGATGTACCATTAGTTTTGGCAGATGTTTTAGCATTAGCTCCGTTGCGATTGTTGTTATTGGTTGTAGCTTTAGCGATTCCTTCGGAGCGCTTTGCGTAAGCCATTTTACAGCTTCCTTTAATAAAGTGAATTTTTCACCTCCTTGCCGCAATCGCGGCTTTCACATCCATTTACTTCCAATTTCAAACCTATGCGGAGCAGTTTCTGAAATTAACACTGTGCTGGAGGCGAGCGCTTTTTTTCACGTAAGAAATATAGCCAACCCGTTAGTGATAATTATCCGTGTGGCTAAAGTCCCAGTAAAAAAATTGCTCTAAAAGGGGAAAGTTAAGTAGTTAGAATCAGGTTTATGAAATTCATAACAGACTGGCCTGCTCTGGCTGACCAAAATACTGCAATTGTAGCTTTGGAGTATCATACGCCTGACAGAATACAAATATTACAACAGTTTTATCATTGGGGTGAAGAGCGTTCTCTGTCAGTCTTTGTCTGGAATCCTGGTTACTGTGGACTACAGCAATTCATTCACTATCAAGATCAGTACATCTTACAGTCAACTGACAGGGGTAAAAAAGGGGACATTATTCAGTATCTTCTGGAAGAATATCAACCAGGCATTTATTTACTGGAGGGGGTGTTAAATGAGAGTGATGGTAGCAAAATCAGTCAAAAATGTAGCTATCAATTACTCAATGCCTGTCATCAAGCTCTTTGGAGTAAACAACATCATTACTGGGTGTTATTGGAAACTTACGTTCAACTACCGCTAGAATTACAGCCTTTTATTCCCATATTGTCAAATCCACTTCCAGACAAAGAGCAGGTACAGATAGTTGTGCAGCAGTTTTGTGATACTTGGGTTGGGCGTAGCGATCATCGCCTTAAGAACTGTGGGGAATGCGATCGCTATCCAAGCCTAAAGACAACAGAAAAAACAGAAGCACTGCGATCGCTCTTTCGTGCCTGTCAGGGTTTACCCATAGGCGAGATAAATATGCTACTACAGCAATGTCTGGGTTTTACAGAACAGCTTGAGGAAATCGCCCAATTAGTGCTAGATCATAAAGTTAGCAAATTGCGGGGACGAGGTTTAGAATACATTTCCCAACCGGATGTACCTTCAGCCGGGGGATTAGATTTACTAGAGAAAAGGTTGGAAACTATTACCTATCTACTTCAAACAGAAGCAGAGCAATATGGATTGAAGTTTCCCACTGGAATGCTACTTTGGGGGCCACCGGGTACTGGTAAGAGTCTTTCTGCCAAGTTAGCGGCTAAGAAAATGGGATTGCCACTGTTAGCAGCTAATTGGGGTGTACTATTGAGTACTTCTCATCCCGATAGAGCATTAAAAGAGTTTATTGCTTTGGTAACTTCCCTTGCTCCCTGTGTACTTTATTGGGATGACTTTGATAAAGGCTTTGCTGGCTGGGACTCCAATGCAGATGGAGGTGTAGCACGGCGTTTATCTGCTGCAATACTTACTTGGATGCAAGAGCATCAAGAGCCAGTTTATACCATTGCTACTGTCAACCGCTTAGAAATGCTACCTGCGGAATTAGTGCGTCGTTTTGATGATATCTTTTTTATGGACTTACCCCATGAAGGGGCAAGATATGAAGTATTCAATCTACATCTAGCCAAGTATTTTCCAGCATTTAGAAACAATAACTCACCTTGGAATGATGACCAATGGCGTAGGTTGTTGGCAGAATATCGTATTTGCAATCCAGCAGAAATTGGTAATGCAGTCCGTCGTTGTGCTGAGGAGTCTTTTTATCAAAGTAGACCTGGGAAAATTGAGTTTGAGGATCTGCTAAAACAGCGACAAGAATTTACACCAGCTATGGAGCGAGAGTCAGAACAGATACAGGCAATTCGCAATCAGGCTATTTATGCTAAACCAGTAGCTGGTCAGGATGTTTCTCGATTTGCTTATCAGCACCGGGAGTTATTTGGGTGAGCCGAATCTAATTTTTGAAATTACAGCTTTTTTCAAGTAAATAGACCACGCGGTAGACGGCACCAGTAAGATTATTGTATCTACAAGAAGATTGTGGATGTTGCCTACAAGGATCTGTGGTTCAATTACCTGGAAACTGCTGTAAGATCCGGAGCTTGACCCATCACATCTAGTAAAAAGTCTTGATGCCAAGGTTTAGGCAGTATTGAAAGTAAAACAGTAATAATTTTCGCTTGCATTTCCAAAGTAGTTGTTTTCAAAATCAACTGACAATACTGCTGATCTAAATTTTGATAATCAGAAGAGATTTCTGACAAGTAATCATCATTTAATTGCCAATCAACAACTAACGAGGTTACGTAAATCTCAATCGAATTAGTGTCTTCTTCTAAACTATGTGATTCACGTTCAGAATTATTCCTAGTGCTATTATAAGCATCTAATAAGGATAGGAATATTTTTAGCCACTTTTTCCAACAACCACCAAACTCACTTGCTAATTTAGAAATATATCCTTGGCTAATACCAGAAACTGCTTCAACTGTGGATTGAGTAATTTTTTGTCCCTTCTCCCAAAGTTCTTTAACTGACTGCTTTATTTTCCACCAAGATTTTTCATCTTTAGAACCTGCTTCAATGGTGATTGAAGCAGCGTTAATAATTTCTATTTTCTGGTTAATAAAGCTAAGGTCATAGTCAGCACAGAAGTAGAAGTAAAGTTGTTCTTTAGTTCGATTATCCGCTCGTAATCGTCCCATACACTGTCTAATTTCAGCTTGTGTTGACCAATCTATAAAGCTATTGAATTCTTGACTATCAATAGTAGATTGTGAACTAAAATCTCTATTAGACAGAGTTAAATAAAGTGCTTCTAGTGAGCCAATATTTTGGTAGGGAATGCCAAAAGTGCCTAAAGCTGATACATCTTTAAAGTCATTTGACCCTCGACTATCTCTAAACCAACCACCATCACCTTCTTGGCAGAATTTTACAAAGTCAATGAATTTGATATCCGAGTGTTTTACTGATAATTCTGCCCGTAGTGCATTAACTCTACTTTGGCAATAGTCAGTGCGGTTTTTAGAAACTTGTCCTAGTCCTGTGATTTGAATAATTTTCAAATTTTTCTTTACTGATACCTCTTGCTCTATAGTTAAAATTTCTTCACTATTAATGCCCATCCACAATGCTAAGTATTCAGGAGAAGCTGTCGCATCTAGATAAACATTCCAAGTAGCAGCTTGTGCTATTGATATATGCCTTTCATTACGAATTGAAATGAGTAACTGACCCTGTTCTATTCGGAAATTACCTGGGATTTGTCTACCCCAGATTTGTAAAAATGGTACAACCCAATCTAGAGGAATATCTTGCTGAATTTTTTGTGTGATTTCAAAGCTTTTTTCACCAAAACGTTTTCGCAATGTTTTAGGTAAATCATTGAGATTGGCTCCATATTCCCCAGTAGTATTAAATAGATGTTCTAAATTGGGATGTAAAATTTCTGTAGCCACAGCGATGATTTCATCTAAATTATCTGGTAATTCACCAAGCATTTCTCGCACGGCTGTATCATTCCACCCGTATAATGGTTGCTTGATTTCTCCTGTCAAGCATTGACGCAGTAACATCCACATCGGCTGCAACTGAGTATTGATTTGGGGGTAGTAGACAGTTATGTGGGCAATTACTTGATTTAAGTCTTTGAGGCTAGCAGCTATCTTAGTAATTGGTTGTACTGTCCGCATTGCTTCATCCCAGAAGACACCGCTATTTGACCAATCGAAGTTATCAGTACCAGGGGCGCTATCAGGATGAGCGCGGATGCGATCGCACTTTAGAGCTTCTCTTCGCATAAAGCGATGTCCAAACCCAGCACCTGTCAGAGAACGACAAGCTTCGAGTAAATGGCAAGTACTGCAAACTGGATTTTCTGTACCTTCCTGAATTGAGATATTTTTGTTCCGTAAGGCTGCAAAGATGGAACTGCGATGGCAGTTCCCTGGTGTGTCAGCGAGTTCTCCATTTTTAGGCCATCTCAAATATTGTTTACCGTTAGGTGTGGAGTCCCATACCATTCCTGAATTGCGAACATCCAGATACTTGTAATTACGTTCGATAGTTTCTGTGGTTACATTTCTGGCATGAGTAGTGAAGTACCAAAGTTTTTCTACCCCTAAAGTTTCAGGCTGAACAATCCCTGCATCATAGCTTTTGGATGTTCCCGTGGGACTTTTGTCTAAAATATGTTTCCACCCGGCAGCAATGGCTTCCTTGTAAACTTGTAACCGTTGACCTTTCTTGAAGATTATATTGGGTGGATGCTCAAAGTCACCCCATCTAGGTAACTTCCCTGGTTTGTACTCAATTGTACGAGGAGTGATGTTTTCGCCTTCTATGTGGTCTATGCTTCGGTGTACAGGATTTTGTTTACCAAAACCGTTTTTGGGTCGATAACGCTCCACCATTCGCCGAAACCACAGCTTGAGTTTGTACAGCATTCCCCATTCTCTATCTACAGCAGCAAGAGCTTTCTGGATTGCTTCTGGACATAGGGCAAAGAAATCTTCTGGTCGTAGCGTATCGTTGTTCCAAGTTACGGCTACTTCATATCCACCTTTGCGGCAGTACTCAACACCTCTGGCATACTGGCGGATTAAATCCAAATTTTCTGTAGAGTCTAGGGCTGGACGCAACTCAATCAGCTTGTCCTCTACTCGATGGAATGAATCGATTTTGAGTAGTTTTCTGATTTGGTGATGAATATGGCATCGGTTGAGGTAAGCAGCACTGGTAATCAGTTTAATTTCGTTTTGGCGACCTGTTGCAAGCAATTCGTCAATGTCCAAATGCGCTTTAGTTTCTAATTGCCCCCAATCGCCCACCACCAGATGATATCTCCACGAACAGCATCGTTGTAATGTCTCTTCATTAGCTTTGGTGATATGAGGATTGAGTACTGCTCCAGCATCAGGCATGAGGCGAATTTTTTTAGGACGCAAACGTTTGAGGTAATCTTTGAGGGTTTTTTCACCGTAATGAGCAGCACCGGCTGTACCGATGACAGCAATGTCAGTTTGTCCAGAACGCCATAAGAAAATTGCTGTGAGTAGAGACTTAAGCGCCCCCTCACAGAGAATTACTACTCTCGCTCTTTTAGTATTGGGGTGTTTCCAGCAAAATAGTGGTAATTCTCCATTTGGTAATTGCGGTCCCGTTCCTCCCTGATTCATACCACTCAGCCAGATGTATTTGGGGTTAGTACGCAAAGTGGCAATTTGAAAGCCAGTGATTTGAAAATCAGGGTCAAGGGCTGCGATCGCTATCCCCTCCCTGCCTAAAAGCTTACCAAAGGGGGAAATGCCAGGGAGGTCGGATGTTATGCCAAGGGGAGCATAAAGACCTGGTTCCCAACTTCTTAGCCAACCTAACGTTTCTAGCCAGTGAATTTCGTCAGTACTCAATTGCCTATTCTCTTGTAGATGCAAGGCGTGTTGAGTACTCAAAGTTGTCACAGATGTTTGCAACAGCAGTCCGAATAGTTTATTGCGTTTCTCTATACTCAACCACTGCTTGACCTTGCTATTGCCTGAGTGGTATTGCTGTCGAAATTCTAGTTTCTTTTCTTGAGAGTAGTGACTGCTGTCGTCCTTAACAAATAAACCGCCCATGTCATTACGTAGCAACTTGATGAAGCGATAACCTGTGGGTGCATCCTGTTGGCTAAAACTCCGCAAGCACTCAATTAAGCCATTGGCAGGGATGGCGCAGCCGTGATGGTTGTCGCAGATGGGACAGGGATTGCGTTTGCTAGTGTACTGACGTTTCATAGACGCAACTTACTTAAGCGGGAGTGTGAATTTCCCATGTATGAGATTTACGTGCGTCTGTAAAATAGCATTTTAGCTTTTTTCGCTAATTTAGTACTTCACTATATATATAGATCAATATGATCAGATGAGTACTTTTCGTCAAAAAGCTTGCTGTATAAGCGTTTGAAAAAAGCAACTATCACACAAGGGGGCGTTATTATCACGCGAGGGGGCGTTAATTTTAGCGTGTTTGAGTACTCAGCGAAAAGCCTTACTGTCTAATGGTGTTAGACAAAATAACCCTCATGCCAGAAGGTAAATATCACATGGGGGGGGGTAATTTGAGGTGAGTAGTGAGGGTTGAGTACTCGCAGCAAAAAATCGGGCTAATACTTGTGTAGTTCCATTAAAGTCAACAGCCTACCTTAGACCGTTAACAAAAACTATGCCCAAAAGTGAACCTCCAGTCATCGAAAATTTGGGTAGAAACCCCGTCCTTATAGGACGGCTTTACACGGAACATGGTAAAATGTGAAGTATGGAAAAAGCCTACCGCTACCGTTTTTACCCAACCACCGAGCAAGAACAAATATTGCGCCGGACGATTGGTTGTGTGCGGTTGGTTTTTAACCGAGCATTGGCTGCGAGAACCGAGGCTTGGTATGAGAGACAAGAGCGAGTAGATTACGCTCAAACCTCCACCATGTTGACGCAATGGAAAAAACTCGAAGAACTGGAATTTTTGAATGAGGTTAGCTGCGTTCCACTGCAACAAGGCTTGAGACATTTGCAAACTGCTTTCACTAATTTCTTTGCTGGTAGGGCAAGATACCCCAACTTCAAAACCAAACGTAGTGGAGGTAGTGCAGAGTTTACCAAGTCTGCTTTCCGATGGAAGGATGGACAAGTCTACTTGGCAAAGTGTTCTGAACCATTGCCAATTAAATGGTCTAGGCAACTTCCAAAGGGGTGTGAACCCAGCACCATCACAGTTAGACTTGAGCCTTCTGGACGATGGTTTGTTAGTTTGCGGATTAATGATCCAACTGACGAAACTTTGCAGCCAGTCGATAGTGCTGTTGGGTTGGATGTTGGAGTGAGTAGTCTTGTTACCCTGAGTACGGGTGAAAAGATTGCTAATCCCAAAGCGTTTGACAAGCACTATCAAAAGTTGAGGAAAGCGCAAAAGTCTTTGAGCCGAAAACAGAAACTTTCTCGCAACCGAGACAAAGCAAGACTCAAAGTAGCTCGGATTCAAGCTAAAATTTCCGACTCCAGGAAAGACCATACCCACAAACTGACAACTCGACTGATTCGTGAAAACCAAACGATAGTGGTTGAGGATTTGGCGGTTAAGAACATGGTCAAGAATCCCAAACTCGCTCGTGCTATCAGTGATGCAGTATGGGGCGAGTTGGTGAGGCAACTGGAATATAAAGCCAAATGGTATGGTCGAACCTTGGTGAAGATTGACCGATGGTTTCCTAGCTCTAAACGCTGTGGGCATTGCGGTCACGTTGTGGAAAAGTTGTCGTTGAATATCAGGGAATGGGATTGCCCCAACTGCGGGACGCATCACGACCGAGATATCAACGCAGCTAAGAACATTTTGGCGGTGGGACACACCGTTGCAGTCTGTGGAGCGAACATAAGACCTGATAGGCATAAGTCTAAAGGGCAGTTGCGAAAATCCCCTGAGCGCAGTCGAAGGGGAAAGAAACAGAAACCCGAATCGTGAGGTTTGGGAATCACCGCACTTTTAGGGCGGTGAGGATGTCAACCAGCCTCCTCTGCCACGACCGTCGCGGTGGCCTTACTGGGTGTTTGTTCCGCTCTGCGCGTTTGCATATACTCTGTTCTGCTTTACTTTTATTATGGCTGCTTGGGGTATGCGCGGTGAATCGAAGCCGTGGTGGTATATGGTGGCCCAGGTGCTGGCAATACCGGGTGTGTGGTTGCCCCCTTACATCGGCGCGCCATTATGGGGTGGAATTATGGGTTTCGTCCTCATCCGACTGTTCCGGCTGATTCGGAGCCGTCGTCGCTGAGCTTGGGTCGTTATGCCGCTCAATCTAATGGTTGGGGCTGCTCTTTAAGTCTAGACGACACAGAATTTGCAAGCACTTTTTTGAGGCATTTTCCCATAAAGTCAATACGCTAGCTTAGACCAGACCCAAAACTTCTTTGAGCTTTACAGCATACTTCTCTGCAACTACCTTATCACTACCCTCAGTTTCAATATCTCTCACCCAACTCTGACTCATCCCTACCGCACGAGCAATCTCCCTTTGACTTATGCGCTTGGCTGTTCTAATCTGCCGTAAAATAGCCCCAGTAAGTTCGCTTGTTTGAGATAATTCAAAAATTTGTGGCGTAGCCTGTGCCTGGGAATGTGTTTTTACTATTTTATAGGTGCTGACTATGGTGTGTGCATTATGATTTTTTGTCTCATGTTGAGAAATTTCTTGAGCAGTTTGCTGTTTTTGAGTCTCAAATTTACTCAAATGATTTTGGCTTTGAACTGACACCTTCAAAATCAACTTTGCAGGCAACAAAACATTTTGAATATAGTTATCTGGCAATCTTTTAGTTCCAAGAAGCTCCTGATTTCGTTCTTTTGCAGATAAATTACTCAGTTCATCCGGCATTGCCCATAAAGGTCTGAGCCATAATGGGTAAGTTTTATCATCAAAGTCTATTTTGATACCAACCTTATCTTTTAAAATTAGTAATGCCTCTTCCAGATTTTCTTTTAGTCTCCAGCCGTAACGATAATCATTAATTGCTTGTTCAATTTGATAGGATGGCAAAACGTTACTCAATAAGCTATGAACTGTGTAAACACCATTCTTGTGAGCGCGACTATTCTGAATAATATACAATGCTAGACTTGTAGCTAGTTTTTGTTGATGTGGATCTAGATCAAAAACTTGCTTGGGGATAAATCCATACTGGTACAGAGCGGTTTTTGACTGCTCACCTTGGGAATTGAGGAAATTGTAAGTCCAAAGACCTGGTTGCACGCGGATTATCACTTCGCAAAGATCATCATCTTCCCCGAACAAATTTGGTTGACTATATTCCTGTACGCTCACCATCCAAAGCAAGCAACGTTCTTTGATGCAAAGGTTTAACTCTCCTTCATACCAGTGGATAACTGCACCCAAGGTCCCTACTACTACAGCTAAGTCTGCGATCGCTTTTAGTCTTTGGGATTTTGTTAGTTTTTTACTTTTATATATTTTCAGTGTTTTGATCAGTTCTGAACCTCGCAACACAAATGGTTGTTTCCAAGGTTCTGCTTGTCCTGCTGCATATGTGGCGAACACAGCATGAAGCCTTGCTGCCATTACACCATATTGTTCCAGAATTTGATGTTCGGCGCGGTCTAAGATGTATTGCGGTTGATGCTCTTGTTTATGAAGAATGTAAAACTCAATATAACGACCCTTTCCAAATGGTTTTTGGAAGTAAAGGCTGCCATTACTGTACTCACTCCAGTCTGGGTGCTTAAGGTATGCTTGAGTGGCACTAACAATTGGTGCGCCTGTTGCGGTCATCTCGTAGTTTTTGCTTGTAAACAGAGGTGGTTTTGTAAAAGGAAGGTTTTTTGGTTTTCTAAGACGCTTATTTGTTTTTGCTGTTGGTGGTACTTCTAACCCAGAAATGCTTAGTTGATAGTTTAATGATTGAGGGTTACCATACTCTATTTTATCCTGTTTAACCGACATTAGGGTTGCCCTCCCCAGCCACGCAAGATATGCGATTGAGAATTTGGGTGAGGAGTAAATGTCAGGATAATTCTCAAGGTATTATCTAATGCATTAAGCCATACTGCTTTCAATGCCAACAGTTGTAAATGATTTGAGTTGTATTTAGGAATGCCTGCTTGTTTGCCCATAAACGAAACCAAAATCATATAATTTGCTAAAGAAAAAGCAAACAGCAAAGTTTGTACTGCCACATGGCAGTAATGACCAAGTTTTGTAACTATCCTCGCTAGAATCAGTTTTTCAGGCTGAAGAGCGCCTCTGTTGGCTGTTTAAGGCTTTAGGACAACAATTTCTGTTTTGCATTACATCGAACACAGACGTGCTTGAGTTCGCCTTGCCTTTTTTAAGTAATTTCTGATACCTGAACATCGATAATATTCTGATGAATCTGCGGATTTGGGGATGTCTCTTTTTTGAGAACCGCTGCTTTCAAAAGCTTTGCAACCCAGTCAACTACAACTAAACCAGATTCTTTGGCAGCATCTTGTATTAATGGCTGCAAGTATGTAGGCAGTTGTAGAGTTAAGGTAAAGGTTTCTTGTAATGGTGGCCGAGACTTGTTGATTTCATCTGACTCTGCCCATCGATGAGTCCAGAATTCGCATTCAGCTGCCCGTTGATTACCGTCCTTTTCGATAAAGCTCAATTTCCCCAGTTGATAGCAATAGAAGCTTTGGGGATCATCAACAAACTCTCGGCTGCAATGAGCACAGTTCCAGCAGCTGCGCGCAACTGATTTTGTAGAGTTGTTAGTTGATTGTTGTTGGTTAGGAGTTTTCTTTTTCCTAGATTTGGTTACTACACTACCTTGCTGATATTCTTTAGCAACTTGGGCAACGTGGACAGATGTAACTTTGCCACTTGGAGCCGTAGAAACTGCTTTATTCCAAGCTTCCCGTTGTTTTTCGGGAGGTAGTACTGTTAGAGGACGGGCTTGGCGCTCATTGGCGGGAAGAATTTGTGCGCCATGGCGCACATTTTCATAAACCGAGGCTGCCTCTATCAGTTGATAAGCCGAACGCCGTGACATCTCCCACCGATTAATGCAATATTCCTCGAAATTCTTGTAGTCTTGCCGATATAAACGTTGATCTTGAATTTGGCGTAAGGCTTGTCCTATTTCCCAAAATGCTCTTAATCCACGTTCAACTGTAGCTTCTAACCTCCTTAGTTCTTGCGTCTCAGTTTCGCTAATAATTTCCATGTCCGATATATTTTGACTATTAGCGTTGTTTTGCTTATGGTCTTTCTTTAAATCCACTGGCTCACAATCGGGTGTGGAAGTAAGAAGATTAAGTTTATCCAAATTAATGGCAGAGCTAGAGGATGACATTGATATGTTTTTTCCTCTGACAAGGTTTAAAGTCTTTGTTTAAACTAGAGGTATACTGAACTCTGCTGCGATTAACAGATGTTTTTGTATACACATTATTTAATTTGCGTTATGCAATAGTAAGTATTGCACGGTGCAATAATAATTACATAGCTGCTTAAATTTTCTTAATATTTATAATTTGTATCCTAAAATACAGAATGTTAAAATTAGAGGTCTAGTTTAGGAGTATAAAAGTAACATATTTAGGTTCTTCCGTACCTGTTATGCCAAATTATTAGTTAAACATCAAAACTTGCTTGAAAAATATAGGTAAATAACCCCAAGCCCTGCAAAACGCCTAAAATGTTATTAAATAATGCCTATTTTTATTGTGTGGCAAGGGTTTTATGTTTATTGCGAATGAGATTTAGCATAATATGTAATGAAAAGCCCATATTTAACATTAAATCCGATTGAATTCTGATGTTGTAGGTATACTTATTGGAAAAGCGGGTCTGTATAGCCAAAATGCCTGTATCAAAACTAAGACAGAAAAAACAAGTATTATTGAAAATTCCTCAGACTGAGATAAATTAATCACTGTGCTAAGCGCTCTCCAGATTTGATGGTACTAGGCTGAAAGTAGCCCTAAGAATCTGGAGACTTAGGAAATAAATTTGTGCTTGTCTATTTCTTTACAATCAGTTGGGGTAGCTGAAACCCTTGTAAATATTAGAATTTTAGTCTTAAATTAGTTATATTAAAATTAGCAATCTAAGCCCACAGCAGCTGCCCTAGTATCCTTTAGTGGTTAGTATCCAGTGGTATAAATACTAAATTAAATTAAGTAAGTATGAAGTCTCAAGTATCATTTGCCACTTTTAATTCCGGGTCTTCTACAATGCAGGAACGCCAGAAACGATTAGCTCAGTTGGTTGAGCAGCTGTTAAAAGATGGCTGGACTCAAACGACCTTATCTGAAGCGCTGGGTGTAGATTTCACAACAGTTTATCGGTGGTTGAAAGGAAAAACTGTCCCCGAAGCTGATTCTAGGAACTTTCAGCGGTTAGCACAGGTAACTGGTGCTGATAGTGAATCATTACAACTTTATTTAGAAGGAGAAATTTCCTTATCGACATACTGCCAAGGTTTAGATAAACAAAAATTGCCAGGTATAAAAAAACGTAAAACTTTGAGTTCTGAAGAGATTAAAAGAGAAGTTTTAGCACAGATTTATTTACTCGATCCAGCAGACATTGCAGAAGTAATTTCTACAAGTGTAGCATTTTTAATTAAACGGGCTTAAGCTAATTATTGAAAATTTTGGTTGAGTAACGGGAGGAGATTCTGGCTTTACAGAAACCTATATCCTATGGGAAACACTGGAGTATGTTGACGCTGATGTTAGCCAACTACCCCAAGCTAGGCAATTCGAGTGACTTGTTGATTCACACGGGGACGGCCAAAGCGCTCCCAAGCACTTGCACCGCGCAGAAATAGTTCTATGAAGCGTAATGGCTCTGTCTGAGAGTCATACTGCAGATCTACGAAAATTCGTTCCCAATTGAGCGAAATCATCTTATGATTCAGCAACGCCTAAAAAAGATAAGGGATTGCTCATATTTTCGGCAAAACCAATAATACTGCGATCGCGATATTCTAGTCCTAGACATCGCCACAGGCTTTTTCGTATTGAAGCATGGGTACGTCTGGAAGCTGCCATGAACTAACTAACAGCCTACGGTTACTCCTTTCTTTGAGCGTAACCCTACCATTTAAACAGCACAGAGTGATCGCGTACTTTAAAAATATTATCAGTGTCTTAAAGTAGTAATTTTCTTAGTAAACCCTTCAATTACGAGTGATTACTGATGATTACTAGGTTTAAGCATAGCTAGGATGTAGCAAATAACATAGCATCCGCTACTTAAACTAGTGGGTCGAAAAGGTTCATGAATATCAAAAAACCCTTGGCTATCAAACAGCCAGAGGTAGGACAGCTTATCCGTAAGGTGTGACTTGTGGCTGGGCTAACGCAAGAACAGTTTGCAAATACTCTTGGTGTGGCTTATTCCACAATTAACCGTTGGGAAAATGGACGCTCTAAACCATCACCACTGGCGATGGAGAAGATTGAGAGAATGTTGCAGGAAATGGAAATAGGCGAACAGTTTAATTAGTTCTACGAAATCAACCAATTAGTTTTAGGGAGTAGGCCATGCTTGCTCAGTTTTGGTATGGCGATGCTTTGAGGAGGCGATCGCTTTACTTTAGCTGGCAATTCAAGATTAATATCGTCCGATAGACCTATCAAAATTATCCAGCAAAAAGACATCAAGTTAATTTGCTATTAGTAAAACCAAATTCTTAGAAGAAATATTTAGGATGTGAGCGATCAACTAATTCTTAGAGGAAATATATTAAATACAAATTGACATACTGACTGTTTCAATGCAACTAAAAATATTACTGCATCAAGGCTAAAAACATTAAAAATATTAGAGGAATTTAACGGTTTAATTTAATGCTATATAAGCAATTAAGAAGGAATTTAGTTTTAGGAATCATTGCAGCCTCTAGTGTCATGACTTCTGTTCCTGGTCTATCGCAGATTCAAGCTGATTTAAATAAATGGGTTATTTTAAGCAAAGATGTATCTTACCGAAAAGTTGAGCTTAACTGGAACTCTATTGAATTTGAGCCAAATCATCTAAGTGCTGGTTTTACTTACCGAGTTGGTAAACGTTCAGGAATGGCATTTGTTGATTGCGGTAATAATTCAGCGAGAGTTTATTATGCTTTAGCCGAAGGTTATGGCAAACGTTTTATAAATACTGGTAGAGGAACTTGGGGTACACCTAATAGTACTGCTGAGAGGAAAATGATCGATCATGTATGTGAAGAAGCAGTTAATCAAAGAAACAAACTGATTAACGAATTATTAGATTCATCTGATTGCACATCTATTCGCCAAGTAGTTACTTCTACTCCAGGAATTTTAAATCACGGTATACCAGTAAGCCTTTACTCCAAAGCTAAGAAATTCGATAAAAATAACAACGGTTATGCTTGTGAACCTGGTGAGGGGGCAAATATCTCTCAGCAACAGATAAATACAGAAACTTCGACCAAGGTAGATATAGGTTGTGTTCCTAAAAATAATCAATCTCGTATTCTCTCCACCCCTAACCCAAACGATATTCATCCTAATTGGAGGGGCGAAAGTTACATTGGAACTTCTTGGACTTTCATAATCAAAGACATAATTAAAAATGACACAGGTATTTACCTTAAAGGCGATTTATACTCTCCACGCGGAGGACTCATAAATGAAAATGTCTTTGGTATAGAAAATGAGTGGGATTGTTCTGCTAATTGAAATTATCAAATCTCCTTGATGCGTAAATCTGAGAAATATTAGTACACAATTTGTATTTCATGCGATCGCTCCCATTCAAGCGAGGAAATTTACGAAACAGGCATACTGGATATTTCAAGGCAATCCCAAATATTATCCCATTGAAGAAAATATGCGATCGCTATTCAGGAGCTAAAAATGAGAAAGAATTTTTTGTTTACATTAATATTCAGTTTGGCTGTCGTTTTATCTTTATTAACTAGCAAAGCAGTTGCTTCCTCGAATCAGCAAGAGTTACCATCAGCCCTCATAGCTGCTATTCGTCAAGACTTTTTGCAGTATCGAGAGAATTTTAGTGATTATTACAAGGACAGCAAAGACCACAGAGTTTTTTTTGTTGATCTCAACAACGATCGTGTCAAGGAAGCAATTTTATATCCAATAGGTGGACTAATTTGCAATAACCGTAGTTGTGGAATTTTTATATATACGAAAGTCGGTAATAAATATAAAAAAATATCTGCTGATGAAACTGACCGATATTCGGCTGTTGCTGGCTCAAGGAATGAACCATCAATCGGAGTTTTGACGACCAGTAACCAAGGATGGCGTGACTTAGCAACTCGATTCTTTGACTATAAAACTCGAACAGAAAAGTGGTCACGGGTTCGTTATGGAAGTCATGGATATACAGATTCGCCTCTAATTCTGGCTTCGACTCCAAGAACTATTTTGGAATATTCATCAGGTGTGAAAACAGACTTCAAAAAATTTCTAGCCAATGATACAGCATTAGGGAAGTATTCTAGATGTAAATATGTCACCAACCAAGCCCCTACTCCCTATTGTTTTAAACAAGGTGATTCCGGACGATTAATTAACGTTTTAGTTGAAGATTTAAGAAAAGCTGGTTATTATCAATACCAAAGTACAACTGTTTTTAACTCTAAAGTAGAAGCATCTGTAATTAAATTTCAAAAAGATTACCGTACCATTAAAGGTCATGAATTTGCACCTGTTTTAAAAGTAGATGGAATAGTAGGTGAAGATACTTTAATACGTCTTTGCCAAGCTGTAGGTCGTGGTTGTAGTGCTGAGTCTGATGTTAGTTGTTATATGGGTTCACCAATCCTTGTTGGTGAGTGTTTAGATAAATATAAAGAATGATTTTTTAAGGACAATTTGAAATAAATCATTAAGTGAGTAGAAAATTTATGAAACAGCAATACTTACAGCGTTTGCGTAGCGTCTCAAAACTAGCAAAACTAGCTATTTTAGGATTTAGTTTAGTTGCATTGGCAGCTAATCAGTTATCAGTATTAGCACAAACTCGACAACCTACAAATGCAGAAATCAAAAGATTACGTCAAGAACTTCAAAAGGAAATAACTTTTAGTAAAAAGAATAATTCTAGTTTCATACAAGATAATCGTACTTCTAAACAAAAACAAGATAGAGAGTCTTTTGTACGTGCTTGGTCAAAAGTTGAGCCAGGATTAGCACCTTTTTTGGGTTCTTGGACTGGATACGATCTTACCGAATATATCTACCCTTCAAATACTAAAGGTCGTGTTTGTATTATCCATTCAAATGAAGGCTATTATGGTGGTTTTTCTACTGGTATTTTATCTAATGGAGTCATACAAACCAGCACGGGTGAAGTGATATTAAAAGAAGGAGCTTACTTAGGGTCTGCATTACTCGAAAACGGTAGATTTGTAAGCAAGTATGATGCTCCTTTAAATTCACCAAAACCGCTTGAAGCAGTAAATAAATTGGAACTATATGATTTCCCACAAAAAAACACAATTATTCAACAGTTTAATGCTGCTGGTTGTACTAATTTAAAACCAGGACAGCAATCAAATATATCTATAAATAATACGACTTCTAGCAAAGAAATTCCTGGTACAGTGGTGTTTGATTACAATAGCAAGTATACACCCATAGGAAAATCTTATAGAAAAGGCGCATATATGATATATATCGTTGGAAAAAAAGACATTGAGCAAATTAATCCTAATCTTTCGTTTTCATTATTTCTTTCTCAAGACGGCTTGATTCAACCAGCTTTTATTGAAAAAGGAAAAGTTAGAGATATAGGTCAAGACTCATATCTTTTGATCAAACTAATTAAAGTTACAAAGCAAAGATATATATTACATTCTCGACACGATTACCATGAAGGCGGTGATGATTATTATGATATTGACTTGAGAAACATAAATAAGCCAATCATTAAGCAAATAGACTTAGCTACTGCTCAAAGATTGGGTAAATCTGGAAGAAATCGTTAGTTGTAATCTGACGAAAATCCAATGAAAGCAAGAAAATAATTTTATTTCCATTAATTCTCAAATTTTTAACAAATTCTTAGAAAAAAATATGCGATCGCTATTTCTAATAATGAGCTTAACAATATTAAGTACTAGCCTAGTAACACAAATAAAATCCACATTAGCTACACCAGCACCTATTTTTAGACCTATTAGTGAAATTCAAAAAAAGTTGCCAACCGATATTATTATGCGTTTGCCAGCTTATGTTCCCACACATGGAAGAAAATTTTATCCATTTTATAAGTCTAAAAATCAAATGGTATCAATTATATTGCGTTCCAGTCCTACAGAAAGTTGTGAAGAATTTTCTAACTGTATAGCCGTACACTTTTCTGTCTATAAACCTGATTCCTTAGAAGTTCGTGAATTAAAAGACAGAATACAAGTTAATCATACTGAAAATATTGTCTTAAAATCGAACGTTAGAGCTATTTATGGTTTTGAGATATTTGAATCTCATGTAGTTGATAAATATGTAATATGGGAACAAGACAAATTTGTTTTTCATATAAGTTCTGGTTATTTGTCTCGTCAAGAAATAATTAATGTTGCTAAATCAATGGCGAAAGAACCTCTAATTAGAAGTGCAAGATAATAACGGTTCTACCGCTTTATTTGCGATCGCTCCCTCATTCTCACGGGAAAAGTAGCAATAGGAGTGATCGCCCACGCCCAACCCCAACACCATGACTGATACTAAAAGGGATTAGCCTCTGTCACCACTTCTGGCAGTGGAATCAACTCTGTTTCATCTGGCACACCAGCAAAGCGGCAATCGCGCCAATCGGCTTTTGCTTGCTCTATCCGCTCTGGTCGGCTAGAAACAAAATTCCACCATTTGTAGCGTGTACCCAATGGTTCACCACCAATCACAATAAACCGAGCAGCTTCAGTAGCAGAAACCTTGACCTCGTGGACTGACTCTAGAATGGCAAGGCGATATGCCTCTAGCGGTTCATCATTAATGCTCAATCCCTCTGTAACGCTGTATAGGCGTAGATCGAAGGTTCGTGCCACCAAGTGCAGCCTATGGCTATAAACCTTATACAGCAACAGTTACAAAGATTGATACGAGCTTTAAACGTGATCGCCAAAAGATAAGTTGCACAAATAGTTTTTCTAGTGCAGAGACAGTAAAATAACTTTGCCTAAAACAGAGCTTGGAGTACTTGTAAGTGTTGGTTTAAAAGTATTATCGCTCCGTCTTGAAACTAAAAAACATTGCCTAAAAGGAGACAAACTAGGCAATGTTATTATTTGTATTTCTTATCAATTCACCCCCAAAAATTGGTCATTTTTACAAAACTTTACAAGGCTGCACCTGGTGACACGAACCTTCTATTTACGCCGTATACTGCTCTTTCTGAATAACCATTAGGAATAGTGAAGTGAGCATTGGCAGATAACACCACATCTAAATAGAGGATAGGTGAAAAAACCTTGACAGGTGACGTATGACCATGTGCAACTCCTGCAATGAGTTTGATGGTAACGCCATTCTCGTCCCAGGTGGGAAGGGTTTGGGCCGGATAATGAGCGAACCCTGGATCGATTTCTTCGTATTCAACAGGCAAAGCAATCCAGGTTTGAATGCCATGAATAGTGGCTTCGTTATGACGGTCTTTGTCAGGCGACCGTTCTGAGTGTACAATTCCCTTTCCCGCAGTCATCCAGTTTACAGCACCCGGTTGAATTTCCTGTATAGTACCTAAACTATCGCGGTGCATTATAGAACCATCAAATAAGTAAGTTAGCGTGGCAAGATTGATATGAGGATGTGGTCGGACATCAATGCCTTTGTTGGGTGGCAAAACAGAAGGGCCAATATGATCAAAAAAGATAAACGGCCCGACCATTTGGCGATGAGGATATGGCAAACTGCGGCGGGCAACAAACCCACCCAAATCTTTAACTAATGGTTCAATCAGTTGAAGTATTGCCATGAGTGATGGGGTGATTGGTGAATCCTGGAATCATCATTATAAGTATATCCACCAGAAAAACAGCTAACCTTTATGAGTCATCTGTTTATGCCATTGCTCCTGCTGCATTTACCAAGTCGTCTTGAGTCAGCACTCTTCAAGGTCGCAGTTAAAGCAGCATGATTCAGATGCATAGCGATCGCTCCTATGCCCCATCACTACACCAAACAGCGCTGTTAGCGTTCGCTGTCTAGCATCTTCATCTGATGCTCGTCGTAGCGTGTTCCTGCGATCGCTGGTGCCGGAATCGCCGCTTCGATACGGCTTAACTCCTCTGGTGATAATTCCACCTCAACGGCTTTTAATGATTCTTCAAGTTGGGTGCGCTTGCGTGCGCCGATTACAGGAATAATATTTCTGCCTTTTGCAAGTACCCAGGCAATGGCCAACTGTGAAGGGCTAACTCCTTTAGTTGTAGCAATTTGCTTTAGCTCTTCAACAAAACGCTGGTTCTGGGCAAAGTTTTCTTCTCTAAAACGCGGTAAATAGGCACGGAAGTCACCTTGAGCAGATGGGGTATGGGGTAGAACCACTCAGTAGACCTCGCGAAAGAACGCCATAGGAAGTCACGCCGATACCAAGTTCTTCTAGTACAGAAAATATCTCGGTTTCTGGACTACGACTAATCAGCGAGTATTCAATCTGAAGGTCGCTGATGGGGTGAACAGCGTGTGCGCGGCGGATAGTGTCTACTCCCACCTCTGATAAACCGATATATCGGACATAGCCAGCCTTTATTAGTTCAGCGATCGCTCCTATGGTGTCTTCAATAGGAACTTGTGGGTCTAGTCGAGCAGGGCGGTAAATATCGATGTGGTCTACTCCCAATCGGGTGAGACTATACGCTGCAAAATTTTTTACAGCAGAGGGCCGCGCATCTGTACCAATCCATCCACCATCAGGAGAGCGCATTGCGCCAAATTTCACAGAAAGCAGGGCTTTGTCTCGGCGGTCTAATAGCGCACGACCAATCAGCATTTCATTATGTCCGGTGCCGTAGAAATCACCTGTATCTAGCAACGTTACACCGTAATCAAGAGCTGCATGGATGGTGGCAATACTTTCGTTGTCGTCCGCCGTACCGTACATTCCGGACATACCCATACATCCAAGAGCCAAGGGGAAAACAGTTAGACCAGTAGAGCCGATTTGACGAAACTCGATTCTATGTTCAGTGGTCATAGTTTTTTTCCAATTGTTCTGTGTTTACCCTAAGCGAATTAGTTTCCATTTGCAACAAAGCAACGGCAAGTTTAATAGTATTTATGTACTATTAAAGCCAGAGCGCGTAGGCGTAGCCCCTTAAAGTAGACATCACTCTCAATTAATTCTTAGAGAAACCTATGCGGAATTCAAAAGTCAAGATTAAACACACAAGCGATCGCTCCCATCTGCTAATCTAGGCTATGAAAAAATATAAGCGATATCACTGTTTATGGAACTAAGTGTTTGAGGAACTGGCTTGATTGAGAAGGTTAATAGCATCTTGGTTGAGATGAAGATTGACAGCTTTGATAATATCGTTGAGTTGCTCAACCTTGGTTGCACTAACAATAGGAGCGGTAATAGTGGGATTAGCAATGAGCCACGCTAGAGAAACTTGGGTGGGAGTAGAATTATAAGTGTTTGCCACCCGATCAATTGCCTCTACAATTCGCAAACCACGAGAGTTTAAATATCTTTTTACAGAACTACCACGCAGACTAATAGACAAATCTTTTTCTGAGCGATATTTACCAGTGAGAAAGCCACTGCACAAAGAGGAATAACTAATTACACCAATTCCTTGTTCAGTGGAAATTTGTTGTAAATCCTGCTCATAACCATCTCGGTCATACAAGTTATAACGGGGTTGAAGGCTCTCGTAGCGAGGATAGCTATGCTGACGGCTGATTTCTAATGCCTTCCGCAAACGCTCTGCACTATAATTTGAAGCACCAATCGCACGTACTTTTCCCTGACGAATCAACTCTGCATAGGTTTCAAGAGTTTCTTCAAGTGGAGTAGTTTCATCGTCAATATGCGATTGATATAGATCAATATAATCAGTTTGTAACCTTTGCAATGAGTCTTCAACAGCTTGTTGAATGTGTTGACGAGAAAGCCCTTTGCCTTTAATGCCCATATCGTTGCCAACCTTAGTTGCAATCACCACTTGGTCACGATTTTTACGCTGTTTGAGCCATTTTCCTAAAATCATCTCGGACTCTCCACCAATATTTCCTTTCATCCATGTGGAATAGACATCAGCTGTGTCAATAAAATTACCTCCAGAGGCTATAAATTTATCTAAAATCTCAAATGAAGTTAGCATTAGGTAAAGTGGTAGCGAAAGTAGTTTAATTGGTAGTTGTCCATAGGCAAGCATTTATCGCAAGTATCGCACCCCATCCTTTAGCAAGATAAAACCCTAGAGGCAAATTTAAATATGTCAAAGAAAGAAAGGAGATTTAAGGCAGTTAGTTCTCTTAATGATGTAGAAATTATTATTCAAGAGCCATGTCAGGTTCGCTGGGCAGATATGGAAGGTGATAGTGATGTGAGAAAATGTCACTATTGTCAATTAAATGTTTACAACTTTTTAAGCAAGTCTCCTCATGAAATTATCAATTTAATTAATCTCCATGAAGGCAAACTTTGCGCTCAGTTTTTTGCTCGTTATGATGGGAGAATGACGATGGAATCTTGTCAGGAAAAACAAAAAAATAATGGGATTGCTAGAGGTAAAATTCAGGTGATAAAGAGACAATAATAAAAAGACTTGTGCGATCGCTCTCCTTATATCTTGCACCTTTACGTACAACCCCAGGTAAAGTCCAAAGATGCGCGATAAAGCTACCTCATTTTTATAGGTTTTTATCGCTAAATTGAGGGTTTTAGTTTTTTACTGAGTAATAAAATTACATCAATTTTTATTGGTGCGAGATGTGAGTTTCCCAATTCGTGGAGGAAAAGAGAGCGATCGCCTACAGGGGGCGGGTACACCATTGCACATTTACCATGTATTTTCTAGTACATTACTAGCCAGTTGTAGTGAAGTGATGACCGAGGGCTGTGAATTGCTTGCTGAGTGATTCTACAGCGTTGGGTTAACAACTGGCGATGAGAGGAGATACTGAGGTGTAGGGTAAACCATTCCTCGTGCTGTATCGTTCTGTTGATATCTCAATTTAATCGGCAAAACAGAGATAAGTGATGCCAAATTGCCAGAACCTTTGAACTTCAACTTTTACAAGCGTTTGCGTAAGCGCATCTCGTAAAGAGGAAACCCCAACTGATCGCACTTGTCACACATTCATGTTCATGATTTTTGATTTTGTGACTTAAACCTACCTGCAATAAACTCTCGCTTACTTAAATGTTTTGTCTTGCGTTTGGTAACTCGCTTTCGCCACATACGGAAACTGGATTCTTTCATTTGCTGCCGCATTAAGGCAATTACCTGTTTCTCTTGTAGCCCAAACTGAGTTTGAATAACATCCATTGGTGTTCTATCTTCCCATGCCATTTCAATGATGCGATCCATAGTTTGGGGATCAAGGTTTGGTAACTTCATGATGGGAGCTTGTAATTGGTCAATTCTAGCTACATCTATTTTACTTTTTGTCTTAAAGAATTACGGCGTTGCTCCCGAAAGCGGTGTGATTTAGCAACTAATAAAATCTCTTCCCTTGCTTTACCTGCTAAAATCCCTGTATCCAATCCATGTCTGACAAAGAATTTGGGCAACGCCAACCTACAAAAATCGATAAACTTATTGAATTTGCGGTACGCTATTGCCAAAAACGTAATCCAGAAGCCTTAGATACAATTTTTGACTTATTATTCTTAGAGGAAAATGGGAAAGCGATCGCCCATTCAAGCAAGGAAATTGTCCAAGCGATCGCTCACTAAAAGTAAAAGCTGAAAAAAACACTAGCCTGAGATAGATCAACGGTTAATAGTACTCATGTCAGGGTAGCGCTCGCCTGCTGCCACATTTTTGGGTGCAACTGCTTCCAGTCGATTCAACTGTTGTTCAGTCAGAGTTATTTCGGTAGCCGCCACATTCTCCTCTAAGTAAGTACGGCGTTTTGTACCAGGAATGGGCACAATATCTTCTCCTTGAGCTAAAAGCCATAAAAGCGCAAGCTGGCTAGGAGTTATTCCTTTTTCGGTGGCAATTGTCTTCACTTGCTCCACCAATTGTAGGTTCTTATAAAAATTCTCACCTTGAAAGCGAGGAGAATTTCTACGATAGTCATCAGGTGCCAGATCATCAGGACTGGTAATTGCACCTGATAAAAATCCTCTTCCTAATGGGCTATAAGCAACAAACCCAATTCCTAATTCCCGCACAGTAGGTAAAATTTCATCCTCTGGCTCTCGACTCCAAAGAGAGTATTCTGTTTGTAGTGCGGTAATCGGGTGAACTGCCTGGGCCCGTCGAATTGTTGCCGGGGCTGCTTCAGAAAGTCCCAAATAACGAACTTTTCCTTGCTGCACTAACTCTGCCATTGCGCCTACAGTATCCTCAATAGGTACATTTGGATCAACTCGATGTTGATAGTACAAATCAATTACTTCTACACCTAAACGTTTGAGTGAAGCATCACAAGCTTGATGAACATATTCAGGTCTACCATTAACTCCTTTCCAACCACCATCTTCAGTACGAACATTACCAAACTTAGTTGCTAGTATTACTTGTTCTCGGTACTTATTAATCGCCTTACCTACTAATTGCTCATTAGTGAACGGTCCATACATATCTGCTGTATCAAAAAAGTTAACCCCAAGTTCTAAAGCACGATAGATGGTAGCGAGCGCTTCTGATTCATCACGACCACCATAGAACTCAGACATTCCCATACAACCAAGTCCGATAATTGAAACCTCTAATCTTTGTTTGCCAAGCTTTCTGGTTTTCATAAAATTATCTCCCTACTCAGTAATTGGTCAGAGAAAATCAGGTCTTTCAGCATTATCCCTTTCCCTATCATTAAGCCATCTGTTATTAGAAGTATTTCTAGATATAACTAGGGCGTGTCATCAATTAGGTAAACTGGAATCAGAACTGCTGAAAAAGAATAAAAATTCTTGAAACCGATGACGCGCCGATACGCTCTTGCGTGATGACCAGTGGGAGAGAATCAAAAACCTGCTACCTGGGCGAGAGGGCTATGTGGGAGGCACGGCAAAAAATAATCGATGGTTTGTCGAAGCGGTGTTATATCTTTACCAAGCAGGCATTCCTTGGTGAGACCTACCAGCAATTCAAGCAAGGAAATTATGCGAGTGATCGCTTCTTGTTCAAGCGAGGAAAAATACCGTATGTAGGCGATCGCTTCTGGTGCATTTACCAGTCGTTTGGAGATAGCATTAGGTAAAGTGGCAGCGAAAGTAATTTGATTGTGTTGACAACTTATTCTTAGAGGAAAATAGGAAAGCGATCGCCTCACCCAATCAAAACAGGAAATGTAAAAGTGCTGCCAATAACACTACAGAAACTCAAAGCGGCAGTAGGATTGCTGGCATCACCAATAAACTCGAAGTTCTTCACAAGCATATCTGTAGATCCAAGACTTATAGTGTAGAAGCCATCCCCATTTGTGCTACCTGAGACGGTGTAAGTCCCAGTGCCAAAGAGCAGCGTATCTCTGTTATTTCCACCATCAAAGCGTCCGGTTCCAAATCCTTTGATGATGTCGTTGCCCGTTCCGAGAAGGTAAATACTATTGTCATTCTGGTTCTGATTGCCAAAGCCACCCACCAGAGCATCAACAATATCGTTGCCAGCACCAGTATCAATAGTGCCGTCATTGCTGATGCCGGGTTGTGTTGCTACTAAGCTAACACCAGTGATAATGTCGTTACCAGCACCAGTATCAATAGTGCCACTGATGCCACTGCTGTCGATAACGTTGGCGATGCCAGTGCTGCCAATACCAGTAATGATGTCGTTACCATCGCCAGTGTTGATGGTGCGGACGTTAAAGATGCCAATGTCACTGCCTCCCGTGCCCACGATCCAGTCATCGCCAGTATCGGTATCAATGTTACCGCTGTTAAAGATTCCAGTGGTAGCTCTGCCGATGCTAATGTTGGTGCTGCTTGTACCAGTAATTTTATCGTCTCCAGCGCCAGTATTGATGCTGGAGTTGATGTTGTTGAGGATACCACCGTTTCCAGTGCCAGTGATTGTGTCGCGTCCAGTACCAGTATCAATGGTGCCGTAGTTTAGGATACCGAAGCTCTTAGTAGAAGCGCCAGTGATTGTGTCGCGTCCAGCACCAGTATTAATTTTGCTTCCGTTGTAGATACCAGTGTTACCAGTGCCAGTGATTGTGTCGCGTCCAGCACCAGTATTAATTTTGCTTCCGTTGTAGATGCCAGTGTTACCAGTGCCAGTGATTGTGTCGCGTCCAGCACCAGTATCAATGATTCCTAGATTGTAGATACCGCTGTTATAGATATCGTCGTTGTTGGTGGTGCCAGTGCCAGTTGCAGTGATAATGTCGTTGCCATTGCCAGTATCGATAATGCCGTAGTTTTCGATGCCGAAGCCAGTGAGACCATTACTGCCAGTTGCAGTGATGGTGTCGTTGCCATTGCCAGTATCGATAATGCCGTAGCCGTTGCGGATGCCTGTGTGGAAGAAGCCGTGGTTAGCTGTTGCAGTTATAGTGTCGTTATCATCGCCTGTATTGATGATTCCTTGATTGTTGACGAGGCCAGTACCGCCGGTGGCAGTGATGGTGTCCTTACCATCGCCTGTATTGATGTTGCTGCTGTCGCTACGGATGCCGACATCGCCGCCGGTGGCAATGATGGTGTCGTTATCATCGCCTGTATTGATGGTGGCGTTGAAGGTGTAAATACCCATACCGAATTCGCCGCCAGAGCCAGTGATTATGTCCTTACCAGTGTCGGTATTGATGCTGCCGCCGTCGCTGCGGATGCCAAAGCTGCTGCCGCTACCATCGATTTTGTCGTTGCCAGTACCAGTATTGATGGTGCTGTCGTTACGGATGCCGATACTAAATGCGCTGTCATTACTGGCTTTAGTGCTAGTACCAGTAATTCTGTCATTACCACCAAGGGTATTGGCAATACCAGTATTGACTATTTCCGCAGTCCCTGAAGCAGGAACGATGTCAGCCTTGTTGGTAAATCTTAGCGTAAAAAGGTTAATAGCCATATTAAAAACCTTAATAACTATTAGTTTTCAACACTTCGCTAATTTAGGGGAAACTGTACTAAACGTGCATTACGGTACGAATCCTCAAAAACTCGAAATCCTGAAGTTCATGTCTATTAAGATTTGAGTGCGAGTATCAAAAGAATGGAAAATATTCGCGTTCAGCGCTCAAATTTAGTTGAACAAATTAAAAACCCCTATGCACTAAAAGTCTTTATTGTTAACACTTTTAACGATTAGTACAATTTACGTACAAAAGTTTTTCAGTACAGTCCCGCCTACCTTAAGGTTAAATAAAAATTGTGAGGAACTTGTGACGGAACTAAAAAAATAGGCGTTGCATATTTGCGGGATGAAATCAGACTTCTGGACAAAGCTGAAAGTCGATTCTTTGCGCCTTTGCGTGAGACAAAAATTATCCCATCAATCAGCAACACCAAAAAATACAGTAATTACATGAGTTCGATGAGGTCAATTGAATGTGGTAAGTTAATATGCGAATTGCTTTCATCCACACGATCAGCCGATGCGATCGCCCCCAACAAGCTTCTCACCAATTGATTGAACTTGGCGAGAACTTAGACCAAACCTGTGAAGGGCGATCGCTGAAACGAGAATTCAGTTTTTTTACCTTTGAGAAAGCGCGGATGCTCGCCTTGTAGTAAGCTACAGCTAGTATTCCACGAGTGGTGCAACTATGCTCGATGATAACGAAGAAGACCTAGAGGATGATGAACTTGAAGAAGACGAGGAGTACCCAGAAGAACTTTACCCAGTTCTGGAATTATCAGATGCGCTATTTGACCTAATCGAAAAACTTGAGAAAGTCAGCCAAAAACTTGATAACTACGAACAAGAATATATAGAAGCTGACACAGAGGTTCGTCAATCCTTTGATTTACCAAATCGAGAAATATTTAAGCGATGGAATGAATTTGTCTATGGCGCGATCGCAGAGTTAGATAATTTAGGAGAACCAATATAATTCCTGCGATATCGGTAACAAGAAGCTTAAATGAGAACTACAACCAAGTAAGCGATCGCAAGAAAGCAAAGCTATGAAGGTGTAAAAAAGGCAAACTACCGGAATATGCGACTACGGCGGGGGCTTGCGCCATTAATCCTAATTTTTTCTTAGAGGAAAATTTATGAGCGATGTCTCCAGCAACCTAATGGAAAGCTCCCAGCCCTCTATTACCTGTATATTATTTAATAAGTGTTAATTTTATATGATGCAAGATTTAGAGATACTTGACATTGTAGATGAAAATGATTGCGTTATCGGACAAAAGAAACGCTCAGAAATATATAGTCAAGGGCTGTGCAATTTTAGAGTTGTTAATGCTTTTGTCGTTAATTCATTAGGACAACTTTGGATACCTCGCCGTTCTGCACAAAAACAAATTTTTCCCCTTTGTCTTGATGTCAGCATGGGTGGTCATGTGGAAAGTGGAGAAACTTACGAAGATGCTCTGCAACGCGAACTCAAAGAAGAATTAAACCTAGATTTAAACATGGTTAATACGCAGTTTTTGGATTATTTAACACCACATGAATATCAAGTTTCTGCTTTTATGAAAGTTTATGAAATCAGATTAGATTGTGAACCAGATTACAATAAAAATGATTTTATTGAAAGTTTTTGGTTATCCCCTTCTGATTTAATAAAATGGTTGAATAAAGGTGAACCTGCAAAAAGTGACTTGCTCAAACTTGTGCAGATGTTTTATGCAAATTAAGCTCGATTCTTGAGGACTAAAATTCAAGTAAGGAAAATATAGCAGCGATCACTTCTTGTTCAAGCGAGGAAAAAACCGTATGTAGGTGATCGCTCCTCAGTATTTACCAGCCGTTTGAAGGCAGTATTACAGCATAATTCAAGCGAGGAAACTCCAAGCGATCGCCCCAATTACTTCAATTCACCGTACCCTTACACCCAATTTTGTATCCCAATGGAGGGGTTTATCAGCTTTTTGCAGGGGAGACTCCGGGATTTGACCTACAGAAACGCCGTATTTCCAATTTGGGGGACAGATAGCAATGTAACGTGCATAACCTCCTAAGCCACCTTTGAATTTAGGATACCCAATAGAAATTAACGCACCTGTTTCTGGAACTTGATCTAGATTTGCCACACCTTCTGCTTGGGTGTATCCATTTTTCAACAGCCAAGCTTCGCCTTCCAGTGTTGGAGTGCTGTCTGTATCCAGGGGTTCGTGTCCGTGAAACAAGATATGGCGTTGTAAATGTAAGAACTTGAGAGCATCAAGACTCACCCCAGGAAACTTAGTTCTTGTAGCCAGTTCGGGGTTTGGCCATGATGAAGACCAGTCAGAACGCACAAACACTACTGAGCCTTGGGGAATCCTGCCATGTTTGCGTTCCCAATCCTGAATATCTTTGACACTCAGGTGGTAATTAGGATCTGAAGCAACTTTATCTTGAATAGGAATTATTACTAAAGGACGGACAGCAAAGGTCGCTGGCAACTCATCGATAGCTGGATAATCAGGATTCCAGTGAGCCGGTGGATCTAGTTGGGTTCCTAGCTGATCGGTGGATAAATTGTAAGCAGTAGCCTCAAATCCATCCTTTTGGTAAGTGTATGGTTCACCTGTTTTTGGGTTGATAGTAGGCGCAAACTTTGATGAACCAAAACCTGACCATACAGGAATTGCTGGAGTGATAACATGAGTCAAGTCAACATATTTAGCTGACTTGAGTGAGTGCTGATAAACCTACCACAGGTCAGGCTTACGTAATGGCTGAACTGCGTTTACAGACCCAAAACCAACAATAAACAGAACAATTAAACAAACAATTCCCCAGAAAGTTTTTTGAAATGGTTGACACAAAAATCTATCTAGTTTCTGCTTGAGATGTGTTTGGTAGAACTGCGGCAGTATTGTCATTTGTTCTTTGTTATTGCTTTGAAGGATGTAAAGGATCTAATTGTTTTACCACAATTTATTATTTCAAATCTTGTAGCTCTTGGTATTTCGTCTGGGAGCATTCCTGTTTTATTTCCCCAACCTTTAAATATAACCAAATACGTATATTCAAAGACTATGAAAACCACCGACGCATTCGCCCAAGCTGGTTGCGGCAGCCATCGCTGTTCTAATTCAAGCGAGGAAAAGACGAGCGTAAGCCCCCACCCAATTCAGGCAAGGGGAAAACCCAGCAGCGTAGGTGCAGACCCTTAAAGTAGACATCGCATACAAAAAAGCCCAGTCATCTGCGAAATAATGGCTGCTGAAACTTTTGATTAATAAGGCTTTTGAGCAGTTAACACAACTTATTGCTTACTTTTTGTTTACTCCTACTCCATCCCATAATGAAAATTCTCATAATTATGAAATTTGCATTGAAGTGATGCTTTTTTGGAAAGCGCATTTTGCAATTGAAGTTTAACAATACGCTTTCCGCTATAGTAATCAATTCACCAGTTTCAAATCTTCGCGCTTGGTGTTTGAGCCAACCATCTTGATCAACTGCTGATTGAGGTAGCTTTGCGCTGACACATAAAGATTATCCCAAATTACCGGATTGCGGCAGATTTTAGTCCCAACAGTATTCCCAGCTAATTTTTCTGACACCAAGTATTTCCTGTAATAGTTAGTCCACAAATGTTGCAAAAAATCAAGAGCGAACTCATCAAAAGGAATAATCCAATTGTACTGTTCGTCCAAAAATACACGGTAGGCAGCAACAATGGGCATAGCAATATCAGCAGGTGCGCTAAACCCAAAGGAATATCGGCTATCTGGCAAGAGCGTATTCTTGCGTGGGTCGATTGAGGCGAGGTCAATGATTCCTTTTTTTCTGGGCTTGGTGATATGTTCCTCAATAGTCGTAAATAATTGTTGTTCAATCCACAATGCTTTTGGCAGTAGCGGCAGTAATTTCGATAGTCTTTGTCTTTCTGCTTCGCTCAAGGACGGTGTATTACTGACAGGTGGGTGCTTGGTTCTACTCTTGCTGTCTGGGTTGTATTTGTTTCTGTCCAAGCAATTCATCAACTTAATCAAATGGTTGACGTTGCATTGGGGACTTTTGGGCGCACCGCTTTGGTTTTGGTAGTAGGCAATGCGGAATTTGGTTTTTTGGTCACGTTCTAGTTGCACTAGAAATTGTTTGATGAATTTGTAGTCACCCCTAGCGTTTACCTTTGAGCGCGCATCTACAGGGGCAGATGTATTGGATGCTAAGGCGATATCTTTGGCTTCATCCTCACTTAAGCCAATATGAATGGTAACTTTGACTCTGGCTTTGGAGATGTCAAAGTTGTAGCCTCTGGCCTGTTGAAAAGCCAAAACCGTATGCCCCCCGTTAATGATGCCATCACTACCGCCTTCAGGTGCCTCAAGGATTTCTAACTCTAGCTGTGTCTTTTTACTGTTAGGCTTAACCTTATTTGCACACAGCACGATTCCGCTATGCCGCTCAAAGAATTTTTCGGGTTCAGTGGTCAATGAGTCGTAGATTTGTCTGTAAGTGGAACTTTTGCGGTTAGGTTCTCTGATATTTGGCTCTAATGGAAGGTCAGTGGGAAAGTTGTCTACATGGGCGGTAGCGACAATGCAGTTAGAATTTGCATTGAAATACTGATCTACTTTTAAAGCCCAAATTTTTGGCATAGTCTTCTTGTGTAATTTTGCAGGTGCTCTTAAAGAAGAATACAAAATTCCACAAGTATTGGAAAACATTGCCCTGATGTGGGTTGATTAAGCCAAGATTGGTAATTGAGGGTAAAAAGGCGATCGCATCAATTAAGGTAAGTAGAGCGATTCCGGGGATCTCGGGTGACTAAACGTAAGTTCAGCAAGCAGCAGAAAGAACAACGGTAGTGGTTTAAGGACTTGAAACTTCTAACAGAGCAGCTAATATCAATTTGTTGGGTAAATTCAAATCCAACTTAATTGAGTCCCTATTGACGATAGACAATGCCAAGCAAGGTAATCAACGTTAAAGAATACACAGTTAGAGCGCATAAACGCGAGATTCACAGTCGCATTTTCAACTTTGTGTGTAAGCAGTGCGAACAACCAACACAGCGTGAAACTTATGGGCCACGACCACTCTACTGTGAAAAATGCCGTGCGCCACAAGCACCAAAGAAATCTTCAGTGCGTCCTAAGAAGAAAGCACTGCCAAGACCTATGACTTACAAGAGTGATATTGATATAACGAAATAAGATTTAGAAAAAGATTATACGAAAAGTTTCCGTATAATAAATAGTTAGCCATCTTCCGTCACTGAGAGTTGTTACTAGCGAAAGTTTCTTAGTCAGTGGCACAGGTTAGGTATGCGAAAGTTGAACAAGGAGGTAGATGAACAACTCTAGCATTCAGGGTAGTTGCCTTTGTGGAACGGTGAAATTTGAAGTGAACCCACCGTTCCAAAAAATGGTTCATTGCCACTGCTCAAGGTGTCGCAAAGGCACGGGCACAGGCCATGCCACAAATCTAACCGTTGAACCCAGCCAGTTCCGATGGCTTAAAGGAGAGGAAGTCGTCACACGTTATGACCTTCCCACGGCAAAGAGCTTCGGCAAATGGTTTTGCAGCCATTGCGGGTGCCCGGTTCCACGACTAACGCGCAACGGCAAGATCGTGGTTATTCCGGCCGGCTCGTTGGATACAGCACCGCCTATCACTCCTACGGATCACATTTTCTGGGCATCCAGAGCAGCGTGGGGTTGTGCTAGCGGAGGGCTGGCAACTCATACCGAGTATCCAGAGTCATGGTAGAGCAAGGATCTGCCTAACAAAGTGTTTTAGCCTATGTCTGTAGCGAGTAAAAATCACCTAGTGATATTTAGAACAGCAAATATTTTTAAGTTGATGACATGCTTAAACAACTTTGCAATTTATGAATACAAGTAGCTATGACTAGCGAAAATCATCAAATTCTAGAAATTACGAAAAATTATCTCAAAGATATTGCAGAAGGTAAAACAGCGGATGAACTTGCTATTTATTATTCTGAGTCAGTAAAGCAAATAGAATACCCTAATCGCCTATTTCCTGAAGGAGCAACCAGAAATTTAAACGATTTAAAGGAAGCTTTTCTAAGAGGTAAATCAGTTCTGATAAGTCAGAATTATGATATTCAAAGGTCTTATGTTGTTGGTAACACAGTAATTTTAGAAACAATATTGACAGCAGAAATTGCTGTTCCAATCGGGCAAACTCCTGCCGGAGGAAAAATGAAAGCTTATTTTGCACAGTTTATCGAATTTGAGGATGGCAAGATAATCTGTCAAAGAACTTATGACTGTTTTGAACCGTTCTAAACCCAGAAGTTTCTGATTTGAGTCGTTATGTGCCTTAAGTCCTCGGTAGGATCTAATGTCGCCACCGAGAACTTGAAAACATTTATTCGCTATCTTTCCTTCACGCGCCTGCGCCCACTATCTGTAATCAGTAGATTCAGCTAGAGCACGCCACTGAGCTGTTTCCTGCTCGACGTAAGCGTTTTTAAGAGCAATGACTTGTAGGGTGTCTGTACCGAGAGGTAACCGTAGAGGTGGTGTATCTGCGTTGACGATCTGTAGCATCGCTTGGGCGAGCTTGGTGGGGTCTCCCAGTTGTTGATGGTTCCGTTCAAATGCCATTTGCCGAGTTTTACCGACAGTCTGAGCGTAATCTGGAATTTGCATTGCAGTTCGCTGGAGCGAGCTGCCATCGAGAAAATTGGTTCGGAAGTATCCCGGCTCGACCACAGTTGCATGGATGCCCAGAGGCGCTAACTCACCATGCAGAGCTTCGGTAATGCCCTCAACGGCAAATTTGGTTGAGCAATAGATGCCCCACCCTGGATAGGATTGATAGCCCCCGACAGACGACAGGTTAATAATGTGTCCTCTTCGGTGCTGGCGCATACTGGGCAATACCGCGCGGGTTACATTCAACAGCCCGAAGACATTGGTGCGGTATACCCGCTCAACCTCGTCTGCACTGGTTTCTTCGATGCCGCCCAGTACACCGAATCCGGCATTGTTGACTAACACATCGATCTGCTCAAAGCGTTCCAGTCCTGCTGTAACTGCCGCTTGCACCTGAGCCTCGTCGGTAACATCCATACTCAGTGTCAATACATTGGGGTTTGACTCGAATTGATCCAGATCGGTCTTGTTACGGGCGGTGGCAATTAATTGGTCTCCTGCTGTCAAAACGGCTTTTGCGATTTCGGCTCCAATTCCACGGGAAGCACCTGTAATGAACCATGTTTTCTGAGTCATTGGTTGATCTCCTTGATTGCCTTATCCTTTCATTGCCTTTCTGGTATGCGTTCATCATAGGCTTTATAAACAAGGCTATAAATACATAAACCTTGCAGGTTATTGCCTAATCCTCTCAAGCGGGAGGGTGATGCTCAAAAGAATCCTCTATAATATGCACAGTCAAACGGTGAGATAGTTCTCACGACAAGTCGCTAAGCGTTTACAAGAACCTGGTATGGCAGATGAATCCCTAAAGACCGAAACCACGATGGATGCTTGTCAAGAACTGACGAAATTAGTGACCCGCCACACGGATGGCAGGGGAGATGGGATTCATTCAACGGCGATCGCTCAGTTGGAATTTATCCGGGAATCAACTGCACCTACAGCAGTCTGCGCTGTGTATGAACCGACGTTTTGCATTATTCTTCAGGGTAAAAAAGAAACCTTACTGGGCAAGGAAACCTATTACTATGGTGCTGCTCAATATCTTGTTGCCACAGTCGATCTACCGCTTAGTGGAAATATTGTCGCAGCGACACCGAATAAGCCGTATCTATGCTTTAAGCTAAGCTTGGACGCGACTGGGCTTTGGGAGATTATCGATCAAATACAGTGCAATCGAGATCAAAAAGAAAGTTCAGTCAGAGGCTTATTTGTAAGCGATGCAAATACCCGGTTGATTGATTGTGCCACCCGACTCACCCGGCTTCTGGATACGCCCCAGGATATTCCATTCCTGGCACCGATGATCATTCGCGAAATCTACTACCGTCTTTTGATGGGCGATCAAAACGAAGCAGTTTGGCAGATTGCGACCTCTGGCAGCCATATGCAGCGCGTTGCAGAGGTGATTAAACAGATTAAAGCTGAGTTTACAAAAACATTGCGCGTTGATGATTTGGCAAAGCAAGCGAGTATGTCTCCTGCATCATTTCATCGGCACTTTAAGGCAGTGACCTCAATGAGTCCGTTGCAATATCAAAAGCAGTTGAGGTTATTGGAAGCCCGTCGTCTAATGCTGGCTGAAAATGCGGATGCAACCTATGCGGCGTACCAAGTGGGTTATGAAAGTCCTTCTCAGTTCAGCCGCGAATATTCCCGTATGTTTGGCGCGCCACCAATGAAGGATATTGAGCGTTTACGAATTGCCTGAGTATTGACAACGAGAGCGATCACTCTCGTTTTTTTACTGCATTAGAGACTTTTCAAACATCCTCTAAGCTCGACTTTATCCATTTTTACGAAACCCAAAACCCGACGCAGAAACCATTGCGGGACGGTAGTTTTAGTTTTCGAACAAAATAGCAAATCAGTGACATGGAAAAAATATTTGCTAAAAAACCAGAATTTTTGCCGGATAAGTAAAGCCGAGTTCTTAATTTTAGATAAAGTCGAGCTTAGAGGATGTTTGAAAAGTCGGACAGATTGTAAAAAAGCTCTCTCGGTATACGCTGTGAATAGATAGTAGACAGCACCGAGAGAGCAACATGAGTAAAGCATATCCCA
>NZ_JACJQG010000058.1 GCF_014696435.1 Calothrix anomala FACHB-343 | reverse complement strand
CAGGCTAAATATGCTCTACTGAAGGACAACCTCGTTTGTCTCAGCCTTAAGTGGAAGCTACCACATTTTCATGCTTGGCGGTGAAATTTTTTCATTGGGACTGCCTTTCTTCAGTCAGTTACTTCTATGGAAAGACGCACTCAATTTACTGCCTACTTAGCATGGTAAGGGTTGAAAGGCGATCGCACTAAACAGGAGTTTGGATAATTATGAATAGTGTAACCCGACCACTAGCTGTAGTCACAGGTGCTTCTAATGGTATTGGCTATGAATTGGCTAAACAGTTCGCCCAAAACGGCTTTGATTTGCTGATTACATCAACAGGAGCGGCTATTAATCAAGCTGCCCAAGCTTTTGCGGCGTTGGGTGCTAAGGTTGAGACAGTGCAAGCAGATTTGGCTACTTATGACGGTGTAGAAAAATTATACCAAAAGATTCAAGACATTCATCGCCCGGTAGATGCGATCGCAATTAATGCTGGTGTAGGTGTTGGCGGTGACTTTGCGCGGGAAACTAACCTAGACGATGAGCTAAATTTAATTAACCTGAATGTCGTATCTTCAGTTCATCTGGCTAAACGAGTGCTGAAAGATATGGTAGAACTGAACAGAGGAAAAATTCTCTTCACTTCGTCAATTGCTGCCATTATGCCAGGGCCATTTGAGGCGGTTTATGCAGCTTCTAAAGCATTTATACATTCTTTCTCAGAAGCATTACGCAACGAGTTAAAAGATACAGACATTACAGTAACAGCACTGATGCCAGGCCCCACTGATACCAATTTTTTCCATCGTGCAGGGATGGATGATACCAAGGCGGGTGCAAATGAAAAAGATGATCCGGCGCTGGTGGCGAAACAAGGCTTTGAAGCATTAATGGCTGATAAGGATCATGTAATTGCCGGTTCGCTAAAAACCAAGATTCAAGGTAATGTGAGCAAGGTTTTACCTGATACTGTGAATGCTGAACAACACCGTCAGCTGACTGAACCTGGTTCAGCAAATAAATAAGTGAATGCCAAACATTTTATTTGATTTGTAATACTAATTCCAATACCCTTGGTGTTAGCGCCACATTCATACTAATAGGTTGGGATTACCGTGTGTAAACCCAACAAACTCCTGCAAATGTTGGGTTTCGTTCCTCAACCCAACCTACATCTACTAAAACAGGACATTACTCAAACTCTTGTGGGGTGGGCATCTCGCCCGCCCAAATAATGCGTAAGTCCTGAATTAGAAATTAATCAGACAAACGCCAAATTTTAATAATATTATCCGCACTACCACCACTAGCAATATTCTTGCCATCAGGACTAGTAGCTACAGAATAAATATACCCCGAATCTCGCTTGAAGGTGCGAATTTCTTTACCAGTTTTTGTATCCCATAATTTAACTGTATTATCATTACTACCACTAACCAAACTTCCATTATTTAATATTTTACTAGCTGCTATTTTCGGTAAATAGGCAACAGCATTAACTTTATCTGTATGACCTTGTAAGGTTATAATATTCTCCCGCGTTACCAGATTCCATAATTTAATAGTTTTGTCCTTACTACCACTAGCAAGAGTCATACCATCAGGACTAAAAGCAACGGTCAGAATTAATTGTGTATGTCCGCTAAAAGTGCGAATTTCTTTACCTGTTGCGACATTCCACAGTTTAATTTTATTATCCCAACTGCCACTAGCTAGAGTCTGTCCATCAGGGCTAAAACTAATCGTAGAAACTGCTTTATTATGTCCAGATAATGTACGAATTAGTTCTCCAGTAGAGACATTCCATAGTTTAATTGTGTTATCTAAACTCGCTGTAGCTAATGTATTACCATCAGGACTAAAAGCTACAGCCGCGATACCATCTTTATGTCCTTTTAAAGTCCGAATCTCTTCCCCAGTAGAAATATTCCAAAGTTTGATATTTCTATCTGCACCACCACTAGCCAAGGTTTTACCATCAGGACTAAAGGAAACAGTCCAAATCCATTGTAAATGACCTTTTAGGGTGCGAATTTCTTGTTTAGTTTCTACATTCCAGAGTTTGATTGTCTTGTCATCACTGCCACTAGCTAAGGTTTTACCATCAGGACTAAAGGCGACAGAATTCACATCGCTAGCATGTCCTTTAAGGGTGTTACTTTGCTCAGGGTTATCTGTGATGTTTATCGGCTTGATAGGTTGAGAAAATCTAGTTGCTGGTTGTGAGCGAGAGTACACATAGCCAATTAATCCTAATAACAATAGCAAAACCCCGGCACCAATTAACCAAGGATTTCTTACCTTTGCTGTTTGGGTAGTTGCAGAACTGGAAATTATGGTATGTAGCAATGCTGCTGATGTCTGTTGTGGTGTTAAATCTTTGATAACTTCATCAGCAGATTGATAGCGTTGCTTAATATCTGTAGTTAATAATTTGTTGAGTACTCGATCTAAATCAACATTTGGAGAGACACCATTTCTCTGATTATGATTAACATATTGCTGCCAAGAGTTTACCCAACTATAGCCTTTTTGCATTAATAGTTGGGATGGGCGAATCTTTGTCAATAAATGAAAGCAAGTTGCGCCTAAACTAAATAAATCGCTCGATGGATAAGCTTTACCATCCTGCATTTGTTCCATCGGAGTATAACCATGAGAGCCAATGCTTGTACCAATTTGTGTATGTACAGTTGCTGTTAATTGCTTAGACGAGCCAAAATCTATTAAAACTAATCGCCCATCGCTTTGACGGCGAATTATATTTTGTGGTTTAATATCTCGATGAATGACTCCGCGCTCGTGAATAAATTTGAGAATAGGAAGTAAATCTAACAAAAGTTGGATGATTTTATTTTCATCATATATGACACCTCGGCGTAATTCCTGCAACAAATTTTGTCCATCGATATATTGCTGGACTAAAAACAAGTAATTGTCTTGTTCAAAGTAAGCTAAAAGCGTGGGAATTTGCGGATGTTCGCCTAATTTTTGCAGTTGTTTGGCTTCTTCTTTAAACAGTTCTACCGCTTTTTTTAATGCAGCAGTTCCCTGAACTTTGGGTGCGAATTGTTTTACTACACACCATTCATTGAGTTTATCTACATCTTCCGCGAGATAGGTTCTACCAAATCCACCTTCATCAGAAATGACTTTTATTACACGATAACGACCTCGTAAAAGTTCGATCAAGGGTGTATTGCAACTTTGGCAAACCTTGTTACTGTCAGGATTTTGCGGACTGAGACAATCGGGATTCAGACAGCAGCGCATACTGGAAATCCATATGCAGATTGTGTATATATTAATTCATGACACATAATTTTGCTATAAAGTTGCTGATAATAATTATTTTGCATTCAGAAATTATTCTATAGGTAACTCAACAATTTAAAATTAAAAGTAACTTAGTCAAAGAGCGATCGCTTATAGCATCTTCTATCCTTATGGATTTAATTGAAACTTTCTATGTACTTTTAATAATCAGGGTAAAAAAAACTGCGATCGCATCTTGCTAAAGACATATATTTAAGAGGTGTGAGATAATGCCCCTAGCAAAACATCAAAAATTCACTTTCCTGGCTCAATTAGCGATTTTCTTGACAATAGGTAACAGTTTTTTGATAAGTAGTTTTTCTCTACCTATCAATGCTGTAGAAGTTCCCCTAGTGCTGCGAAAATTCATCATTGCTAAACCACCCGATGAAAGACAACCAGAAGCAGTAGAACAAGGAATTGAGCAAATTCCTACATCTCAACCACCTGTAGCACCGCAACCTCGCCAATCTATTGATTCACCTCTACCCCCCCGCGTACCCCCGACAACTACAAATACAGCACCATCTCAACCTGTAAATCCAGCACCGCAACCAAGACAAACTGCACCATCTCAACCTGTCAACCCAGCACCGCAGCCAAGACAAACTGCACCATCTCAACCTGTAAATCCAGCACCGCAGCCAAGACAAACTGCACCATCTCAACCTGTAAATCCAGCACCGCAGCCAAGACAAACTACACCATCTCAACCTGTAAATCCAGCACCGCAGCCAAGACAAACTGCACCATCTCAACCTGTAAATAATCGTTCTCCCCGTCCAGAGTCAGGACGGTATCAACCAACAACTAAACCACGTACAGGTAACCAGCCAACTCGCGAAGTTTCGCCTGTTTCTCTACCGACAAATCTCAATTACAAGCCAATTAACTTTGTTGATTTCGCCTTCGGGATTCTCAGCAAAGGCGATTTTCAATCTCAAGGTAGATATTATCACTTCTACCAATTTGAAGGCAGAGCAAATCAATTAGTGCAAATTCGGCTTGGTGGTAGCACCGATACCCGACGCTCCAATAATCTTAGTCTCAATCCTTATATGTTTCTGCTTGACCCAGATAATAATGTAATTGTCAAGCGCAGCAGTACACAAGCAACAAATGGTATTAAAGATGCCTTTGTTTTTGTCAGATTACCTGTTGACGGTACTTATACTATCGCCGTCACTAGTCGCAATCCTGGCGATACAGGTCGCTATAGTTTAGCACTGAGGAACGATCGCGCTAGCTATGTTTTAGACGAATCTGCGCAACTAACTGCCCAAAGTCTGACTTTAAAACAAAATAAAAGTCCTTACGATATTACCAAGTTTGAGGGCAAAAAAAATCAACTGGTTAGTATTCGTGCAGATAGCTTGTATGAGGAATTTTCCCCTTATTTAGTTTTGTTAAATTCTCAAGGTCAAATTATCGCTGCTGATAATGCTAATGATGGTAGATTTAGCGCCCTCATTGACCGTGCCAGATTACCTGGAGATGATACTTATTATGTGGTAGTGACCTCTGCTAATCCGCAGGAAAGGGGTAGATACAGATTGACTTTATATTAATTTGGGCATTGGGCATGGGGCATTGGGCATGGGAATAGATAATTATTTATCTCCCTTGTCCCTAATCTAATTTAACTGCTCAACTGGCCAAACTTTAATTTGACGGTCTTTACCGGCGCTGACAATGGTTTTGCCATTGGGGTTAAAGGCTACAGCCCAAATTTTATTGGTATGTCCTTTAAAAGAGCGGATTTGTTTTCTTTGTTGCACATTCCAGAGTCTGACAGTGTTATCCCAGCCTCCACTGACAAGGGTGCGGCCATCGGGACTGAAAGCTACAGACCAAACTTTATTGGCATCGGCTTTGAGGGTACTGAGTTCTCGCCCTGTGCGCAAGTTCCACAGTTTAATCGTACCATCCCAACTCGCACTGGCAATAATTTTGCCGTTGGGACTAATCGCTATGGCATTGACTACATCGCTATGTCCTGCAAGACTTTGCTTAACAGAGCCATCAGCCAAATTCCATAGTTTAATTTTCTTTTCAAAATGATTTGTACTAGCAAGGGTTTTGCCGTCTGGGCTAAAAGCTAAGGAATTGATAATATCGCACTCCCCTTCTAGGGTGCGGATAACTTCTCCTGTGGTGACATTCCACAATTTAATCGTCTGATCCCAACCACCACTAGCTAAAGTATTGCCATCGGGGCTGAAGGCGACAGACTGAATTGAAAGTTTATGTCCTGTGAGAGTATGAAGTTCTGCACCTGTAGATAGATTCCACAGTTTGATAGTTTTGTCTATACTGCCGCTAGCTAGGATACTGCCATCAGGGCTAAAAGCTATGGAATTTACCCAATTGGTATGACCAACTAAGGTACGCAGTTTCAAGCCAGTATTCAAATTCCACAATTTAATTGTGTTATCTGTACTGACGCTAGCAAGCGTGTTCCCGTCGGGACTTATGGCTACAGCTCTGACTGAGCCGGAATTCTCGTTCAGGTTTAAAATTTCTGATACTCGTTCATTAGTATCAGTCGAACTACTACCGGCAGCTAAGGGAACTTGCGAAGACAAAACCCCCCCGAATCCTAACACCAAGAAAGCTGTGGTTGTTAAGAATTTTAATTTTGAGTGAGTGAGATTTACAGACATCGCAGATCTCCCAGTATTACTGCCCGAATAATGCACAATAACATAGCTGGTACATCGCTAAAATTACTGAATATTATATTAAATTATTATAATGTGTGGTTACTTAACTTTATCTATGGCGACATTTGCCAAATCTTCATATTGTTGTCTTCGCTACCACTGATCAGGGTTTTGCTATCTGGGCTAAAGCTGAGAGAGGTGACGGTGTTGGTATGGGCGTCTAGGGTGAGAATTTCTGCACCTGTGGTTAAATTCCATACTTTAATTGTGCGATCGCGGCTACCGCTAGCAAGGCTTTTTCCATCGGGACTTATAGCTAAAGATGTAACTGTATTATCATGCCCTACTAGTGTCCGAATTTCCATACCTGTAGTGATATTCCACAGTTTAATTGTGCGATCGCGGTTTGCACTAGCTAAAGTCTGACCATCAGGACTAATCGCTAAAGATGTAATCGTTTTGTTATCTCCTCTCAGGGTGCGGATGATGTAGCCTTTATCTAAATTCCATAATTTGATAGTTTTATCAAAGCTACCGCTAGCCAGAGTTTTTCCATCTGGACTCATAGCCAGAGAACGCACCCAGAATTCATGTCCTAGCAAGGTAGAAATTTCTCGACCGGTGTTTAAATTCCAAACTTTGATGGTGCTGTCATCGCTACCGCTAACCAAAGTGTGACCATCTGGGCTAATAGTTAAAGCATGAATTGAGTCAGTATGTCCCACCAAGGTGCGAATGAGCTTACCTGTTGCCACATTCCAGACTTTAATGGTGTTATCATCACTCCCACTGACCAATTTTTTGCCATTAGGGCTGAAAATTACCGCATTTACTCTTTGGGAATGACCCTTAAAGTTAAAGATAACTTGACCTGTGGCGAGATTCCATAATTTAATAATGCGATCGCTATTACTAGCCACCAACTGACCATCAGGACTAATCGCTACAGATAAAACCCCATTTGTACTGACTTGTAGGGTATTGACTAAAGAAATTTTCGCTAATGATGTCGATGTTTGTGACTGCTGAGTTAAAACAGCTTCGGTATTTCGCGGACGATTATTTTGTTGACTGAGGCGAGACAATAAAATATTTTGTAAATCGAGAAATGGTTTATACCAAAAGTCACCAAAGCCAAATAACAAGAAAACAGCAGAAGTTAAGACTAATAGTCTCAAAAAACTATATTTTTTCGGTAAATATTGTGTTTGAGTCTTCGGTATTTTAGCCGAAGATTTAACTATAGGTAACAGTCGCTTTTGTGGTTTTTGTGACAAATCACGAATAACTTCATCAGCAGATTGATAACGCTTATGGATATCTTTTTGCAACAGCTTATCCATTACCCGATCCAATTCTGAAGTTATGGGTTTACGCAAATATTGTCGCCAATTTGTCACCCAAGAATAGCCATGTTCCGTCCACAATTGAAACGGAGAAATACCCGTCAGTAAATGAAAACAGGTAGTCCCCAAGCCAAATAAATCGCTAGCAGGATAAGCCTTACCATCGCGAATTTGTTCGATAGGTGAGTAACCATGAGAACCAATGGAAGTACCAATTTTATTTTGAACTCTGGCTGTTAATTGCTTAGAAGAACCAAAATCAATTAAACATAAACGTCCATCACTGTGACGGCGAATAATATTTTCCGGCTTGAGATCCCGATGAATTACACCGCGCTCGTGAATATATTTCAGGATAGGTAATAAATCCAGCAAAAATGCGTGAATATCCTGATTCTTATAGGTTTTACCCTGCTGTAACTCCATTAACAAATTCTGACCATTAATAAATTGTTGTACTAAATACAGACAATGGTCTTGTTCAAAATAAGCCAATAAAGTGGGAATTTGTGGATGTTCTCCGAGTTGTTGCAGTCGTTTAGCTTCTTCAGCAAATAACTCCATCGCTTTTTTTTGCGACCAAGTGCCTTGAAACTTTGGAGCTAATTGTTTCACTACACAACGTTCGTGTAGTTTATCGACATCTTGAGATAAATAAGTTCTACCAAATCCCCCCTCATCCGAAAGGACGCGAATAACACGGAAGCGATTTCTTAACAGTCCTGAGAGTGGGGTGTTACAGGCTTGGCAAAACTTATTTTCATCGGCGTTGAGTGGATTTGAGCAATCAGGATTTAAGCAGCAGATCATGAGATGACAGGCGCTACTGCATGACAAATTATGCTAAGTTGTACCCGCAATTTCCCTAGTTTTAGACTAGCTTTTGTTTACTGATGGTAGATTATCCCTGTTTTGGAAACGGGGAGTTACTTAAGATAGTCAGCGTTTGTAGATTATAGTCAATTTTCTCTTAATTGAGGAAAATTACAAGAGCTAAAATAATTATTTGTTGATGATATAATAATCAAATTTTCTGTTAGGGACTAGAAGGACAACTTGTAGAGACGCGATTAATCGCGTCTCTGCGCAATGCCCAATGCCCATGCCCAATGCCCATGCCCCATGCCCTTATTTTTTATTTCCTCGCGCTTTCCATTCGCGAATAGCGATCGCAGTTCTTTGCGCTGGTGTTAAGTATGTTTGCGTAACTTCTGGTTGTTTATATGTCTTGGTTCTCGGTGGTTGGGTAGTTAAACAGTTTGTTAAAGTCGGTAAATAAGTTTCTAATTCCAAGGCTCTCAGAACTTCTTGAGCCGACTTAAACCGCTCTTTTAGGGAAATTTTCACCATTTTGCCCAATATCTGCGCAAAACTATCACTTACCTTGACTTCTTTTTCCCAACAAATCTCACCAGTATCTTGATCGTAGGAAAGTTCTAAAGGGCTTTTACCAGTGAGTAAATAAATACAAGTCACTCCCAAAGCATAAATATCACTGGCATAAACTGGAGTTAAAGAAAACTGTTCTGGTGGCGCATATCCCATTGTCCCGACAAAATTAGTAGTCGGATGGCGATGAATTGAGTTTTGTTCAGCATTAACTAATTCCTGTTTCACCGCGCCGAAATCAATTAACACAATTCGCTCATCATCTTCGCAACGCAACAAGTTATGCGGCTTGATATCGCGATGAATTACGCCATTTTGATGGAGATATTTTAATACTGGTAATAATTCCTGCAAAAACTGTTTCACTGCGGCTTCATTCTTCGTCCCGGATTTCTTTACTTCCCGCGCTAAAGTAGAACCACGGATATATTCTTGAACTAAATAAAACTCTCCCTTAACTTCAAAGTAGTCTAACAACATGGGAATTTGCGGATGACTACCTAGTTCGCCCAAAGCTTTGGCTTCTTTTTTAAAGCGCTGACAAGCTCTTTCCCAACTTTTGATACTGGTAACCTTCGGGCAAAGTTGTTTAATTACACACAAAGGCTTACCAGGTAATACTGCATTCTTGGCTAAAAAGGTAATCCCAAAGCCACCTCTACCTAAAACTTTGAGAATTTCATAGCGATCGCGAAATCTTTCGGAAGAGCCACACATGCGACCGAGCCGAGTTTCCTGTAAAATCCACTCGTGCAGCTGGGTTAATTGTGGCGGAAATCGATTCATCGCAACAAAGGCCAATCTTGATAGTCTTTAATTTATCTACAAAAGCGATCTTCTGTCAGTATGATTACTATATCTTTGCAGAATCCTGATTTATACCCCCACTTAACGCCAAAATTCTCTATCAAAAATTCATATTCATGAGTAAATTTACTATGGTTGTAAATATAACTCTGGAAAAGTAAAGGAATTGTACGCTAATGGAAAAATGGTTGGTTATCAATTGGCACGCAATTTTTGTTCCGAGTATGAGCGTGCTGGAATTGATTATCAGGGGATCTTTAGTTTATTTGGCACTGTTTTTGGTACTGCGCTGGCTACCTAGCCGACAAATGGGAACTTTAGGAATTACCGACTTACTGGTAGTTGTATTGTTCGCAGAAGCCGCCCAAAACGCAATGGCGAGTAATTATACATCAATTACCGAAGGAGCAATTCTGGTAGGAACTGTGATTTTTTGGAGCTATTTGCTTAACTGGTTGGGTTACAAACTGCCGCAGTTTCAGCGCTTACTTAATCCCCCACCCTTACTGTTGGTAAAAAATGGCAAAATGATTCACCGACATCTAGAACGAGAGTTAATTACAGAAGATGAGTTAATGAGTAAGTTACGCCAGCAAAGTATCGAATATTTGGAAGATGTGAAGTTAGCATTTATGGAAGCTGACGGTAGCATTAGCGTCATCACCTCCGACAGCAAAACTAATTTGATTACTCCAGAAAAAAATAAATCAAAAAGCGATCTGTCCTAATAAAAATGTAAAATATGACGGTTGTATTCTGTGGCGGATTGTGATTGATCGTTATACCTTGCCCGAAATGGGTAATCTTTGGAGTGAAGCCTATAAGCTAAAAACTTGGTTACAAGTAGAAATTGCTGTTTGTGAAGCACAAGCTGAGTTGGGTTACATTCCGGCTGAGGCGGTTGCAGAAATTAAAGCCAAGGCGAATTTTGATCCCAAGCGGGTGTTAGAAATTGAGGCTGAAGTCCGCCACGATGTGATTGCTTTTTTAACAAATGTCAATGAATATGTTGGTGATGCTGGACGTTATATTCACCTGGGCTTAACAAGTTCGGATGTGTTAGATACAGCTTTAGCATTGCAATTGGTAGCCAGTTTAGATGTCATACTGCAACGTCTAGAAGATTTAATTCAAGCTATTCGCAATAAAGCCAAAGAACACCGTTATACGGTGATGATTGGTCGTTCTCACGGGATTCATGCCGAACCGATTACCTTTGGTTTTAAACTAGCTGGATGGTTAGCTGAGGTATTGCGCCACCAAGAACGGTTACAAACTCTGCGTAAAACAATCGCTGTAGGTAAGATTTCTGGCGCAGTGGGAACCTATGCAAATATTGAACCCCGTGTAGAAGCGATCGCTTGTCAAAAACTCGGACTTAAACCAGATACCGCCTCTACACAAGTTATCTCCCGCGATATCCACGCCGACTATGTACAGCAATTAGCTTTAGTCGCCGCATCTATTGAACGGTTTGCAGTGGAAATTCGTAACCTGCAAAAAACCGATGTTCTGGAAGTGGAAGAATTCTTCGCCAAAGGGCAAAAAGGTTCCTCTGCTATGCCACACAAGCGCAATCCCATCCGTTCTGAACGCCTAACAGGGATGGCGCGACTGGTGAGAAGCCATGCAGGTGCAGCTTTAGAAGATGTAGCCCTATGGCACGAACGAGATATTTCTCACAGCTCTGTAGAACGGGTAGTTTTGCCAGATGCTTGCATTTTGACCCATTTTATGTTGCGTGAAATTACCGACTTAGTAACCAACCTGCTGGTATACCCAGATAACATGCAACGCAACCTCAACTGCTATGGCGGGGTAGTATTTAGCCAGAAAGTGCTACTAGCCTTAGTAGACAAGGGAGTTAGCCGCGAAGAAGCTTATGCGATCGTCCAATCAAATGCCCACACCGCCTGGAATAAACCAGAAGGAAACTTCCACGACTTAATTACCAAAGACCCCCGCGTCACCGCAAAGTTAACCCCAACAGAGATTGAGTTATGTTTTGACCCCCAACAACATCTGCGGCACTTAGAACAAGTTTATCAACGGTTAGGGATTTAGGAATAGGGCATGGGGGAAGAGTCAAGAGTCAATGGTCAATGGTCAATGGTCAAGAGTCAATAATCATTTATTTTCCTCCTTGTCCTCCTTGTCCCCCTTGTCCTCCTTGTCCTCCTTGTCCTCCTTGTCCCCCTTCCCCCCTTCTACCCACAAACAGAATTTTTTGTTGTAAAATATTATATAGCTGATATACTTACCCGCTTAAATCTGCTACTTCAATTAATTTTATTAAAAGCCTATTAAATAGCGCTTCTAGTGCCGTGATTATCGATATCCTAGCCGCACTTTCTGCTTCTGCGGCAGCAGGCATCAGAATAGGTTTACCCCTACTAATTATGGGATTGTTGCACGGAGTTCAGCTGTGGTCAAAAGTCCCGATTTTGTCCTATATTTCGCCACCATTGTTAATAGGCTTGTTCAGTATCTGGTCTTTAGTGGAACTGGTGGCTTCTAAAAGACGCTTGGGGCAAAGAGTCATACAAATATTTGAGTTACTATTTTCCCCGATTGTTGGCGCAATTCTCGGTTTAGCGGCTGCTTCCACAGCTATATTACCCCATTGGCTAATTGCTGTGATTTGTGGTTTATTAGCTTTGGTATTCCAACTCGTGCAAGTTGGCTGGTTTTATCGCTTGCGTGGTTTACCGTTGTGGGCAACATTTCTGCAAGATTTTTTGTGTGTTGTTTTAATTATCTTTGCCTTTCATGCCCCTTGGCCAGGAGGATTAATTACTTTTATCCTCCTTTGGTTTGCAATTCACAGTGCTAAACAATGGTATGACTGGTATTGGCAATATCGCCGTCAGCATTCAAAAAGTTAGGGGTCAAAAGTTAGGGTAATATACTGCGTAGCTTGCCGCCGCAGGCATCGCTACGGATAAAGCTGTACCTATTGAAGTCTCTAAAATTTAGGAGCTTCAAACCCAAGATGAGCCGTATTAAATTTTTGCACCAATTACAGCATCTTCCTGTAAATAGACCACGCTGTAGGGGCACGGCACCAGTAAAATTATTGTATGTACCAAAAGATTGTCAATGCCGTGCCCCTACTAAAGATGTGGTTCAAATAGGTGAAAACTGCTGTAACCTATGCCCTAGAAAGCACAGAACAGTTAGCGATGCGCATCTTAGGTCAAAGCAGCAATGGGCATGACGAAGGTTAAGACGTTTGAGGTTTACTCCCAAACGCCTAAAAATTAAAACTATTGAGAATTATTAGGTTTGATTACACGTACCTCTGCGTTCTCCGGTTGAGGAGTTTGGCAGGGGCAATTAGGCGGGGTCGTTGCCGGGGGTCGCACTAACACAAGCAGCAAGGGAATAGTACGTGTGAGTGCTGCTTTTTTATTAAAAACCAGTCGAAAACGAACCCTCACACGAGGGTTGACTTTTGTTGATTTTTGTGAAATCATAGAATCCTAAGTATTTAAAATTGACCCCTGAATTGATGCATTGCATAACTTCAGGGGTGTTTTGTTTCCATTTGAGAATACCAAAGTTTAGCCCGTGTTGTCAACCCTTATATAGATAAGGTTTGGGCATTTTAATATACGGGTTATAGAAATATGGTATAGCACTAATCTAACGCCGTCAAGTAGTTGTAACCGCAGTAAGAGAATTTTTCTGTCTCGTAACCGCATGTAGGAGAATTTTTCGTTAACCCATTTAGTAAACTCTTAGCCCTGTAAGAGAATTTTTCCTTACTCTACCCCATGTAAGATACCTTCTCTTTATTTAAGATAATGGCAATGTATGCTAACCCCGACCGCGCAAAACGGTTATGCAGCATTACCTACCCCAAATGCTTGCGATCAATAAGTTGTAACTTTCATCCCACAAGCGTTTCTTATTTTTTGATTTCTTACTACTGAGCGATCGCATTGATATTCTGGCATTTCTCAGTGCGATCGCACATTGCACACAACATAATTCTGTATCAAATCAAAAAAGGCGATCGCCGATTTTGTGGGTTGATTCCGGTTATGACGCTTATAAATCAATACAGTTCAGTTAGCGCCAAAAACCTTAAGCTGCGTAGGTTGGGTTGAGGAACGAAACCCAACATTTTCATCGGTTTGTTGGGTTTCACTTCGTTCAACCCAACCTACAATTATCCTTAACTGAACCGTATTGGCTTATAAATTTGCGCTTTGTGTTTGGTTAATGATTCAAGCTCATGTTGAGGTAATGCGGCGTACTGAGCAAGAATTTCAGATTTTGCCCAAACGTTGGGTATTAGAAAGAAAATTTGGGTTGAGGAACGAAACCCAACACTCCAAAGTCTTGCAATTGTTGGGTTTCACAATCTTCTACCCAACCTACCCATCTGTCTCATTTTTTTCTGAAATTGGTATGACTATGGTAATACCTGCCAAATCTTGATGATGCCATCCTGACTCCCACTAGCAAGAGTTGTTCCATCTGGGCTAAAAGCAACAGACCAAACTTGTTCTTTTTGCGCCATGAACGTACTCATCAGTTTGCCAGTACTAAGATTCCATAGCTTGATACTTCCATCCTGACTCCCACTAGCAAGAGTTTTTCCATCTGGACTGAAAGCAACCGCTCTCACTTCACCTTGATGACCAGTTAAAGTATTGATAAGTTTGCCAGTACTAACATTCCACAGCTTAATAGCCTTGTCACGAATGCCAATAGCTAAAATTTTTCCATCTGCACTGATAGCAACATCATTAATTAATGATTGGGCATCGAAACTGCGGAGAAATTTACCACTATTAATATTCCACAAATTAATCGCGTTACCTGAACCATTTCTCGCAAATAAAGTCTGACTATCTGGGCTAAAAACGATGGGTACAGATTTGAAGTTATCAAATCCCTTAGTAGAAGCATTAGAATCATCAGGTATAGGAATGATTTTTCCAGTACGCCAATTCCACAACCTCATGTTAGCACCTTGGTCAAGACCACTAGCTATTGTCTGCCCATCAGGGCTAAATACTATATCAATGACTGGTTGGGAATGCTGAAGGGTACGGATTAGTTCTCCTGTGTCAACATTCCAAAGATTGAGATTTCCATTCTGACTCCCACTAGCCAGAATTTTACCATCTGGGCTAAAGTTAACAGCCCAAGCCTGTCCGGTAAAGGTACGGATAAGCTTTCCAGTGCTGGGATGCCAAAGTTTAACGGTTTTAGTACCAGCACTGGCCAGAAGAGTAGAAGCAACAGGATTGTTTGCTTTCACCACTTCTGCAGAATAAGCAACAGAGTAACCCGAATCTGATTTTGTTGAAAGCTTGCGGAGTGGTTGACTATTTTGCGCAGATTGGCTAACTGAGTCCTGAAATTTGGCAGTCAATGTAGTGCAACCGCAAACAGTAGTCGTGACTAAGGTAAGAGTCCATACTGTGAGTACTTTCCCAAAGATTTGGTTGCGAGTCATTGTAGGTTTGCACCTCAAGGTTGTATATGACTCGACTCATTCCACAACACACTGTTCCGTTGTCACCTTGACTGTGCTTAGGAGTTATAACAGTCCAATCATGTGCAGTAGTCCGCGCCCAGTAACAAGCTCGATAATTAAGGCAATAAATCCGAGCATGGCAATCCGGCCATTCCAGACTTCGGCGCTGGTGGTGATACCCCATTCCCAACGCTCTTGGGGATACATTTTCACCTTTTTCTTCATTTGAGTGACTTGGGACAGCTTGAGACTGGGTTTCTGCAAGGAATCAATCACCAAATCTGCCAAGGCTCTAATAAATACGGGATGGGTATTAGGAGCAGGTGCGCGGCGGAAGTTGTGAATTCCCGCTTCTTCAGCAATTTCCCGATATTCAATGTCGATTTCTTGTAATGTCTCAATATGCTCTGAAACAAAACTGATAGGTACGACAACTATATCCTGAACGCCTTTGGCTCCTAATTCTTTCAATGCATCTTCTGTGTATGGCTGCAACCACTCTACCGGGCCGACACGACTTTGATAAGCCAAGGTGTGCGCATTAGGACGGTTGAGGGTACGCATAATCAGAACTGTACATTCCTCAATTTCTTGCTGATAAGGATCGCCTGCTTCTTCAACATAGCTTTTCGGTACGCCATGAGCGCTGAAGAAGATGTGAACTTCATCAGGGTTAGGAAATTGATCTAGTTCTTGCGCAATGAGTTGTGCCATTGCTTGGAGATAATTACTTTGTTTATACCAAGAAGGAATGACAGTGTATTCAGCAGGCTGAAGTTTGGGATTTTCTTGCCAAAGTCTTTCTAATAGTCGGAAGCTAGAACCACTGGTACTAATGGAAAATTGGGGATACAGAGGTAAAATTACCAACTGTTCAATTTTATCTTGAGTTAAAAGCGCGATCGCTTCTTCGGTATAGGGATGCCAATAACGCATTCCCACATAGATATTAGCTTCTTGCCCCAAATCTTTCAGTTGTTCTTTGAGCGCTTCGCCTTGGGCTTCTGTAATCCGGCGCAGTGGCGAACCACCCCCGATATGCTTGTAGTTTTCTTGCGATGTCTTTGTCCGCCGGGAAGCAATGAACCAAGCTAGGGGTTTTTGCAGCCAACGAAAGGGTAGGCGAATAATTTCCGGATCGGAAAACAGGTTAAATAAAAATGGCCCTACATCTTCTAGCTTATCTGGCCCGCCGAGATTGAGTAATAAGACGCCTACACGACCCATAGCAGTTATTTTCCCCCAACCTTTTCAGTTTTTTTTACTAATGTTAACAATATATCTTTATTAAATATAAAGGTTAACAGGACGCAATGATGTCATGGCAACAATTTTAAGGGAATGGAGTTACCGCTATCAATGGCTATATGATGGCATTTCTCGTTTAGCGGCGTTAAGTATAGGCGGTGAAACTCGGTTTCGCCAATTAGCTTTGCAAGGGTTAACAATCAACTCACAGACGCAAATTTTAGATTTATGTTGTGGTAGCGGTCAAGCGACGCAATTTTTAGTGAAATCTTCACAAAATGTAACAGGATTAGATGCCTCTCCCTTATCTTTAAATCGGGCCCGGCAAAATGTACCTAGTGCTGTTTATGTAGAAGCTTTTGCCGAAAACATGCCCTTTACAGATGGTGAGTTTGATGTAGTGCATACGAGTGTGGCGCTACATGAGATGGAAAGCGAGCAATTACGCAATATTTTGAGGGAAGTTTATCGAGTACTTAAACCAGGGGGTATATTTACCTTAGTAGATTTTCATGCTCCCACTAATCCTCTATTTTGGCCTGGGTTATCACTATTTTTGTTGTTGTTTGAAACCGAGACAGCTTGGCAGTTATTAAAAACTGATTTACCCAGCTTATTAGCAGAAATCGGGTTTACAGTCCCTGAACCCAAGTTATATGCAGGTGGCAGTTTACAGGTAATTCAAGCACAAAAACCATCATGAACCTAAAAAATTTAATGCCCTTGTGTTCTCCCCAAGGGCATTAGATTAAAATTGTTGACGAAAATGAGAACAACTACGCAACTATGCTGGGTGCGCAGCTTTTTGCTTGCGCTTCATCCACAAACCCAAACCAGCTGCAACTATAGTACTACCAATAGTTAGAGGTTCGGGAACCGATGGCGGTTCTAGAGCGATCGATGTACTAATTGAAAAATTAGATTTATTTGTGTGTCGTTCTGCAAAGAAGAGATTGAAATCATAAGTTTTCCCAGCAATCAGACCTAGAGTATCAAGATTTACGCTTCCTGTCTGTATTTGGTGAACGCCACCGAGATCTATGGCTAGTTTCTTATCAATGAAAACCCACAGATCGTCATCTCCACTAAATGTAAAGATTTGTCCAGGTTGATAAGTAAACTTAGAAGCGATTTCGTAAGTAAAGTGATAGTTGTGCTTACGTCCTTGGTTGCCCCATAGCTCACCATCAATGGGGAAGAAATTGTTGTTAGTATACGAGTAAATACCAGGAGGATTGCCAGTATCGTCTAAGGTAATACTATACTGTTTACTTTGATTCACACCTGAAACATCTCGATACCATTGGTCAAAGTTTTCTTGACCGCTAGTTGTTGGGTTACCTGCTTGGCCTGCATATACTGGCTTACCGTCTGCACCTAGTATTGATTGCACAATACCTTTATCGCTCTTAATTAATTTTTCAAAGTCTGGATGGGTATCGTTAAAGTCGCGAATTGTGCCTGTTAAGGTGATGGTAGCAGCATTGGCAGAAGATGCAGCGAACATCGCCATGATACTTACACCCAAAGCTTGTAGTAATACAGTGGGTTTCATCATTAATTCATTTCTCCAAATTGCTAAATGTTGACAACAGAAATGAGAATTCTGCTGATATGTAACCTGAAAATACATTGTCAATTCTGTGGTAAGAAATTTTTCTTACACAAAAAATCACGGCTGAGAAAATCTTGATGCAAGTCGTGAAGTAGATGAGATTTTTGAGATAAATCCAAGAAATTAGTTTCACCTGAATCTCATGAATTTAAGTAATATTTCGGTCAGGTAGCCCTGTATCTTTACATCATTTTATAGATAAGTACGTTTGTTTAACAACAATAAAACTGTGTCTATACAATTTCTTTATCAAAAAAACACACAGTATTTTTTTATTTTTAGACAATTTTAAATTATGTTTAGCACGTATTAATTAGTTATATGAAGGTTATTTGCTGGTTAAAATAAGGTAAAAAATACTCCTCTACGCAGTTAAGCTCAGAGGAGTGATTTAGGGGAAAGACTTGGATCGTAGACAGCGTAAAGCTTATTGCCAGATATAGATCAGAATGAACAAAACAATCCAGATAACATCGACAAAGTGCCAAAACAGTGAAGTTGCATTTACACCAAAGTGGCCGTTGTCGTAATTACCAGGAAGAAAAGAGCGAATCAAAATGATTAGCTGCAATAAAATACCGGTGAATACGTGCAAACCGTGGAAGCCTGTTAGGAGATAGAACATGCCACCAAACGTTCCGGAAGTAAAGCCAAAGGCGAGTCCGTGCCATTCAATCGCCTGTCCTAGCAAAAAGTAGCTACCCATAGCCATTGTGGCTGCGAGAAACAGACGAAATTTTAATAAATCATGGCGTTGTAGGGCGCGTTCTGCCAGGTAAATCACAAAGCTACTAGAAACCAGAATAATTGTATTGATTGCTGGGTCTTTAATTTCTAAACCAGAAACCCCAGCTGGTAACCAATTAGGCGTTGTGATTTTGTAAACGATATAGCCAGCGAAAAAACTCAAGAAAATGACGCTTTCTGAGATTAAGAAGACAATAAAGCCAAACATTTTATTGCCTTCTTCATCGTGAGTATGCTCACCATCTAGGTGATGCAACTCCTCAGTGGTAATATAACTATCCATTGGTTAAATTCTCCTTGACCAAAAAAATGGGATACAAGCCCCGTCGTTCTACGAGGGCTTTCTGGTAAAATATGTATAGTCGCCATAGGGCATTGGGAGACTTTAAACGGACATGGAGGGATGGTAAGACCACCTGTGGCGCAACCCAGCGAAGTGTCAAGGAATCCTCGCTCCTTCAGGACGAGGAGGTATGTCAACTTACAGACTGCGGCAATTTAGGGGTTAGGGGCTAGGAAACAGAGCTAGCTAGTAGGTTGGGTTGAGGAACGAAACCCAACATTTACGTAACTTCGTTGGGTTGCGCCTACTTTCCACAACCTACTTTTGGAGTTTGCAAACACGCCCTAGCCCCTATTGCATTACTTATGACTGGGATTGTTGATGAGCCTGAAGAGTTAAGGGTTCAGACTTACCGTAGCCGTAGGGTTCGCTAATAACGATGGGGATTTCTTCAAAGTTTTCTACTGGGGGTGGTGAAGAAACTAACCATTCCAACCCAATCGCCCGCCAGGGATTGCTGAGTGCTTTCGGCCCATGCATCCAAGAAACTATCATGTTGAAGATGAAGGGCAATGTAGACATACCTAAGAGGAAGGAACCAAGGCTAGCGATGATGTTCCAAAATTCATATTCTGGGGCGTAGGAGGAAACCCGACGTAACATCCCTTGCAATCCTAAGGGGTGCATGGGTAAAAAGTTGAGGTTCACGCCGATGAATGTTAACCAGAAGTGCAATTTACCCCAGCTTTCGTAATACATCCGACCGGTCATTTTGGGGAACCAGTGATAGAAGGCTGCATACAAGCCCATTGTCACGGTACCGAAGAGTACATAGTGGAAGTGACCGACAACAAAATAGGTGTTGTTTACATGTACGTCTACAGGTACGGAGGAAAGCATAATGCCAACGATACCGGCGAAGACGAACAAAATTAATCCGCCAAGGGCAAATAGCATGGGTGTGGTAAGTCGCAATTTACCACCCCAAATGGTTGCTACCCAAGCAAAGACTTTGATACCAGTGGGTACTGATACTAACATTGTCGTCAACATGAATAGCATCCGCATCCAAGCAGGTGTGCCACTGACATATAAATGGTGTACCCAAACAATGGCACTAACTACGGCAATTAAGAGGGAGGAAACTGCAACTACTTTGTAACCGAATAAAGGTTTACGGCTATATACGGGGAAGATTTCCGAGAAAATACCAAAGATAGGCAGAATAATCACATATACGGCTGGGTGGGAGTAGAACCAGAAGTAATGCTGGAACATGACTGGATTCCCACCTTTGCTGGGGTCAAAAAAGGCTGTACCAGCAGTGAGGTCAAGTAGTAGCATGACTGCACCGGCAGTCAAAGCAGGTAGACCAAAAAGTTGGATGATTTGGGCGCTTAATACTGCCCAAACGAAGAGGGGCATCCGGAAAAAGGTCATGCCTGGGGCCCGCATTTTGACGATGGTGGTGACAAAGTTAACTGCCCCCATAATCGAGGAAACGCCGGATATGGCAACTGCTAATAACCAGATGACTTGACCGTTAATTAAATGGCCTGTGGGGTTTTGCAGACTGACTGGTGGATAAGCCCACCAACCTGCTTGGGCGGGGCCGCCGGGAACGAAGAAACTAGCCATTAAGAGAATGCCGACTACTGGCACCATCCAAAAGGCAACGGCATTTAGGCGGGGAAAGGCCATGTCTCGTGCCCCAATCATCAGAGGCACTAAATAGTTAGCAAATCCAACAAGAGATGAGCGTACAAGGGACAGCCACAGATCTTGCAAGACAGGGAGCATCCACTCTTGGAAGAAACATAATTATTCAGGACAGAAGCCCCACTATAGCAATCCTATTTGAGATGCAAACAAAAAGGACAAGGGAGACAAGGAGGACAAGGGGGACAAGGAAGATAAGTATTTATAATTCATTTAGGGTTGCTATATATGGGTTGTTCACAAAAGAACCTGACTTTTGACCATTGACTTTTGACTTTTGACCACCCTTGTGAGGGTTTTTGTGTTCGGTGCGTAAGTCCTAGATTTGATAGTTAAAAATCTAATATCTTGGCAACGTAGACAAGAATATGCGGAGCGCAATCAGATGCATTACCAAATCATCACGCAAATATGCAACGCCTACTTTGATGTGCCCATATCATCACACATATTGCGATCGCTCTTTTCTACCTGTTGGTTATAGTGCAGATAATCTCTAACCGAATTGCAAGCAGTCACTATCAAATCATCTAAAAGTGCATCTATATCTAAATCATTAATATCCCACAAAATTATGTTATTGTCAGCGCTACCAGAAGCCAGGGTATCGCCATCGGGGCTAAAAGCCATAGTTTTTATCCCAGCCTCGTGTCCTATCAAAGTTCGTTTAAGATTACCCTGAAAATCCCAGAGTTTAATTGTCTTATCTTCGCTGAGAAAAGCAATAGTTTTACTATTTGGGCTGACAACTATTTTTGCCAACTGATTCTCATTTACTTTGAAGGTGTGGAGTTGCTTCCCTTGTAAATCCCATAAAATTATTGCCCAGTCTGCACTCATAGAAACCAGATTTTGGCTATCTTGGCTAAAAACTATATCTTTAATTCCTGCTTGATGTCCTTTGAAAGTAGCTAGTTCCTTACCTTGTAAATTCCACAGTTTGATAGTCTTATCTTTACTACCAGAAGCGATAATTTTACCATTAGGACTCAAGACTATAGTTGTAATTTCTGCTTGATGTCCTTTGAAGGTAGCTAGTTTCTTACCTTGTAAATTCCACAGTTTGATGGTCTTATCTTTACTACCAGAAGCGAGAATTTTATCGTTATGGCTGAAGACTATAGTTGTAATTTCTGCTTGATGTCCTTTGAAAGTAGCTAGTTCCTTACCTTGTAAATTCCACAGTTTGATGGTCTTATCTTTACTACCAGAAGCGAGGATTTTATCGTTATGACTGAATATTATAGTTGTAATTTCTGCTTGATGTCTTTTGAAATTAGCTAATTCCTTACCTTTTAAATCCCAAAGTGTGATGGTTTTGTTTTCATTCACAGCAGCTAGATTTTTACTATCATGGCTGAATACTATATCTATAATTTCTGCCTCACCATTTTTGATAGTAGCTAGTTCTCTACTCTGTAAATTCCAAAGTTTAATGGTATTGTCTTCACTTGCTGATGCGAGAGTTTTACCATCCGGGCTAAACTTAACTGCATATACAGTATCCCGATGTCCTTCGAGAATATGCTTACCTTTTAAATTCCAAAGTTTAATGGTATTGTCTTCACTTGCTGATACTATAGTTTTACCATCGTTGCTAAAAGCAACACTAGTGACAGCAGCTTGATGTCCTCTCAAAGTTTGCAATTTCTTACCATTTAAATCCCAAATGATGATAGTACGATCTAGACTTGCAGAAGCTAGATTATCACTATGGGGACTGAAGGCAACACTGGTAATACCAGCCTCATGACCTTTAAATTTATGCAATTGATTGCCCTTTAAATCCCAGATAATAATAGTTTTATCGTCACTACCAGAAGCCAATTTTTGACTGTCGGGGCTAAAGGCGATGCTGGTAATAGCAGCCTCATGCCCTTTGAATGTTTGCAGTTGCTTACCATTCAAACTCCATAAAATGATACTCTTGTCAACACTTGCAGATGCTAAAGTTTGACAATCTGGACTAAAAGCTAGACTAGTAACTGCATATTTATGTCCTCTCAATATTTGCGGTTGCTTCTGTCCTATATCCCAAATATGCGGCTTATTTTCCCTTAAATCCCAAAGTTGAATGAGATTGTCTTTAGTTGCAGCAGCGAGGAACTGACAGTTAGTTTTTTGTGAAAGATTATGGGGAGAAAAAACTACACTAGTAAATCCTGCTTGTTCTCCGGGGATAGTTACGTTGGATGGGGAATTAGTTTTTAAATCCCAAATTTTTACAGTTTTATCTTCACTAGTAGAGGCAATTGTATTACCATCAGCACTAAAAGCTACACTGGTGACAGCAGATTTATGTTCGTTAAAAGTGCGTAGTAATTTACCTCCTAAATTCCATAGTTTGACTGTATTATCTTTACTAGCAGAGGCAATATTTTTACCGTCAGGGCTAATAGCAATACTGGTAACTCCAGCTTGATGTCCTGTCCAGGTTTGTAGGAGTTTGCCTCCTAAATTCCAGAGAATGATATTATTATCCTTACTAGCAGAAACGAGGCCACTACCGTCAGGACTAAAGGCTAGGCTGGTGATATCACCCTCATGTCCTTTAAAAGTTTGCAGTTGATTACCATTTAAATCCCAAAGGATGACGCTATTATCTTCACTACCTGTGGCGATAGTTTGACAGTCGGCACTAAAAGCTAGAGTGGTGATTTTTGACTTATGCTTGAAGGGTTGTTTTTGCTGTTGATTTGGGTTGATATTTTTAATTGTAAAAATATTATCTTGAATCTGCGACTCTTGAATAGTGAATTGATTAGTTGCTAAGGCTTTTGTCAGTTCTTTATCCTGTAAATCCCAAAGCAAAATGGTATTATCTTTTGTTACAGTAGCAATAGTTTGGCGATCGGGACTGAAGACTAAATTAGTTTCTCCAGATTTATCTGCAAAGGAGGTTTTTGCCAGTTCCTTACCCTGTAAATCCCAAAATTTGACTGTGTGATTCTTTGTTGCTGTGGCAATAGTCTTACCATCGGGACTGAAGACTAAACTTGTAATTGCCGCATCCTCTTGATGGAAGCGTGTTGGTAGTTCATAGCCTTGTAAATTCCAGAGAATCACCCTACGATCCAAACTTGCTGTAGCAAGAGTATTACCATCGGGGCTGAATGCTAAACTTGTAACGGCTGCATCATGTTTGAGCAGAGTTCCTAACTGATGATTGGCTTGTAAATCCCAAAGTTGAACGGTTTTGTTGTGAATAACTGTGGCTAGAGTTTGGCTATCAGGGCTGAAGGCTACCTGAGTTACCCCTACATAATATTTGAGCCGAGATTTTGTTAATTCTTGACCTTGCAAATCCCAAAGTTTGAGAGTTTTATCTTTACTAACTGTGGCAATCATTTTACCATTGGGGCTAAAGACCACTGTTGTAGGCGTAGAACTATGTCCATTTAAGTAATTGCGTGCTTTTACTCCATCTATAGCTCGCTGTAACACTGCAATTACCTGAGCCAAAGAGTTAATTTGGTCTTGATTTTTAATAATTAAGCTGCTAACTTTTGACAAAAATTTCGTATCTTGGATAATTTTTGCCGACTTAATTGCATTGGTGAGTGCTTCTAAATCTTTGGCAGATCTAGACAATGACAAGGAACTTTGACGCAGAGAATCGGCTTTACTTAATTCAGCTTCATACCCTTTCTTCACAGCTATTAGCCCTAAACTAGTAGTCAAGAAGATCGCAACTGCTCCTGTGAAGATTGTCCATTTAATTTGAATGTCGCGACGACGACGGGCTTCTTGTTCTTGCTGTTGGCGATCGCGCAATTCTAGGCAACTTTGGACATAATTAGTTTCTAAGACGTTGAAAAAATTGGATTTAAGTAATTCTTGGGCGTTTTTTAAGCGTTCCCCGCGATGTACTAAATAGCTTTCTTCTTTTTGATTGTTTTCCCATTCTAAAGCTTCTTGACGAATCTTTTCGCGCAGTAGCAGTAGAGAACGGTTTTCATCTAACCAATTTAGCAACCTCGGCCAGTAACGAATTAAGGCTTCATGGGCGACTTCTACCTCTTCTCGTTGTGTGGCTGAATCTACACTAGTAACTACGAGGCGAGCGCCTTCACCTGCTAGTTTCTTAACCAGCTGTTGAATCAGCGCCTCATCATTCACAGTAGGAATTAATTCTTCTAACCAAACTCGGCGGCGGGTGTCGCGGCGTTTCTCTCCGGTTGGGGCTGAATCATCTAAGCGAGTTAAGCGAATAAAGATATTCTTGATTTGTTCTTTTTGTTGTGGTTCACATTGATCGTAAACAGCATCAGCAGTTTGCGCGATCGCTATTTTCACACCACCAATGGCTTCATACTCCATTGTCCTTAACCATCTGCCATGTCGCCGTTTCCACAACTCTAGCAGTGCATGTTGCAATAATGGCATCGCCCCTGGTTCACCTTGCACATCATCCAAAATCTGATTACTCAAGTCGGCTTCAAAGCGTAACCCTACTTGCGCAGCTTGCATTTCCATCGCCTTCCGTAGTTCGGCAGTATCCATTGGGCCGATCAATTCTTGGCGCGATTGCATTAACTGCTTCAGTTGGGGATAGGACGCACATTCACCCCAAAAGTCTGCTCGCATGGTAACCACAACTTTTTGCTGCTGGATAGTAAACAGCAATTTATCGATAAATTCTTGTCGGCGCTGATTGTCAGTACAGAGGGTGAACAGTTCTTCAAATTGGTCGATCACTAAAATTGCAGCTTGATTTTGCACCTCTAAGAAACTGGCTTGCATTTGCTCAATGGGGTTACAGTTGGGTGTCATGTATGCCATTTGCAAATCCGACTGTTTTTCCTTCAGCGCTGGAATTAGCCCTGCTAGTACCAAGGATGATTTACCACTACCAGAAGCCCCAAACACAGCTAAAAAATTGTCTTTTTCTAGCTTTTGTTGTAATTGTGCAACTAATTTTTCTCTACCAAAGAAAAATTTCTGATTTTCGACGCGGAAGGGATATAAGCCCAAAAAAGGACAGCGAGCATCGTAAATTGGTGGTTCCTGACCCAAGGCGACGGCGTTAAAACTGATATCAAGCACAGCAATAGAGAGATTGTTTACATCTTCTAGTGCCTGTTCTCGCTCTTTTCGGGCTTCTTTGCTCAAAGCTGCTAAATCTATATGCAGCAGATTTGTCAACTTTTCGACTCGGACTTCCAGCTTTGGTAACAGTATAGGCGATCGCTCTTGAAACAATACTTGCAACTGCTCTAAACCATATTTAATTTCGCTGTTAGTTAATTTGCGGTCAAGTTGGTCGCTAAACAAAGGTCGCCCACCCAAGCGGCTAAACAGAGCAGGGACAGTAATATCTTGCCGCTCTGCTAAGGATGCGGCTGCTTCTTGCAGTGCTAAATCTACTTCCCCTGATTTACTCAACTGCTCGTAAAATTTTGCCCCCAATACCAAAGCGGTTTTGACTGTGACTTTCTCCGTCATCGCAATCACCGCCGGCATTCCCAAATCCCGGACTAATCTTTGTCCTAAACCCCCCAATGCCGCTTCTGCTTCTGGGCTAGCACTTTCGCAAGTCGAAAGAAAGGTCAAATGTGGTAGCCCCTTACTGGCTGAGAGCGATCGCAATCTCTCAATTAAGCGCGTTCCTGTAACTGGGTCTACTTTATTCTCTGATGTTGCCCAGTAGAGAACTGTTTCGCCGCTATCCTGAATCACGCGACTATGACTGACGAAGTGCAGCAAAGTATACTGCTTTGTTCTATCTGTTAAGTATTTACACAACTCATCAATAGTCGGTTTGCCAATTGCACCTTCGACTGTAGCTAAGACATCACAGGGGATTTTACCTAATGCTTGCCGCACACCTGAGACTGCGGCTTCTACATCAAATGAGTCTAATTTATACCGTTCTATTTCCTGTGGGCTAGCTACTAAGATTAAGGCGCGTAAATCTCTCCTACCAATGGGGGGAAATCGACGGTCTGTAATCGCGGGGATATAAAGTGAATATGGTGTGCGCTGTTCTAGGCTTAATAAATGCCATCCGTCATCGATGTTGGCGCAGAGTCTTTCCCAACGCAGGGTTCTGATTTCTTTGTCTTCAGCTTCAATAAATAACAATACCCTGACTATGGCATCGGAATCCCGCAAAGCGCTGACAAAAGCGTCTCTGATTTCTTCTTTAAATAGTGCTTTCCCTAAAAATGTACCGTAGTCTTTGGGCTGTCCTAATAAACTAGTTAGTTGCTGAAAATCAGTAGATGTGAGTTCGAGAATTCCTTCCGAACGCGATGAGAGCAGTTCACCAGGGCGACTATGTTCTACAACAATCGGCCAGTGATTTGCTGATTTGCGCTGGATGTTTATCTCGAATGTGTTCATAAGTGCATATATGATGAAAATTATTAATTTTTGCCAATATCATCGCATATATGCCTATCGCTCTCTTCTACCTCCGCGCTATTGTGAAGATAATCTCGCGCCCAATTGCAAGCACTCACCATCAAAGAATCTAGATTCCAATCCCATAAAATCACGGTATTTTCACTAGCAAAAGCAATGGTTTTGCCGTCAGGACTAAATACTACATTATTGATAACAGCATCATATTTCCATGTTTGCAGTAACTTGCCGTTCAAATCCCAAAGTTTCAAGCTACTGTGTTTAGACTTGATATCGCCATAACCTGCTGTAGCGATAGTTTGGCCGTCTGGACTAAAGGCTACGCCTTTTACACCTTCCTGATGTTGAAATTTCCTCACTTGTTTGCTGCTGATTACATCCCACAGTTTGACGGTACCTTTACTTTCAGGGCTTGCAGTAGCGATAGTTTTACCATCTGGGCTAAATACCACGATTGTGACCTTTTGCTGGTCTGTTTTGATGGTTCGCTGTTTATTCTTTTTAAAATCCCAAAGTGTCACATTTTTGTCTTGACTAGCAAAAGCAATGGTTTGACCGTCAGGACTAAAGACCACACTTTTGATGGCATTTTCATGTTCTATAAAATTTGGTAGTTGATTGCCTTTTAAATCCCAAAGTTTCAAAATATTACCACTAACAGTAGCGATGGTTTGACCTTCTGGGCTAAAGATCATGCTATCGAACAAGTTCTCTTGTTTTTTAAAGATTGGCAATTCTTGACTGCTGCTTAAATTCCAAACTTTTATACTGTAATCATTGTTGACAGTAGCGATGTTTTGACCGTCTGGGCTAAAGACTACGCTGTTGACTTCATCTTGATCGGGAAAAGTTTTTAGTGGCTTGCCGTTTAAATCCCAAAGTTTCACGGTTTTGTCCTTACTAGCAGTAGCAATGGTTTTACCATTGGGACTGAATACCACACTGTTGATATTTTGTTGATGTTTCAAGGTTTGCGGTTGTGGGCTTTTGACATGCCAAAGTCTCACTGTTTTATCCCAACTAGCAGAAGCAATAGTTTGACCATCTGGACTAAATACCACGCTTGTGACTAAATTTTGATGTCCTTGAAAAGTTTGTAGTGGTTTTGGTGCTTTGCTTTTGATATCCCAAAGTTTTACTGTACTGTCACTACTACCAGAAGCGATGGTTTGACCGTCGGGACTAAATACCACGCTGTTGACTATATCATCATGTTTGAAGGTTTGGATGAGCTTGCCGTTTAAATCCCAAAGTTTCACTGTTTTGTCATTACTAGCAGTAGCAATAGTTTGACCGTCGGGACTGAAAGCTACGCTTTTAACCTCATCATCGTGTTTGAAGGTTTGGATGAGTTTACCGCTTAAATCCCAAAGTTTCACGGTTTTTTCATTACTAGCAGTAGCAATGGTGTCATCAGTTGGACTAAAGACTATGCTTTTGACCTCTTTGTCATGTGCTTTAAAAGTTTGGATGAGCTTGCCTTTTGAATTCCAAAGGTTGATGGTACCATCGCTATTTGCAGTAGCTATACTTTTACCACAAGGACGAAAGGCTACACTGGTGACAACTTGTTGATGAGGGTAGGTTTGAATAAGCTTGCCGTTAAAATCCCAGAGTTTTACAGTTTTGTCATTACTAGCACTAGCAATAGTTTTACCGTCAGGACTGAAGGCTACGCTGTTAACCTCATGATCATGTTTGAAAACTTGCAGTAGTTTGCCCTTTGAATCCCAAAGTTTCACAGTACTATCATTACTCAAAGTAGCAATGGTTTTACCATCGGGGCTATAGTCTACACTATTGACTAAATCCTCATGCTCAAGATTATTTTGTTCATTCACTCCATAAACTGCTTTCTGCAAAGCGCCTATAGCTAGGGAGTGGGTTAGGGACTGGGGGATTTTGAGATCTTTCAGTATTTTTCCAGCCTGAATTCCTTCTCTAAGTGCATCCAACTCTTGGTGAGAATCAAAGAGTGCTAAAGAAGATTGGCTGATGGCCTCAGCTTTAGTTATTTCAGCTCTTTGCTTTTGTGTTTCCGCTTCGTGTTTTTGTGCTTCTGCTGTTTGCTTTTGATACCAAGCTACTACTCCAAAAGTACCACTAACAATCACCGCAAAAACTGCTCCGATCGCAACTCCCCAAGCTGTTCTAATTTCTCGACGGCGATGCGCTTCTTTTTCTTGTTCTTGACGCAGGCGCAATTCTACACAAGTAGTTATGTAATTAGCCTCAAGTTGGTTGAGAAAACCAGCTTGCTTGGCTAAGGCATAAGCGTCATCTAATCTCCCACCACGATGCACTAAATAATTATCATCTTTTTCCTGCTTTTCCCAATCCAAAGCCGCCTGACGGATGGTTTCTCGTAGCTGCAAATTCGTCCGATTTTCATCTAACCAATTGAGCAACCTCGGCCAGTAGCGAATTAAAGCTTCATGGGCTACTTCTACTTCTTCTCGCTTTGTCGAGCCGTCTACGCTGGTAACTACCAATCTAGCACCTTCTCCTGCTAACCTATTGACTAATTCCTTAATTAGTGCAACTGTTCCACCCGCAGGTACTAATTCATCTAACCAAACTCGTCGGCGTGTATCTCTGCGTTTCTCTCCCTGGAGGGCGCTGTCATCTAAGCGGGTTAAACGAATGAAAATATTTTTAACTTGCTCTTGTTCTGGGGGTGATAATGTATTGTAAACATCATCGGCAGTTTGCGCGATCGCCATTTTCACACCACCAATAGCTTCATATTCCTTGGCTTGCAACCATCTACCATGTCGTCGCTTCCACAACTCTAGCAGCGCATGTTGCAATAATGGCATTGCCCCTGGTTCGTCTTTTACTTCATCCAAAATTGAGTTACTTAATCCGGCTTCAAAGCGTAAACCCACTTTGGCGGCTTGCATTTCCATCGCTTTTCGCAACTCAGCATTGTCCATTGGCCCAATTAACTTTTGTCGCGCTTCCATCAATTCTTTTAATTCGCGGTAGGGAGCGCATTCACCCCAAAAGTCTGCCCGCATGGTAATCACAACTTTCTGTTGCTGGGTTAAGTTTAAAACTTGCTCAATAAAGGCTAGACGTTCGTTTTCATCAGCGCAAAGAGTAAATACTTCCTCAAACTGGTCAATTACTAAAATAGGCGTTTTGTTAATAGTTGCGGCGACATTCCACTCTCTGGTTAAAGGTAAATAACTACCTGCTGAGTTAGTGACGAGTTCTGGCTTTGGTGCCCATTCGCTATCCACAATGGAATGTATTTCTTTTTCTACCCCAGCAAGAGTAGCTTGTAGTTGTGCGAGTGGATTATTATTCGGTGTCATATATGACACCACTAAATTAGGTTCTTTCTCCTGTAGCGCCGGAATTAGCCCAGCTAACACCACTGATGATTTCCCACTCCCAGAAGCACCTAACACAGCTAAGAAGTTATGCTCTCTCAGCTTTTGTTGCAATTGAGCAATTAATTTTTCTCGCCCAAAGAAAAATTCGCGGTTGGACTCGCGGAAAGGATACAAACCCAGGAAGGGACAACGAGCATCATAAGCAGGTGGTTCTTGTCCTAAAGCTAGGGCGTTAAAACTGAGGTCTACTATTTCCTCACAGAGAGTATTTATCTCTGCTAATGCTAGCTCTCGTTCATAACGGGCTTGTTTGCTTAAGGCTGTAATCTCTGTCCCTAAACAGGTGTATAGTTTCTGGGCTTGCTCTGAGAATCTCTGGCGGAGTGCAGGGGCGCGTTCTAACAATAACTTCTCAAATTGCTCTAAACCATGCTGAATTTCGGCGTTAGTGAGTTCTCTGTCCAGTTGGTCGCTAAATAAAGGTCGCCCACCCAAGCGGCTAAACAAAGCAGGGACAGTAATATCTTGCCGTTCTGCTAGAGATGCGGCTGCTTCTTGCAGTGCTAAATCTACTTCCCCAGATTTACCCAACTGCTCATAAAATTTTGCCCCTAATGCCAAAGCTGTTTTAACAGTGACTTTCTCCGTCATCGCAATCACTGCCGGCATTCCCAAATCCCGGACTAATCTTTGCCCTAAACCCCCCAATGCCGCTTCTGCTTCTGGGCTAGCACTTTCGCAAGTCGAAAGAAAGGTCAAATGTGGTAGCCCCTTACTGGCTGAGAGCGATCGCAATCTCTCAATTAAGCGCGTTCCTGTAACTGGGTCTACTTTATTCTCTGATGTTGCCCAGTAGAGAACTGTTTCGCCGCTATCCTGAATCACGCGACTATGACTGACGAAGTGCAGCAAAGTATACTGCTTTGTTCTATCTGTTAAGTGTTTACACAACTCATCAATAGTCGGTTTGCCAATTGCACCTTCGACTGTAGCTAAGACATCACAGGGGATTTTACCTAATGCTTGCCGCACACCTGAAACTGCTGCTTCTACATCAAATGAGTCTAATTTATACCTTTCTATTTCCTGTGGACTGGCTACTAAGATTAAGGCGCGTAAATCTCTCCTGCCAATGGGGGGAAATCGACGGTCTGTAATCGCAGGGATATAAAGTGAATATGGTGTGCGCTGTTCTAGGCTTAATAAATGCCATCCGTCATCGATGTTGGCGCAGAGTCTTTCCCAACGCAGGGTTCTGATTTCTTTGTCTTCAGCTTCAATAAATAACAATACCCTGACTATGGTGTCTGAGTCCCGCAAGGCGCTGACAAAAGCATCTCTAATTTCTTCTTTAAATAGTGCTTTCCCTAAAAATGTACCGTAGTCTTTGGGCTGTCCCAATAAGCTGGTGAGTTTTTCTAAGTCTGCTGATGTTAGTTCGAGAATTCCTTCCGAACGCGATGAGAGCAGTTCACCAGGGCGACTATGTTCTACAACAATCGGCCAGTGATTTGCTGATTTGCGCTGGATGTTTATCTCGAATGTTTTCATAATTTTTTAGCTAATAAAGACCCTGTCTACGACGAGTTATATACGATGTACAGCAGATTTTTGGTAAGGGCACTGTTCTGCTGCCCCTACCCGCGTACCTGATTATCAAGAAAGTGCGTAGTAGCTTTTGCTACTACGCACCTATGGTTATTTCAGCTTTTTCAACGCCTCTAATAAACTCATCACTCCAGAAATCGCCGCCTCAAGCTTTTCTGTGCGAGTTGCAGAAGCTTGATCGACATTTTGAATAAACTGTTCTAGGGCTTGATTTAAATCTGTCTGCGCCTTTTTAATTGCTGATGTATCACCAGTGCCATTAGAGGTAGAGGTATTTGGTGCAGCAATTGCAGCAGGTAATTTCACTGACTCTATGGTTTGTCGCTCTGAAGCATTTTGGCGATCGCTCACTACCAACCGCACTGCAGGATCGCCGACAATGGCATAACTACGAGCATCGTTGTTTGCTGTCCACATTCCTGCCAAGCTGACTGGATTGGCTGTCGCGCCAAATTTGATTTCTTCGAGTTCAGTACTCAAATCAGAAGACAGCTCGGCATACCGTTCATTGAAATACTCAACCGCAGACCCTACAGGATGACCCTCTAACAGCCGCTTTAAAGTACTTTCAAATACTGCTAACTGCTTACCTGTTTTCTCCCAAACAAACGAACAACCCCAAGCTCTTTCCACATGACCAATTACAGCTAAGGCTCCGCCGTTGGGATGGCTAAGTAACCGTCGCGGTAAAGGTGCAATAAATGCATGGGGAGCAATAGTGGCTCTTTCATTAGAGCCTTTTTGATGGGCAAATTCATCTAGTTTGGGCGTACCCGCACCGTAACAAGCAAAGTGAAACGCAATTAAGCCTAACAACCGCGCATCAGCGCCAACATCATCTGCTGAAAAGTAAAAGTCTTCTGGTATCGGCTTACCGCGCCATTGTATAGGGCCTGGCCAGTCTTGGCACAGTAGGGCACCTTGATGGCGTAATTGTCGTTCATCCCCATTGGGAAAACCCATACCATGACTACCAGTGAATAACAATGCAGGTGTGTCTTCACCGCCTAAGAGTTTCTTGAGTCTGGCTTTGGTGGCTTCTTGTGCCAGGATAGTTTCGACTTTCCAATCTTTTTGCTCTCCAACCATCCATTCAGCAAGAGGTTGAATTAAGTTCTTCGCACTTAATTGTGTAGCTGCATCACCACTGGTTTGGACACCAAAGAAGCTAGCCCGCCGAGGAAGTGAAAACCCTGGACTTTCAGCTTGTACAACGCTGCGAGCATATTGGGCATACTCTTCGGGGGTATCAAAGTAAATCCGACCAACTGCATACTGCACATCAAGTTGGTACTGAAAGCGATAGGGAATTGTTTCTGGATCGCCAACAATCAGCAGATAATAAGGCATTTTTTCTGGATCTGCTGGGCCAGGCCCAACTCCATGACGCGCTAAAAATGCATTCTTTGACTCACCAGGACGATAACCTCTAGGGCCAGTATATTCCTGATAATAATGGTCGTAATTTTTGGTTGCTTGTCTTTGGCGATGCTCTAGCAGTTCCTTGAGCGCTTCTTTAATAGCGGGATCGGCATTATAGGCAAAAATAACTCCCCAACCTGTTTCAGCCAAATTTTTCGGATCTACTCCTTCTATCGGGGCAAAGTCTGGTTCTAGACCTTTGACATGGAGATCCTTTTTCTTGAGTTCGCTAATTTCTATTGGGTCGAAGTCTTCGCCTTGAGCAATTCTCGCAACTTGTTCCGGCGTTAAAGGAGGTAACAAATAACCTCCGGAAGCGCCATCAATGCCATTGAAATATAGTTCTTCTGTAAGCTGTTCTACACTCATGCTCTTTGTCTCCTGATGTTTGTGCCAGATATGTCTTGTATTAAGAGGGCAGTGCTTACCCTACGGTGATTGAGAATGATGCTAAGAACTTGTAACTGCTAATTAACGAGGGCAGCAGACCAAACAGCATGAGCGACAGCAGGATTATCAATCGCGTTGTGTGCGCCGACAAAAGGATCGGGATTGGGAACAGTAATATAATTGCTGCTTTCTAAGTTGTAAATTTTACCTGGTTTAAAATCATAGGATTTGTTGGGGTTGAGCATATCGATATCCGTAATATCTAAATCTTCCCCTTGAATTCCATAGAAACCTATGCCACCGACACCTGGATAACTTGGTTTAGAGACATCAAAATGGATATCTTGGCCGATTCCTAATCCCATTGTTCCAGCTACAGGATAAGCTACCCTGACGGCATTGTCATAGCGAGATTGAGTTGTGATAATTGGCCCGGACACTTTGCGATCGCTAATGATGGGGTGAAAATAACCAGCCAGATTTTGTCTGTAGGGAACCTTGCCAGTATAAGACCAAAGCGATACAGCTCCCTGAATTAAGGCTAGAGAATTCACTGGGCGCACAAGTCTATTATTATCTTTTGTACCTGCAACTGTTGCCGATACAAAAATAGTCCCAAAGCTATGACCCATGAGGTGGAATCGGACGCGATCGTCTGCGACTTGTTGTAGTTTGGTCAATAAGTTAAAGCCACTAGTTTGACCAATTTTACGCGCCAGGTCTTTCATTTTCCAGAAAGATAACAATCTGGGTACATTCAAAAACTTATCCCAAGCTGATGCGATGGAATCGCCTATGCCAAAGCTGATTTCTTCGGTATTTTCTTCTAAGCTGGCTTGATATACAGTTTCCGGATCAAAATTTAAGGGTTCGGTGTCGTTCCATTCGGAAGTATCTTCACTTTGATTGTATGAGGATGCTTCCACAAGCAATACCTGATAAGCTGCGGCAACTTCTGGTGGTAAGTTTTCTGGTGGCGTGTCATATTCAATAGCCGCACTAAAAATTGTTCTGAGTGCTTCTCTACTAGCTTCTGTGTCTGAAACTTGACGAGCATAATCATCAATCAAATCATTCAATTGAGAGTCTGCTGTGTCAAAAGAGGGAATTTGAGCGTTTAAGTTTTCATTTCCCCAAGGCTTACTTGGCCAATGCAACCCAATAAGTAATGGACTAAACCCAGGTTGTAGCTGTTGCATTTTTTGAATGTCAGCTTGGTTATCTGCCATAGCTGCAATCCAGCGTTGGTATTGGTCTTTGGCAGCCGGAATGTCTCCTTGCCATCCATGACTCATCAAGAAAACATCTGTAATCGGCTGACTAGTTAAAACATCTAAGACTTGTTGACTAGTTAACTTGCCATTTTCTGGACGTTCGTGGCCTTTCTCATCAAAAGAAATTAGATAGTATTCCAAAGAAGTACCACGTACTTTTTCAAGCGCCATAGGTTAGCCCTTATACATAAAATCTTAGTAATAAACCATACTTCACTTATGAGGATAATACAACTTTTCTTAAATCCGGAAAGAGAAAAATAATCTACAAAATGCCGTATTTTTTGTATGTTTTTATACAAAAAATACGGCAATGATAAGAATGTATTAATCTCAAAAACCGCCTTTAGTCTCAATAAAGTTAGCTTATTGACATTTTACTTCTAAAAATTTTACTTCTAAAAAATAAAATCAACGATAAAATCAGATTTTTGCGTTAAACACAAATTGAGTACATTTTGTCAATACAGCGCTTGGATGATATATTGCAATATTTCGTTATTATTAATTATTTTTATAATATATTCTGTACACAATGTTATTCTTAAGACATAATTAAATAACATCAAACCCCAGCCGCATTGAGTATATAAAAGTACAGTTAATGCGTTTTCGTGTGACAAGGTTAAAAAATAATTGCACCCTCTAAGTAAGTAGACATAATTAAATATAAGTCGTCATAAAGTAGCTGAATTCCGGCAGGATGGAGAAACAACAAGGCAATTGTAAAAGCTGGGATTGCTACTCTTCTGCTATCGTGCTACGCGAACAATTTCTCTCAGGTAAGAAGTAGGTTACTCTCTACAAGACACTACGTGTAGCGTCTCCTTGAGGAAAAACTATATGCTGGGAACACAGCATATTATATTTATTTACATCTGCATACTTAGTCTTAATTAATTACTTCTATCCTTGTCAAAATTAATTCTGCTCAATGCTCAACCATCCATGACAATTGATAGCTAAAGGAGAAAAATATGCTGAATCAACAAGATTTGCTTTTACTTTTGTATAAGCTTGTAGATCGTTATATCTTGACTCAAGGTGATAGATATGAATACAACTACAACTATCTAAACCCTTTGGCGATGACAGATGTGCCGAAAATGCCATTAATCAATTTACCTAGATTGCCAAAAGATGAGCTTCCTAGCCGGGAGTGGCTACTTTTAGTATTAAAGGCAATAAGTGTTTATAATATCAATAACACTTCTAAAGCTAGTGGTGGTAATGTCTCGTTTAGTACAGATGATGTAGACAGCGATAGCATCTTTTTAAGCGATAAACTTAATTCTTTAGAAACAATTGAGCAGCAGATAAACGAAGTTAAAACGACAGAAAATGTCAATGATATTGCTTTTCAGCTAGTATCAACTCTCAAAGAAGTTAACGAGCATCTCTCAATTAATGAACAAATTGATGAGTATCGCAGTCACAATGATGCTAACGCAACAGATAGTAATACTCAATTTTCATTTGAAGACGAGTTCCAAAAAATTGATGCTCAGATTGCTGAACATTTAGAAGAGAATCCAGATAATATTTCCTTCGATTTGGATTCTAGCGAACAAATTGCGATCGCTAATCTGAAAAATATCATCAGATATAACGCTCAGTTATTAGAACTTGCTGATATGCAAGCTACTGAGAATGCTGAAGATGCGGCAAATGTTAACTTTGGTTCTGTGGGAGATAATTATTCACATACCCTTGAGGATTACGATAACCTATTTCGACTGATAACCAAACCAGAGATTTCTGCAAAATTCCAACAGGATATAGTTTTTGCCTATATGCAGGTGGCTGGGCCAAATCCAGTCATGCTCAAGCAAATCAAAACAGCAGATCCACGTTTGCCCATCACTGGCGAACAATACCAACAAATTACCGCTAAAATCATTGGTAAAGCCGATTCTCTAGATGTAGCGCTGCAAGAAGGCCGAATTTACTTAGCAGACTATTCTCTATTAGAGGGTATGGCAAATGGGAATTTCCCCAGAGACCAAAAATATATTTATGCTCCCTTAGGACTATTTGCAGTTCCACCGGTTGGTAGTTCCTCTCGCTCTTTGATACCAGTTGCAATCAAGATTCAACAGGCTGTATTTACACCACTACATACAGGAACCTGGATGAGTGCTAAGAGCATTTTACAAATGGCAGATAGCAACTACCATGAGGTTTATAGCCACTTAGGCCAAACTCACTTATTTATTGAGCCTTTTGTCGTTGCAACTAATCATTTGCCTAAGGATCACAATCTCAGAAAACTGTTGAAACCGCATCTAGAAGGTACGGTATTAATCAATTATGGCGCTCATCAATCTTTAGTAGCACCAAAGGGTTCTGTAGATAAGTTGCTAGCTAGTAATATTAACTCTGATCACCAGCTAGCTGTCAAAGGAGCGCAGATTTGCCTATTGAACTTTAATGAAGTTGCATTTCCCAAGACTCTAGAACATCGAGGTGTTAACGATCCGAGTCAACTACCTATTTATCCTTACAGAGATGACGGAATGCTGATTTGGAATGCTATCCATAATTGGGTGAAGGGTTATTTAAGCTCTTACTACAGTACAGATTCTTCCGTTGAGAACGATCAAGATTTACAGAAATGGGCTTCGCAATTAGTTTCTCCAACAGGAGGCCGCCTCAAGAATTTCGGTGAGGATGCTCAAGGTAGAATTAAGACGCTCAATTATTTAATTGAGGCTGTTTCAACAGTTATTTTTACTGCTAGCGCTCAACATGCTGCTGTTAACTTTGCCCAACGTGGTTTAATGCTCTATCCGCCAGCATTTCCTTTAGCACGTTATATTCCTGCACCAACAGATCCCAATCAGCAAGAAAATTTTATAGATGGTTTACCACCACTAGATAGAGCTACAGACCAGATTAATTTACTGTATTTACTTGGCTCTGTTTACTACACGAAGTTAGGCGATTACACTAACTCTGATTTTCACTCTTCGCCACGAGTACAAGATGCTTTGAACAATTTCCAGAAGGAACTCAAAGATATTGAGCAACAAATTCGGCAACGTAATCAAAGTAGCGAAAGATTATTAGCTTATGAGTATTTGCTACCTTCTAAGATTCCTCAAAGTATCAATATCTAAGTAGGCATATTGAACTGCTTACAAGTATTGGAGCAGAAAGCCCACCAGTAACAGATTGAAAATTTTTTGGATTTTCAATCTGTTACGTCCTTCAGGGGTGGGACGGGCAGTTTCCTCAAGTCGGGAAACCCGCCCACGGAACTGCTCTCATGAATGCGAAGCACCTAAAGGTGCAGTCCCTTTATTCAGATAATATTTTTATTCCTCCCCCTGCTCCCTGCCCCCTGCCCCCCTGCCCTCTGCCCCCCTGCCTACGCAGCGATGGGATATTTTTTTTGTTGGAAGTCCCTTATGTGTCACCAGAGGTAGTTGTCTGTTTTGGCTTGATTGCAGAAGATGTTGTGGAGATAGGATTATCCCATCCTAAATATTTTTTCACGAATGAGTCCGCCCAATCGTATGTACGAGCAAGAGGCCATAGAAGAAATTGGAACAAAGTAGATATGGTTTGCTCGAGAGTCGGTTGTTCAACTTCCAGCTTATTGCGAAAAATTTGACCCATTTGAAAACAAAAACCCGATATCCAGATAATCAGGGCAATCAGTAATTGGCATAAAAAGAAAATAACTGCCAAAGCTTGCTTTAACAGATCCCAAGTTTTACCAGCCGCCTGTTGATAAACTTCTACAGTCTTGCGATCGGAGATATTCGCCCATAGCTGTATAGCTTGTTGAATAGGATTATGCTGGATTATTTGGGATTCATCCTGTTTGTAGAGAACTGGAAGGTTTCTCAGGGATTCCTGAATTGGTTGAGCTACTGTTTCTTGCATAAATTTGAGTCAGTCTCTAGGTTTGATACCACTACAATCAATTGACAATTGGATATTTTTGTTACTTTTTATACAGAAAATTATTAGTTTGGTCAGCACTTGAGATAGAGATGGCTTATAAAAAAGTAAGCTCTTGACGAGATTTTGCGTTTAAACTGAGCTATTTATGACATTAACAATCTAATTTATTATGAAATCACAGGCTCGGAACAAAAATTGATACATTAATTAAAAACTCAATATCTTTTTACTTTTGGCATTGCCAGTAGATGAGAATCTAGATCTACTAGATATATTTTAAATGGCTACAGCAGATTTGCCCCTGGCTGTGTGCCTCATCGATTGTCGATCAGATTCTCTAAACCGCACACATGACACGTTTGCTTGTAATCCAAACTTTACAAACAGCACTAAACTACCTAGCCCAAGTGATTCAGTGGCGCTTGGACTATCACTTGGGCGATCGCGAAGCAGAAACGGTGGCAATGATGCCGCATCCACCAGCTGAATGGTTAACAGCCCAAACGCCTCTCACCTGCTTTATTCGCAATCATCAATTAGATATTGCCGCCCAACTAACTTTATTGATAGCCTTGGCTCCCCACTTACAACCTGACTTTTTCGATCGAGCGATCGCAGCGCAGTTACCCCAAGCCGGAGACTATCCACAAATTGGCGGCTGGCGGGGTAAATCCCATCGGGGTTTTCTCCCAACTGGTGAAACGGTGTTGTTTATCTTGGGGGGTAGTGACTTTAGCGATCGCCTCATCCTACAACAAATTTTCAGCGAAGATCATCCATTTGCCCGTGAAGGTGTACTCTACCTCGATGCACCACCAGAAGGCGAACCATTAATGAGTGGCAAACTCGTCATCACTCAGGATTACATTGACCTATTCATTCAAGGACACTTTTCTCGTCCTCATTTTAGTATGCGTTTTCCCGCCCAGCGCATTACCACAGATATGGAGTGGGAAGACTTGGTTCTCAATGCCCAAACCTTACAACAAATTCGCGACTTAGAAGCCTGGATTATTCACGGCCCCACCATTCTCTATGATTGGGGGATGAAAAAGAAACTCAAATTAGGTTACCGCGCCTTATTTTACGGCCCCCCTGGTACAGGTAAGACGCTCACAGCCAGCCTTTTAGGCAAATATACAGGCAAAGATGTTTATAAAGTAGATATCTCGATGATGGTATCCAAATTTATTGGCGAAACAGAAAAGAACCTCGCCAATCTCTTTGCTAGAGCCGAAAGTAAAGATTGGATTCTCTTTTTTGATGAAGCTGACGCTCTTTTTGGTAAGCGTACCAATGTCCGCGATGCCCATGATAAATACGCTAACCAGGAAGTGAGCTACTTGCTACAGCGGGTGGAAAACTACGATGGTTTGGTGATACTCTCTTCCAACTTCAAAAGTAATATCGATGAGGCCTTCATCCGCAGATTTCAATCCATTATTCAATTCCCCATACCAAGTCCCAAAGAACGCTTGCAACTGTGGCAAATGGCCTTTCCATCACAATTAAAGCTAGCCGATACTCTAGACCTAGAACAACTTTCCACAACCTATGAACTCACCGGTTCTGACATTATGAATGTAGTGCAATACTGCTGCTTGCAAGCACTACAGCAAGGTGATACGCTCATTCATCAACAGGATTTACTCTCTGCTATCAAGCGAGAATTTAGTAAAACGGGAAAGATGATCTAGGATATCGGGCATGGGGCATTGACTAAAAACCCTATTTTTTCAGGGTAATAGACTTTAGTCACAAAACCGAGGGAGTGAAAATACAGAGAATAATAAAAATTATTACATTCAATAAGAGAAAAGTCAGAGAAAAGATATTGTCTTAATTGGGTAATTTTACGGTTGTAAATTAAGATTGTGGGTTAAATATTTCTATTTTTCAAGGAGTAAAGTCGGAAATTAGCATAAATTCCTATAGGTTTTTCTATGGATGTACTTTAAGCCTGCATTCTTAGCTAAAACCATTAAATAAATACCTACCTGTCCAAACTACTTCGGAGCTTTGTGACAAAAAATCATGTTGCAAAAAGTACTTTTTGTTTAACACTTTTGTTACAAAATTTTTTTCAGTATTACGTGTTAATATGACTCGTAAATTTATGTATCGATATAGATGAAACAGTATAGCCCTCTGAGTGATTCATGAACTGACTGATTATGATATTTGATGCAATGAGGTTGATACAGGTTGCTTTGCAGCGCTACATCCTAGAGCTTGAGCCAGAACTCGGGCTGGGACAGATTGTGTTAATAGATAACATTGGCATGGCGGAAGAACTTGGAGGCCCCAACAATCAGTTAAACGGTCATATCGTCATGAGCTTAGTAAATCTCCAAGAAGAGGCTACGCTAAAAAATGGTAGTCACTATCGAATGGATAATGGGCGGACTATTTACCAAAATCCTCCTGTCAACCTCAACCTATTTATTCTGTTTTCCTCACTGCACAATCAGTATGAAACAGCCCTGAGATTGCTGTCGCGGGTAGTAGAATTTTTTCAGTCACAACAGGAAATTTCGTTTACCTCTACGCCAGGGAATGGCAGTATTTCGCGCAATGTGCGGCTGATACCAGACCTTTATTCCCTCAGTTTTGAACAAGTTAATCAAATTTGGGGTTCTTTGGGCGGAAAACAAGTACCTTTCGTAATGTACCGCGCCCGCCTTGTAGCTATAGAGGCACAAAAACGTCAGGGTGAAGGTGAAGTCATCACTGGAGTCTCTATCAATGAGTGAGGCATAATCGCCGATGAAGGTTTTATATCAAAAAATCCTGGATTTAGAGATTTGGCATGACTATTATCTAGGCCAGCCCAATCCCCCAAAACTACCAGCCAATGATTATGACATCTCACAAATGTTAGCTTTAGTACCTACGTCAGAATGTCTGCGAATATTGCGAAATCTTCGCTGGTTATTTCGTCCACAATCACGGGGTGCAAGTATCTATGCCCATGTAGAGCCAGGTAAGTCAGGTGATTGGCAGACTTTATTACCAGTGAACCGACCGGAACGACTGACATTTTGGCTATTGGTGCGCGATCGCTATTTTGCCAATTTTACCAATCTATCCCTGACTACAAACCGCCAGCAGATTTATTATTTCTCCAATCTTTGGGGTAATCAGGGTCATGCTTTATTCTTGACCCAACCTCTGCCAAGCTACAAGCCAAAAAGCGAATATCATCTAGGGCAATTAGTAAATCATGAGGGGAAGACCCTAGAAGCCTGGCGTTATCAAGCTTCAGCTAGCGTGAAACCAAACAATAATGATTGGGATATTTTGCCTCAAAGTCAATATGTATCTGAGCAAGATAGGTTAACTAAACAGGGATTGTCTCGCATCTATACAATCCCCAAAGCTAATCCGGGAGAGACTTGGCGCTTTACCTTGCAAGATGTGAACGAGCAGGTAACTTTTGCATTAGATGTTAAGATTGGGGATAATCATCAACCAGGTGATGCGATCGCTTGTAATCTCAATTTTACCGGACAAATTCCTGGATTTTACAAGCTAAGTCTCAATAATCGCCAAATTGACAAGTTTGTTCTGTGTGACCCAATTACGTCCAGTGAGGCCTTTGCGCTGGTGGAAATAGTGCTGAATCAGAGCCTCGTACCTCCAGCTTTCACCCTCTTGCAAAATCAGGACGGAAACACTTTAATTAAACCCAAAACCTATGTCATTCGTTGCAAAAATCGGGCGACTCGCTGGCGCTATCGTTACGAAAAACCGCATGGCTTTAATGCGGCTAATTTACCTAACTTTGAATTAATCGATGCCAAAACCTATGTTACTAAACGGCCTCTAGGTCTGCGTTTGCAACCAGATAAACTACTCACCGATGGTAAAGACCAGTACTTACCAGCACCTGCGATCGCGCTGATTAAGCCCGAAACCGATGCACAGTCCCGCGTCACCACCATCTTCTCAGATATTCATCTCTAAACAACCAGCAATTACCTTCCCAAAATTATGCCAAGCACTTATAAAACTCCAGGTGTTTACATCGAGGAAATATCCAAGTTTCCCCCCTCTGTCGCCCAAGTTGAAACTGCCATCCCGGCATTTATTGGTTATACCGAAATAGCTAAATACGGTGTCGAAAACTTTCACGCCGATACTAGTAACCCCGTTATTCGACCGATCCGCATCACTTCCTTACTTGAATACGAACAATTTTTTGGCAAAGCTAAAAAAGAAACCACAATTGAAGTTGTCATTGCCGATACCAAAGATAGTGCTGGCAATCTCATTGATCGCAAAGCCAATGCCCTGATCACCGCCCCAAATGCCAACAATCTGTATTACGCCATGCAGGCTTTCTTTAGCAATGGAGGTGGCCCTTGCTACATTGTCTCCGTCGGGAAGATGAACGGCACTATTGAATTAGCCGCCTTGCAAAAAGGTCTGGCGGAAGTTGCTAAAGAAGATGAAGTTACCCTGCTGGTATTCCCGGAAAGCCAAGCCCTCAGTGACGCTAACTACGCTGCCTTGATAAGTGACGCTTTAAATCAATGCGGTAAGCTACAGGATCGGTTCACAGTCATAGATTTGAAACTGCTGACCCCACCCAAAACCATCCTCGATGCAGCAACTACGTTTCGCGGATTAGCCCTACCTTTAAATAACCTGAAATACGGCGCAATCTATACCCCCAATATTGAAACTATCTTCAACTACTTCTACGACGAGGCTCAAGTAAAGATTTACCGCAGCGAGGATGGAGAACCTAGAACAGAAGCTGGGACTATGGCTAGTTTCAATCCCGCCACTACAACTGGTGCTGATGGTACTCAATATGCTTTGATCAAAGCAGCCATTGATCAATTGCCCTTAGTACTGCCACCTTCACCCTTGGTAGTTGGTCAATACGCCAGTACCGATAACACCCGTGGCGTTTGGAAAGCCCCTGCCAACGTTGCTCTTACCTCAGTTATCAAACCTACCTTAAAGATTTCCAACGATCAGCAAGACAACCTCAACGTTGATACTAGTGGTAAATCAATCAACGCCATCCGTGCTTTTACTGGCAAAGGTACGTTAATTTGGGGTGCGCGGACTCTAGCAGGTAACGATAACGAATGGCGCTATATATCAGTCCGTCGCTTCTTCAACATGGCAGAAGAATCGATTAAAAAAGCTACCGAAGCCTTTGTGTTCGATCCTAACGATGCCAATACTTGGGTGAAAGTGCGGGCGATGATCGAAAACTTCTTAATTCTCCAATGGCGGGCTGGGGCATTAGCTGGAGCCAAACCAGAACAAGCCTTTTATGTGAAAGTAGGGCTGAATGAAACCATGACCGCCTTAGATATTTTGGAAGGCCGCTTGATTATCGAGATTGGTATGGCTGTAGTCCGTCCAGCAGAATTTATCATCCTCAAGTTCTCTCATAAGATGCAGGAAAGTTAATTCTATTCCCGATTCTGGACAAAAGTTTCTCAATAAACCCATCAACACATTAAGCATTTATGGCAGATTATCCTTTACCCAAGTTTCATTTCCAAGTAGAGTGGGGCGGTACTCGCTTAGGATTCACTGAAGTTACCGGGCTAGAAGTAGAAACCGACATGATTGAATACCGCGAAGGTAACATGAAGGAATATCACAAATTGAATATGCCCGGTATGCAGAAATTGAGCAAAATCACGATGAAGCGGGGCACTGTTAAAGCTGACAATGATTTTTATAAGTGGTGGAATACGGTAGCTTTAAATACTATTGAGCGCCGTGATTTAACTGTTAGTTTGCTCAATGAAAAACATGAACCTGTGGTAGTTTGGAAAGTTAAACACGCCTGGCCGACCAAGGTACAATCTACCGACCTCAAAAGTGATGGTAACGAAGTGGCGATTGAAAGCATTGAAATTGCCCATGAAGGGTTAACTATTCAGAATGGATAGCGATAATCGCATTAATTTGGTGATGTAAACTTACTATTCTCTTTCTCTTTTTTTTCTCTTCTTCGCGAACTTAGCGTCTACCCTGCGGGAACACCTGTGGCGAATGCGGTTAGTGCCTCAATTCTTCAGAATTAATGCCATAAATCAGTAGTAATTCACCAATCTTTCGATGGGATTAGAAATAGAGCAATACGGTTCAGTTAAGGATAAATGTAGGTTGGGTTGAACGAAGTGAAACCCAACAAAGCGCAGAAAATGTTGGGTTTCGTCCCTCAACCCAACCTACGTCAAATCTGTTTTTTGATGCTAACTGAACCGTATTGAGATATAGAGAACAAACGACAAAGGCGCATTCGACTAAATCGTTCCCGGAGGGTAGAACGCGAAGGAAGAGGAAAAGAATAAAGATTGCCAAAATCACTCACATATCCAAATTCAACTGGTGGATGAGTGGTTTGTTAGATTAATTTTGCTCAGTTTTTAATCAGTTAGCTATGACATATAGTTATCCCCCGGTTAGTTTCTTTTTTGATGTTAGTTTTCAAGGTCAATTTGCAGGCGAAAGATTAGATAAAAATGTAGTTGAGACACGCTTTCAGAGTGTGACTGGTTTGAGTGTAGATATGCAGACTGAAACTTTAAAAGAAGGTGGTGAAAATCGCTTTGAACATATCTTACCAGTGCGGACTAAATACGACCCTTTAGTGCTAAAGCGTGGCTTAGTTAAGAATTCCCAGATGGTGAAGTGGTGCATGGATGCTATTCTTAATTTTGATATTAAACCGATGGATTTATTGGTAAGCTTGCTACATGTCCAGTCTGCTGGTGCGAACCCAGCACCGCAAACAACCGCACCTCTGGTAACTTGGAAGGTGATTAATGCTTGGCCGAAAAAATGGTCTGTCTCGGAATTCAATGCAGAACAAAATTCCATTGCCATTGAATCTTTGGAATTGAATTACAGCTATTTTGAGATGATAGGCAAGTCTTAAAAAAAATAATTACTGCAATAAATATTAAAATCAAGTGAATCATTTATGCCATTAGAAATTAGAGAATTAGTGATTAAAGCCTCAGTGAATGAAGGACAACAACGACAAAATTCTGCGCGAGAATCCGGCAATTTTGATGCTGATACTCAAGCTGCCATCATAGCTACTTGTGTGGAACAGGTTCTAGCCATCTTGAAGGAAAAGTCTGAGCGGTAAATTTATGACGGGCGAACTCAGCAAAGTTAAAATTCAAGCTTATAAAGACAAGCGATTTGAGAATAAACATGGAGAATTTGATCTACCGATTAATCCGGAGCAATTGTCCCAAAGTTTTAAGGTGGAATACGATGCTGCACAAGACATAGGTGCCCAAGGTAACGATTTACAGTATAAATGTACAAAACCTGAAGAAATTAAGCTGGAATTTACTTTTGATGGGACTGGTGTAGTACCAATTAAGGGTAAACCTAATACATTTTATAAAGACGTAGGTAAACAGGTACAAGAGTTGCTGAATGTGGTTTACACCATGCAAAGTGATACTCACAGACCTAATTTTCTCCGTCTGCTGTGGGGAAACTTGACCTTTGGGACGACAAATAGCTTTGATTGTATCCTCATAGATTTACAGATTAACTACACTCTGTTTGCTCCCGATGGTAAGCCTTTGAGGGCAAAAATTAACGCTACTTTTGTTAGTTATATTGAAGCCCAGCGTCGTGTTCGTAAAGAAGGGAAACAATCGCCAGATGTGACCCATGTACGCAAGGTTACAGCCGGTGATACCTTACCGTTGATGACTCATCGTATTTATGGCGACCCATCCTATTATTTGCAAGTTGCTAAAGTCAACGGGTTGGTGAATTTTCGCCGTTTGCTGGATAACAAGGATTTGAGATTTCCGCCGTTGGAGAAAACTGAAGTATGACTGACCTGATTATTCCGCAAAATGCGCTTTATAATGTCGCTACGTTTAAGTTGCTCTCTGATGGTAAGGAAATTACCAACACTTATACGGTATTGTCTTTGACAGTGAACCGCATAGTTAACCGTGTACCAACAGCACGGATAGTGCTGCGTGATGGTGCGGTGGATGCAGAAACCTTTGCTGCTAGTGAGGGGCCTGACCTAATTCCGGGTAAGGAACTAGAAATTGCGCTTGGTTACGATGGTAATAATAAAACTGTTTTTAAAGGGCTAATTGTCAAGCATTCCTTGAAGATTGGTGCTAATGGCGATTCGATATTAGTGCTTGAGTGTAAGGATAAAGTCACAAAATTGACTATTGGTCGCCATAGTCGATATTTTACAGAAGTTAAAGATAGTGAAGCGATCGCCCAAATTATTGGCAGTTACAGTGGTATTAGTCAAAATATAGAAGCCACTGAAATTCAATATCCCGAAATTGTTCAACATTACGCTACTGATTGGGACTTTATACTATCGCGGGCGGAAATCAATGGGCAGATTGTCCTAGCAGAAAACGGTAAACTGACAATTAAAGCTCCAACTACCAGTGGTAGCCCCTTAGTTACCCTCACCTATGGTGTCAACATACTGGAATTTGAAGCAGAAATGGATGCACGTTCCCAGTATGCAGCGGTGAAAGCAAAAGCTTGGAGCTACAAAGATCAGAACTTGCTGGAGATTGCCGGAACTGAGCCGACGGTGAACAAACAGGGTAACCTGTCAGGGAAAAATTTAGCGCAGGTCATTGCTCTGGAGGCTTGGGAATTAAGCCATAGTGGTCGGGTACAAGAACCGGAACTCAAAGCCTGGGCTGATGCCCAATTATTGAAGAGTCGGTTAGCTAAGATACAGGGGCGAGTCAAGGTTAAAGGCTACCCTGATGCCAAACCGGATACCTTAATCGAGTTAGAAGGCATGGGGAGACGCTTCAACGGTTTAGCCTACGTCTCCGGGATTCGTCACGAACTCAATGGTGGAGCATGGTATACAGACATACAGCTTGGTTTGTCGCTTCAGTGGTTTTACCAGGAAACAGACATTGTCGATCAACCAGCTTCCGGACTGCTTCCTGGTGTCAACGGCTTGCAAATTGGGGTAGTAGTCAAGTTGCAAGATGACCCCAACAACGAAGACCGTATTTTAGTTAAAGTTCCCACTATCGACAATAAAAATGAGGGTATTTGGTCGCGGATTGCCACCTTATACGCGGGACATAATCGCGGTTCGTTCTTTCGCCCAGAAATTGGCGATGAAGTGATTGTTGGCTTTCTCAACGACGATCCTCGCGATGCGATTGTGCTGGGAATGCTCAATAGTAGCAAGAATCCCGCACCTCTGAAAGGTTCTGACGAGAATCATCGCAAAGGCTTTTTTACCCGTTCGCAAATGAAGGTGACTTTCGATGACGAAAAGAAGATCGTGTCCCTGGAAACCCCTGGTGGTAACAAAATTATTATCTCTGATGAGGATAAAGGTATTGCTTTAAAAGACCAAAACGGTAATACCCTGACGATGAACGATCGCGGTATTGTTATGAAAAGCTCCAAAGACATCACCATCGAAGCCACGGGTAAGTTAACCCTGAAAGCTACTCAAGACGCCAGCGTTCAAGGCTTAAACGTTAATGTCAAAGCCAACGCCCAATTTAAAGCCGAAGGTAGCGCCGGCGCGGAAGTGTCCACCAGTGCGATCGCCATTCTCAAGGGATCGTTGGTGCAAATTAATTGAATATGGGGATGGGGCATGGGGCATGGGGCATTGGGCATGGGGCATTGGGCATGGGGCATTGGGCATTGGGCATTGAGAGGAATTGACAACTAACAACTAACAACTGACAACTAACAACTGACAACTAAAAAATTATGGGAAAACCTGCTGCTCGTATTAATGATATGCATGTCTGCCCAATGCAGACTCCTGGTGTTCCGCCTATACCCCATGTGGGTGGCCCGGTAGTGGGGCCGGGAGTACCGCAAGTTTTGATTGCAGGGATGCCGGCTGCTGTATTAGGGGATACCTGCACTTGCTCGGGCCCGCCAGATAACATTGTGATGGGATCGACCACTGTAACCATTGGGGGAAAACCGGCTGTGAGGATTGGCGATACTACAGCTCACGGTGGCTCGATTGTTTTAGGCGCATTGAATGTGTTGATTGGAGGGTGATATGCGGGATATCTCTACACAAATTACAGCAGGGGAACGCAGTAACGCATATTTGGGTACTGGCTGGGGATTTCCACCGACTTTTGATCGCGCTAGCAAAGGTGTAAAACTAGTTAACGCAGAAGATGACATCCGCCAGAGTTTGGAAATCCTTCTGTCTACTAATTTGGGCGAACGGGTGATGCAACCGACTTATGGCTGCAATCTGCATGATTTGCTCTTTGAAACCTTTAGCCCTACAGTTGCTAGTAGTATCAAAGAAATCATCCGCATTGCGATTCTGTATCACGAACCGCGTATTCTGATTAATCAATTAGATTTGCACATGGATGCACAGATAGCAGGTGTGATTTATATTACCGTAGACTACACGATTATCAGTACTAATTCTCGCTTCAATTTTGTCTATCCTTTCTATTTGCAAGAAGCTAGCGGTAATCTGCTGGCGGTGCCACCGGAAACCGCCGAGTTTCCTGTACCGCAAAATTTAAGCGCGATCGCTGAGCCTAGTAGATAGCTGTCTGAAGTTGGTAATTGAGAAAACCATGAGCATTCGCCCCAATTTACCGAAAAATCCCTTAATCCGCGATGGGGTAAGCCAGCGCCAGCGACAGCTTTTAGCTTTGTCGCCCGATTACGTCAAAATTGATGCAGGTGACTTGGCTGATTTTCTGGTGTTTGCTCACAAACTCAGTCAGCAGGTTCATTACTATAGCTTAGAAAAGCAAAAAGATGGTAACTGGGAAGACTTTTTTACTAGTAGCACGCCGATACAAATCGCTTTAATTAGTAAAACCCAACCGGAAAAGGTTAAGGCTAAATATCAGCAAAATTTGCCAGCTTTTATCGAAAATCAGTCAGTTGCAACGCTGCAACCAATTCTGGATTTGTGGAAATCTGAGTTATTAACACCCATTGCTAACTGGTATGAGCATTTAGAATCTTATACGCCGTTAAAAGCGATTATTCAAGGACTAGTGAAAACTAATCTGCAAGAACCTTTACGGCGGATGCAGTCTTTTGAAAGAAATCAAGGTTTAGAAGGGACATTTTACACAGATTTTGAGAAAGTTTTGGGACTGGATTTGAATGCAGATTCCCCAGGCGATCGCACTCGGTTTAATGATACGTCAGAACCGCGTGCAGAAATAGATGCAGTGTTTCAGATGTTATTTCAAACTTATCGCCAAATTATTCAAGAAGCACCGCAATATTTAAAAGCTAGTTTGACAGATAGACAAGATCATCCACCCCATCTGGCTTTGTATTTTGCCTTTTGGGAAGTGATGCAACCAGCCAGAGACGATTTCAATCGGATGACGCAGAGACATCTGGACTTTTTTTACCGTCAAGTGTTGTATCTGCGCGATCGCCCAGCCCAACCAGACCGGGTTCATTTAATCTTGGAATTGGCGAAAACGCAAACAGAATACAAACTCGCCGCCGCAACGCCCTTTCCGGCTGGTAAAGATGCTAGTGGTGTGGATATATTTTACCAGCTTGATGCCGAAACAGTTTTCCATCAAGCGGCGATCGCCAGTTTGCAAGGGCTATTTTTAGACTCACAAGAAATTGCAACTGGTGATATTCCTCAAAATTTACTGGGTTTGTATGCTTCACCAATCGCCAATTCCTTTGATGGCAAAGGTGGAGATTTCCCCAAAGACCAAGTGGTGAAGACTTGGCGACCCTTTGGCGATAGGACACGCAACCATGCTGTTTTAGGATTAGCGATCGCGTCGAATATTTTTTATCTTCAAGAAGGGACGCGCACCATTATTTTTACCTTAACTTTTAATCGTGTTATTGATAATATATTAGCCAGCGAGTTAGCGAATATTTTTACAGTTGATTTTAGCGGTAAAAAAGATTGGGTATTAGGGAAAATTCAACCAATTACAAATAATGAAACTAGTCTAACTGGCGAAACATTAACATTAGAAGTCACTTTAACTGCCGAGCAAGAACCTATTGAAAGTTATCATCCAGAATTACCAGGAGCCAGACTTAATACTAATTTACCTGTTGCCAGATTGCATTTAAAAGATAATGTATTAGTGAATGGTTTATCTGCTTATAGTTATTTCCGTAACCTGAAACTGACTAAATTTAATATCAGCACTAAAAATATAGAAATTCAAAATTTATTACTACAAAATGATTTATCTCCCATTAATCCCGGTAAACCATTCCAACCTTTTGGCCCCAGACCAGTAGTAGGTTCAACATTTTATGTCGGGAGTAAAGAAATTTTTCAAAAAAATCTTTCTTTGCTGACAATGAAAGTTGTTTGGCAAGGATTACCTACTGATTTAAAAAATCATTATCGTGGGTATTATGGTGATAATGATAGTAGTAAACCAAAGTTTGATAAGTTTACAGCTGATGTTAAGCGACTGACACAACACAATTGGTCAGGAGAAAGCTTACCTAGTGAATATAATCTTTTTGTTCCCGCAGGCGATCGCATTCTTGTAGACAGAACAGCCTCCACACCTTTACCTGGGGCTAAAATTGACGAATTAACTAGCTTTAACCTAGATACTGCTAGCGGTTTTCTGCGTTTCGTCCTCAAACAGAACTTTCTCCACGAAGAATTCCCCCGCAAATATGCGTTGCAAACCTTAGCTTCAGCGAAAAATTTTGCGGCTGGAGAATATGTCAATGGTGCTGTGTATGAAGTGGTAACAGTTGACGGTGACAAGAAAACCAGCACTTTCCAACGCTGGCAACCTGGTGATACTCTCAGTACTAATCTCCAGAATGTCGCACCAGTTATTCTCAACGAACCTTATACCCCCGTAATTCAGTCTATTTCCCTGAGTTACAACGCTGTTGCTGATGGGCGAGATTGTAGATTATTCCATCTCCACCCCTTTGATAGATTTGCAGAAGTAGTAGCGAATGATACGCCTGACTTTTTACCGCAATTTACCAACGAGGGTGAATTGTTGATTGGGTTAGCAAACTTAGATCCGCCTACGAGTTTACCCTTATTATTCCAAGTAGCACAAGAAACAGCAGATACAGCTTTAGAAAAAGTTGATGTGCAATGGCACTACCTCAAAGATAATACTTGGATATCCTTGAGCGATCGCATCGTCAGCGACACAACTAATGGGCTAATTACTTCCGGTATCGTCAATTTAGGAATTCCCGGAGACATCAGCAAACAGAATACCACCATCCTCGATCCGAGTTTGCACTGGATTAAAGCCACTGTTCCCGCCCGGAGTGGGGCGATTTGTCAAATTCTTGGCGTATATACCCAAGCTGCGCGGGTAACTTTCACCGACGCTGGTAACGATCCTCAGCATTTAGCTACACCTTTACCAGCAGGAACCATCGCCAAACTAGCTGTACCCATACCGGAAATTAAAAAAGTCGAACAACCCTATGATTCCTTTGGCGGACAAATTAAGGAAAAACCAGAGCATTTTTATACGCGAATTAGCGAACACCTGCGCCATAAAGGGCGGGCTGTGAGTATTTTTGATTATGAACGCTTAGTATTAGAAAAATTTCCCCAAATTTATAAAGTTCGCTGCATTAATCATGGAAAAGTAGGACAAACTAATCAGTTATATGAACTAGTACCGGGGGCTGTCACTTTGGTAGTAATTCCTGATTTATCCCAGCGTAATAGTACCAATGATTTAGAACCTAAAATTAATATCAATCTCCTAGAAAAAATTGAGAAATATTTAGCTGGTTTGAGTTCGCCTTGGGTAGATATTAGAGTTGTCAATCCTGTATACGAGCATATTCAAGTTGAGTGTGAGGTGCAATTTAAACCTCCATATAATAGTAACTTTGGTTATTATCGCCGGGATTTAGAACAAAGAATTACCCAATTTTTAACACCTTGGACAGTTGATAAAGGCGCAGAAATTAACTTAGGAGGTACTATGTATCGTTCATCTATTCTCAATTTTATTGAACAGCAATACTATGTTGATTATGTGGTTAATTTTCAGATGCACCATGACAACCAGCGCAATGTTAAAGAAGCGATCGCCTCCACTGCACGCTCTGTACTTACGTCAGTTTCCGTACTGACTACAGGACAAACCCACATTATTCAAGAAGCACATACTATTGCAGAACAGCCCAAATTAGCATCAGGAATTTTGGGTTATGAATCCTTAGATAATTTGGAATTGGGTTGACTGTTGACTGTTAAGATGTAGTTTTTAATTTTGAATTGAGATTATGTTGAGCTTATCTACTATTGCTGTGAATTGGAAAAATCGCGCAGATCTGAAAGTTTTATTTAAAAATAAAAGTCGGTTATCAGAAACTCAGTTTGCTGATTTGATTGACTCGACTTTAAATAAAAAAGAAGATAAATTTTCCGGAGTTTGGCAAGAGGGAAGAACATATTCTCCCGGAGATGTAGTTTATTACCAAGGTGTTCTTTGGGAAGTACAAGGGAAAACAGAGATTTGTGCTAAACCAAATGAACCACCAGGAACAGGTAGCAATTGGAAATCTTATGTCAAGGATTTAGAGCAAAAAGTTAACAAACTTGAACAGAATTTAACAACGCTGAATACAGCATTCACTGAATATAAACAGCAAATGGAATTACGTTTAGACAAACTGCTCAAATATATCACATTACTCAGTTTGGGAGTAGCGATCGCGCTTTTGTGGTTGGTGATTGAATCGATTTATCAACTATTCAAGTTTGCAGCCTGAAAAAATCATTAAATAATAAGAGAACTGAAGAATGATTGCGACAAATGTAGGTTGGGTTGAGGAACGAAACCCAACATCCCAACGCCTTGTATATGTTGGGTTTACACACGGTAAGCCCAACCTATGCATCTGTCGCATTCTTTTTTTAAATTGGTATTACTTAACCCACCCGATAAATTTTTTGCTTGTTTATTATCTAAAAATACCTAAATTCCATGCTGGAATATTTAAGCATCTCAAAACGTCAGCCTGAATTTCCCGATTACTTAGATTTTCAAAAATTGCGGGAAATCGGTATCAAGCACCTGCAAGCCCTGTCTGGTAAACTCTGGACAGACTATAATCTGCACGATCCTGGTGTTACTATCCTGGAAGTGTTGTGCTATGCGGTTACAGATTTGGGCTACCGCAATAATTTAGATATTCAGGATCTACTGGCTTTACCGCCTAATAGTCAGGAAAATAACTTTTTTACCGCCGATGAAATCTTAAGCTGTAATCCTGTTACAGAATTGGATATTCGCAAGCGCCTAATTGATATTCCTGGGGTGCGTAATGCTTGGTTGAAAAAAGTTACAAATTATGAGCCTGCTATTTATATAAACAGCGATCGCAGTCTTTTACAATCCACTCCCCCAGATGGTGAAGCGCCAGAAACAGCCCCCCGATTGCATCCGCGCGGGCTTTACACTGTGTATATTGACTTGGATGTGGGATACCGCAGAAATGCTTGCGGACAGCTTTACCTTTCTTGGGCTGATACTCTTGAGGAAGTGAAAAAAGTGCTGTGTCAATATCGCAATCTCTGCGAAGATATCCAAGATGTGATTGTTTTGGGTGATGAAGAAATTGCTATTTGTTGCGATATTGAACTTAAAAATGATGCTGATGCTGAGGATGTATTAGTAGATATATATACAAGATTAGAAGCATTTATTTCGCCTAATTTGCAATTTTATACTCTCCAACAATTGTTAGATAAAGGTAAAAGTATAGATGAAATTTTTGCCGGGAGAGCAACAGTAACTAACGATGAATCTTACCAAAGTCATGGCTTTATTGATACTGATGAATTAGCAAATCTGACTCAGCCGACAATTATTTATACTTCAGATATTTACCAAGAAATATTAAAAGTTCCTGGTGTCGCCGCAATTAAACATCTGAGTATTACTAACTATATCAATGGTTTGCCCCAGTCCCAACATCCCTGGTATTTACATTTAACGGAAGGTTACAGCCCAGTTTTAGGGATGGAACAGTCTAACATTACTTTATTTAAAGGTGTTTTGCCTATTACTGCTGATGTTAATGAGGTGAAGCGCCGCTATTATGAACAACAAACTGCATATATCAAAAATCTGCGGGAAAATTATGAATTAAATCTCCCTGTACCTAAAGGTAGTTATTACAATCTTGCGGATCATTATTCGATTCAGCATGATTTTCCCCTCAATTATGGTATTAGTGAAGATGGCTTACCAGAGACGGTGAAAGCATCGCGGAAAGCCCAAGCCCTGCAATTAAAGGGATATCTAGTATTTTTCGATCAGTTATTGGCTAATTACCTTTCCCAACTGGCGCATGTGCGGGATTTATTTTCTTGGGAAATGGATAAAAATCATCAGGGAATTAGGGATACAAATCAGTCTTCTCTAACGCGCAAAACTTACTTTATTCAGGCTTTAGATTTTCCCAATCGCCCTGCTATTCTTGACGATCATTATCTCCAATCTCTAGAAGAAGAATTAGATACAGAAGCTTATCGCGAGCGCCGCAATCAATTTCTCGATCATCTTCTGGGGCGATTTGCAGAGTCTTTTAGTGACTATGTGCTGCTAAATTACCAGATGACGCAGAAACATAGCGATCGCGAACAGCACGACATTGAACTGATATATGATAAGACAAACTTTTTAAAAGATTATCCCGCTTTAAGCCGCGATCGCTTCCGGGCTTTTAATTATTGTAACTTGCGTGAGGTTTGGAACACCGAAAACGTCTCTGGCTTTAAAAAGCGGGTTTCTCGTCTGTTGGGTATTGACGATGTGCGGCGGCGCGATCTGTGTCATTATCGTGTTGTTAATACTGCTAGATTTATTTTTTCTGTTAAGTGTGGTTCCCAACAGGTATTAACCAGTTACGAAATTTACCCCACCCAAGCACAAGCGCAAGCAGATTTAGAGAAGTTTTTACTAGTAGCTTTACATGAGGATTTTTATCAGCGTCTTACCTGTCAGGGATTGACTGACTATGGCTACGCTGTCATCGATAACCAAGGAAAAGTACTAGCAGAAAAATGCGATCGCTTACTAACTCCAGAAGCACGGGAAATAGATCTGCAAAGCTGGTTCAGCAACATTCAACTGAACCATAATCAATTTAAATTTGTAGTAGAAAAATTTCCGGATCGGGAGGAATATTTATTTAAACTTCAACGCAATAGTGACAATCAAATCATATTGCAAAGCGATAAACATTACACCACAAAAATTGAAGCTTGGAAATCTGCTGCTCAGTTTGCAGAACATCTGCGTTACCTAAATCGCTATGTGAATCTTCCACAAAATTCCCAAGGTTATAGCTTGGGTATTACCGATAAAGCTGGTAAAGTAGTCGCAATTTCACCCAGCCAGACAGATACTTTTGCCACCTTTAAAATGCTGAACTTGCTGGATGAATTCTTAGAAATAGAAGCGCTAACTGCAACAAATTCCGGTTATCGTTTCCGGTTAAATTGGCAAGGAATCACCTTATTACAAGGTACAGAATTATTAGGAAATGAAAATACAGCCCGCGATCGCTTTTATCGCGAGCTGTTAGGTATCTTAGATTCAACCGCAATTCTCCCCACCCAAACCCCAGATGGTTTTAGCTTTAAGGTACTAAGCAAACCAGGAGATAGCAATACTGAAGTTGCTATCCATCCCCACAACTATACAACAGCTACAGAGCGTGATGCTGCAATTAATCGCCTGTTTCTGTTTGTGCGCACAGCGCGTCTCACCGCACAGACAAACAATTTTTCGTCTACTTATCTGGTGCATATTGAGGATGAAAATGGGCAAAAACTATTACAAAGTAAAAAAGAGCATATTGATGAAAGCGCAGCTTGGAAAACCGTCAATCAATTGCTAGAAATAATTCAAAAGCCAGGTAATTTCCGCTTAATTAACAGTGAAAATGGCCCCTATGGCTGGGAAATAATTTATGAGAATAAAAAAGACCATAAAAAAGAAATCTTAGCTAACCAGTATTACACCAGTAAAGTAGAGCGAGATAAAGCAATTACAGAAATTCAAAATTCCGTAAATGATGAAGGGTTTCATCTGCTAGAGCATATTTTGTTGCTACCACAAACTAATGTCTCTGTGTCTATTTCTGAGAAATCCCCAACCGATACAGACAAGTTTTTGCCCATTTTTATCAATGCGGATGATGGAACTAACTCAGAAGCAGAACCTTGGCGCTTAACTCAACAAGATCCCTATTCTTTTTGGATTAGTATCATTCTCCCCTATTGGCCAGAACGCTTTCGCGATATGAATTTTCGCACTTTTGTCGAGCGTACCTTGCGACTGGAAGCACCAGCGCACATTGCGTTGAAAATTGCTTGGCTGAATCTGGAACAGATGCGTCAGTTTGAAGATTATTATCGCAACTGGCTTCAGGAATTAGCCCAGAATGGGAGGAATTTAACTCTAGCACACAGCAATCTTGTAAAATTACTCCCCAACCTGCGAAGTATTTATCCAGAGGGTAAATTGTACGACTCTCAGCAAACTACTAGCTGTGAAGCTCAACCCATTATTCTCAACCAAACTGTTTTAGGAAGTACAAATGATTAAGGCTATTAATACAATTATCAACCACAGTGGCTATCCCCATTTTACAGCTAACCAGGTTTTGAGCAAGGATGACCTCAATCACCTTGTTAATTATCTTGATGAGCAAAATCGCCTTACCCGCGCCTATTTTATTGGTATGGGAATTGTTGGCGGGTTGGAAGTAAGCAGCGTTTACGATTCAAAACAATCACAATCACACATTCAGATTTCCGCCGGATGTGGTATTACTTCTGAAGGGTATGCGATCGCGCTTGCAGATACCAAGCTGACTCATTATGACACCGAACAGGAAGTTCCAGTTACTTTATTTGCATCAAGTCAGAAGCAAGAATCAGAAAACAGTCCTGATAAAATCAAACTTATAGAACTATTTTCTCCCTCCGAAAAAGATACAACACATATACTTCTCCCCCAATCAGAAACAGCGTTTCAAGAATTACTGAAAAATCGCGTATTGGTGGTATGCTGTGAGCTTGAGAAGATTGAGCGCGATACATGCCGACTAAATTACGATAACCTAAGCAACGAAGTTAATCTCAAGTACCGCTTTTTTCTCATCCGCCCTAATGATGTTGCAGCAAAGCTTCCAAAAACCGTATTTTCGACTGAGCAGAATATTGAAGCATTGTTTACCGCACGGAATCACTATCTCCAAGAAGAACTGGAGCAGAAAACATTCAAAGATTTTGCACCTAAAATACAACGCTTTGGCTATAAACAATCTGACAATATTAGTATTATAGATTTAACAAAAATTAGTGACTATGAGGCATTTTGGCAAGAATACCACCAGGTTTGTGAAAATGCGATCGCCTCAATTGATAATGCTTTTCGCAAATTGTCTCGCCTATTCTCACCTTTCTTTAGTTCCTTTAACCCCAATTCTCAAACTGATTTTAGTAAGCTGAAAGAAAACTTAGAAGAAATACTCAAAGGAATCCAAGCACCACCAGATAACCCAAACCCCATACCATCAGAAAAACCTGAACCAAGCTACGCCATACAATATTTTTATGATTACCTGAGTCAACTAGTGGCTGCTTTTGATGAATTAGCAGCAGCAGCTTTTGATTTAATGGATGATTACGCTCCTGATACTCAGCGGTTCCCCAAATTTCTCATGTTGGGAATATTTCCAGATTCCCAGCAAGAACCTAAAGTATATGAACCCGCTTCCCCTTATCGTAGCTACTTCACCCAGCCGCCAATTTATAACGGTAATCAACAGCGTGTTAAACAAGTACGTTATCTGTACGAGCGCCTAATTAAATTATGCCAAGAAACGAGCTTTTACCTACTACCATTTTCTGACACTCCATTAAAAATTACTCCTAGTAAAGATAGTTCAGTTCCCCTGAGTGAACAAGCTATTCCTTATTACTTAAACTATCCACAAATTTATCTTTACTGGAATTACGATGCTTATCGTAAAGGTAGAAGTCACCTAATACCTGCTTATTTTTCTCAAAAAAATAGTGACAATACACCAGCTATTCCCCCAGGAGAAGATTTAGTTTATCGTTTAGATAAACATAATTTTTACCGCATCGAAGGACATATTGGTAAAGCTAACGGCGACGTATTTAAACGCATCAAGGAATATCAGAAACTCTACAATTTACCATTTGATGTCCTTACCCTAAAAATTGGTAGCCAAGCCAGCCTGCAAGATTTAAATATTGCTGGACAATTTGATGACTTAGAATTAGATTTTAGTCGGTTAAAAGAAAATTTTCAAACAATTTTGCATAAGAATGAAACGGCATCAAAAAATGTTTTACTTAATACTTTAAAAGAAGTTTTCTTTGACCAACCTAGTTTGACTGCTATCAATCTCAATCAAATATATAATCCTATTTTAGAGTTTGCCCGTCAACCTGAAGCTTATGAATTTGTCAAAGGCGAGCAAAACCAAACTTATCAGCTATTTATCCGCGACAAAAACAATAAGCGAATTGCACAATACGTTATTAAGAAAGACGGCACTCAGGGAAATATTTTACAAAATTTTAATGATCTGGATATCGATTTTTCTCAACTTAATGGTGATGAAATTAATCGGGAACAACAACGCATCACCAGAGAAATAGCAAACAGTCTATCACTAGGAAAAATAACTTACGGAATAGTAGATGAAAATCCTAATTATTACCTAAAACTTTCAACTGATTCTGTCGTAAATCTCCCAATCAAGGATAATAAAAATAGCAATAAATATACACTTACTTTACTTTCTTCGGGAAGTTTTACTCTTAGGAATGATTCAGCACAACCAACAATCGCACAACCGGAGTTTCAAGATATTGAAACACTTTACAGTTGGTTACGAGATTTACCTACAGATTTACCTACAGATTTACCTACAGATTCATCTAAAAAAGGTAATAGTGACTCTGGAAAAAGCTACAAAATGGGTAATCCTCAAGCAGCAGAGGAACTCAAATATTCTGAAATTATCCGATTGATAAATACTTATCAGCGCCGACTTGAACAAATGATACAACTGCATTTGTTCAAAAATTTTGCTGAACAGTATCCGGGTGTAGAACATTTAGGAGGAGTCCCAAAAGGTGGGACATTTATTTTAGTATATGTAGATGGTAAAGAAATTAATCAACTACTAGCTGCTGACAAAGATCCGTTTATTTATAAATTACGTAGCTCACGCACGAGAACTATTAAAGAATCTGCTTGCTTACCACCAGACAGGTTTGAAGAATCAATCAACAGTTGGGAAAAACTATTCCAAGAATTGCAAAAGCGTAAAGATGTAGTTGTCGGTGATTTTTGCTTACCTTATCGTTGTAGTAATGATGCACCAGCAATCAATTATATAATAGCTAAACCAAGACCGATAATTTTATTAGAGAAAACGGTATTTTGCGAAAATGATCGCAAGAAATATCAATTCATTTTAGAACCAGAAGGTGGTACGGTTAAAGGAGAAGGAGTTGTATTTGAAGGTATCAAACAACTCTTTCAACCTAGTAGCATCAACCAAGCTAGCAAAGACGATTTAGCTAAGGGTCTAGAAGTAGTAATTACTTTTGTCTATACTGTTAATGACACTTCAGATACATTGACGGTAACTGTCTATCCCTTACCAGATGCAGGGTTTAGTATTGGTCAAGATCCAGATAAAAATTATTTTTGTATTAATGATAAACCAGTAAGCTTAACACCAAAGCTGGCGGGTGGTACATTCCAAGTGCTAGATGCACAAGGTAAAGTAATTGAAAATGCGTTCGCTAACAATCAATTCCATCCAAACGCTATCAAACTATCTGAAAACCAAAATTCTCAGGCAGTTACCTTAAAATATACCATTACCAGCAGTCAAGGTTGTACTAAGTCTGTCGAGAAAACTTTGACAATTTATGCGCTACCAGATGCGAGTTTCCAAGTAGGTAGCGATCCGCAAAAAACTAGTTTCTGTGGGAATAATGAAGCTGTTACCCTGATACCCAAAGTTGGGGGTGGTAAATTCCAAGTAATTGATGCACAAGGTAAGGGACTTGAAAATGCGATCGCTAACAATCAATTCCTCCCCAAAGCAGTCACAATCGGTGAAGCTGAAACATCTACACAGGTTACCTTAAAATACGAAATTACCAGCGATAAAGGTTGTACCAACTCCACACAGCAAATTTTGACGATTTTCGCCGTACCAGATGCGAGTTTCCAGGTAGGTAGAGAAGAAAATCAAACGAGTTTCTGTGCAAATGATGAAGCTGTTACCCTGATACCTAAAGTTGCGGGTGGTAAATTCCAAGTAATTGATGCACAAGGTAAAGTCATTGAAAATGCGATCGCTAATTCTCAATTCCTCCCCAAAGCAGTCACAATCGGTGAAGACGAAACATCTACACAGGTTACATTAAAATACGAAATTACTAGCGACAAAGGTTGTACCAACTCCACACAGCAAATTTTGACGATTTTCGCCGTACCAGATGCAAGTTTCCAGGTAGGTAGAGAAGAAAATCAAACGAGTTTCTGTGCAAATGATGAAGCTGTTACCCTGATACCTAAGGTTGCGGGTGGTAGATTCCAAGTAATTGATGCACAAGGTAAAGTCATTGAAAATGCGATCGTCGCAGACGTTGGCGCAGCCATCACTAATTACCAATTCCTCCCCAGCGCTGTCACAATCGGCGAAAACGAAACATCTACACAGGTTACCTTAAAATACACCATCACCAGCAGTCAAGGTTGTACCAACTCTGCACAGAAAACTTTGACAATTTTCGCCGTACCAGATGCAACTTTTCAAGTAGGTAGTGAAGAAAATCAAACTAGTTTCTGTGCGAATGATGAAGCTGTTAATCTTATACCCAATGTGACGGGTGGTACATTCCAAGTGCTAGATGCACAAGGTAAAGTGATTAAAAATGCG
>NZ_JACJQG010000057.1 GCF_014696435.1 Calothrix anomala FACHB-343 | reverse complement strand
AATTTATTTAAGCAGATTTTTCTTTACTCCCCCTGCTCCCTGCCCCCTGCCCCTCTGCCTGCATAGCGATTGGTTATTTTTTTAATTGGAAGTCCCTTCCCCTACTTCGGGAGAATTCCCATTGCTTTATGCGTCCTGCAAATTGGTAACTTAGGTAATGGGGTAGGGAGATTAGCTTATGAGAAAATGGAACGATCGCCAGCAATTACGTTATTTACTTTTTATGCTGACTACGGCGATAGTCTGGCAGTTTAGCAGTACGTTGACTTTGGCGCAGAATAAAAAGCCACAACCGCCTGATAAGTTTCCCCCTAGTCCGATAGAAAATATTCTTCCCGATCCATTACTAACACCTTTGGGCGATCCTAAAAAGTTGACTCCTGCACAACTCCAACAGCTAGAACCGCAACTTGAACAGTTAAATCAACAAGCTGCGGCGCAACTGGAATCTGGAGATACGAAAGCAGCTTTTGATACTTGGAACCGGGAATTACGCTTACGTCGTTTGTATGGTTCCTTAACTGAAGTGCAAGCATTATCAAGGGTGGGAGGAATTGCTTTTAGTCAAAATAATCGCGAACAGGTGCAATATGTTACCCAACGCTTGCAAGTGATTCAACAGCAAACTTTATCTCAGCCATTGATTGATTTAGAATTACTGCGATCGCTTGGTGCGGCTTATGAAAAAGTGCGATCGCCAAAACAAGCTTTAGAAGCTTACAATAACCTATTAACAGCAGTCAAGCAACAAAAAAATACCGCCGCCATTATCGACACCCTCAAAAGCATCGGGGAAGTACATCTCGGTTGGTTCGATTATCCCCAAGCCGCAGCCGCTTATCAAGAATTATTAGCTCTGGCGACTACCCAAGGCGATAAATTAAACGAGATAGCATACTTGCAACAGCTAGCTTATATTTACGAACAGGCGAAAAATCCCCAAGAATCTATCAATATTTTGAGTAAACTGGCAGAAATTTACACCAGTGATAATAATACAACTCAATTACCAAAATTAAAAATGGCGATCGCGGCAAATTATCAAGCATTAGCCAAGGAAAACCCAGCTTTATTACCAGAAGCCTTTAAAAATTATCAAGCAGCTTACACCACAGCTTGGGAACAGCAACAATATTTTGATGCGGGGGAAGCTTTACAACAGTTAATTGCCCTATACCGTTCTCAAGGACAAATCGAAGATGCTTTGCAAACCAGTCAAATTTTAATTGCAGCCCAAACTCAAGCTAGCAACTATTACGGCGTTATGCAAGCTTACGACCAAATGGGACAACTTTATGTACAACAAAAACAATATCCCCAAGCAATTACAGCCTTTCAAAAAGGTTTAGAAATAGCGCAACAACTCAAGTATGATGAAACTTACTTTACGCAACAAATTGAAAAAGTATCGAAAGGCAATTTGTAAGAGTTAAGGCAGAGGGCAGATGGCAGAAGGAAAGAAAATAAAGGATGTAGGTTGGGTTGAGGAACGAAACCCAACACTGCAAATTTCTGTAATTGTTGGGTTTCACTCCGTTCAACCCAACCTACTTGCTCTCATTTGTCATTTAATCGCCTACGTCACCTACATTTCAGATGGATTAATACACTTGAAATCTTCGCAACCTAAACGTTGAGTTACCATTGCTGATAGCTGTTGCGAAGCTTGCAGATCTAAATTTAATTGTTGCTGAATGCGATCGCAACTTTCACCCTGCACAATTCGCTTTGCTATTTGTTGGAACTGCAACCAAGTTAAATCACTGTCAACAAATGCTTTAGCCAGGGTAATTACCAACTCTTCATAGTCATTATCTTCGATTTTCGTCATCATCCGATGTTCTATTTGCAGGGAATCATCAAAACAGTAATACCAAGATTTTGGTTGTTGCTGGAGTACCATGTTAAATAAGTCCTGCTGTTTAGATAAACTCACAGCGCGATCGCTTTCACTAGCAACTATTAACATCGGTGCAGAAACAGTCTTTGCAGCTTGTTGTAATAAATCCTGTCCTAATTCCAGAAATATCCGCAAAGCAGGAATGCGAAAACCTTTATAGCCAAAATTCCCTGGTGCATCTTTATTAAACCATTCAAAATAAATTGGCAAAGTTTTAATCAACCCATCAAATAAAAAATTATGACTGCCTAAAAAAGGTGCAAATAATAGCGCCCGATTGATTTTCTCTGGATGTTCTAAAGCTAACCAACCCGCTAAAGTTCCCCCTGTTGATAATCCACCCACTATCACTTGTTGTCCTAAAGTTTGCGCAATTTGCAACCACTCCAGCACAAAATTTTGATAAGTCTCAATCTCCGTTGATAGTGGCGGTGGATTTTGACGATGCCAATTACCTGCAAGTCCGTGACCTGGTTGTAAAGGAATTAAAACATTGTATCCTTTGTTAAAGAAAGCTTTACCAATCGGTTCAAATTGGTATGGCCCGGCTGTAAAACCATGCAAGAACAAACAAACTTTAGAAGTAGTATGAGGATGCACAAAAAATTTAGAACGACAGGCTTCGTTCTGCAGCCCAACTTTAGACTCTAATTGCTGAAATTGCTCAAGTATTTCTCTTGTATTTTTAATATTATCTATCATAGTATCAGTTACGGTAATTATGCTGATATCTTTGAGGAATGTATCTCAAAGTTAGCAGCCACAACATCTAACTGATGTATTGATCGTACTCCGCCTAAAGACATATTAACAATTCAAAATAAACAAGAGGCTTCAATATTGATTTTTTTGTTTTTTTTCTCCGTCAACCCAGAGGCTTGAAACCATTTTTTGGATTGTAGATTTAGATTTAATGCAAAACTTTTACTGAGCTTGTCGAAGTATCCAAAATCTAAAATCCGCCCATTGTCTCGGACAACAAGTCAATTTATGACTGGCGAATGCGTTAAGACTCCTCGAATAATTCGCCAAATAATTCTCGTACTTTTTCTTTAGCAGTTTCTAGAGTCACTTTGCCTAAATCGGTAGCTTGGTAAAGTCTTCGGTTTTGTCGCCCTATTCGCTCCTCAACAGAATACAGGTATCCCTTGCGCTCCATATCGTGTAACATCGGGTAGAGTGTTCCCGCACTAAGTTTGTAACCGTGACGCGCCAATTCTTCAATAATACCTAGACCAAAAATTGGCTCCTTTACTGCATGATGCAGAATATGCAGCCGAATCAAACTTGAATAGAACTCTCTACCATCCATCACGCAAGGCTTTGGTAACAATCAGTTAAGATTTCATTTTCCCCTATATTGAGAGACTTTCAGAAAAGTTGGTAAATGGGCATGGGGCATTGGGCATTGGGCATGGGGCATGGGGCAGGGGTAAAATTGCTACTGTGTGGCAAGCTAGTTGGTAGTTTGGTTCATAAGGCAAGTAGTAAATGAGGTATGAGGTACGCACTTCGGGGTATGGCAGTGCGCATTGGTGTCAACTTAAGTTCAAACGCTTACCCCACAAGCCTTTTACCCCTCCCCTAACCCCTCCCCTTGCCAAGGGGAGGGGAAGTTTTGGCTTTAGACAAAACTGGGGTGGAGTAACGCGAAGCTTAATGGTAGGCGATGGAATTAAAAATCGAGTCTTGGCAAGGGTTTCGCCTTAAGTTGACACCTATGGGCAGTGTGATGCCCCTACAATTAGGGACTTCCAGAAAATAACTTACCCAATTTATTTAATGAGATTTTTCTTTACTCCCTATGCCCCATGACGCCACTTGCTTCAAGCCGGGAGACCCGTCCAACGCAGTGGCTCCCCCATGCGCCATGCCCTTGTACAATTGATCGTGATACATCAATGCTTTGGGCGTAAAGCTGGTGAATTTTTTTATTGGGTGTGCAGTTTGGGCTTATAAAGGATGGGTGGGGGAACTTTACCCCCAAGGTACTCGCACTGCTGAGTTTCTTTCTCTTTACAGTCGGCGGTTTACTACTGTTGAGGGTAACACCACTTTTTACGCTATCCCTAACCAGGAAACTGTCACTCGTTGGCGCACAGAAACGCCTGCAGGTTTTGAATTTTGTTTGAAATTACCGCGAATTATTACCCATGAGGGTTTATTACAACCTCAAATTCCGGCGGCTTTAAAATTTCTTGAGGGAATGCAAGTTTTAGGTGAGCGTTTAGGGCCGATATTTGCTCAATTACCACCAAGTTATGCACCTACATTAATGACAGATTTGGTGAGTTTTTTAGAAGCTTGGCCGCATAGTTTAGCACCTCTGGCTTTAGAAGTGCGCCATCGTGACTGGTTTACAGAACCCCACGCCAGTAATTTGACAGCTTTGTTAGAAAAGTTAAATGTGGGGAGAGTGTTGTTAGATTCACGCCCTATCTATACGGGAGATGACGATCCGCAGTTGCAATCGGAGCGACGCAAGCCGAAATTACCTGTACAATTTAGCGTGACTGCGCCTTTTACCCTAATTAGGTTTATTTCTCATCCAAATTTAGCTGTGAATCAACCTTTTATGGAAGAGTGGGTAACGCAGATTCAACAATGGTTGCAGGCGGGAGTGCGAATTTACTTCTTTGTTCATTGTCCGATAGAAGAGCGATCGCCTAACACTGCCCGTCATTTTCAAAATCTACTAGAACAGCATGGTGTCGCAGTTCCGCCTCTACCTTGGAATCACCTGGAACAACCACCAAACCAGTTAAGTTTATGGTGATTTTTCTGATTTAATATTAAGTTTTTTTATGCAATCTATCGAGATGCGCAAAATAAATTAGCATTTCCCCTAGCTAATTACAGCTATTTTCAGTAAACAGACCACGCTGTAGGGGCACGGCACCAGTAAAATTATTGCATGTACCAAAAGATTGTCGGTGCCGTGCCCCTACGACTACGACAGATGTGGTTTCAATAGATGAAAACTGCTGTCAGAAATTGCGATGAGATATTATACCAATATTTGACAATAAAGTAACAAATTTAAAGCAATTAACTTATATTAGATCGGCTTTTCAGAGTTATTAATTAATATTAAGGAATTCAATTCAGGATTTTTTGACTTTTGCAATATATCTCATGCTTGCTTATTTTCAATAAGATGGATAATGGTAGTTATACATTTTTGTGTTCCAACACTATTCTTTCTATTTTTCCAAAAAAAGGGGTGATAACCCCCTTTGCAAAAGGATGACATAGTTATATGTATCCTAACAGTAACTGGCAGAAAAATATCATCTGTTAGTATAGAAAGAATGCCAGCAAAACTCAGGGAGCAGTTACACCAAAGGAGGTTGAGATGAGTCGTCTTCTTTATGAAAACTCAGTGTCATATAAAGGATATCTCATCATTCCATTCGTTTTTGGTAAAGCCGATAATTACGAAATCTATTCCTATAAATTATTGGCAGAAATTGGAGATAAGAGCCAATTTCACAAAGCAGAGAATCCAGCAGGAATTTACGGCAGTAGCATCAGTAATATTATTGAGACTGCCAAGGAGCATATTAACAAAAATGCAGATTTCATCAATTGCGGGGATAGTTTTCAATCTCGCTATCTTTACCGCTACAATTTGATAATTATCTCTCAACAGGAGGGTAAATATTTTTACGATCATTACCCACCAGAGTTGCTGAATAATATTGCAGCACCAAAATTATTCAAATCCGAATTTGAATGCATCAATTGGATTAAACAAGGTCTAGAAGGTCAATATAAAGGAGTTGACCGCCAGTATATTAGACCAAGAGTAAATTAACAATACTCTTTAGGAAAATTCTATTGGCTGTTGACGGTTGACTGTTGACTGTTGACTGTTGACTGTTGACGGTTGACTGTTGACTGTTGACAGCCAAAATTGATATTTTTCACAACTGAGGATTATACAGAGATAAAGCATTTTCGCGTAAAATTGCTGTAGCGATCGCAAAAGCTTCGTCTCCTGTTAAATCCCCATCTTGAATTGCTTGTTCTAGTACTTCTTTTAATAACTGACGCCCCCATTTAGCGCCTAAATAATATAATTCGGGGATTGAATGAGCATCGGAAGAATACATTAATTTAGTAGTTGGCGTTAATTCCAGTAATTGTCCGATGGCTGCTCGCATTCCCGATACACTTAAAGAAGGTATTGCTAAACCAAAATCTAAATAAACTTGGGGATAGACAGCAGCTAAATATCCAGCTTCTTGCATGTAGGGATAAGAAGCGTGTAGTAATACCAATGGTGCATGACGATACTGGGGTTGTTCTAAAAGCGATCGCAAATTCAGAGGATTAGCTAAACGTAAATCTAAATCCGGATCGCCAAAGCCTGTATGTAACTGTACTGGTAAGCGATATTTCGCTGCAATTAATAAAGCTTGTTGTAACAAAAAATCAATCAGAGGTTTATCAACTAAGCGTAGTGGTTGATTATTTAGCTGTCGTTTAATTTCGTCAAAGCGAGATGCAGCAACTTCAAAAGTTACAGGTTGCACATTCAAGCCAGTACGATAACAAACAATACTCTTAAAGCCAATAACCCCCGATGGTGGCGGATCGATTTCGCTGTGAAATCTAGCGAGGAAAGAAGCAAAATCTTCGCTTTGGGGAATTAATTGTTCTGCTAGCACCTCCAACCGCAGAATTCTGCGGACACTAATCAATTTTTCATGCCAGGAGATAGGTAAAATACTTTCAGTTTCTAAACCATCATCGAGATAAATTGCTTCTAAATTTGCCGCTTGAAAATAAAGCTGGGTAAGCTTTTCTAAGCCTAAACTATCTCGTCGCGCTGCGATCGCACTTTCTGTAGCATCACATTCCAATAAAGCCGCTATTTCCCTCAGACTGCGCCGATAAAATAAAGTATGACGCGCATGATAATTAACTATTTCCTCGTCATATCCTTCTGTAAAAGCAGCCGCAAAAGGATAACGCGCCGCTACCTCCGGGCGTAACACATTATGGGCGTGTTGATCGATTAAAGGAATGTCAGCCAAATTCATCATAATTTGTCAGTTGTTAGAGACGCGATTAATCGCGTCTGTACAAAGGCTTTCAAATCTAATATCCCATGCCCAATGCCCCATGCCCAATGCCCATTACTTATGAATAAATACTGCTGTGCCTACTGATGCCCAATCAAATAACCATTTTGCATGATTTGGGGCAACATTTACGCAACCGTGACTGACGGGAGTACCAAATCTGCGATGCCAATAAGCACCGTGAATGCCGTAATTACCCTGATAAAACATGGCATAGGGAACGTTAGGCACATCGTAGTCTCTACCACGCATTCTAGTAGATTTCAGTTTGGTTTGAATTTTAAAAGTACCAACACGGGTAGGAGTAGATTTTTTACCTGTAGAAATAATAATTGCATAAACAGGCGTATTACCTTCCCAAGCAATTAGCTTTTGCTTTGTCAAATCTATTTGAATCCAACGTTTCTCAGATTTTTTGAGTGTCTCGATGCTTTGGCTAGTGGTATTATCTTTTGCATTGGCGGAAACTCCGCCCAGTCCTACATTTGCTACGCCTAATGTGAGGGATATACTGACAAGCATTATACCTAGACGGCGCATCAATTGACGATCAATTAAGCTTTTCATCGTAAATACACTTAATAGGAAGCTTAGGATAAAGTTTCTGTTTTTACCCTAAAGTATCCTAACTGTTGTATCAATTTTTGCACTTTTTCGCCAATCGCTAACCAATTGCCTTCGGTAACTAAATGCTTGGGAAATAATTGACTACTTAAACCGATGGCGATCGCACCTGCTTGTAAAAATTCTGGGGCATTATCGATATTAACTCCTCCCGTGGGGATTAAAGGAATTTCGCCTAATGGCCCTTGGAGGCTTTTGATATAATTAGCGCCACCCATTGCTTCCACGGGAAAGACTTTGACACAGCTAGCGCCATAATTCCAGGCGGTAACAATTTCTGTAGGCGACAGCGCACCGGGAATAATCGGTACATCTTGGGTTACTGCGGCTTTAATCATCGCTAAATCTACATGGGGTGTAAAGAGAAATTGCGCCCCAGAAGCGATCGCATCTTCTAACTGAGTGACGTTAAATAGAGTACCCGTACCAATTGTACAATGTGGTAATTCTTGACGCAGTTGGCTAATTAATTGCCCAGCGCGATCGCTATTCCAAGTAATCTCAATTAGCTGCATTCCCCCAGCTGCGACAGTCAAAGCCATTTGCTTTGCCAATTCTAACTTTGACGCCCGGATAACTGCGATCGCCCGGTGTTGTTGCAATTGTGATAACCAAACTAGATTAGACATTACAATTCAAAATTCAAAATTCAAAATTCAAAATTCAAAATTAACAAAGCTAGTACTCTGACAAGTTAACTTTGCTGGGGGCATCAAATTTTCTCGTTCTCTTCTTTTCCTCTTTCTTTGAGTACTTCGCGTCTTCGCGGTTCGTTTCTTTACCCCTTAAAGTTGGGTTGCCAGACTACTAGATATCATCAGGTTTTAGTAGTATACTTGTCGCATTATTTTTGCAAATTAGTATTAAATTAGGATTGCGATATATAACAATCCGTTTATTAGCCACAAATACTTATCTTCCTTGTCCCTCCGAAGTTCTGATCGCCGGAAGCCGGCGCTCAGACTTCTCTCCTTGTCTCCCTTGTCCTCCTTGTCCCTTTAAAATACAATGGCAGCAGAGATAGAGCGCAAATTTTTAATCAAAGGCGATCGCTGGAGACAGCTAGCTGAAGGTAGTCGATATGTTCAGGGATATATTTTGACAGCTAAACAAGCTACTGTTCGCGTTCGCATCGTTGGTAATCAAGGTTACTTGACAATTAAAGGGGCGACTGTCCAATATAGCAGATCGGAGTTTGAGTACCCTATCCCTGTAGAAGATGCGCAAGAAATGCTCGATACTTTATGCGATCGCCCTTTAATTGAGAAAACGCGCTACAAAATCGCATACAGTAATCTAATTTGGGAAATCGATGAATTTGAAGGTGTGAATAAAGGGCTAATAATTGCAGAAGTTGAACTCACTGATGAAAAACAACAAATTGAACTACCAGATTGGATTGGTGAAGAGGTTTCCGATAATCCCAAGTATTTCAACAGTAATTTAGTCAAACATCCTTTTTCACAATGGTAACTGTTGACGGTTGACGGTTGACGGTTGACTGTTGACTGTTGACTGTTGACTGAAAAGACAGATTTTTTGGGGAATAAATTTCTTTACCCATTAGCCATCCTCAAAATCTTGAGTCTACTTTAGTAGACTTGGGCTATTAGCCTGAGAATTCATTCTCAGGCGGATGACAAAGCTAAGACAGAGGCTATTTTTTGCTTCATTTGAACACTGCCATGCCCTCTAGAATATATCGATTTGCCGCCAACAATATTTAAATTGTTAGACAATTTTTTATATGAATTCATAGTCAGAACTTTAGTTTTTGATTGAAGGACTAAAGTTACAACATATTTCAGGTAAATGAGGTACGCGCTTCGGGGCATGGCAGTGCCAGTGCCCCTACAATCAATGATTATCTGTACCTCACCAACTGGCAATCTACTGTATGACTAGGAAATCCCTTTTGGCTGGCGAGAAATCTAAGATAAAGCCTGAATAAACTTTTCTACTTTTTCGAGCAATGGTTGATATTCGATTTGTTTAGCTAATTCCTGGGCGTTGTTGTAGCAAGAGAGAGCCAATTTTTTACGTCTTCTTTTAGCGTATAGGCTACCCATATTTAACAAAGTAGAACCTTCCCCTAAGCGATCGCCTAATTCTTGATAAATGGCTACAGCTTGTTTATAGCATTTCAGTGCTTGCCAATGATTTGCGACATTATTGTAGGCGAAACCAAGGTTATTGAGGGTTGTAGCTTCTCCGGCTCTATCTTTTAATGCTCTACGTGTTAATAGCACTTGATGGTAAATCAACAGTGCTTGTTTAGGTTGCCCTAAATCGCTATACATAGAAGCAATATTATTCATGGTGGTAGCTTCGCCAACTAAATTTTTGACGGCGCGTTGAATTGGTAACGCAGCTTCAAAATATTCTAGAGCTTGCTTATAATCACCTAAAGTACTGTAGGCAAAGCCAATTCCATTGAGTGTAGTGGCTTCACCAGAAAAATCTCCCAGCAAGCGCCGCATTCTTAAAATTTGGTGTTGCAGTAATAGCGATCGCTTTGGTTCTCCTAATTTGGTGTAAATCAACGCCACATCATTGAGTGTGGAGATTTCACCTTGAGGATCTTCTAATTTGCGGAAAATTTGCAGCGCACCTTCAAAATACTCTAGCGCGGGCGAAAACATGCCTAAGCGGCTGTAGGTAGAACCTAAATTGCTCATTGCTGTGGCTTCAGCTCGCAAATTGCCAAATTCCCGTGCCACTTCCAAAGCCTCAGTAAAACAATCTAATGCTCTTTGAGTTTGCCAGCAACCGAGGTGACCTAAACCTATGTCATTTAATGTATGACCTTCTCTGGCTCGATCGGGAATAATCCGAGCTAACTTGAGATTTTCGGTAGCTAGTGCGAGATATTCTTGAAATTCCCCCCGCTTATAATAGCGGCTTGCCCGATTGCGACGTTGTTCCCATTCGCTAACTGGATTTAAAGGTTGCGTCATCTGACCTCGGTTGCACTAAAGATAGATAGGCTGTGTTGATTGAGCGGATTGATTTGAGAATTAACCCCTCTCAAGTAATAATTCCCAAATTTAAGTTAACCATTATTCTCTATCTTTAGATATAAGACGTAAATAGAGGTGATATGGTATAATTACATACTTATTTTAGGTTCCTCAAAAAAGCCCTAGCTAAAAACCACAAATGCTTACAGGGCAAGGTTTATCAGAATTCATAGCAGTTCCCAGCTTTCAGGATTAAGAACCAGCAAAATATAATTGTTTTAAGTTGAATCTTGCTGTTATTTGGCGATCGCTCACAAATACTGTTGGCTATTTGTAATCTATAATACAGTCAAATATTTTATTGCTGAGTGTCCAAATTAACATAAAAATAAATTTTGCCGGGAATAAACTCAAGCAGGAACTTTCACAACTTTACCCAATTCTCATAACTTACAAATTCAATCTATCTATTTATATGCGTTTACCTATTTTTATAAGTGCAGGGTTATTACTTGCACTGAGCTTAAATGCGCCTGTGCTTTCTCTACCTGCAAATCCAGCACCGCAATCAGCAACAATTGCTAATTCACAGCTAAAGCAATTAACAGCGAACCGTCAGTTATGGAAAAAGCAAAACATTCGTAACTATCGGTATACATTTAGCCGCAGTTGCTTCTGCGCACCCAAAGCTAGCGGGCCGATTAGCGTCACGGTAAGAAAAGGACGTACAAGTTATCTAACTGATGCGACAGGTAAACCTGTAGAGCGAGAATTATTCCAACAATACGATACAGTGCCCAAGCTATTCAAGATCATTGAAGATGCGATCGCCAAAAAAGCATCTAACCTGACTGTACAGTACGATCCTAAATTGGGCTATCCCACCCAAATTAACATCGACTACAACAGTCAAATAGCTGATGAAGAAATCTATCTCACAGTCGAGAATTTGCAAAAAATTAAGAGATAAACTTCGTCCATTTTCAAAACTGGAGTAGTGCGGGCATCTTGCCCGCTACTACCACCAGGGAGCAAGATGCTCCCACTACGCATGAAAAACTATGGTTCTCAAATACGAATTACGAATTATTCTGACTTCTCCCATAAACTTTGATAGCCAGTCACAATCCGGCTACCATCCTTGAGGACATGGATTTCTATCTGATCGCTAGCCCAAGAAATTTTATCTTGGAACTCAGGATTAAAAATATGTACTCGTTGATTGCTAGAAGAAACGGGAGAAGTTGGCGAATGAATTGCTAAAGACTCGACAAAAGGCCCGTCAATCAAAATATCTAGCTGTTCTAATAAATCTTGCGCGCCTGGTGGAGCCGATTCCGATTGTAATAACTTCAGAGTAAATCCTGTAAAAGACATGACATTTAACCCAGCAGCTTTGAGCTTTTTAGCTAAAGCTGCTAATGCAGGTGCTTGCCAAAATGGTTCGCCACCAGAAAAAGTTACACCTGTATTTTTGGGGTTTTTGAGAATATTTTCTGCCAGAGTATCAACAGTAATTAATTGATTAATTTCAAATGGCCAAGAAGCCGTATTAAAACAACCAGGACATTCTCTGAGACAACCTTGTACCCAAACCACTGCACGACAACCAGGCCCGTTGACTTCTGATTCATCAACATAACCCATGATGTTTAAATGCTCAGGGGGAATTTCTATTAGTGGTAGCGATGGGCTGCTAGATTTTGTTTCCATCTCTTTCCTCCTTCAAAGCGTTAATAAAGTTAAGCCATAGCCGGGTAACTTACCGGGATATTGATGGCGTCATGAATTTGAGTAGCAAGAGCCGCCAGGATGTCATTGCTGACACATTTGAGGTTTTGCACCAGGTAAGGACTAGATGGGGCAATATTATTACCACGTGCTTCTAATTTCCTGACCAAAACGCGCGGACGGGAAGGCAGATTAATTTGAATTTCATCGGGTTTTAGACGCTGAATAATTTCGATATAATCCTCTACCATGTCGGGTGTCCAACGAGACAAAACCATTGTTTGAATAGCCAAATGTCCTGAGTATTCTTGCCGAAATTGCTCGATTCCCGCTAATATATCTGGTAGATTAATTGTCTCTACAGGACGATTAATTCGCTGCAATTGATTTGACGAAACTGCATCTAATTTTGCGGCTACTATATCTGCTACTTTTAACGCATTCCGAACTGTTGGATCGTGCAACATCGTACTATTAGTTAAAACTACTGTCGGTAGTCTAGTAATTTTCTTAACAACCCCAATAATTTTTTCTAAATTTAATGCTAGGGTAGGCTCGCCACTACCACTTAAAGTGACTACATCTACCCGATCTAAAGGTAATCTTGTGCGGAGATCGTCAACAATTTGCATTGTTGGCACAAAAACTTGGCGTTCCGCAGTACTGGCTTGAATTTTTCCCAGCTGACAATAAACACAGTTAAAAGAACAAGTAGATACCGAACAAATGGGATCGATCCCTAGCGATCGCCCAAATCGCCAAGAATTTACCGGGCCGTAAACTGTAGAATCATGGGGTTGTGGTTTAGATAAAGTTGTACTCATACTTGCCGCTTCCTAAAATCAAACATACACTGGTATCAAAAATCTATTTAAAATTTAGATTCACTACAAATTTATCTCCAGAATTTGAGGAACTTGTGAGGGTATGGGCATGGGGTATGGGGCATTGGGCATTGGGCATGGGGCATTGGGAATTTTGAATTATTTGTCTGCCTTTTCTGGCTTTGCCATCTTGATGCTGTCCCAGGGTTTTCTGTACTGCTAATTAGCTACTCGTGATGGCTATCAAATCTGGCTCGATGATGGGAAATTCACTAAACAATTGGTATGGCGAATAATAATCAGCAATTTACAATCTTGTTGGTAGATAGCAAGCCCGAAACCGGGATTTTTTTGGCAAATATTCTTGCTGCTCCAGATTATCAATTGCAAGAGGTAAATTCTGGGAATTTAGCTCTTACAGCAGCGCTTGCTTCTCCTCCTCAGATGATTTTGCTGGATGTTGTTTTGCCAGATATGCATAGTTATGAAGTCTGGCAACAGTTGCAATCTCATAAAGCAACTAAGTATATACCAGTAATTTTTCTGGGGTTTGATGCAGATTTAGTGAAGAAAATCCAGCCGAATAAAATAGATTTAGTTGATTTTATTGCCAAACCACTGCGGCGTGAAGAAGTTTTATTACGGCTACACAAACAATTAAATTTGCAAAAAGTTAAAGCTAGATTTCACGAACATCATCAGCAACTCATCCAAAGAAAACAGCAAGCCATCAAACAAAATCGGCATAATCAATCTATTTTAGATGCTACGAAAGTTGGGATATGCCTCACCGATGAAAATGGCTATTTTGTTGAAGTCAATCAGGATTATTGCCAGATGTATGGCTGGGAACGTGAGGAACTGATAGGACAACCATTTACAGTACATTATGGCAATTTAACATTTAGCGAAAAAGCCCATTTAATTCAGCAATATAAAAATTTTCTGGCTTTGAATACCCAACCAGAAAAACGGGAATTCACTATTACCCGTAAAGATGGTTCGCGGTTAAATGTCGAGATGATTCAGGCGATTTGTCAAAAGGATTATGGCAAATTTGTGGTGACAACGCTGATTGATATTAGCACCCATCAAGCAACACAAACTAGACAAAAGTCTCGCGAACGTTACTTAGCCGCCTTGGGACAAATTCAACACCAGTTATTAAGTTTTGATGGTAGCAATAAATACTACACAAAAATCGTAGAAATTCTCGGGCCAATCACTAAAGCTAGTCGTGTATATATTTATGAGCAGCGTCCAGGAATTGCGAGTAAGTTTGCAATTAGCCAATGTGGGGAATGGTGCGCTCCCGGAATTCCGCCGAAAATTCTCCATCCAACCCGCAAAACTGTGTCTGCTGAGGATTTTTCGCTGCGTTGGGCGACTTTATTAACTCAAGGAGAAGCGATCGCGGAAATTGTCACTGAATGTCCAGACTTAGAACGGGGAAAGTTAGAACTGCAAGGCGTTTTCGCGATTTTGATGTTACCGATAATTGTTAACGGTGAATTTGTTGGCTTGATTGGCTTTGATAACTGTGTAGAAGTTCGCGGTTGGGAAACTGGGGAAATCTCGATATTACAAGCAATCGCCAATGCGATCGCCATTGCTCACCAACGTAAACAAGCCGAAGATAACTTAAAAGCCCAAATCATCCAACTTCAGCAAGAAATTAGCGTCAGCGAAGCTTCCCGCAAAGCGCGTCTCGTCGCTCTCAAATCTAGCGAAGGTAAATATCGTCAGCTAGTTGAGACATCCCAAGATATGATTTGGTCTGTGGATGTGGATGGTGTGATTAATTTTGTCAATCCAGCTGTTAAACAGTTTTTTGGTTACGAACCGGAACAGATGATTGGGCGTAACTTTACGGATTTTATTTTGCCAGAGCAAGTGGCACTGATTCAACAAAAGTTCGCCAGTCTCTTGCGCGGAGAGTCTATTTTTCACGAGGAAGTTAGCTGTTTTGCCCAAGACGGGAGCATTTTATATTTAACAATTAATGCGATCGCTGTCCAAAATCATGATGACGATGTTGTAGGCATCACTGGTACAGCTAGTAATATTACTGATCGAAAACGTGCTGAACAAGCACTGCATACCAGCGCCCTTAAACTTTTGCAGCATAACTTAGTGTTAACAGAGTTAGCTAAAAATCAAGTGCTGTATCAAGAAGACTTGAAAGCGGCTGTGAGAGAAATTACCGAAGTCGGTGTGAGAAATCTGGAAGTAGAACGCGCTAGCGTTTGGCTGTATGGGGAAAACGATAATATTTTGCAATGTGTAGATTTATTTACCCACAGTCAACAGCAACATAGTCAAGGAAATTCCCTGTGCGCCACAGATTATCCCCATTATTTTCAAGCTTTGCACTCAGATCCGATTATTGTTGCCCATGAAGCAGCTACAGATCCGCGCACCAAAGAATTTTTAGATGCTTACCTGACGCCATTTAACATCACTTCCATGCTGAATACACCAATCAGACTAGGAGGTAAAACTGTTGGCGTTTTATGCTTAGAAGCAGTGGCAATTCCCCATCATTGGACATTAGAAGACCAAAATTTTGCCCGTTCTTTAGGTAATTTAGTTTCTTTAGCTCTAGAAGCCAGGGAACGCCGCCGTGCAGAAGCAGCTAGGCGCATGTCCGAAGAGAAATTAGGCTCGGCTTTGCGCTCCTCTCCCGATCCGATTAGCCTCAGTACATTTCCTGAGATGCGCTATATCGAAGTTAACGATAGTTTCTGTACATTTTTTGGCTATTCTCGCTCTCAGGTAATCGGACATACCAGTGCAGAATTAGGAATTTGGGCGAATCCCGAAGAGTCTAATTTTCTGCGCCAAATGTTAGAACAAACAAAAGTACTCCGCAACCATGAAGTAGATATTCGCACTGCCAGTGGGGAAATTAAGACAACGCTGTTAAGTGCGGAAATGAGTGAAATTGATGGACAAAAGTACATCCTGGGTACAGCCAAAGACATCACTGAGCGCAAGCAAGCAGAAAACGAAAGTCGGTTGTTGCTGTTGACAACTCAAGCTATGACGCGTGCCATTGATGTTAACAGCGCTTTATCTATGGTTTTACGTCTAATTTGCCAAAATATCGACTGGGACTTTGGCGAAGCCTGGATACCCAGCGATGATGGCGCGATTTTAGAACATAGTTTAGGCTGGTATGGCGATCGCAACAATTTAGAAGAATTTTGCTTAGAAAGTAAAAGCCTAAAATTAGCTTTAGGCGAAGGTTTACCGGGGAGAGTTTGGCAAAGCAAGCAGCCAGAATGGATTGAGGATATTTCTCGTGTTGCCCAACCGATTTTTTTGCGATCGCCCCAAGCAACTAACATAGGATTAAAAGCTGTCTTTGGCGTACCGATTATCGCCGCTAACAAAGTCTTAGCCGTGTTAGTCTTCTTTAAAAGCAGCGCCATGTCAGTGGATAAGCGGTTGTTATTGTTAGTCGGTGCGGTAGCTTCCCAATTAGGCGGATTAATTCAACGCAAACAAGTAGAAGCAGCCCATAGAAAAAGCGAAGAACGTTTACAGTTAGCCTTAGAAGCTAGCGATTTGGGTTTGTGGGATTGGGATTTTACCAGTGGGAGAATCTACCGAGATTGGCGCTGGAAAAAAATGCTCGGTTATACAGAAGATGAAATTGAAGAAAATCAACAAGCTTTTGAAGAATTAGTTCATCCCGAAGATTTAGCCGCAGTACAATCAGCTTTAGAAAACCATCTTCAAGGTGCTACTTCCGTTTATGAAGCAGAATTTCGGATGCGTTGTTCCTCCGGGATTTGGAAGTGGATTCAAACTCGCGCCCAAATTTTTGAACGCGACGAACAAGGCGTACCCCTGCGGATCACAGGTACTCACAAAGATATTACCGAACGCAAAACCTTAGAAAGAGAAATCGCCCTTAGAGAAGCACGCCTCAACGCCTTTTTCTCTGGTGCGCCTGTGGGGATGGATATTTTAGATAAACAACTGCGGTTTGTACAAATTAATGAATTAATGGCAGAAATTCACGGAAAACCGCAAAAAAACCACATTGGCAGAACTATATATGAAGTTGTGCCCCAAATGGCTCCGTTTGTTGCCCCATTTTACAAACAAGTACTACTCACCGGTCAAGCAATTCTCAATTTAGAAGTCAGTATTCCCTCAACGAAAAAACCAGAGATTGTGCGTCACTTTTTGGTTTCTTATTTTCCCATTCCCGGCGAAGACGATCGCCCCTTGGGTGTGGGAACGGTAATGGTAGAAATTAGCGATCGCAAATATGCAGAACAAAAACTGCGGTTAGCCAACGAACGCTTACAATATCTGCTGACTTCTAGCCCTGTAGTTATCTATAGCAGCAAAATCTCCGGGGATTTTGGGCATACATTTATGAGTGAGAACGTGAAAACCATGCTTGGCTATGAAGCGCGGGAATTTCTCGAAAATCCCAATTTTTGGTTGCGTCACGTTCATCCAGAAGATGTTGAGTATATCTTGAGCAAATTTTCTCTGTTATTTGAGCAAGAATACAGTTCCTATGAATATCGCTTTTTACATGCTGATGGTACATATCATTGGTTATACGAGCAAGTCAGGTTAATTCGCGATGAAGCCGGAAAGCCGATAGAATGTGTTGGTTACTGGGCAGATGTAAATGCGCGAAAATTAGCAGAATTAGCCTTGCAAGCCAGCCAACAACGCTATCAACTCTTAGCTGAAGCCTCACCAGCTTGTATTTTTCACACCGATGTTGATGGCAATGTTTTATATTTAAATCAACGCTGGACGGAAATTACTGGACTTTCCTTAGCCGAATCTCTGCGCAAAGCTTGGACAAAAGCCATACATCCTGAGGATCGGCGGCGCGTTGTCGGCAAATGGAAGCAAGCCAGAGCCGCTAAAACTGGGTATAAATTAGAATATCGAATTTTACGCACAAATGGGGCGATTGTCTGGGTATTATCCCAATGTTTGCCAGAAATTGGCGATGATGGCGAAATTAAAGGTTATATCGGTACAGTGACAGATATTACCGAAAGAAAACTTGCAGAAGAAGCCTTAAAAGAAAGCGCAGAACGCGAAAAAGCGATCGCCCAAGTAATTCAAAGAATGCGTCAAACCTTGGATTTAGAGACAATATTTGCCGCTACCACCCAAGAATTGCGCCAAGTGTTAGATTGCGATCGCGTCGCTGTTTACCGTTGCGATTTAGAAGGTAATGGGGAATTTGTCTCTGAATCCGTAGAAAATGGTTGGATTTCCTTAATTGAACTCCAAACCAACCACCCCAATCTTAAACTAGAGAGCGATCGGGGGATGATGACATTATTAATGAATGCAGATATCCTACCCAATACCGATTTATCCACAGAACAAAACCTGACTTATCAATGTGTAGAGGATATTCATAATGCTGGATTTACACCAGAAATCATTAATTTATTAGAGCGTTTTCAAGCCAAAGCTTATATTACAGTACCCATATTATGCGGCGATCAACTTTGGGGATTATTAACAAGTTATCAAAATTCTCACCCCCGCCAATGGAAAACCGAAGAAATTAATATTGCTGTGCAAATTGGTAATCAATTAGGAGTTGCTTTACAGCAAGTACAACTATTAGCCCAAACCCAAAGTCAATCACAAGCATTACAAGCAGCCGTTGTTGCTGCTGATGCAGCCAATCGTGCTAAAAGCGAATTTCTCGCTAACATGAGTCATGAATTGCGCACCCCCCTCAACGCCATTTTAGGTTTCACGCAAATCATGAGCCGTGAAAATTCTTTATCTCACGAACATCAGCAACATTTAGCCATTATTAATCGTGCAGGCGAACATTTATTGAGCTTAATTAATGACATTTTAGAAATGTCAAAAATTGAAGCCGGGAGAAGCACTTTAAATATTAGCAGTTTCAACTTAATCAACCTGTTAAACAGCTTAGAAAAAATGTTGCATTTGCGTGCAGCTGCTAAAAACCTAGAGTTAATATTTGAATATGCCCCTAATATTCCCCAATACGTACAAACCGATGAAAGTAAATTGCTGCAAGTTCTCCTTAATCTCTTAGGTAATGCTATCAAGTTTACTCATCAAGGCAGCGTCATCTTACGAGTTTATAGTACATCTTTAGAACCAGCAGAAAATCCCCCTCACCCCTCCCATATCTTCTTTGAAGTCGAAGATACCGGACTCGGTATTGCACCCCAAGAAATCAACTTATTATTTGAAGCCTTTGGACAAACTGAAACCGGGAGAAAATCCCAACAAGGAACCGGATTAGGGTTAGCAATTAGCCGAAAATATGTAGAAATGATGGGCGGAGATATTACTGTTACCAGTATTTTAGGTGAAGGTAGTAAATTTACCTTTGATATTGAAATTCATCCCGCCTCAGCCAGCGAAATTCAGCCTCAACCAACAAAATCTTTAGTCATTGGTTTAGAACCGCCCCACAAAGAATATCGCATTTTAGTAGTTGACGATGCCGCCGAAAGCCGTCTTGTATTAGTGCAACTACTTACATCTATTGGTTTTAGAGTATGGGAAGCTACAAATGGCGAAGAAGCGATCGCACTTTGGCAAGAATACCAACCCCAGCTAATTTTAATGGATATGCGAATGCCCGTCATGGATGGTTATGAAGCCACAAGAGTCATTAAAGCTACTGAATCTCAAAATCCCCAAGCCGAACAGCAGACAATTATTATTGCCTTAACCGCCAACGCTTTTGAAGAACAACGAGCCGCCATAATCCAAGCCGGTTGTGATGACTTAATTAACAAACCATTCCGCGAAGAAATTCTCCTAGAAAAACTTAGCCAATATTTACGAGTCAAATATCTTTATCAACAAGAAAACCATCAATTAACAACAGCAAGGCAAACATCAGCGCAAATGCTACCACCTGCTGATTTAATTCCTTTATTGTCGCAAATGTCAACTGCATGGTTAAAAGAACTTTACCATGCCGCCGCTCAATGTAGTGACGATATGATTTTAAATTTGCTCAATCAAATTACCTCAGATAACGATGAATTGAAAAACTATCTTAGTGACTTAGCAAATAACTTCCAATTTGAGAGAATCATGGAGTTAACAGAGAAAGTAGATATCCAAGATGGCTAATTACAAATTTTTAACAACTTGGGAGATTGAAGCACCTATTACACAAGTTTGGGATGTCATTAACCATTCCGAACAATGGACATTCGTGGTAATGCATCCTACTGGATTGACACAGATCAAATGATGCAAAAAAAATTGTAGGTTGGGTTGAGGAACGAAACCCAACATTTATCCGGGTGTTGGGTTGGCAAGTTTTATTTAGCTATGAAAAACTGTATTTTAGGAAGCAGTTGGACATTGAAACTCTAAAAATTGAAGGGTTATATACTAATGCGGTAGTATCAACGCCAAATGTAATTTTTGACAATATACCTATAGAAAAATTATCTTTATATGAAATTAAAGAACGAGATGTTATAGAATACAGAAGAATTAAAAATGCTGTATTCAAAAAGCACACAGATGCAAAAGGTTTTATAACTTGTGCAATCAGTGGAGTCAAAAGCCAAATGCGAAGAGATTTCCAAATTGATCACGTTAAACCTATGTCTCAAGGTGGTTTAACCACTATAGATAATCTGCAAGTTTTAACCCGAAAAGCTCACATAGAGAAAACTCGCAAAGAAAACAAAAAGAAATAGCCTTTTCAAAATAAGGGTTAGTCATGGAAATACCACCTTACCCTTTGGATATACAGCAAATTACCAGATGGTGAGATACAGATTATCGTTGATTGTAGGGGCACTGGCACTGCCATGCCCCGAAGCGCGTACTGTTCTGTTCCTGCTTCCATCTCACCCGCCGCTTGTGTCCTAATTGATTAAAACCCAACATGATATGAGTTAAGCTCATCCCCTACAAGTCAATGGCATTTCGCTGGCATAAGGCATTTGTGGCTTTTCCATGCCCCATGCCCCATGCCCCATGCCCCATGCCCTAAGTCGGCGGGCGGAGGTTCATCCCACCCCATCAAGGAGTAAGCTTTCCCGCCGACTTTCTGTAAATGCTGGGCTTCACTCAACTTAACTAGCTGGATTATTGGGTGGTAATTGTTCTGGCGGTGCTTCTGCTGGGGGAGCAAGTACCGCATCCGGTGCAATTTCTTCCACAGGAATTGGTTCTTTGTTCTCAGTTTCAGAATTTGCTTGTGCCGCTTCCACTAATTCCGGCGATGGGGGATTTGGCGGAATCACTTCTGGTAAAGTTTCAGTTGTCGCTGCTGCTTCTGTAGTAGTAACTACCTCATCAGTTGGCGTTTCTGCTATGGTAGTTTCCGGCTCGGTAGTAGTAGCTACATCTTCTACTGGCGTTGCTGTGACAGCAGTAGTGTTATCAATAATCTCTACAGTCGGTAAAACTGTGCTAGCAGTAGATGTTTTTGTAGTAGTTGGTTTTGGCGGTGCTTTTTTCGGAGTCTTTTGAAATTTATCTTTCACTCCCGTCAAGGTGTTACTAACACCCTTTTGCAACTGACCTAATCTATCTGTTAAAGACAACTTAGTCACCTGTTGCTGAATTGAAGTTTTTACCGCATCTGAACTGGGTACTGGTGTTTGTTGTAGCTTTGGCGTGACTTGGCGACGTAAAGAGAGAGTTTGCCCACCAAACCAACCCAAAAGTGCAACACTAGCTACATGACCCAGCAAAAGGCCACCATTAATACGCTGTGCAAAAACCCATAATATCAGTGCGTAAAACAGCCCTACACCACTCCAAATAAAATCATTCTTGCGATGGATTTCTGGAAAAAAGAAAGCTGCTAAGTAAATGGTTAAGCTCCCAAGGCCCACCGCTAAAGCTAGGACATATGCCAGCATTATTTGGTAACTCCTGAATGTGTCATTTTGACTAGGGATTAAGAGTTAGAGGTTAAGGGTTCAAGGTCAGAAAATACTCAAGTCCCTAGTCCCTAATGTCTAGCTCCTAGCCCCTGGAATTGGATATTTTAATTTTGCAAATTTTACAAGTTAATTGTTGATTTAGATACAAATTAAAACTAAATATCTATGTTAGCTGTGTATTTCTGCCGCCAAAATAAATTCTTTCTTAATGTCTTCTTTAGGAGAGAAGCGAAAATATCGGACTACCCTAAAGATAAAAGGATCTGCAAGAGTTAGCCAAACATAGTTTATGACCCTACAAAGCTTTGGTGTGATTGGTTTAGCCGTTATGGGCGAGAATATCGCTCTGAACGTCGAGCGTAATGGCTTCCCAATTGCAGTTTATAATCGCTCCAGAGAAAAAACCGACGCCTTCATGGCTCAACGTGCGCCAGGACGGAACGTCAAAGCCGCCTTCACCTTGGAAGAGTTCGTAGCTGCACTAGAACGTCCCCGCAAAATATTAGTGATGGTGCAAGCTGGTAAGCCAGTTGATGCGGTGATTGCTCAACTAAGACCCTTGCTGGACGAAGGCGATATCATTATTGACGGTGGCAACTCTTGGTTTGAAGACACAGAACGCCGCACCCAGGAACTAGAACCCACTGGACTGCGCTACATTGGGATGGGCGTGAGTGGTGGTGAAGAAGGCGCACTCAATGGCCCTTCACTCATGCCTGGTGGGACAAAAAGCTCTTACGAGTATTTGTCACCAATTTTTAACAAAATTGCGGCGCAAGTCGATGATGGCCCTTGTGTAACATATATTGGCCCCGGTGGTTCTGGTCACTACGTAAAAATGGTTCACAACGGCATTGAGTATGGTGATATGCAGCTAATTGCTGAAGCCTACGATTTGCTGAAAAATGCCGGTGGACTCGATCACAATCAGCTACACGAAGTCTTCGCTCAATGGAACACCACTGATGAACTCGATTCATTTTTGATTGAGATTACGAAGAATATTTTCCCCTACATCGACCCAGAAACAAATTTACCGCTCGTAGATTTGATTGTGGATGCAGCCGGTCAAAAGGGTACTGGACGTTGGACTGTACAAACTGCATTAGAATTGGGTGTTTCCATCCCCACAATTACCGCCGCAGTGAATGCGCGAATCATCTCTTCCATTAAAGATGAACGGGTAGCCGCATCAAAAGTTTTGACAGGGCCTAGCGGTAAGTATGATGGCCAAGTTAAAGACTTTGTTAACAAAGTGCGTGATGCTCTGTATTGCTCAAAAATCTGTTCTTACGCTCAAGGGATGGCATTGTTATCCACAGCCTCAAAAACATATAATTGGGGTTTAAATTTGAGCGAAATGGCGCGGATTTGGAAAGGTGGCTGTATTATTCGCGCTGGCTTCTTGAATAAGATTAAGAAGGCTTTTAACGAAAATCCAGCATTGCCCAACTTGCTTTTAGCTCCAGAATTTAAGCAAACAATTCTTGACAGACAAGCAGCTTGGCGGGAAGTAATTATCACAGCTGCCAAACTGGGAATTCCAGTACCAGCATTTAGCGCATCTTTAGATTACTTTGACAGCTACCGCAGCGCGCGCTTGCCTCAAAACCTGACTCAAGCACAACGCGACTACTTCGGCGCACACACCTACCTGCGTACCGATAAGCCTGGAAGCTTCCACACTGAATGGGTTCCCATTACTGAAGCTAAGAAATAATCAACTTCATCTTGTAATGGGGTAGCCAGGTTAAATACTTATTTAGCTAGTGGTTCTGATTTTCAGAGCCACTTTTTTGTTCATCAGCAACAAATCACGCTACAGACGAACTCGTTCCCCCAGCAATCAATGCAGGTATTAACACTGCATCAATCACATGAATCACACCATTATCAGCCAAAATATCAGTTTGCAGGACATTAGCATCATTAATCTTCACTGCACCATGAGTAGATTCAATGGCTAAAATTGACCCCTCAAGAGTTTCTGCTTCATTAATTTGCACCAAATCATCAGACCGAACATCCCCAGAGGCTACGTGATATGCCACAATTTTCTTCAATTTGGGAATATCTTGCAGTAGCTTATCTAAAGTTCCTGCTGGCAACTGAGCAAAAGCATCGTCAGTAGGTGCAAAAATTGTCAAAGAGCCTGGACGCTTAAGAACTTCCGTTAGTCCCACAGCTTCCACAACCTGCACCAAGGTATTAAAATTTCCTGCCTGAATCGCAGTTTCCACTAGATCAGCCATGCGCTTAGGTTACTTTATTAACTTGCTGTTACAACCTACTTATAAAAGGACAAAAGTTTCTCAACCTCTATCAAGAGAAAGGTTAGGAGCGATAACACAGCAGTAGATTTGTTAGTGCTGCTAAACTGGGGAATAACACAGAACGGATGAAGAATCAAAGATTAAGCATGAAAATGTTGTGTTTCATACTTCATAATTAAAGCTTCATCCTCCCGATCACCATAAGAACCACTGACTATGCTAAAGCGTTCTAAGTTCGAGACAACTCAGTCTCAGATTATGCACCGTGCTGAGGATCTGATTAGTGCAGCCTCAAATCGCTACCGCATTACAGTTCAAGTGGCAAACCGTGCCAAACGTCGCCGTTATGAAGACTTTGAAAGTGCAGAAGATGCAATGATGAAACCTGTACTCAGGGCAATTATCGAAATGTCTGATGAACTGACTCAGCCAGAAATTATTGGCGAAGTATAAAATATAGTCCTGGGTTGAAAGTGTTGATTTATGAGTACTGTATGTATTCTTGTTGCACTTTTAACTCAGAATATTTGCTTATGAATAAAAAATTTTCTCCCGTTTTGCAGTCGAACTTTATAGTGAAAACTCTCCAGTTAGCAATACTTTTCCTCGTAGGGGCTGGAGTTATTTTAGGTTTGGGGATAGATAAATCAAAATATACAGCTTTTCTCACTGTCCAACCTGCATTAGCTCAAAGGATCAGCCCTGGTGAAGTATGGCAGCAAGTGTATCAACAGTTGCCAAATTTCCCGAAAGAAAATCAGTATATTAGCAGAGAAACTGGTAAAGTTGCCGAAAATAATACCTTAGCTGGTCGCTTAATTAGATATCACGTTTATGTCAAAGAGCGTTCCCCAGCTTATCGCTTAGACTGGAAGCTGACATTGGCTGATTACCTGAATGCCAATGAAACTATGTATGATATTACCTATCCAGGACATGATACATTACGAGAAAATCCCATAGAAGGCGATCGCGCTGCGATTGCCAAGCTTACCCGCAGCCAGCGAAATGCTCTAGCGCAAGTCTTAACTAACATCTTTAGCTTGAACTGACAGAAGCCCCACGTCTGACCCGATAGGGCAGCATGGGACGGACACTTTGCTCAAGTCGGGAAACCCGCCCACGCAAGTGTCCTCATGAATGGCAGGCGAGTTGACGACAGTCCTTTGACCAAATTTTCCCGCAGGGGAAACCCGGAGTTGGACATGGAGGAAACGAGAAATTTTTATGTTATATTCTCTTATAGCAAACGTTGTTTACTCTAATATGTTAAGAGTCGTCAAAGTCAGATTATATCCAGATGTCCAGCAACAGCAGTCTCTAGCACAAGCTTTTGGCAGTTGTCGTTGGCTGTGGAATTATTGTCTGAACTTGATGAACCAAACATACAAAGAAACTGGTAAGGGTTTGTCTGGATACGCAGTAAAAAAGATAATCCCGCAGTTGAAGAAAGAGTATGAATGGTTAACATCGACTTATTCGCAGTGTTTGCAGCAAGTCTGCTTAAATCTAGGAGTAGCATTTAACAACTTTTTTGAAAGACGAGCTAAATACCCTAGATTCAAATCCAAGCATGGTAAACAGTCGATTCAATATCCTCAAAATGTGAAAGTTGCTGATAATTGTTTAAGTCTACCTAAAATAGGTGAAGTATCAGCAATAATTCACAGATCCATTGAGGGTAAAGTTAAAACTGTCACCATATCCAAAAACTGCTCTAATCAATACTTTGCAGCAATTCTTGTTGACGATGGTAAAGATAAACAATTATCAAGTACAGAAGGTAAAGCAGTAGGTATTGATTTGGGATTAACTCACTTCGCTATTACTAGCGATGGCTCAAAATTTGATAATCCTAGAATATTAAACAAGCATGAGAAGAATTTAAAACTTAAGCAACAGCAATTATCTAGAAAGCAAAAAGCGGTGCAGTGTGGTCTTGGGGGTTTCCCCCATGAACAACTGCACCAAGAAGGTTCTCAGAATCGAATTAAATCTAGAATAAAAGTTGCTAGAGTCCATAGAAAAATCACTAATTGTCGTGAAGATTTTCTGCACAAGCTATCGCGTAGGATAGTTAACGAGAACCAAGTTATTGTTGTAGAAAATCTTAATGTTAAGGGTATGATGCAAAATCATTGTTTGGCTAAATCCATCCAGAGCGTAGGGTGGGGAATGTTTTGCACAATGCTGAAATACAAGGCAGAAATGTCAGGGAAGATTTATCAGGAAGTTGATAGATTTTTCCCTAGTTCAAAAACCTGTCATGTGTGTTTGAATCAAGTTGGTAGTTTACCGCTAGATGTAAGATTCTGGACTTGCAAAAACTGCCATACAAAACATGACAGAGATGTGAATGCAGCTATTAATCTCAGAGATGAGGGACTACGAATCTTGACCTCTGGAACGGGGGATAAAGCCTGTCGCCCAGATGTAAGTCGCAGTAAGGGAGGACGCAAGAAATCTACTACTACGCTTTCTGTTGGGCAGGAAGCCTACACTGTACCTTCAGGTCAGTGTAGGTAGTTCACTTCAAGTTATTCAGCAACACCCCAACCATAATTAATATATGGAACGTTTAGTTAAAAGCGGCCCTGGTTGGCGTATTGGTTGGAACCCTCATGCACCTGAGTTTAAAGGTTTATTGGGTACAGATGATTGGGCAGTTGAATTAACCGAAGCCGAGTTGAACGACTTTTGCCGCTTATTGGCACAGCTAGCCGACACCATCAAACAAATAGCAACCGAATTGATGGATGAAGAAAAAATTGCTTGCGAGGCCGAAAGCGATTTATTATGGATGGAGGTAGAAGGCTATGCCCACAGCTACAGTCTGCGCTTTATCCTGAATACAGGACGCTGTGCAGAAGGTCAATGGGATAACTCTGCCGTCCCTGGTTTGTTGCAAGCAGCTGAGATGCTCAAAGTTTTTTAAATAAACCTCTTGATTATCCTCAAACTTCTTGCTACTATGATAATTCTGACCGGGGCGTAGCGCAGCTTGGTAGCGCGCCACTTTGGGGTAGTGGAGGTCGTGGGTTCAAATCCCGCCGCTCCGATTATTAAAATCCCTAGCCTGCCTTCCTTTTACAGGATTCGGCAGGCTTTCCCATTTGTAGGCTTAAGTTTAAATTCCATACCAATTTCAACTATAACTGGTATGAAACTGGTATGAAAATAAAAGCTCAAAACCAAGTCCAGAAGGGAGTTGTAGCCGTTGAGGAATATCAGACTAGGCTTAGACTAAGATGGTCTTATGCTGGGAAGCGTTATTGCCTTTATCTTGGCTTGCCCAATACTAAACTCAATTGGAAAGCTGCCCAACAGAAAGCTACTCAGATTGAACTAGATATAGCCTCAGGCAACTTTGACGCTACCCTGAGCAAATACAAGCCCCCTAGTCAGAAAGTTATCCCTGAGATCAAGGATATTAGAATTATCGATCTGTTTGAGAGGTTTAGAGAATATAAATCTAAATCTCTCTATGATAGAAGTAAAGAGAAATACAACATTGCGCTTAAGAACTTAAGGGATTTCTTCGGTACTAAATTGACCTCTAGCATAAAGGTTACTGATGTAGAAAAGTTTACTGAAGTTCTCTCCCAAAAGCTATCACCAATAACTCTAAAAGAAAGATTAAGCATAATTAGAGCTTGCTGGCAGTGGGGAATTAAACAAGGTTTAGTCAAAGATAATCCCTGGTTAGATTTACCTAATAGAATTAAAGTCCCTCCTAAACCTTTACCTAGACCTTTTACTAAGGAAGAAATCACAGCAATTCTTAATGCATTTGAGAAGCATAGGAATTATAAATTCTATTTGGCTTTTGTCAAATTCAGATTTATGACTGGAACCAGAGTTTCTGAGGCTACTGGTTTAAGGTGGCAGGATGTCGCTGACGATTTTTCTCAGATTTGGATTGGTTCTACTCTTACTAGAGGGGTACGTAAACCAACTAAGACTAATAAAGCTAGGATATTTCCCTGTAATCAACAACTTCAAGAATTATTAAAGTCAATAAAACCTCAACAAATTAATCCAGAGGATTTAGTATTTCCCTCCCCACAAGGCAAAGCTATTAATGATTCTCTATTTGGTAAAAGAGCTTGGAATACTTGTCTTAAGATTGCGGGTGTTCAGTACAGGTCTTTCTACAATGTGCGGCATAGTTTTATTTCACATTGCCTAGAAAGTGGACTTTCTCCTACAACAGTTGCCCATTTAGTTGGGCATGATGTACAGGTTTTATATGAAAACTATGCTGGTTCTGTAATTAGTAAGCCCCAAGTTCCAGTTTTATTTGAGTATTAACTATTAACGTTAATCAATTTAGAAACAAGGTTGGCATAATATATGAATTTTATTGACATTAATGATGCACTCCTAGAAGAGGATTACCTTATCCCCCTTCTGAAACATATGAAACAGGGTAAGAAAATTAAAGTAAAAACCTGGCTCAGAAAATTGGAGAATATCTTCTCTAGGAGTAGTGCAATTATTATAAGGACTAGCAATTCCCTAGTAAAAATGCATGATGCAACTTATATATTGGCCACTGAAGCTTACGTTCTCAAGGACTTTACGATAAGTCAAGGTAAGTTAGAGAATGACTTCTACGCACTAAATGACTGGCAGTTAAGCGACCTAAATATAATTGATGAACTATCTGATATGGAGATCGAATATGTTAATATCCTTCGTCTGAAAGATGAGGGTAATCCTCAGAAGAAGAAAGAAATATGGGATAGATTGATATGGTTATACTGTCAGCAGCTACATTTTGACAGATATCGAGAAATACAGCAATCTATTATGTATAGGATAATAGAAGAGACGGCTAAATATCTTCAGAAACAGAAACAGCTTGAGGAAGAGAACAATAAATCTCCCAATACAAATGAGATATAAGAGTTTAGATATGTGTTTTATAAGATGACAGAAGGGACTTGTAGTAATACTGTAGGTAGGATAGTAGTAGAAGACTGTTATCTAGAGGGAGGAGTAATTAAGGCTTTGGAATATGACTAACTTGCTCCTTTAGCTAGAACTGCTGTCATTCCAAGTAGTATACCTCCAATAGCCCTTCTCATAGCAATATTACTCTCTGGAATATAATCCATAATAACTATACCTCCTATCCACATAACAATAATAAGAGCTATATACATTCCAGGAGGTACATTACCTTGTTGAGAACTCATAGAAGTTGTTAAAGAGTAGTAGTTCTTTAATAACTTACATATTGTGCTAATGATAACAGTGTAAATACTGTGAATTGAAAGGCGGCTCAATCAGCCGTCCATCTCTGTCTCGCTCAGTCTTGCGTCTGAGATGCAAGCGAAGACTCGTTAGAGTATGGGAGTAGAGTGCCTAATTTATTAACAGTAGAATCAAGGTTTCAAGCGTTAAAACGAATTAATTTTATATGCTGTAATCTTTATGGGATAAGGGTTACAGCCTTTTAATATGGATACTTATACCGTCATTATCAATAAGAAATATAGAACCCTGATTATTAGGTAATTTATTCTCAATAAATACGAGCAAAAGGGGTGCGTAAATCGCCCTCAAACCTTTACTGCATAAGGAGTGTAGCTATATTACTAGTAGTACTATGCCTTCTCTTTCTCTGTTTCTTCTCTTTCTCCTTCCTTCTTCTCTTCTCTGGTCTCCTTTCTCTCCTTATCTCTCCTTTCTTTCTCCCTCCCTGGTTTGCGAACAATTTACTGTCTAGGTAACTAGTGGGTTGTTTAACTATTTAATAAATAATTTATTTCTCCTTATGTTTGTCTCTAGTTTCTAGAGGTATAATATTCTTATACTTAATTATTCATAAAGAGTATGGTTAAGCAAGATGTAGCCGTTATTCCTATTAAGATACCTAAAGAATTATGGGAAAAAATTCAGGAAGATGCCGCAATCAATCAAAGGTCAGGATCAGGACAGATCAGGTGGATTCTTGAACAATATTACAAAGATAACGTGCCCACTTAATACTATGAACAATCTCCTACTATCTAATTGTGGATAGGATTCTAGACCCGATAAGGGGAGTGTAGTGAACTCCCTTTCCACATTTCCTAAATTACTATATTTAAACTTTAAACCTAACACTAAAATGACCGAAGCTTATATTATTAACTCCTATCGAGTACCAGAGAGTGTAAAGACTTTTGTGTTGGATCACTTACTACATCCATACAATAAGCCTACTAGACAACTATTTGTACATATTTTATTTGGAACTACTTATTATATTGGCAGAGATAGGCACCGCCTTATAGATGAAAGAGAAGAAGGTTGGGTTCCAGTTAGCTATAACTTGATGAAGAAGGAATGGGGCAAGCCTGAAGAATTACAGTGGGGCTTACTAGTTGAAGATGGATTATTAGAAGTTAAAGTTATTCATGAAACTGAAGACGGTAAGAAGATTACTTATAGTAAAGATTATGGTAAGAGCAGAGAGTTTAGAGTACCCCTTGATGTAGTAGAGCAGATATTAGGTAAATATCCTAAAGAAACATCAGAGTTTGTTACCTGCCAGTACTACGACCTGATGACTGGCAAGAAGATGAATCAGTTCAAGAGACATAAATTTACTGATGAGAATGAGAATTCTATCCCAGAACTAATTAAAGAAAGTATGAAAGCTATTAAAAGATGTTTGGTTAATGATAAAGCAGTTACGAAATACTTAGATGAAAAGGACTTTGATACATCCTTTGGAGGTTCAAAGAAAGAAAGAGCAAGATATTTAAATGATAGAAATTGTTATGACTGGATTAGACAGTCTGGAATCAAGTTATTAGAGGATGGGCTGATAGAGTACTACCCTAGCTATGAATCTCAACCTTCTGGTAGACTAACTGAAAGGAAAGGTGGTTTTCAATCTTGCTCAAGAGAAATGAAACAGATAGCTTTTAGTGGTATTCCTAACTTAAAGAACTATGACTTGAAATCCAGTCAAGTTTGGGGGCTGATTCAATGGTTTGAGGCGGCTAACATCGATACCAAATGGCTTAGAGTCTACTTATCTAAGGATAAACAAGAGTTTGCTGATGCTGTTGGTATATCTAAAGATAGATGGAAACAATGCTTCCTTGCCTTGATTATGGGCGGTCACTTACCAAAGAAAGTTACTTCTAAAGATTTCTTAGATTCCGATTTAGCAATTATTAATTATTTAATGGAAGAGGCTGGGGGTGATGATTCCCTAGCAATCAATCTATATACCAGATTTACTAAATTAACTGCTCCTCTAAAAGCTTCTATTGATAAGTGGCAAGATTGGTTAATCAATACCTATGTTCCCATTAGTTCTTCTTATCCCAAAGGTAAGCAGTATGTTTCTAATAAGACTGGCATAACTTTTTGTATTTCTGATTACAGGGATAAGGAGGGTAAGTGGAAGAACCTTAACCAACTAAAAAGAAGATTGGCGGCTTTCTACTTACAGGGTAATGAGGCAGCATTTATCCACCATCTTACTTGCGTTAGTGAACATTATGGGTTTGAGGTTATGAATAATCAGCATGATGGGTTTGTAGTTATAGGGGAGATTCCCGAAGAAGCTATTGAATATGCCCGACAACAAAGCGGTCTTAAATATGCCATTCTAGAAGAAAAACCTTTCCTATAAACCAACTAAATATCTAAATAATTAACTAGGAGAGTTATCTCCTAGTTTTTATTGTGGCTCTATCTCGTATCTCGATAGAGATGGGAGCTCCTCTTTCATCGGAGATGGAAGCTATCTATTCATTCTCAATAAGGTTTATGAAGTTCCTATTATTACGTTACTTATTGACAGTAAATTAGGGGCAAAAGGGGAGTGTAAATCAAGCTCAAAGCTATATACAGTAAGGATTACAGACTATGTAATAGTAGTACTATGCTATCTTTGTTTCTCTATTTCTCTCTTCTTTCTCCTTCTACCTTTCTTCCCTCCTCTTCTCTCTTCCTCCCTTCCCTAGTCTAGTTTGTGAACATTTTAATGTCTAGGTGATTATTTGGTAGCTATTTACTTTATTTGTGATCGCATATTTGTCGCCCACCTTTATAGTCTACTTCTAGGTTAAAGATGATTTAGTCATCAATATATATATTCCTAATGATGAAAGATATATCAAAATATTTCCCTGGTATTGGTATAGCTTGGAGGAATTGTAGAACCCCATTAAGGCTTTATGGCAACCCAGTAACAGTTATAATTCCCCACTTTGATGGTGGTTATCTTGGTGAACTCAGAGAAGAAATTAGAACTTATTATCTAGAAGAAATGGGCCCTTATGGTAACCATTATTATGTATATGTAGAAAAGCCTGATGTAGTAGATGATTAACTACTACAAGAATTATGTAACTTTTATATATTAATGAATATGTCTAATAAAAGAATCACGGCTAATTATGTCGCAGGTAGCGGCGATATCGGCTTTGCCCAAGTATTGCACGATGCTCCACTCCTACTAAAATCGTCTCCAGCTTGTACTATTCAAGGGAAGATAGAAACAGTCAGGAACTCTATTGAAAGCGCCTTATATCTCAATCCAGACCTATCTCCTGACCTAAATTATCTACTTTATTACCTAAATAGAAATATATTCTCTCTAGCTAGTTTCTGTTACCTAAAAGCCAATACAGACAAGCATCTATTACCTTTCTCTCTAATAGAATGGATGGATAAGAATATCAAGCTCCTTCAAGAAGAATTAGGTCACTGTCCTGATTTCCTTTACCATAATCACCCAACATTAATTAGTCTAGATAAGCTAAGAATCGATATCAGGGAACTAGAAAGATACTTTATTAGGTGGCGGTATAGCAATGAGGTAGTAGGGTTTCTATTACTCAAGCCTGACCTAACTAATAATGTTAATTACCATTCAGCAATTCTTAATAGATTGAGCAGTTATATGTTCTGGGCTATCAGAAAGGAAGGTAGAATGCTGAAGGGCAGGGGGGAATTGATAGAAGAAAGATATTGGCAAGCTGTAGTAGAAGAATGGAATCCTCCTATTAATTAAATCCCACTTTATACTATATTTCAGTGATATGTTAAAGGAACATAGGTTTCATTTATTAATTAACTATATAGGAGAGGGAGTAATATCTCTCTCCTTTTCTATTGGTTAGTTTTCCTCATGATTGAGGAAATCCTCACTTATCATTATTGATAAACGAGAAGATGTATTACCAGATCCTCATAAGTGCGGAGTTGGTTGGTGGTAAGGGTGACGTTTTAAACGCTGAAATTAAATTTAATAAACGCTCACTCACTTAGTTCGTGAGAACTAACGTGCCCACTTTATACCATTTAATTATTTATATAGTTAGGGCATAGTTAATTATTAAATAAAACACAACTATGTCGAACTTAATTATTTCAACTCAGAACGGAATCCAATATTTCACCATCAATGCTACTGGTGAAAGTGGAATGTCTCAATCAGGTTTAGCTAGAGCCTGCGGTGTATCTCAGCAAGCCATTAATAAACTAATATTGGGACTTACAACCAAATCACCTTCTGAAATTCTAGAACCCTTTACTGGTAAGAATTTGGAGGATTTAACACTTACAACCAACTCAGAATATCATAATGTTGCTATCCTAAAAGATACAGTATGTGCAGCAGTATTAACCCACTACGCTCAACAAGGTAAGGTAGAAGCTGCTATTTCTCTAGGAGCCTTTGCTGCTGTAGGTATTAGAGTTTATATTCAACAGATTAATGGGTGGAAATCTCCTTCTGAATCTAATCAACCTAAACTACCTCAAGATTATTTATCTGCCCTTAAAGCCCTTGTAGCTGCCGAAGAAGAGAAACAAGCACTAGCCCTTAAAGCCGCCGAACAGGAACAGACAATAAAAGTATTAGAACCTAAGGCAGAGGTCTATGACCAAGTAATAGCCAATAATACCTTTCATGATATGGCTGAGGTAGCTAAAATTATTAATATTAAGAATATGGGTAGAAACAATTTATTCTCCTTCTTAAGAAATGAGGGAATTCTAAGAGGTAATAATACTCCCTACCAGAATTACGTTAATCAGGGGTACTTTAAAGTTGTAATCAAGCCTAATAGAATGAATGTAAATAATACAGTTACTCTAGTATCACCTAAAGGAATTGAGTTCATAATTGGTTTATTAGAATATGCCGGATATAAGTTACCTCAAGTCGCCTAACGTTATTATTACAATAGATAAAACTAAATAAATAATCCAAGGGAGTTAATCACTCCCTTTATTATTGTCAGAATTAAAGTGCTCACTCTTCTGTCGAAGAATGAGATAGAAGCCCACTTTATATCATTATCTTTCACATATATTAATTACATAGATAAAATAAATCGAAGGAATAACTAAATGTCTGAACATGGACAACCTAAATTCACCCCTGAAGAATTAGAAGCCCACCAAGAATTTATCGAAGGGCAAAAGGCTATATCTGCTCTTGAAGAACAAGTAGAATATGAGAGGAATACGGCAAAGATGATGATTATTGGTTACTCTTTAACAACATTAATTGCTCTATCAGGACTTTTATATATTGGGTATGAGAAACTAGTAAAACCAAATATTAACTCTCCTACTATAACCAATACTAAATAATTAATTAAATTAACTTGATAACACGGGGGTCTTATGACCCCTTTTATATTAAATAATCCCACTTCTTACTAACATAGTTACCTTATCTTAAAAGCATAGAGTTAAGGGGATGTAATGCCCAATAAGAAATTATCTGATAAAGAAGCCGCTACCCAAAGAGCTTTCTCCTTATACCTGAAGGGATGGTCATTAAGGAAATTACAATCTCACTTTAATACACCCAAATCAACTCTTAGAGACAGATTTGAGAGAATTTATGGTCGAGGTTATACCAACTTAAGGTCAATCATTGACATTATTAAGGAATACTTAACAGACCCTAAAATCTCGACTAAAGACAAAGAACAGATTAGAGAATGGCTAAATAGCCCGCAACTATTTCAACTATTACTTAATGTTAAATCTCCTAATACTAAGTTTTATACAGATAAGCAGATACGCTCATTAACCTTAAAGGAATGCTTTCACAAGAGTAGAGACTTTAAGGAGTTATTTGAATTGTTAATTCCTATTTCCTAAAGGATGATTATATGAAAATATCTTATAAATATGTTCCAGGTTCTAGAGAATACTACATTGATTCTCAGGAGCCGCTCACCATTAAAACTAGTTACATTAACCCAGGTGACTTGTTGCATTGTCTTCAGCTTTATTACGCTAATCAACTAGATGATGTAGACGAGTTTATGTCTAGACTATACCTACCAGAGAGCCAATTAAACCCATCTAATTCCTTATATGGCCAATTAGATTCTCCAACATTAACTAAGGCTTTAAATAGGCTTCCAGAACATTATAGGGCGGCTATTAAGCTTTACAATGTACCTAATAATGAAGATAGTTCAACTCTTCAACATTACTACATCAACTCTAATACATGTCTGAAGTTTACTGAATGGGTGAGTGATTTATATATCCAATCATTCATCTCTCTATCAGAAGAAATTAGAAACCTTATTTAATCTCGGACATAAGTAATTAGTATAAATACACATTGTTAATTCATATATTTAAAGGCATCTCATCAGATGCCATTTTTTATGACCGCTCATTTAAACCAACAACATAAAGATTACCTAATACTTCTACTAATCTCTAACCCTACTCTTAGTAATGGGCAAATTAAAAAAGAATTCAATGAAAGATTTCCAGGTCAATCATTAACTGACAAGCAAATTATATATCTAAAGCAGAAAGAAGGATTAGCATTTAAATTCTTCACTGATAATAGTACCTTAGCTATAGAGAAAGCTTTAGAAATAGGATTACTTAGATATTCTCATAAACTAGCTAGATTAAAGGTATTAGAGAGAGTAGTTGACTTAGGGTTAAACGGATATATAGAGCAGGTTCAGACATCAAAAGGAACTGTAGTAGACCTGCATAAAGTTAACCTTCCAGTAGTAGTCCAAGCTGTGAAGAGTATTAAAGAAGAGATGGATGAATTGAATATAAATAATGAATCCAACTATGAGATAAACATAACTCTAACTGACCCTATAGAAATTGAGGGGGAAGATGATGATGAATCTCTCTCTCCATAAGAAGCAAGCTGAAGTATTCCTCTCTAAAGCTAGATTCAAATTATTAATAGCGGCTAGACGTTGGGGGAAAAGTAGACTACTACTAACTTCAGCTATCCATGCTGCTCTTTCATTTAATCAATCTATTGACCCAGCTAGCCCTCCTGTCTGCTTGATAGTAATGCCTACTCTCAAACAATGTAGACAAATTCACTGGCAACCTTTATTAAATCTATTAGAGAATCAGCCATTTGTAGAAAGTATTTCTAGAACTGATTTCAGAATAAAACTTAAAGGTAATAAGCCAGATATTTTATTAAGAGGTGCGGATAATAATGGGGATGGATTAAGAGGTCTAAAACTCTACTGGGCAGGTTTAGATGAATTCCAAGACTTCTCTATTAGAGCTTGGGAAGATGTTGTTTATCCTGCATTAGCCGATACAGCTAACTCTAAAGCTCTTTTAATTGGTACTCCTAAAGGTAAAGCTCATTTCCTTCATAGATTTCATTTACAGATTAAAACTTATAGTGATTGGGCTTATTATCACTTCATAACAAAAGATAATCCGTTTGTACCTAAGAGGTTCCTTAACAGAGCTAAAATCATCCTACCTCCTAGAACATATAGGCAGGAGTTTGAAGCCAGCTTTGAAGACTTTACAGGGGCTATATTTGACTGTATAGATTCCCGCCACATAGTTGCGGATATTCCTAGTGAATTCGACCACACCTTTCTAGGTTGTGATTGGGGAGATATAAATCCTGCTCTGGTTGTAGTTGGATACAAAGATAAGAAATATTATCTAATAGATTCATGGTCTAATCCACACCCAGGTAATGCTGTACCTCAAGCAGATTTAATAACTAAAGCTATAGAGTTCTGTAATAAATATAAAGTACGTAGGGCTTATCTACCTGATGATAGACCTGCCTCAATATTTGAGTTAAGGAAGGTTGGTAAGAGTCGGGATATAGAAGGGCTGAAGAAAGCTATAGCTGTTGATAGAAATAAACCTGGAATCTCTGAGGGATGCACTATAGTAAATAGCCTATTTTATCAAGATAGATTACTAATTAAATCAACCCAAACTAAATTAGAAGATAGTCTCAGGTCATATGTAAGGGAGACTGATTCCTCAGGGAATGTGATAGATAAACCAGCTAAGAATCAGGAGTGCGCTCACTTAGTAGATGCTACTAGGTATGTCATAGCAACTCTAGAATATAAAAACTTTTTAAAATAATCTATGGAATATCCGAATAAATTACCTCTGGAGCTACTTCAATCAACGCACCCAGAATATACTTTAATGCTGCCCGCTTATAGGGAGATTGATTTACTAGCTTCAGGTGGTTATAAGCTCAAGGCACAGATAAAACAATTCCTCCCTAGAAGACCAGGAGAGGATTTAGATATCTATGAAACCAGACTGCATAAGTTTACTTATTCTAATGTCTTAGGGCAGGCTATCAGTAAGCAGCTATCTAAATTTAATAACAGTACTGTTACCGTTTCAGGTATAGAGAAGAATCAAACCTTCTGGGACGACTTTAGAGACGATACTGACTTAGCTGGCAGATCAGAGAAGAATTTAATATCTAATATATTTAGAGAATTACTGAAGTTTAAGAAAGTATATCTTCACGTAGACAAACCTAAATCTGAGGTTACTCCACTTAATAAAGCTCAAGAGGAAACCTTAGGTATTAGACCTTATGTAACCCTTTACTCTGCCATGCAGGTAATTAACTGGTCAGAGACCAAAGGGCGGCCTGATTGGGTTAAAGTCTACCAAATAGTTCAAGATACAACTAATCCTTTATCTCCCCCACAAACTAAAGCTATCTGGACTTTTATTGATGCTAAATACGTTGCTAGATATGAAGCTTATGTGGAATTGGATTCAGCAGGAAATATCAAGAATGTACTTGAGGGTGAGGATAAAAGAGGTAATAGAGATGTTGATGTCTATTTAAATAGTCGAGTACCTCATAATCTAGGGACAATACCCGTAGTAAAGGTTGAAGTTCCTGATGACCTGTGGGCCTGCGATCAGGCGGCATCTAAAGCATTAGAGCATCTAAGAACTGACTGTTCTAAATATGATTTACTAACTCTGGCTTACTTCCAACGCACCTATAAGCGAGTACAGACACCTGATGGAGATATTCATGCCACCTTTGAGGGGGATGATGAAGCGCCTCCTACTGGATTACAGCACGTACTAGAGCTAGAGAAGTTTGAATGGTCTGAACCTCAGGGGCATATCTTAGCTCACCTTAGAGAAAGTCTATCCCAGATAGAGAATCAGGTTAGAGATTTGGTTTCCCTTGGGGGAGTAAGTTCTTCATTAGGGGCAGTACAGCAATCCGGTGTATCCAAGCAGCTAGATTTCTATAATCAAGAGACCATCCTCAAGTCCTATGGGCAAATACTAGTAGACGCTTATCAAGACCTGCTCCAATTAGTAGCTAAATCTCAAGGAATTACCGATTTAGTAACGGTGAGTGGACTAGATAAATTTGAACTTGATAATTTAGACAACCTATTAACAAATATTAAAGAGTTAGTAGACACAGACTTAAGCATTCTACAGGCTCAATTACCACCAACAGCATATTTAATTCTCTACAAGAAACTAATTACACTACTACTAGGAAACCTATCACCAGAACAGGAAAGGGAAATAGAAGAGGAGATAGGAGGAGGAAGAAGAGAAGAGAAGGGAAAGTAGAGAAAGAAAGAGACAAGATAGCATAGTACTATTAGTAGAGTAGCTACAACCCTTATCTAATATAGGTTACAGCCATTTTACGCACCCCTTTTGCTTCCTCACTTGGTTCGCTTGCATCTTCGACGCAAGTTGAAGCGGAGAACTAACGTGCTCCTTAATCTTCATACTTAATAGTGAAAAGGTATGATACACCCTAATCACTAATTGACCACCCCTTAGTAGAAATCGGACAATAGTTTTTATTAGATAGTACCAACTGGTTAAGGTAGAAACCAGATAACCATACTGTTAGGTTTAAATACAGATATCCAATAAGGAATTTAACAAATGACCCCTGAAGAAATACAAGACCTCTTAAAACAAACATTAGGAGAACTTAAGACTGAAATATTATCTGAAGTTGATAAGAAGAATGCAGGTTTAGCTAGTTCACTTTCTAAAGAAATCAAGAAATTAACTACTACTTCGCCCCTAGAAAGTGATGAAGAACCTAAAGGTAATTTATCCCTAAAAGCTTTACAGCAACAGATTTCAGACCTCCAAACTCAGCTTAGAGAGAAAGATGAACAAGCATATAACGCTAAACGTTCAGAAGCCGTCTCTAAAGCAATCTCCAAGTCTAATGTTCTCAACCAATCAACTCTTCATAAGCTTTATATGATGGAGAATTCTTCTCAGTTAAAAGAAGAAAATGGTAATTGGTTTGTTGAGAGGAATGGTCAGGTACTCTCCCTAGAGGAATCTCTAAAGAATTATTTAAATTCAGATGATGGAAAGTTATTCTTACCTCCTTCTGGAGTAAATGGTTCCTCATCTCAAGAAACTAAAGTAACTGCTGCTAATCCAAATACTAAAGTAAGTGCCGCAGATGCTCTATTTGATTCAATTTCAAATCTATAAACTAAACAAACACGAAAGAATTATAAATTAATATGGCAATTATTAATGATGTAACCAAAAGTTTGATGCTTTTGGTGGAAGAAGAAGTCGCCGCTTTACAGTTGGGTTATTACCCTATGTTGAGCCGTCTAAATAAAAAGATTATTTCCCAGAAGACAGTTAAATGGAATACTAATGTTGGTGGTGCTGGAGCAACTGGTGAAGCTACTACAGCTAGTATTAGTGCTTATACAGAAGATAGTATTATTGGTGCTTCCTTACCTATTGGCACTAACCGCTTACGTCACTCATTCCAAATCCAAAAGGAAGACCGTGCTGAAGCCGCTAGTGCTGGTAAAGGTGCATTACGAGACTTGTACGGATTCGAGATTAATAGTGGCTTAAGAGTCATTATGGAATCCCTTAGCGGATATGTATACACTGGTACTGGTTTAGCTGCTGCTGGTGGTGTTGTTGGTCTAGGTGCTGTGGTAGCTAATGCTGCTTATGCTGGTATTGACCCTGCTACCTACACTGCTTGGTCAGCCGTTCTTAATACCAACGCAAGCAACCGAGCCTTATCTGCTGATTTGCTACTTGCAATGGAAACTGCAATCGCAAGAAAGGGTGGAAACTTTACAGCTATTTACACCACTCCTGAAGTTGTAGCTAAATATAAACTATTATTCGCTGCTAACACTTCTATCAATAATGTGCTACCTGCTGGTCAAGCTGACCTTGGTTACACTGGTGTATCTTATGCTGGTCGCCCAATCATTCAAGATCCCTACTGCCCCAACAACACTCTGTACTTTGTCAACGAACCTGAAGTAGCTCTATACACCTTCAGCCAGAACAACACTGGTTCTACTCAAGGTATGCAGTTTGCCATTGAGCAATTACCTTCTAGTAACCCTGATGCAGAGAATTATGCTGTATATGTAAAACCTCAATTGAAGGTTCACAACAGAGCTAAGGGTGTGGCTTGCCTAGAGAAAATCACTCAGTAAAGAATAATGGCTAACTTCACAACAACTCAAATAGAAAAGATAGAGATGGTGCTGGGATATAACAGTCCCATATCTTCAGTAGTTCACACTCAATTATCTACCAATTTCGCTCAAGTAGTTTATGACAGAGCAGTAGCAATACTAACTGATTTAGATGATATTAATGCCAAGTTAAAAGAGGCAACTGATACCAGCTATGTCACTGAATCTAGGGGTTCTAAGTTATCTTACAGTCAACACGTAGGGCACCTTAAATCTGAAGCTACAAGGTTACTAAAGGAGTTAGCCCATATTCTATCAGTAGAAGTAGCTTTTAATAAATACTCTCCCTGCCAACCTAAATCTTACTGGTAAGGATATAACCCATGACTTTATATCAGAAGCTAGCTGAAGTTGAGGGTAAGATGGCTGAAGTTGAGGTTAAGTTGGGGAATCCTCAGCGTAAGCATTTATTAGTAAGGCATCAGATATTCAATCAATCAACCAGGGTCTTAGATATAACTGATACCTTAATATTACCCAAACCTTATATTACTTTTGTCTCTCCTAAGCTGGCTGCTATTCCAATAGCAATTGAAGGGGCTGAGAAGATGATCAGTTTATATATAACCGACATCCAGGTAGAGATACCGAGAACCTTCCCAAGGTCATTATTTGAACCTCCTAATAACATTAGACCATTATTCATCTTAGAACCTCCAGTATCTAATAATCAGGTTGTATACACCAATCCAACTACTAAGGAAATCAGTGGAGCAGGCTTCTACAAGATGATGATGCTAATGGATAATGACCCTACCCTATGGAAATTCATCCTAAGGAAGGAGAAGAAATAATGACAAATATTCAGACTATAAGGGAAAGTATAAACGATTTCTTAATAGCTAGGGTCAGGATAGATTACTGGCAATTAGAATATCCTAGCGAAATATATGCTCCTACTTTAACGGGCACTTATCCAGCTAACTCGCTTACTTTACTGCCTGTACAGAATGTACTTCACTATAAAGAAGGCTTTAACCAAATTAAAACATTAGCTAGATTCCCTTATAGGCTTGCATACAGGTTTCCAGGTCAGCTAAATTATCATTCTCTTCCCCATACAGGTTTAGAAGGGATAATTTCTTATATTCAAACAGTATCCCTTCTTGAATCCCCAGACCCAGATATAGAATCATTCACTCCAGTAAAAGTAGAGGATTCTATTACAGTCTCTAATACAGACGGGTCTGGTTCTGATTGGTTAATTTACCTCAACTTTGCTTTTGATGTGAAGTTTAACACCACTTCAATTCCAGGATTGGATGATATTCAATCACCTGATTATTATGACTTTAATAATCCTCCACCCTTAGAAGAATTGAAGATACGTATTTACAGAGCTAAAGAGAAGTTTATTACTACTAATAACTCAACCTATAATTTAGATTCAGAAATTAATATAATTCCATAAAATATGACAACTAGCATATTTGCCAATTTCAAGGGGCCTGGAGTTCGTATCCAAGAATCTACTCAAGGATACAGGTCATTATCAATTGCCTCATTTGAGACAGTTTATATGATTGGCTCCTCAGCATCGGGAGACTATCTAACTCCAACACAGGTTACCTCACTAACTGATTTTACCAATGTATTTGGTGCATCTCCTTCTGAAGCATCAGTTAAATTATTCTTCAGAAATAATAGAAGAGGGTTACTTTACTTTGTAAGAACACCTATTGCTAAGAGATTCACAATTACTGTTAGCACTGCTGTAGCAGGTGCTTATACAGCCACAATCAACGGAACTACGGTTACCTACACTGCACCTGCTAGTCCAACGCCTACTCTTGCTAGTGTTGCTTCTGGTTTACTTGATGCTGTTAATAACTCTTCTGTAGCCAGTGCCGTTACCGCTATTTCTGGAGACAGCACTGATAAAGTTGTTATTAGAGCAGATAATCCACTAGATAATTTAGCGGTTACTGTAGGTTCAAATTTATCCGTAGCGGCCTTAAACCTCACTACCCCTGCTGCTACAGACTACGTTTATGCGATCGAGAACTCCTTTGATAGTCAGGATGACTGGACTCAAGGGTTTTTAATTGCCCCTCAAGCTTTCCAATTACTAACTACACAATCTGACAGATTATCTGTTGGTAATGCAATGGAAGCATTAGCTTCTGATGAATCTTTTGATTGGGTAGCTTTGATTGATGCGGGTTCAGGATTAACCGTAGCTCAAGCTCAAGCAGAAGGTATCTTATATACCTCTCCGCAAGGGCATACAGGATTTTATTACCCTTACCTAACTGACCTGGAAGATGGTGTAGTTCCTCCATCAGCAGGTGTAGCTGGTATGGCTACTCGCAGATATAGGGAAGAAGGATTCCAACAACCTCCTGCTGGTGCTAAATTCCCAGTGTTGGGGGTTAAAGATGTAGTTACCAAGGTCAACACCCAGCAACAAGAAATACTAAACCCACTAGGTATTAATATCATTCGCAACCTGAGAAATAAAGGTGTAGTTGTGTGGGCAATGAGAACTCGTTCTAGTAATGAGTTTTATACCTTCCTAAATACTAGAGTTATTATGAATGTCCTTAATGGAACACTTCGTAAGGGATTTGATAATGAACTGTTCTCTGTGGTTGATGGTCAAGGTGTTCTATTAGCCTCTATTGCCGCTACAGCTAAATCGGTTTGCTCGCGTTTATGGAGAGGTAAAGCATTATTTGGCGCTACTGAAGCTGAAGCATTTGAAGTTAAATGTGACTTCGAGAATAATACCCCTGATGAGTTAGAGCAAGGTAATGTTCTATTGGAAGTTTATGTAGTACCTGCCCCAGCAATGGAGAAACTGTTGATTAATACAATCAGAGTTTCAATTGGTACTTTACCTTTAAATCAAGACCAAGTAGAAGCTCAATTAATCCAGCCTGAGACTCAATCTAATACTCAATCATAAGGGAAATAATAAACAATGGCAGTATTACCAATAAGTAATTTAAGACCAGTAGCTAACTCAGATTATTTAATTGCTAGTCCAGAGATAGGTTCTAATATTTACTGGACTAAATTTTCTGGACTTAAAGTTAGCTTTAAAAGACCTCAATTTAATGATGGGCTTTCTAATAAAATGTTAACTGGGGAAGGTGGAACTCAAGAGTATCAACCTGTTACTTTATCTAAACCCTACGATATAGATAGAGACCAATCTGTATTCGATTTCTTTAATAGATATAAAGGTGGAGAAGAATTCACTCTTACATTAACCCCAATTAAATATGTAAATGGTAGTTCCACTCAAGGAGCTAAATCCCTTACTTTATATGGATGCCGGGTATCTAATTTAACCTGGGGAGGCAATATTGACACCTCAGATGGTAGTCAAGCAGTGGAACTTGAATTAGAGTTCACTGTCGAAGGTTCAGATATGACTGATACAGCTAGCTAATAATTTAAATTAAGTATTATGGCTAAAAGAGTAGTGATTGAGGGGACTCCTAGCGAGTCTCCTACTTTAATTAATAATGAATCTCAACCTATCCAAGAGGTTGAAAAGAAGTCCGAAATTGATTTCAATGCAGAAGAAGGTATAGCCAGCTTTAAGTTAGAAGATGGTACTCCTGTAGTAATGAAATCTCCTAAGACTAGACAGTTTCTATTACTAGAGAGCTTCATGAAGTCAACTGAAGCTGAATATAAAACTGAATCTTTTATAGCAGTCAAATTAGCATCACTGTGTATAACCAAGTTTGGTAATAAAGATAAAGTAACCTTTGATGAGCTATTAGATGAACTAGAGATCACTGATTTAGAGAGGGTAGCAGAAGCTATCATGTGCTTTCAGGATAAACTTGAAGCTCTCAGAGGATAATCTCTACTTTAGTATTGATTCCCTAGATGCGTTAACAATTAATGATTTACTGGAGTTGCTTATCCTATCTTGTGGTGGGAAATTCAATCCAGCTTACTTTCAGTTCTTAGATATGGATATATCTGAGTGTTTATATCACCTTTATATATTTATTAACTTAAAGCAGAAGGAAGGCCCTTCTCCTGAGAATAAGCTTAAAGACTGGGGCTTCTCAACAAATGATTTTGGATTATTATAAATAAGTTTTATATATGGCAACCCCTAATCCCGTCAATCAGGTATTAAGCGTTGTAGGGGAATTATTATCTTCTCTTAATGACGCTACTAAAGCTATACAAGGTCACTTTACTAAAATACAGAAATATAATGAGAGGGCCACAAATAGCTTTGGGAAGGCCGTCTTAGGCGCTGAACTCATGTCGGCAGCTATTCAGAAGGGATTAGGCTCTATTATTTCATTAGCTGGTAAAGCTACCGATTTATTTAATGAAGCTGCTACTACTCAAACTAGTATTATTGCTACTTCAGGTAACTTAATGAAGCTAACTGGCTATAACTTTAGCCAAGCTACTTCATTTGTAGAGGATTTCCAATCTCAAATGTCTGAGGTAGCCGCTAAGTTACCTGGAATGGCATCTGATTTTACTGCATTTGGTAGGGGGATAATGGATGATGTTATCCCTGCTTTTGCTGGTTTAGATGGCAAACTAGACTCATTAGAAAGAAGAGCAGCATTAGGTAGATTAAAAGACTTAACTACCTTTGGTACATTATTAGGGCAGACTGCTGGTATAGACTCTACTAGAGCATCTTCCCAAGCTGCATATTTCCTATCAGGTACTAGAACCCTTAAAGAGTTAAAGACCTTAGACCTTTATGAAAAGAACACTACTTTTAGAAATGAGCTTGAAAGGTTATTAGGCGGAAGAGATTTAAGGCGATTATCTAGTGATGAAAGACAGAGAATATTCCTTCAAGCTGCTAGATTAGACCCAAGAGTATTAGAAGAACTTTCTAACTCAGTAGAAGGGGTATTTGGAACCATTAATGATAAGCTATTTGGGCTACAGACTGGTCTATTTGGCTTAATGAGGGATGTAGATCCTCTTACTAATGGCAATCAATCAGCCTTTAAAGCAATTAATAAAGCTCTCTTAGCTCTATTTGGGGACAATGGTTTATTTAGTACGTTAGGAGCAACTCTAAAGATATTAGGAGTCACAGGTAGTGACCCTATGAGAATCCTAAGAGATGCGGCTAATTCCTTTGCAGCTAGAGTTAGATATTTAAATTTAATATTCAGTGACTTTAATGCTTTAAAGGATTTAGGTCAGCTTCAGAATGATATAAGATATTTCTTTAAAAGATTCCTTAATTTAGAATTATTAGGTAAAAAGTTAGCTGAATTTGTTAGTACTGCTTTTAGCTTCCTAGCTGGGTCTAATTCCCCAATCTTCTACTCAACTCTGGCTACTGCCATAGGTGAGGGGCTGATTGGAGTTGTTAAAGGTATTGGCTCCTTCCTAGCTAATTTAGATGGTAGTGTTTATGCTGCTATTGGTGCAGGTATTCTCTTAAAGATGGGGGTTACTGCATTATTTAAAGTTATAGCCAGCAGATTATTAACTATAGGAGCAGCTTGGTTTGCTGGTAGAGTATTACCTACAATCCTAGCCCAATTAGCTCCTGTACTAATGGGAATTATGTCTGGCCCTGCTGGTTGGATAACTTTAGCAATAGCAGCAGTAGGTTTAATAGTTATAGGTATTCTTAAAGACCCTAAACTGAGAAGATCTATAACTGAACCAATTGGTAACTTCTTTAGGTTTATAGGGGAGGGGTTCAGTAATCTCTGGAAGGATGTTGTGAGTCTATGGGATAATATGGTCTCATCGATTAAAGGATTTTTTGGTGGTATAGCTAATAAATTTAATGAGTTTAAAGACTGGATTTCTGGATCTAATTCTGAATCTAAGCAACCCAATCAAGCTAAAACAGGACTACAAAACTGGTGGGATAAACTAACAGGTAAGACACCTAACTCGGCTAATGGGCTTAATTACCAAGGACTATTAGGTGCTGCTGCTAGGGAACTAAATCAAGCACCTCAAGGCTCAGGATTAGTGGTAGCTAATACCTCAGAAGCTATCTTGAATAGGCAACAGCAAGCTGTATTATTAAATGGATTATCTTCCAGAGGTGGAAGTTTAAATATAGGCTCAATCACTATTAATACTCAAGCTAAAGATGCAGAAGGTATAGCTAAGACTGTAGTTAGTTACATTGCTAGAGAGTGGAGTAATTATCAAAAGAGCCACCTAGCAATTGCAGCCTAAATATAAAATAATCACTACTTTAAAACTTCCCCTACTGTCTCAATAGTAGGGGACTTTTCTTTTATTTAAATATATGAATGAAACTGTCATTGTAGGTCTAAATCCAGCTAAAAAGACAAAGAATATTTACGCTTATCTTGTAGATGAATTAGATAATTTAACCTTCACTTTTCTCTATAATCCCGAAGAGAAGTCCTTCTCAAAGCAAGCTAAATATGATGAAGGGGCAACTGCTCTAACATCTACTCCTTCTCAGTTTTATAGTTATACTAGTGGATTAACCCTTAGATTATCCAACTTAATATTAGAAAGTTATACAAGAGGTAAAACCTGTCAGATTCTATTAGATAAGCTTCAAGCCCTAATGGTAGCTGATCCAGTTAAAGGTAAGTATGCCCCTACTCCTGTTTACTTTAAATGGGGTAGTGATAAGTTTGGCCCTGCCGTCATTACTGACCTTAGTTGGTCTGAAACTAGCTGGCTTAATGGTGAAGTAGCATCAGCTAGAGTTAGCTTTACCTTATTACAAATACCGGAGAGTCAGCTACCTAGAAAAGCTCAGGTAGAAACTTCTCAGAATAAGCTTAAAGCTGCCTTAAAGTCATCAAACAAGCTAACAGATAGGCAGAAGGAAGATGCCGCCTCTAAAGCTAAAATATGGCTAAATCAGAACATAAAGAAGCTACCAGAGAAAGTATCTTCTTTAGTCAAGATTAATAAGTATAAAATAGTTGTTCAGGATAATGGGATTGTTGCTTTATATACTAATAATTCCAAGCCTTTAGGAGTAGTAGGTTGGTACAAGGATGGTAAGCTTGACACTTCAGGTAGTAATAATAATTTAAATTCTTTTAATAAATAAATGAGTACACAACCTTTACCTTTAAATTTAACTAAAACTATAAAGATAAGTGCTGGTGATTCTCTAGCGAATATAGCAAGTGAAGTACTAGGGGATTATTCCTCTTGGAGAGAGCTAGCAGTCATGAATGATATAGATATCTTCAAGGCAATAGAGATAGGGCAAACCTTAACAATACCTACTAAAGAAGAAGCAGAGAGGAGATTTAAAGACCAAGCTGCTATTGAGATTAATGGTATTAACAAGGAAGTTCAATCTAGGGTTAAAGAGATATTAAACTCTAGAGAAGTTAAAACTATTACTAAGCTATTAGGAATTAATATAGACCAGGATAAAATACTTAAAGATTTAGATTTATCTTCCATATCTAAGAGTCTGAGTGCTCCTACTAAGGCAGAGAGAATTAGGAAGGCACTTAAAACTAGCAGTTATGAGCCCGAAGTACCTATCTGGAGGATTATTGACTGGGTGCTGACCTTTGCTTTAATTATCAATATTTCATTATTATATTTACCTAATATTATTTAAATTATGGTTAATCCAAACCCATCTCAGAGATTAATAGATCCTTTTGTACGTATTACATTAGGTAGCTTAGGTAGTCAAAGTGGCGATACTTTCACTGTAGGAGATGGAAAGCTAATATTCGCATCAGTAACTCTAGGAGAAGGTAAAGTTCAATCTAGCTGTAGCTTTACTGTATTAGACCCAGATAAAAAATTAGCAGATAAATACTTCTCTTATATAGAAACAGTAGGTGGATTAGATCCAATTCCTGATCCTGGAGATCAATCTACTAATAGTAATACTGCTCCTGTTACTGAACCAGACCAGTCAAATAGTACGGCGGGTAAAGTTCTATATGAGAATACTCAAGCTTCTACCTTTGGTTATGGTGAATCAACGCAAGGGGGTGATAAGGGTGCTTGGGGTGATCCTATAAACTTTAATGGTATGTTTGCTGCCATGATTCACCCAAACTATAATCCTTCTTCTTCTGATTCTGAATATTGGCGTAATTATTACAAGTATGCCAAGATGAGGGTTACTAATCTTGCAAATAATAAATCAGTAATAGTTACTGTTGTATCAACAGGCCCTTTTGCAACAACACCAGATGGCAAAAGTGCCTTAAGACCTCTTAGACCTCATCCTACAAGAAAGATTGATTTAACTCCTGGAGCATGGAAAGAATTAACTAATAATGCTACACCTGGAATTATTAATGTCAAGATTGAATGGTTAGAGAAAGAAACCACTACTGCTTCATCATCTAATAAAAATAAAACTGTACAAGAAATAGTTCAGGAAGATGCTCAAAAGACTAAGAAACAGCAAGCTAGTAATAACCCATTTAAAGCAGAGAAGATAGGTGACTGGCCATTACCTAAAGTAGGGCCAACTAAGTCAATAATAATTACTTCTGGTCATAGAATAGATATCAGTAGTGGGACAAATGGTACTAGTGGTAGCAGTGTTACTTATGCTGGTGAAACTAGAACAGTAGAATCGGTAACTACTGAGATAGCTGCTCAACTGCTTAGGGGAATGCTGATGAAAGCTGGCTATACAGTAATCACTGCTCCTCCCATTGGCTCTAGTAGAGGAGATGCTGCCCGTAGGTCTTACCAAGATGAGGTACAGAAGCTTAAAGAACAGACTGGTGCTTATGCTCTGGAATTACACTTTGATGAGCCTGCTGGTAGGGCTGGAGTTATAGCAGGGGCTAAGTATGATGCCAGTGGTAACTTCCTTAGTGTTATGGATGTTGCCTTAGCTAAGGAGTTTGGACACTTTCCTTTCAAGCATAGAGACAATTTAGGAGCACCTACCAGGGGAATCACAATCCTAGAGATAGCTCCACTTAATAATGTCCTAACTGGATTAACTATCGCTGGAGTTAATAATGATAACTTTGCACCATTAAGGGATGCCTTATACCCCTATATGGAAAGGGTAGTAAAAGCACTCAGTACAGTTGCCTCGGCTAGTGCTGCTACTAAAGCAGCCGAGTCTACGTCTACTACTCCCACTAAGGAAGCTGTGCCTACTCCAGTTACTTTAGCTGGCTCACAGATTACAGTTGAGTTGGGTTATAGCGGCAAGACAATAGCAGCTTATTCCTTTATCCATACAGGTTTAAGATTCAGTTTATTTGAACCAAATGCTCTTGAATTTACTGGGCAAGCTGCTTCATGGGTATTAACTCAGAGAATTAAGAATACTGTTTACACTAACCTTAGCTTCAAGAAGATAGGTCAGAGAATAACAAGCTCTTATGGCATGAAGCTAGATATGCCTGAGGAAGGCCCAACTTATAATTATTTCCCTCAGCGTGGTCAAACTGACTATGAAGCTTTACTAATTGAAGCTAGAAGGATTGGTTACAGGGTGTATACCAAGGGGGCTACCTTATTTATTAAACCTAGAGCAGGTGTCATTACAGATAAGGAGATATTTGTCCTAGAGTATGGGGATAATATGGGCACTAGCTTTGAGGTAGTACATGAAGCCCAAAAGGATGCTGAAGGTGGTGCTAGGTCATCTGTACCAGGAGCTAATAACTCAACAGGGGAAAGGAAATATGAGATTGACCCAGATACAGGTCAAATGGTGCAGAAGAGGAAGGAGAATGTAATTGGTACTGGTAGAGATTCTGCGATCGCAACAACTGGATCACCAATCAAAGCACCTGCCCCTAAGACTACTGGCACTACTGATAAGCAAGATGCTGACAGGAAAGCTAATGAGGACAGGATTAAGGGCATACTAGCTAGTGCTGAATTCCCTACTACCCCAGAAGCTCTGACATTAGATCCAGATACACCATTCCTGACTAAAGGTGTAAGTACCTTCCTAGATAGGATGTGGGTAGTTGATACGGTTACCCATGATTACTCTAGGGGCACCTTTATTACTAAAGTAAGTTGCTATTCTCCACTCAAGAATAAGAACGCTAGTGCAGACCTTCCTCCTAATACTAATTCAAATTCAACAAGTAGTAATCCTACAGGCTACATTATCCCAACTAAAGGCACATTCACCTCTCCATTTGGGCCTAGAGGTGGCAGAAACCACAATGGAGTAGATATAGCTAATTCTTCAGGTACTCCTATATATGCAGCAGCTTCAGGAACAGTATCAACTGCGGGTAATGCTTCAGATGGTTATGGTAACAAGATAATCATTGACCATTCTAATAATGAGAAGACTTTATATGGTCACTTAGAGGATGGGGGTATTAAAGTTCAAGTAGGACAACAAGTTCAGCAAGGTCAATTAATAGGATTAATGGGCAGCACTGGGCATAGTACAGGTTAAATGTAGCCCAATATAGAGGTAACTTTATATTGAATCTCCCTTAATTGCTGGGAAGCCTTAAGAGCTTTAACACCACAACATAATCTGAAAAGGTAAGTGTGAAGGTTAGAAAAGTTAAAGATTGGGTAATCAGCAGGCAAGTTCCTAAATCAATTAGACAAGGAAAAGCTTCAACGACTATCTTTAGAAGAGTACACCTAAGTAGGTGGAAATGGGGAGAATCCTTAGAGGATTAAGATGTAGTCTAATCTTGTATTAAAGTACAAGCAGTTACTTAAAGTAGCGGCTCAAGATTAACGACCTTGAGTGAATATAAATGCCACATTTACATTGGGAAATTAGGGTTAATGGTACTCCTATTAACCCTACAACAAGAGTAAAACTACCTTCAGTAGGTAGTAGTATATTTTAAATTTATGGAAGAGATATTTAAGATATTATTAGATTCTAATAAAGCCTCACAGGTGGCATTAGATTCAGTAGGAAGATACAATTACCCCGTGATGGGGATAGTAGTAAATAACCAAGATCCAGAGAACAAACGAAGGGTAAAAGTATCTCTACCATCTGCTCCTCAGTTAGAAAGTGACTGGTTAAGGAGATTATTACCATCTCCTTTTGTTGACCCGCCTTTACCTATCGTAGGGCAAACAGTTCTAGTGCTTTATGCAGAAGGGGTTGAGACTAATGGATATTATATATCCCTAATGAATGCAACTAATCCCCCTAGAGATAAGGAATCAGTTCAAGATGATTATTCTGAAAGTATTCCTGGTAATAAGGTTGTTGAAATTGGTGGTGATGATTCATTAACCGTCAAAGGAGAATTCTCTACCACTACAGACAAGAGTGCAACCCATACTGCTGAAGAAGACTTCAAAGTAGAAGTTAAGAGAAATATCTTAATGGATGCTTTACAAGCACTTACTTTGGTAGCAGCCCAGTATGTAATGTTAAAAGCTGGTCAGTGGTTTATTAAGCTCTACAGTAATGGGACATCAGAGATGGGTGGTGGGGTGCTAACAATTAACTGCGGGGGTTATGGTATCGAGCTAACTAACTGCTCAACTCTATCTGTTAACGGGAAGCAGATTACAACATTAGGGGCTGTAGATAGTGACGGGGATGTAATAGTCAATAAGGGCTGGTAACAATATAGGTGAAATTAGATTCAATAGAGAATAAACCGCCTAACCTAGACAGTTACCTAGTTTAGGTATTTAGTACTATTAAATGGTCTATTAAATGGTCTAGGTAAGGGGCGGAGCGTAGCGGAGCGTTTTAGGAAGGGTGGGTGGGATAAGGGGGAAAGGAGAGGAGTGAAGTAGGGGAAGATGAGGTGAGTAGGGGGAGAAGGGTAGATTGAGGATATACATAGTATAAGTATCCATAGTAATATGCTGTAATCCTTACCCCATATAGCTTTGAGCTTATAAAATTACTTCGTTTTAACGTCTGAAAGCCTGATTCTACCGTTGATTAATTAAACTATTATCAATCACCTAAAATCCCTAAATAATAAACCAGATAGAAACCTAGACAGTAAATCGCCGCAAACTAGACCAGAGAGAAGGAGACCAGGGAAGAAAGGAAAGGAGAGGGAAGGAGAGAGAGAAAGATAGCATAGTACTCTATACTGAGTAAGTATAACCCTTTCCCTATAAGACTTTCAGCCAATTTACACACCCCTTTTGCTCCTACTATGCAAATTATTTTACTAAGTATCACTTACCCTAATTTAATAAACTCGGACATTAGTATTTAATAGAAAACAGATATGACAATACAGAAAGGGATAGCATTCCCATTACAAATTGACCCAATCAGGGGCAACTTAAAGGTAGCCAGTGAAGGGGAATTATTTAAGGGGCATATATTATCTTGGCTGCAAACTGAACCTAAACAAAGGGTCATGAGGCCGCTTTATGGGATGAGAGATCCTTTATTTGAATCCATTCAAGATATAAATACTTTCTCTGCTGAGATTAGAGAAGGATTAATAAGATATATTCCCGATGTTGAATTCCAAGTAGCGGGCAATATCAACGACCGAGGGGAAGCCCTTATAACGGTTTATTGGCAGTATCAAGATGAAGAAGAATCAATTACAGTAAGAATTTAAATTTAATATGACGGATATATCATCAATCCCATTAGATACGATTCTTCTAGATGATAGAGATGAAGAATCAATAGTTTCCCAAGCTCAACTTAGGGTATACAACGCCTCAGGGGGTCAGCTAAACGATTTCTCTGAGAATTCACCTGTAGCTGCCTTAATTCAAGGTCAAGCTTTTGCTGCTTCTGAGTTTCTCTATCATGTAAATAAACTTCCATTAGCTTTAGTAGTGGACTTCTTAAAGGTCACGGGTGTAGAGCAATCTCTAGGTACTAAGGCAGTAACTACATTAACTTTTACCCTTACCGCACCGCAATCAACACCATTTACAATTCCTGAGGGATTTGAGGTAGTAGACTCTTCGGGGCAATATTCATTCTTCACTGATGCTACCCTTCAAATCCCTCCTGGACTTATAGCTGGTTCTGTGACTGCTACTGCTGAGGAAGTAGGTAGCAAATATAATCTACCAGCTTACACAATAACTAGAGCTACCCAGCCCCTTAGTTTCTTATCCTCGATAACTAATGTTGAATCTTCTTCAGGAGGTACTGATGCAGAAACATTAGACCAAACCATAAGTAGAGGATTAACTGAATTAAGAATTAGAAATCTAGTATCGGAAGATGATTATGAAGTTGCTGCCGAGACAATATTAGGTGAAGGTTCTGTAGCTAAGGCAATAGGATTATTATCTAGAAATAAGAATGAGGAAGAGTTAGGGGCAGTACATTTATTTCTTCTAAATGCCAATCAGGAACCCGCTAATGACGCTCAAGTGCAACTAGTTAGTGATTCATTAAGCAGAAGAATTCAGTTAGGTACACAGCTTTATATAAGCCCAATGGAGCTTATAAATATCAGTGCATCATTGATAGCTAAAGTAACAATTGGAGCTAATGTTGAACAGGTTATAAATGATTTATGGGAAGCTTATAAAAGTTATTTAAACCCATCTACCTACCCAGTTGGTCAAGATATCATCCTTAATGAAGTAGAGTATCACCTAAGGCTAACTGAGGGGATTAAGAATATACAAACACTTAGTCTTAATGGTTCTCCAACTAACATAGTTATACCAAATCAATACTCATTACCTTACCCCTATAGTTTGTTTGTTCAACTGCTATCTGAAGATAGAGTAATATATGAATCTCTTAGAGGGGCTGGAGAATCTGAAACATTCATTGGGGAATTGTAAATGACAACTTATCAGGCGTGGATAGTAGATAAAGCTCCAATATTCTCTCGCCTACCTGAATGTTATAAAGATAATTTAGTAACTGGATATTTAACCGCCTTCTGGGATGAATTATTAATAGCAACTAAAACTAAAGTTGATGATATTCCTAGACAATTAAATCCTCTTACCTGTGATGCTAACTGGTTAGACTTCTTAGCTCCTTTATGTGGGTTTACAGGTGTTTACTGGGATAAGAACTGGCAGGATAAGCATAAAAGAAGTCTATTAAATTATTCATATACTAAAATCTGGTCTAATAAGGGTAGTAGAGAAGCTCTGAGTACAGTTTTATTCTGCTTTGAGATACCACATGAGATTGCAGGTAGAGGAGATTTTATCTTTGGGCAATCTAAATTAGGAGAAGATCCTTTAGGTAAATCTGGTTGGGAATATACAGTATATCTAAAGACAATTTACAGGGATACTCCTCAGGTTGAACTAGTTAAAAAGTTAATTAAACTCTTTGGGCCTTGTTGGTGTAAAGCTAACATTAATTTTGATGATTCTGTAATTAAGGACTACTTAATACTAGATGATAGTCAACTTATTGTTTACACACTTTTATAAAAACTAATTTAAATATATTCAAATATGAGTCAGATTTTAGGAACTTTCCTAGATTCTGGGGGCAATCCTATAACGGGTAAGTTAAGAGTAACTCTTAGCGGAACTCTTGTAGAAGTAAGTGCTACTCCAGACTCTATATATCTTATAGAACCAAGTGTATTCACCATCACTAATGGTGTGGTTGATATAAATCTAGATGAATCAGAAACTAAGAAGATAACATATAGGTTTGAATTCTTTAAGACAGATGGTGATGGTAATTTAATTGAACCTGCCCTTCTAGACTTTTATGCACTAGTACCTAATAGTACACCAGTACAGTTTGCCAATCTAGTTCCTACTGGAATGGTGAACGATGTATTAGACACTGGGGCATTAAGAATAGCACAATTAATTGCTGCTGATCCTAACTTATCTTCAACTATTGGGGGCCCCTTTCCTAGAGGAGATTGGAATGAAGCAGTAACTTATAGGTATAGAGATTTAGTAACTTATTTAAATAGAGCTTATATCTCTAGAAGTTTTACCCCTATTACGGGAGTATTACCTACTAATAATGCCTATTGGATGCAACTTCCTATTGAACCAAACGGGAGCTTAATATTAGGTGATGCTACTCCTTATGGGCCTTCATGGAGTAATTCAGGTTTAGCTACTTCTCAGAATGCTGTTTATACGAAGATAGAATCCGTCCTCAATGACATTACTTTAAAAGCTAATATTAATTCACCTACTTTCTCTGGGGTAGCTAATTTTAATAACACCTTAAGAACTAGACCACTTAGTACAGGAACTCCAGGTTTATTTAATCCCGGATTAGATATTCAGTCAGCTAGTGGAGCTAGGTCAGTAATTAGGTTTAGTAATAATACTGGTTTAGCTAGATGGGAAATATTTAAGAGTGAGCAGACTGAAACTGGTGGTAATGCAGGTAGTAATTTAACTATCAATGCTTATGATGATTCGGGTAATTTAATTGGTTATTGTATATCTATAAACCGTTTCGATAGGTCGATTTATATACCAACACCTCCTGGTACAGATAATACAGGTAGAGTAGTTAATTCTATTTGGGTAAATAATAAGTTATCGACATTAGCTCCTTTAGCAAGCCCTACATTTACAGGGGCTCCTAAATCTACTACCCCTTCAGACCCATTTGACAATACAACGAGAATAGCTACTACAGCCCATGTCAGGAACATCCTTAATTTTTATGCTCCTAACACTAGCCCAGTATTTTATGGTAGTTCTACTTTTACTGGAGTAACTACTTTTAATAACAGTACAGTATTTAGCACAACCTTAAATATTAAACCTTCAGGGACATATACTCCTGGGATTGATATTCAATCTGCTAACGGCTCTCGTTCAAATATTAGACTGTCAAACAGCAGTGGATTAACAAGATGGGAACTATTTAAGACCGAGGATTTAGAATCTGGTAGTAATACTGGATCTAATCTGGCAATTAGTAGATATGACGATGCGGGGAATTATTTAGGATTTGCATTTAGCATAGACCGTAATAATGGCAGAATTACCCTTAATAGCAATACTACTGTTAACGGTCAATTAAGCTGTACAAGCTTAAATAATACTTTAACTAGTGATTTAGGTAGCTCAACAGCTACAGGCAACCCAGGAGACATTAGAATATCTCCAAATTTCATACACGTTTGTGTGGCCACAAATTTATGGCGTAGAGTGGCTCTCAGTTCCTTTTAACTAAATATTTATTAATTAGTAAATAAGAAATATGACAAGGCGTATATTCTCTGATGGTGATGTCTTTTATGCCGAAGATGCAAATCAGATAGCATATCCTATCCCAGATGGGCAGGATTATATTGGACATGGGCCGAAGATTATAGACAGCTATTTAGATGATGGTAATGACCAAATAAAGTCCAGATTCTATAGCTTTTACGACAGATTTAAGGTTACTCATCAATCAGGGCTAACCTTTAATTATTTAGGGGGTTCTGTACTACTTAGTAACGGTAATATTGTAACTATCTCTACAGGTTCTATTAATATTCCCGATAACACCACTGTATATATATTCATCAATAGTAATGGGTTAGTACAACAATCTAGTGTATTACCTAATGAATCATTCCCTTTAGCAAAATTGACGACTGCTGAGGGAAGTTTAAGTGGAAATATTATAGACCTAAGAGATAAATTAGTAGACAGAATTTCTCCTTCAACCATTCCTTCTACTGAGATAGTACCGACAGGAATGATGACTGAATTTGCTGGTAATACGGCTCCTACGGGCTGGTTATTATGCAATGGGGCAGAATATCAAATTAATAGTTATCCGGCCTTATACGCTGTTATAGGTACTACTTATGGTGGAAATGGAACCACTACCTTTAGAGTTCCTGATCGTAGAGGAAGGGTAGGTCTTGGTGCAGGACAAGGTGCCGGATTAACTAATAGAACATTAGGTCAATCTGGTGGTCAAGAAACAGTTACTTTAAACGTTTCTCAAATACCTTCTCATAATCATGGAATTAATGACCCAGGACATAATCACGCTATTAGCGACCCAGGACATAACCACGGCATTAATGATCCAGGCCACAGCCATAAAGTAAGAGTTAATAGAAATGACGGTACTGGTAATTATATTGCTGATAGTAATGGTGGTCATCAGTTTCTTGTAACTAATGAATTTGAAGCCTTAACTTCAGGCACTAATATTAGTATTCTTGGTGCAAGGTCTGGGATTAATTTGAGTGCGGCTAGTACAGGAATTACTACCAATACCCAAGGTGGTAACGGTTCACATGAGAATATGCCGCCATTTCTTGTAGTTCACTACATCATAAAAACTTAAATATGACAAGAATCGCTTTATCTAATGGGCAGTATGCAGATTTAATCATTGCGGCTGGTCAGAATATTGGAGGTATGTTTCCTCTACCTAATGGACAATATGCTCAAACAGTAATTCCTGTTGATGCTAGTGGGAATATTGCTATAGCTAGCCCTAATCACCCCGGATTTGTATCGGGTAGATATTACACACCACACTACTTTAATGCTCCTACTACTGGTAGTCTAGCTACAGGATTTGTTTACTACATTTATTTCTACACGCCAGTAACAGCTAGCTTTGATAGGATTTGTATTAACGTTACTACACAAGCTTCAGCAGGAAATACTGCAAGATTGGGTATATATAATGTTACTTCAGGTGGAATAACACCTAGTTCCTTAATAGTAGATGCTGGTGATGTTGCTATAGATTCTACAGGGGCTAAAGAAGCAACAATTAACATTAATCTGACACCTGGTTGGTATGCTTTAGCAGTAGCTCAGAGTGGTGGTTCGGCTGTTATCTCTACTATTGGTAGTTCTGCTGCAATAGGAGGTTTTGTATTAGGAACTACTTCAGTATCAACATCTTTTAATACTTGTTCCAGAGCTTCTCAGAGCTATGGATCTTTGCCTAGTACTGCACCTACAAGTTCTTTCACATTACAAACAGGTGCTCCAGTTGTTTGGCTGAGAGCCTCATGATAAATCAAATAATTTAAATAGAAATTATGGCTAATATTATAGTTAAAGATGCTTTTAATAAGAATGTTTATCTAAAGGCATCTGGGACAGGTACTATTGATGACCCTTATGTAACTCAGCAAGACAATACAATAATAAATACCTCTCTACCCTTACCATTAAATGCTGCTACTGAATCTACAGCTAGCGATATTAGGTCATTTAATGAAATGTCTTTGGGGCAGAGAGGACATACTCTAGTTACTAGTACCCTTCCTCAATCAGGTTCCTGGGTGGCAATTCAAATAATTGAGGCTGCATCCTTTGTTGCAATGACCTGTGCTAATACTTCTACCCCAGCCGTAGGAGTAGAGTTACCAACAGGATTCATTTTATATGGGAATATATCAGCATTTACCTTGGAATATGGAAAAGTAATTGCCTATAAGAGGTAAAAGCTATGCAATTAGGAATTGGATTAAATAACCAATTAAATAGTAGTTATTTACCATTAGACAATTACCCAGAACTAGAATTTGTCTATTCTATAGTTCGGCTTGTATCCTCTTATAAAGGCCCTTGCATGAGGGTACGTAGAGATAATACTGTAGTAGATATTCCCTACACAAATAAGAACTTAATAAACCTAGAAAGCTTAATTCAATTTGTAGGTTCTAGTGTTGGTTATTTAGTAGGCTGGTATGACCAAGGTAGAAAGGCTAAACATTCATTTCAGAATGATCCATTACTTCAACCCAGGATAGTAATAAATGGACAATTCAATCCTGATGGTGTTGTGATTAGTTCCAACTATTTATTAGTAGATAGTGCTTGGCTTGCAGACCACATTTCAACCTTAATAATCAGAGAGAATGCATCTTCTATTAATAGCTCAAACTGGTTTTTAAGCACTAATGTACCTACTTCAAGTGAGAATGTTAATTTAGGGTATGCGGATTCAAATACCCTCTCAGCTACTCAATTTGGCACTACCATTACTTACGATAATCCATCATCTAACTTTCCTACAAATACTACTAGAGTTTGGGCAGCTACTTCTAATGGTAATAATAAGAAATTATATTTAAATGGGGTAGTTGTATCTAACAACTAATAAATTAATATGTCTGGATTTAATATAGTAGGTAAAAGAATATTTGCCCCTGATGGTTCTGAATTTATTCCTAGAGGTTTTAACTTTCTTGGCTATAGATACGGCAAGACTAATCAAAGAGCAGGTACAGTTTGGATAAATGGTCAGCCTAGAGTTATTGGGCCTTATATTGAAGACTCAATGGTTTATGCTGAGGCTTGGGGAGTCAATACAATAAGAGTATGCTGTAATCCTTTAAATACTACTCTAGGTGGAGATACAAGAGCAGAATCAATTGCCAATGCTGTAGAAGAAATTACTAGCAGGGGTATTGTATGTATGCTCGAATATTGCCACCATGTTAACGGTCAAGCTGCTGGTTATATATTATCTTCAACCACTAATCCTAGCCTCCAACAGGTTGCTGATATAGGGGCGGAATATGCTGAGTTATACAAAGATAATCCTTATGTCTGGCTAGAACCAATAAATGAACCTGGTAATATGAATCCAGCCAGTCAGTTGGATTCTTGGGCAAGAATGTACCAAGTACTTATTAAGGCAATTAGAGATACTGGTAAGACGAACCCTATAGTTTGTAATGGTTTATTCTTTGGGCAGGAAGGTGTTAGCTATAATGCTAATCCAGTTCCTACAGGCTCATCAGCAATTCTGAGTAGAGGTAGAAGTTTACTATCTTTTAGAGACCCTAATAATCCTTATGCTCCTATAGCTAATTACAACAATATTTTATTTGGTATTCACGTATATGAAACTTGGGGCTTAGATACCGATTCATATACCCAAGAACAATACACCGAGAAGCTTAGAAATTATATTAATAGGGTACATGAATTAGACTTAGCTATCTTCTTAGGAGAGTTTGGTTCAGATAATAATTTAAATCCAACTGAGAAGGCTACTCAAGCTTCCTACGCGATTTCAAGGGAGAAAAGAATTGGTGCTTTATATTGGGATTATCATGGTGATACTGGGGCTGGTAGAGGTCTTACACCAACTTACGTTATTGATAATAAAAACATCCAAGGCGGCTATACAATCACTCCTTTAGATGGTACTAAACCCACTAATTTAAGACCTAGTAATGGTGGTAGACATAATGGAGAAGACTTCTGGAATTGGCTTAGATATTGGGATAATACCTTATATAAGAGTACTTTAAAGATAGGTGGTGTTAATTACTTTGGTAAGATTCACACAGTCTTAGGATTAAGTAAAGCTTTATCTGATACGACTATAAGAAAGTTATCTGACTTTATTTATAAGATACAACTTCCTTCAGATTCCTCACCTTATCCTATCTCTGAATACTTTGTTCTTAGGGAAGATGGTGGTTATCTCTTAAGGGAAGATGGTACTTATTTACTGACAGAAGATTCTGAAATTATCTACGGCAGTTTACTCAGAGAAGATGGGGACTTTATCTTAAGAGAAGACGGTACTTATCTGCTGAGAGAAGATAATATCAACACTATAAACTTAGGAATACTTAGGGAAGATAATACTTTCCTACTAAGAGAAGACAATTCCTTTATCCTTCGGGAAGATACAGTTATTAATTAATTAAAGAATTATTCAAATGAGTAATACAAAAATCAGTCAAGAGACTGCTCTAACTGGCGCTCAGTTAGATAGAGCAAATGACATATTTCCCATAGTTGATGTTAGTGAGGGGACTACAGGAAATAGAAAAATGACCCCAAATGAACTAATGGTGGGAGTACCCGCTACTAGTTCTGCTCCTGGATCGATGAGTGCTGCTGATAAAACTAAGCTTGACAGCATTAACGCAAGCACTATAGTAACAACCAACACTAATCAGACTGTTACTGGCACTAAGACAATTACATCCCAAAGCATAGCTGCTAGTGGTAGTAAACCTTCTGCTCCGAGTTCTGGTAATGTTCTGATGTATTCAACTGATATATCAGGCAGAGTATTTCCTATCTGGCAGACCCCTGACGCTAGAGAATACATAGCTCAATCTGGGCTAGCTAGAAATCAGGTGGTGGTATTCTTCCCAGTAGACGGTGTAGCTGTAGGTACTTATGGTCAAAACTCAACTAGAGTTGGTACTACCTCACACGTTATTCCTTCTGATGATTCAATTCCCTACATGGCTAATTTAGCCAGTGCTAGTCAGCTAAACAATCAGATAGTCCCTAATACAACTAACATATTCTGTAATATTAGTACTAATAGTAGAATCTTTTGTCGAGGAACTAATCCTAATGGCTTTGGGGGTTTCTTCTTCTTTGCCAGAATTTATCTACCAGATACCAGCTACCCAGACACCAGAATATTTATAGGAATGTATAGTAGAACTCCTTCTACTGATAACAAAGGCTTCTGGGACGGTTATGTTACTGCTGTAGATAATCCAGATGGTAACTTTGTAGGGTTTCAATATTCCACTTCAAGAGGAGATACTAGCTGGCAATTTACTACTAAGGACGGTACTACTCAGAATGTATCCGCAATCACAGGGGCTACATTTGCTGCACAGAAGTTGCTTGATTTCTACATCTATTGTCCTAGAGCAGGTAGCACTATTAGTTACAGGTTAGATAATGTAACTGATGGTACTTCTTTTAGTGGAAGTACTTCTACTAATCTACCTACTGCTAATGAGTATTTAGGTGGAGGAATTCAGCTTAGAGCTACAGCAGTTAATGGTTCTAATCTTAGATGGAATCGTCTTTATATAGAAGGATAATAAATTAATTTCAATAATTTAATTAAAAAGCCCTTACTTTGTTTGAGTAAGGGCCTTTATTTATATTAATAACTATATTTATGTTTAATTTAACAACAGATAAGTATCAACTTCATTTGGCTACTACCTCTGCCTATTTAAATCAGGGACAGGAGACTACTAGTAATAACTCTTCTGTACCAATAGGATTATCAATATCTCCTAAGAGGATGTTTGAAAAGTCGGACAGATTGTAAAAAAGCTCTCTCGGTATACGCTGTGAATAGATAGTAGACAGCACCGAGAGAGCAACATGAGTAAAGCATATCCCA
>NZ_JACJQG010000056.1 GCF_014696435.1 Calothrix anomala FACHB-343 | reverse complement strand
TGGGATATGCTTTACTCATGTTGCTCTCTCGGTGCTGTCTACTATCTATTCACAGCGTATACCGAGAGAGCTTTTTTACAATCTGTCCGACTTTTCAAACATCCTCTTAAATTCAGCTTGACGAGGATTAGTTTTTAATCCTCCTATAATATCTTCAATCTCAGCTTTAAACTCTCCGCCTATGTTATTGATATTTTCATGTAAAACATGTCTGATTTTAGCTAAGTTATCTCTTTCTTTTTCAACTTGCTGTTGATTATAAATTTGTCTGGTTTGAATCAGGACATCCAGAAATTGTGATAAAGTCGAGTAATTTTCAAATACATCCACTAAAGCGGGAAGTATAACCAGTTCTGCAAATGATTCTTGAACACGCAAGCGAAAGCGTTCCCAAAGTTCTCTACCACCGCTCCATTTTAAACAATAGCGGAAAAGCTTCCGCATAGTTTCATCGTCAATAGTTTGATTATCTTCTATCTGATCTTCAATATCACGAAACCAATATTTTAAATCTTTGTTTTCTTTAGTATTGAATTTAATTACGCCAGCACAATCTTGAAACATTGCTTGGACAAATTTTAACCTTGTCTGTCGATCAACTTTTGATGGTTCGTTAAAACCTCCTGCTCCCCAAGCACATTGGGCGTAATATAAAAGACGAGCATTAAAAGGTAAAACATCAGGAAGTTCTGGAAGTGATAAAACCTCTTTAATCTCTTCTCTTAACTTATGAATTCGCACTTCTAAAGGTAAATCATCTGCTCCTCGTTGATCCACCCGATTCAAGATAAAAATCATTGAATCAGTACGTCCTTGTAAATATTCAACAACTTTTTTTAATTCTTCTAATAGTCGTTTTCTGTGGTCATCATCCACTTGCATATAGTCTAAAGCAACTAGACTAAAGGCTTTATTAACTTGCTGTTGAATAGTTGCCAAATTAGTTCTATCTTGAACTGATTTAAGTCCAGGTAAATCAATTAATTCTACTCCTATTCCTTCAGGTAAGCCTAGTAAGTAGGAATCACAAGCAGGTAAAAGAGGGACATAAGCTGTTACTTGTGGCGCAACATATTCTCGCTTTTTACGTGCATCGTGATATGAGTGCATTACTGTACGAATACGTTGATACAAATCATCATCACTTAACCCCGTCCATTCCCCAGTCTCCCAAGCAGCATCCTCTGTTTCTGCAATTAATAATTTTCGTTCCTGAGAATGTTTGAGAGATAGGACTCCACCACTCATTTCACCTGCTTCAATTGGTGCAATTTTACGACCGATTAGGGCATTAACAATGGTTGACTTTCCAGAAGAAGTTGTCCCAATAGTTGCAATGCGAAAACTAGGATTTTCTAATCTTTGTACTGCTTCTTCATAAGCATTCAAAAATCCCTCTAAGCAAGATTTAATACCAGGATCGTCAAAAATGTCAGGAGATGAGTTAACTAAAATAGAGACTGAGTTACCTAGTTCTTGTAGAAGTTTACGGTTATTCTCTAATTTAGAAACAATATTAAGTTCCATTTAGTTCTCTTTAATTTCTAATTTGCACTGAATAGCTATATCAATAAATTTGAAAATAGCAGCAAGATATGATGATGCTAATGAAATAGCAGTTACAACACCACTTAGTAGCTTAATTTTCAAAAATTTTCCCTAAAATACGCTGCTCTATTTCACATTAGACGCAGAGCTATCTAATTTAAATGAGTGAAATTTCGGAAAAATACAGAAATTACTTTATATAAATTAAGTACTTTTGCTGGTTTCAAATTTTGTATAATTTATGTTGATGCGCGTTATTGTTGCTCAACTAATAAACTCTGAGTTTTATTCAAAATGTCAACAATAGCTACGGAAATGAATTTGCAAATTGCGACATATAATTTGTGAATCTACAAAATCGGGATGACTGGATTCGAACCAGCGGCCCCTTCGTCCCGAACGAAGTGCGCTACCAAGCTGCGCTACATCCCGGCATGATAAGCCCATTATTGGCTCATCATATCATCAATAGTTGGAAATGTATAGTCAAGCTAGCTAGAAAATGGGCATGGGGCACTTGTACTGAGCGAAGTCGAAGTATTGGGCATGGGGCATTGGGCATTGGTGGGCATGGGAAAGAAAAATTTTCAGGTTTGGTTGTGGGATTTTCCCGTGATTAACTAACTTGACTTAAGAAAAATGCGATCGCCTGCCATGAGTATCGCAATTCACCCTAATTCCTAGCGCCTAAGACCTACGTAATTCATCATTACCATATACTCATACTGGAATTGTGCAAAAATCAAAATCCAAACTCGCCTAACCTTGCTAACATAACTCTGTATATATATAGTAGTGAAAACGGATTGTGACTGTAAAACCAGACTGGTTGCGGGTGAAAGCGCCTCAGTGGGAGCGCGTCGGGAACGTTAAAGAAATTTTGCGGGATTTAGCGCTCAATACGGTTTGTGAGGAAGCGTCCTGTCCGAATATTGGTGAGTGTTTTCAAGCTGGGACGGCTACGTTTTTGATTATGGGGCCAGCTTGTACCCGTGCCTGTCCCTACTGCGATATAGATTTTGAGAAAAAGCCCAAGCCATTAGACCCCACAGAACCGGAACGATTAGCAGAAGCTGTTCGTCGTCTGAAACTAAATCATGTGGTGATTACCTCTGTCAACCGCGATGATTTAGCAGATGGTGGTGCGTCTCAATTTGTGGATTGTATTGCCGCAGTACGCGCTGTCTCACCGAATACTACAATTGAAGTCTTAATTCCTGACTTGTGCGGCAATTGGAATGCTTTGGAGATAATTATCCAAGCTGCACCGGAGGTATTAAACCACAATACAGAAACCATCCCCCGCCTATATCGTCGGGTGCGTCCCCAAGGTAACTACGATCGCACAATGGAATTATTAATGCGATCGCGGCAAATTGCACCTTGGATCTACACCAAATCCGGAATCATGGTGGGACTTGGTGAAACTGATACCGAAGTTCGTCAAGTTATGCAAGACTTACGTGCCGTAGATTGTGATATCTTGACCATTGGGCAATATCTCCAACCTAGTCAAAAACACTTGAAAGTTGATAACTTTATCACCCCAGAACAATTTGCTGCTTGGCAAAGCTACGGCGAAGAACTGGGATTTTTGCAAGTAGTTTCTTCCCCCTTAACCAGAAGTTCCTATCACGCAGAACAAGTGCGCCAACTCATGGAACTTTACCCCCGAAGTCGGGGATGAGGGAAGGGGGACAAGGGGGACAAGGAAGACAAGGAGGACAAGGGAGACAAAGAATTTTAGATTTTAGATTTGCGATTTTGGATTCCAATCTAAAATTTAAAATCCAAAATCCAAAATTGTTTTAATGCCCAATGCCCAATGCCCAATGCCCAATGCCCAATACCCAATGACAAATGACAAAACCGTAGCAATTTTAGGCGCAGGTGCTTGGGGTCAAGCACTAGCAAATTTGGCTGCGGCGAATGGTCATCAGGTGCGTCTATGGTCGCGGTGGGGAACGCTAAGTTTAGAAGCAGTGCTACAAGATGCTGATATCATCCTATCTGCGATCTCTATGAAAGGTGTCAGAGAAGTGGTGATGCAAGTCCAGTCTTTTCCCATTTCCCCAGATGCAATTTTTGTGACGGCGACAAAAGGCTTAGAGCCAGATACTACCTGTACGCCTTCGCAAATTTGGCAAACAGCTTTTCCTCATCATCCAGTAGTTGTCCTTTCCGGGCCGAATTTATCAAAAGAAATTGAAATGGAATTACCTGCTGCAACAGCTGTCGCTAGTAACATACCGACGGCGGCGGAAGCTGTGCAGCTGGTGTTTTCTTCTAATCGGTTTCGCGTCTATACCAATTCCGATCCTGTGGGAGTGGAATTAGGGGGAACGCTAAAAAATGTAATTGCGATCGCAGCTGGTGTCTGTGACGGCTTACAACTAGGAACCAATGCTAAAGCAGGTTTAGTTACCCGTGGACTCACAGAAATAGTACGCATCGGTACATTTTGGGGTGCGAAGCCAGAAACATTCTATGGTTTATCCGGTTTAGGAGATTTACTCGCTACCTGTAACAGTCCTTTAAGCCGCAATTATCAAGTTGGTTATCAATTAGCAGCTGGTAAAACATTAACGGAAATTCTTACCCACTTACAAGGAACTGCTGAAGGGGTTAACACCTGTCGGGTGTTAATTCAACGAGCTAGACAACAAAATATTCCCGTTCCCATTACCGAGCAAGTTTATCGCTTACTTCAGGGTGAAGTCACACCCCAACAAGCTCTTGATGAATTAATGTTGCGAGATATTAAGCCAGAGTACCACTAAAAAATGTTGACGGTTGACGGTTGACGGTTGACGGTTGACGGTTGACGGTTGACTGTTGACGGTTGACGGTTGACTGTTGACTGTTGACTGTTGACTGTTGACTGTTGACTGTTGACGGTTGACTGATAACTCCTACTCGCTCAAGGTATTGTTGTCTTCACAACTAACAACTAACAACTGACAACTAACAACTAACAACCAATATTTGTATTTTGAAGGATGGGCGCATTTGGCTACTGGTGCAAATTTAGGGCTATTTCCCAGTACCCGATCCCTAGCTGCGAATCCCCAACCTCTAAGAAAATTCAGCATTCTAGACCAAGAGCAGGAATAGTAACGCCATACTTGGGTATTAGCACTTCAGCGTTACTACTAGCGCACTGACCAAGACAATTACTTTTTCTGCTTACCAAATATTCCCTAGAGAAAAATTCGCAAATTGTCAGGATAGTACTTCTATCCCCGTGTAGATATGACTATAGCGATTATGAACATGATTTTTACTGAAATATGTTTATACCACGTTACATTTGTAACAGTCAAGTCCCATCAAATTTGCAATGTTAAATAGCTGTTTTTAAGCTTAAAAGTTAGCTGTAGATATGAATAGCTATTGGTTCAATGAAAGAGCTACAGCCGCCGATCGCATCGGTAATTATGTATAAAACATTACTAGCTTAGTTTTTTTTAAGATTTTTTTAAAAAAAACCGTAATGTCACCCTGAATCGTGTTAGTTAAGCCCGAATCACGGGAACAATAGCAACAGTTAATTAGCTGACCGTAATTTTTAGCTGACCGTAATCTATTGTTACCTGGAGCCATTGAGACGATCTATGCCAGCAACATCTTTTTACGCAGATGCCCCCTACAACACCCCCAAATCCCAGCAAATCTTGGATCGAGATCTCACGGTTGACGACAATGAGTTAGCTGTAGATGATTTGCAGGATTTAGAGTTGGCTTCTGTTGATCCTGCTCATTTCGCTGCTAACACCAACCGTAGAAGTACAGATTTAGTACGCTTATATCTTCAGGAAATTGGCCGGGTTCGGTTGTTAGGCCGGGATGAAGAAGTTTCCGAAGCACAAAAAGTCCAGCGCTACTTGCGGATGCGGATAGTGCTTGCGAATGCTGCAAAACAAGGAGATGCAGTACTTGAGCCTTATTTACGCTTAATTGAAGTTCAAGAACGTTTAGCATCGGAATTGGGACATCGCCCTTCTTTAGAAAGATGGGCTAATACAGCTGGTGTGAATGTTTCTGATTTGAAGCCGATTTTGTCTGAAGGTAAGCGTCGTTGGGCAGAAATTGCCAAAATGACCGTGGAAGAACTGGAGCAAATTCAATCCCAAGGACTCCAATCTAAAGAACACATGATCAAAGCGAATCTGCGCTTGGTTGTGTCTGTTGCTAAGAAGTATCAAAATCGCGGTTTGGAATTGTTGGATCTAGTCCAAGAAGGTACATTAGGCTTGGAGCGTGCTGTCGAGAAATTTGATCCAACTAAGGGTTATCGCTTCAGTACCTATGCTTACTGGTGGATTCGTCAAGGTATTACTAGAGCGATCGCTACTTCTAGCCGCACAATTCGCCTTCCTGTCCACATTACTGAAAAACTCAACAAAATCAAAAAAGCTCAACGCAAAATTGCTCAAGAAAAAGGTCGTACTCCTACCTTAGAAGATTTGGCAGTTGAGTTAGAAATGACTCCCACCCAAGTTAGAGAAGTTTTGTTACGAGTACCTCGCTCTGTTTCTTTGGAAACTAAAGTTGGTAAAGATAAAGATACAGAATTAGGCGAATTACTGGAAACTGATAGCGTTACGCCTGAAGAATTGTTAATGCGAGAATCTTTACAAAGAGACTTGCAACATCTGTTATCTGATTTAACTAGCCGCGAACGTGATGTGATTCTGATGCGGTTTGGTTTGGCAGATGGTCATCCTTACTCTTTAGCAGAAATTGGTCGCGCTTTAGATTTATCTCGCGAACGAGTACGCCAAATTGAATCCAAGGCTTTACAAAAACTGCGCCAACCCAAGCGCCGTAACTTAATCCGCGACTACTTGGAGTCTCTTAGCTAGTAGTATCTGTCATTAATCCGCTAGAAAGACAAGTTCGTAGTCAGCACTATACAGTTTTATCATCTAGGACTTCAGCCCTAACTACGAACTCACTAATAATTAGCGTGCTTGATCCCCGTAGCCAAAATCTCCCTTGAGTTTATGGCAAATAATTTTCACTTGGGTAGACAACAATTTTGCTGACTCTACCTTCAAGATGCTTTGATAGCGGGGATCGTCTATCTATTTTGGCTTGGTTGGGATTTTATGATTATTCTTCCGGCTTTAATAATTATTCGCAATAAGCAACAGTTGTTGCAAATTCCTCAAAATATTTGCTATATTCTCAACTAATAGGCTTTGTTGAGAAAAATTAGTATGACTGTTTACACATCTACTTCGCTCAAAGCAGAGTTAAACGATCGCGGCTGGCGTTTAACTCCCCAACGAGAAACAATTCTACACATTTTCCAAGAACTTCCGCAAGGCGAACACCTCAGTGCCGAAGATCTTTATCATCGACTAGAGACTGATGGTGAGGGAATCAGTCTATCAACGATTTACCGGACTTTAAAGCTGATGGCCCGTATGGGTATTTTGCGGGAATTAGAACTGGGAGAAGGTCATAAGCATTACGAACTTAATCAACCTTACCCCCATCACCACCATCACCTCATCTGTGTTAGATGTAACAGCACCATTGAGTTTAAAAACGACTCAATCCTGAAAATTGGTGCGAAAACTGCTCAAAAAGAAGGCTTCCATCTTCTTGATTGTCAGCTAACTATCCATGCTGTTTGTCCCAAGTGCCAAAGAGCGCTTATGCCTGTGTAGTGTCAGAGTAGGATATTACAGGATAGTCTCTCAATCACCAGTCTCAAAGTCACAAAAGATGGCATTTTGAGCAGTTGATTATACGCTGTTACCGGAGGTAGCAACTAGTTGGGGAAATCTTACGTGAGTGTATGAGCGGATGTTAAAAGCGTCCGCTCCGAATATCCTTGAGACTGATCCCGTAAAACTCTTGAGCTTGTTTAATGGCTTTTTTGGTATCTTCAGCCATTACACCGTTAAGTTCGCCTTTGTAAAAACCTTTTTCTTGTAATCGCCGTTGAATTTCCAAAACACTAAACTCACTCTTGGGAGTATTAGTCACTAAACTATATAACTTAGCTCTGGTAGTTGGGCCGGCGACGCCACTAGCGGCTAAATAATTAGCTGCTTGAAATCGGCGGACAGCATCTGCGGTATTGGGGCCATAGTAGCCGTTTGGCTCTCCTTGTAAGTATCCGGCTTTAATCAAATGTGATTGCAGAACCCGAACGGCTTCGCCGCGATCGCCCATTCGCAATTTATCGCGCTCGACTACTGCTTTAGGAGTATCATCACCATCACCAACACCTATAGGCGGTAGTTTTCTTAAGGTTGCGGGGCCGACAACACCATCAGCATCTAAGTTATATGCTTCTTGGAAGCGCTTAACTGCAGTTTCTGTAATGGGGCCAAATATCCCTGTAGCGTTACCGTAGTAAAAGCCAGCTACACGTAACCGTTCTTGGAGAACTCTCACGCTTTCACCTTCATCACCGCGCGTCAGGTAATTGGGATTACTGCGTTTGTTAGTTGCGACAGCAGCAACAGTAGTTTTTTTGGCTGTAGTACTTGTAGTATTAGGCTTGGTGGTTTGTGTCCTCACCACAGTTGCTTGCGGCGCTGGGTTATTAGTTTTTCTGGGCTGTGTAGTCGTCGCATTTACAGCTTTGGGACGCCAGGTTTGGATTTTTTGTAGCGTTGTGGTGCCTACAACACCATCTACTGGTAAACCGGCGGCTTTTTGAAACCGTCGTACAGCATCTTCTGTAGGGAAGTCGTAAATTTGAGTAATTGGAGCTTGATAAAAGCCTACTCGTTTCAACTGTTGTTGGAGATTCCTGACAGAAGGGCCTTGATCGCCGCGTTCCAAAGCCATGACGCTACTAACAGCACTGAGAATAGATAAACTCAGTGCTAGGGGTAACATATACCGCCAAGCCTTACCAGACAGCCGTTTCCAGTCTAATGTGGCGGCTGTGTTTAACAGCACGCTCAGGGAAACTAATTCGCTGGGTTCGCTTTCTTCGTAAGCAAAAGCTGAATGAAAATACGCTAGGTTGTCCATATAATATAGGTTCCTACACCACTTATTTTTCTTCTATCGCGGCTTCAGCTTGATGTACAAGGTTGCGCAAAGTTTCTAATGTTTGTATATTTACATCCTGCCATAAACCGCGCTTGTATGATTCTAATAATCTCTCAGCAATATCACGCAATGCCCAAGGATTTTTTTTGTAAATAAACTCTGACACAATCGGATCGACTAAATAAGCTTGGAATACGCCCTGATACATATAGTCTTCCACACATTGAGATGTGGCATCATAGGCAAATAAAAAATCCATTGTCGCCGCCATTTCAAAGGCTCCTTTATAACCGTGACGCATCATCCCGTCAATCCATTTCGGATTAATGACACGAGAGCGATATACTCTAGCAATTTCTTCTTTGAGTAGGCGGACTTTTGGTTGAGCAGTTATCGAATTATCGCCAAAATAAGTTTGGGGATTCTTTCCTTGGAGCGATCGCACTGCGGCTGTTAAACCCCCCTGAAATTGGTAATAATCATCAGAATCGAGCAAGTCATGTTCGCGGTTATCTTGGTTGTGTAAAACAACTTGTGTTTGCATTAAGCGTTGCTTGAAGGCTTCTGGCGCAGCAATGGGAGCAGCAGAAGAATAAGCGTAAGCACTCCAATTGATAAAAGCGCGTGCTAAATCGTTGTCATCTGTCCAATTTTGCGATTCAATTAAGCCTTGTAATCCTGCACCGTAAGCACCTGGTTTAGAGCCAAAAATGCGATAACGCGATCGCAAAAATGCTTCCTCTGAAGTTAAACCTTGTGCTGTCCAAAAATCAGTATCTTGGCGAACTTGATTGGCGAGGGGGTTTTCTTCTGGTGCTTCATTTAATGCGGCTACTGCTTGTACTGCTGAGTCAAATAAATCAATTAAATTCGGAAAAGCATCGCGGAAAAATCCCGAAATTCTTAAGGTGACATCTACACGGGGTCTGCCTAAAACTGATAGTGGTAAAATTTCAAAATCTACTACACGCCTAGCTGCGCCATCCCAGACAGGTTGTACGCCTAATAATGCTAAAGCTTCGGCAATATCATCGCCTCCTGTACGCATGGTAGAAGTACCCCATACAGATAATGCTAGTGTTTTCGGATACTCGCCATTATCTTGGGTGTAGCGCTCAATTAGAGTCTCGGCTGCTCTCCTGCCTATATCCCAGGCTGTTTCCGTGGGTAGGGCACGAATATCCACAGAGTAAAAGTTTTTACCTGTTGGCAACACTTCCGGGCGACCGCGTGTAGGTGCGCCAGATGCAGCACTTTGGACATATTTACCATCGAGTCCCCGTAGCAAGTTACTAATTTCTTGCTGTGTTTGTTGCAAAGCAGGTAGGAGTTTTGCGGATATCCAGTTGAGAACTTTGTTGAGTTCTGAGTTATTCGTGGTGATTGTTGAGGGATTATTTATAATTTCTTCGACTAAAAAAGCAGCTTCTTCTTCTAAAACTTCTACAACATCGCCAAGAGTGTAACATTTTTTGCCATTGACGATTGACGATTGACTATTGACAATTGACAAATCTGCTGTCAGGGGATCGAAATCTAAACCCCAATCTTGAGCTAAGGCGCGAGTGATACCGATGGAATAACGATTAGGAATGCGAGCGATCGCTACTATTAAATCGCGTAACTGTCGCCCTTGGGGACATTGCCCAAAAATGTGCAATCCGTCGCGAATTTGCGCTTCTTTGAGTTCGCACAGATAACCGTTAATGGTGTTTAAAATTAAATTTTCTAAATTTAAGATATCTTGCTCATTGTTAATTCCTAAATCTTGATGTAAATTTTCTTCAAGCATCAGTTCGCGAATGCGATCGCGAATCATCGGTAATCGCACCGGATCTAAACTTTCCGCTTCGTAATATTCATCAATTAAATTCTCTAATTTTTGCAGCGAACCATAAAGTTCTGCACGGGTCATTGGTGGTGTTAAATGGTCAATAATCACCGCTTGCGATCGCCGTTTTGCTTGGGAACCTTCCCCCGGATCGTTAACAATAAACGGGTATAAATGAGGCATTGCGCCTAAAGCAACTTCTGGATAGCAATTACTGGATAAAGCGAGACTTTTACCAGGAAGCCATTCAAGATTGCCGTGTTTTCCCACATGAACTACAGCATCCGCCGCAAAAGATTCTCGCACCCAATAATAAAAAGCTAAATAAGCGTGGGTAGGTTCCAAATCTGGCGCATGATAACTCAAACTCGGATCGAGATCGTAACCTCGCGCTGGCTGAATGCCTACAAAGATGTTACCAAGTTGGATGCCGGGAATGGGGAATGGGGCATGGGGCATGGGGCATGGGGCATTGGGTAGAGACGCGATTAATCGCGTCTCTACAAGTTGTTCCTCTTGTCCCCAGCGTTGAGAAATGCCTTGTTGTACTGGCTGTGGTAATGTGGCGAAATAATTTTGATACTCTTCTCCAGAAAGACTTTGAGCGACTGCACGCCAGTCTTTACCTTCTGGATCGTTGGTGACGCCAGAGGTGAGACGTTGAATTAATTCATCGCTGTCAGCAGGTAAATTTTCGACATGATAGCCAGCTAACTTTAAAGCTTGGAGAATTTCGATACAACTAGCGGGAGTATCTAAGCCGACACCATTAGCAAGGCGTCCGTCGCGGTTGGGATAATTGGCGATAATTAAAGCAATGCGGCGTTCTTGTGGTGGTTTGCAACGTAAGCGTACCCAATTAGCAGCGAGTTGACAGACAAATTCAATGCGATCGCTTACTGGTTCATAAACTACCACATCTGTTTCTAAATCTTGATTTCGCGTTTGTATAGTTTTAAAAGAGACAGCGCGGCTAATTATCCGTCCATCTACTTCTGGTAGTGCCACATTCATGGCAATATCGCGGGGAGAAAGTCCTGATAACTGTGATTCCCACTGTTCAATCGAGCCGCCACTGAGAATAACTTGTAATACGGGTACATCTAATTGTTCCCATAGTTCAATTTGGGGTGTTTCTGTTTCCAAGCGCGCCAAAGAGAAACTAGTCGTATTTAACAGCAGCGCAATTTGTTCTGAGTCTTTGGGTTGGAAAAACTCGCATAACTCAACTTGAATATCCGGTTCGCGTAACGAAGATACAAAAACTGGTACAGGGTGTAAATTTTTCTGTACTAATGTTTCACATAAAGCATCAATTACTTTGGTATTTCCTGCCAAATAATGAGCGCGATAGAAGAGAATGCCGACTTTGGGTATGGGGCATGGGGCATGGGGCATGGGGCATGGGGCATGGGGCAGAGACGCGATGAATCGCGTCTCTACAAGTTGTGCCCCTTCCTTTTGTTCCCTCGTCCATTCATATAAACCAATACGCGGCACTAACTGCGGTGCTGGCGGATGAAATGAAGTTGATAAACAATTATCGGCAATAAACTTGAGAGCATTGACAAAATTATCAACACCACCTTGGTTAAAGTATTGCCATACTTGGTTAACAATCTCTAAAGGCACGTTAGACTGAGAAATTAATAGGGGATCAAAAGCATCGTCCCCTGGCATTACAATGAAGGTTATATTATTACGTTGAACAATTTCTTGTACTACTTCTAAGCCATAAGTCCAATAAGAACGTCCTCCTAATAGGCGTAAAATTATTACCTGGGCAAGTTCTAAAACTTGCTCGCCGTAAGTGTCAATACTAATTTGTTGCTGTAACTGCAATAAGTTGGCGACTCTTAAAGCCGGGAATGTTGCAGGTAGTTTAGGAACCGCAGCTGCCAGAGTTTGAATGTCGGTATCAGCAGCCGTAATAAATACAAAGGGAGCTGGAGTTTGTTCTATAAAAATCAAGTCTTCTGACTGATTCCAACCGCCGGGTGTGGCACTTACACGATGCATAATTCTCTATTTACCGTCTTAAACTGTTGATTACAATACAAGAAAACCTTTTAGCCCAGCAGCCAGCTCCTCACTAAACCTTTCAACATGCCTAGTTCTTCTGATTTGAGCTTCTCCCAAACCTTACCCTCAGAGACATTTAACCAGCTTGGGGAATTACTACAGCAGATGGCTCAAGCAGTGGAAAGTGGGGCTTTGTTGGTAACAGAAGCTGTGTTGGCTAGGGTGCGCGTACCTGCTGATTGGCAGGAACAACGGTTTACATTACTGGTTTCGGAGCAGTTTAGCGCGCTGTTGGTGGGGTATTACGTTCAGACAGACAAAGCAAATAACTCCTCAACATCAGTTTCGACAATGGGGGAAAATCCTACAGAGGATTTACCAAATTCGGAAAAATCTCAGCAGATGGCTTCTACATGGAACTTTAGAAGCAGCTACAGTCAACAGGATGCAGCAGAACTAACTACTAGCTTGACATTTAATTCCCAGGCGATCGCAACTTTTTTGGCTAAATTGCGAGAGTTATTTGCAGCAGATTCCCATACTTACCAAAATCTGACACGCTACAGTCAAATTCCGCCTATTAATAATAGTACGCTTCAAAGTCAATTTAGCCTGTTGCTATTAGAATCTCTCATGCCGCAAATTAATCAGGTGGTAGAGGTAGCAACGACTCTTGATTATTCCAGCCTGTTAATTTGTCAGCCTGTAGAAGATGCCCTAAAAAAACAGATTTCGCAAGAACGGCTGTTAAATCAGGTGACAAACCAAATCCGCCGCAGTTTGGATTTATCAGTCATCATGGCAACAGCTGTTACCCAAGTGCGGGAATTTCTCGAATTAGACAGATTAGTAATTTATAAATTTGATGATTCTCGAAATACTGTACAACATCCATTTGATCGTGCGGCGTTGAATGAGGCGAACCAGGATACAAGGTTTGTGACTCAACGTGCAGATCCCCTTTATTCAGTGAATGGGCAATACCCACTCCCTAACTCAGTCAATCCCCAACCCCCAGAAACAGATTATCCACAGCATGGGGGTTGTATTGTTTATGAAGTTAGAGCTACAGATACAATTCCCTCTGTGTTGAATTACAGAGAAGAAATGTGCTTTTTACGTAATTCTCGTTGTTGGGAAAAGTATCGTCAAGGCTTTACTTTGGCGGTGGATGATGTCGAAAAAACTTACGCTTTAGAAGAGTGTTTGTTACATTTCTTACGGGAAGTCAAGGTAAGAGCCAAATTAGCTGCCCCAATTATGTTTGAAGAGAAACTTTGGGGATTGCTGATTGCCCATCAATGTTATAGTCCCAGAGAATGGACAGATAGTGAAACAAAATTATTAACTTCCATTGCTGAACAATTAGCGATCGCAATTCATCAATCAGAATTAATGCGATCGCTCACTCAAGAAAAACATACTTTAGAACAGCGCGTAGTTGAGCGTACAGTTGCGCTAAGAGATGCTTTACTCGCCGCCGAAGCCGCTAGTCGTCTCAGGAATGAATTTCTCGCCACCATTAGCCATGAATTACTCACGCCTTTAACTTATGTGATTGGCATGTCCTCAACACTGTTACGCTGGCCAATAGGCGAATTAAGCCAACGTCAACGGGATTACTTGCAAACCATCCATGACAGTGGCGAACATTTATTAGAAATGATCAATGACATCCTCGATTTATCACAAATTGAGGCAGGGAAAACAGTTTTAAATATTACAGAATTTTCCTTAAAAGATATTGCAGAAAATACCCTCAAAGGATTGGAAGATAAAGCGACAACTGAACAGCTACATCTTACCTTAGATTTACAAATTGACCCCAGACGCGATCGCTTTACCGCCGACGCGACAAGAATCGAGCAAATTATCTGCAATTTACTGACTAATGCTATTAAATTTACACCCAAAGGTGGCAACGTCACTCTGCGACTTTGGGTAGAAGAAGATACCGCTATTTTTCAAGTAGAAGATACAGGAATTGGCATTCCTGAAGAACAATTGCCCCTACTATTTGAAAAATTCCAGCAACTCGATACACCCTATCGTCGCCGCTACGAAGGCACAGGATTAGGTTTAGCTTTAACCAAACAACTTGTAGAACTACATCGCGGGCGAATTGAAGTAGAATCCACCGTAGGCATCGGTTCAATTTTTACCGTCTGGATACCTGCACAGCCGATTCAGGTATTGAAGTCTTGAGGAGGCAGGGGGCAGGGGGAATAACAATTAATACCAAACTGCAATCTAAAACGTAACATTGAAACCAGCATAAGGGCGGGGAAACCCCACCCCTACGGAAATCTTAATTACGTATCACAATACGGATTGGTATAGAATGCCCCATGCCCAATGCCCCATGCCCCATGCCCCAAAAGGACTAATCGTTTCCTGTCAAGCCCCTGTTGATTCTCCATTGCATCAACCGCTAGTTATTGCTGCAATGGCACAAGCTGCGATAAATAATGGCGCTGTTGGTGTACGTATAGATACACCAAATCACATTAGCGCTGTGCGTGCATCTGTGCAAGCACCGATTATTGGGCTATGGAAGCAAGTTATCGCTGGCTATGATGTATATATTACGCCACAGTTTCACCATGCTGTTGCTGTGGCAGAAGCTGGTGCTGATATTATTGCCATTGATGCCACAATCAGAAGCCGCCCTGGTGACGAACAACTAGCAACGATAATTTACCAAATTCATCAGGAATTAAATAAGCCAGTTATGGCAGATGTCGATACAATTGAGGCGGCAAAAGCAGCAGTAGATGCTGGAGCAGATATTGTGGGAACTACTCTTTTTGGTTACACAGCCACAACCAAACATTTGACGCCTCCTGGTTGGGAACTCCTCAGCCAGATGGTAGAACAGCTAAATATTCCTGTAATTTGTGAAGGTGGTATCGCCTCACCCCAAATGGCTCGTCAAGCCTTAGATTTAGGGGCTGATGCTGTTGTCGTTGGCACTGCTATTACTGGGATTGATATGCAAGTCAGAGCCTATCAATCAGCGCTGAATTGGGAAAAATTATGAAAATACTTGTATTAAATGCCGGATCTAGTAGTCAAAAAAGTTGTCTATATGACATTACTGCTGAGACTTTACCCCAAGAAGCACCTCAACCACTTTGGGAAGGTAAAGTTAACTGGATGCAAGATAAAGGAGTCGCAGAAATTGAAGTAAAAACTGCTACAGGCGAAATGCTGCAAGAATCAATCTATGCAGATTCTCGACAGGCCCATGTTGCCTATATGCTTTATACTCTAACTCGCGGTGCGACTAAGGTAATCGAGCAACTGTCAGAAATCGATGTTGTTGGTCATCGTGTAGTGCATGGTGGTCAAAATTACCGTAATAGTACGGTAATTAATGAGGATGTTAAAAATGCGATCGCGCAATTAGCTACCCTAGCCCCAGCCCACAATCCCGCCGCCGTGGAAGGCATAGAAGCCATCGAACAAAGTTTAGGCGAAGTAAAACAAGTGGCAGTATTTGATACTGGATTTCATGCCACAATCCCTGATGCCGCAGCTATCTATCCCGGCCCCTATGAGTGGGTAGAACAAGGTATTCGTCGCTATGGTTTTCATGGTATTAGCCATCAATACTGCGCTCAACGGGCGGCTGATATCCTGGGTAAAGATTTAGCATCCTTGCGATTAATCAATTGTCATTTAGGAAACGGCTGTTCTTTAGCCGCCATTAAAGACGGTCGCAGTATTGATACTACAATGGGCTTCACACCCTTAGATGGGTTGATGATGGGTAGTCGTTCCGGTTCCGTCGATCCAGGGATACTCATTCACCTACTACGACAATCTAATTGTTCGGCTGAAAGTCTCGATTATGTTTTAAATAAAGCTTCTGGTTTACGTGGTATCTCTGGGGTGTCTAGCGATTTACGGGAAGTTATGGGCGCGATCGCTCAAGGTAACTACCGCGCCCAACTCGCTTGGGATATTTACGTACATCGCTTGTGTTCTGGCATTGGTTCCATGTTACCCGGTTTAGGGGGATTAGATGTGTTAGTCTTTACCGCCGGTGTCGGTGAAAAGTCTCCCGGAATTCGCCAAGCTGTCTGTGACGCTTTGGGATTTTTAGGTGTAAAAATCGATCCAGAGAAAAATCAAAAAGAACCCGTAGACATTGATATTGCTACCCCAGAATCAAAAGTACGAGTCTTGGTTATCCATACTCAAGAAGATTGGGCGATCGCGCAACAATGTTGGCAAATTTTAAATAATTCTTAATTTAAGACTGGGCATGGGGCATTGGGCATGGGGCATTGGACATGGGAAAGACATATGGGTTTTTCGCCCCTGCTCCCTGCTCCCATTGGTGTCAACTTAACATGAAATCCCCATTCCATCTAGCTCCCATGCTCTGCGTGGGAGCGTAGATTTATGAGGCTATGCCTCAATTTATCAGAAGACGAGGAGGCAGCCCACGAATCCGCATTTCCAAAAGGAGGCTGGAAACGAGATAGAGAAAGGTTTTTAGCTTAAGTTGACACAGGTGCCCTGCTCCCTACCCCTCTGCTGACACAGCGATAGTATATTTTTTTAGTTGTAAGTCCCTAAGGCTGCCTTCTGTTATCAGCAAATCCTCCCTTGGCTGTGAATTTTTGCTGTGCTGTAATTATCAATACACAACAATAATTTGCAGCAACAAAGGTCAGTCAAGCATCATGTTAGCATCATACCGTCATACCATTACTAAATCTTTAACAGTTTGTTTGTGTATGTTAGGAGTTGGCTTAATGCAATATCCTCAACTACAAAAACTATTAAATAGCCAACAAACTGCTTCTGTAGAAACTATAGAAGCAGAACTAAAATCAGAAAAAACTCAACTTAATTTACTCAAGCAAACTCCCAATTTTGGCTATGGTAACTTAATTGCCAACTGGGTATATATCAACTTTTTAGAATACTTTGGTGACGATGAAGCACGTGAGAAAACTGGCTATAGTTTTAGCCCAGAATATTTTGAGGTAATTCTTGCACAAGACCCTAAATTTTTAGCTGCTTATTTAGGTTTATCTACAAGTACTTCTATGTATGCAGGATTGCCGGAACGCTCTATAGAATTGATGGACAAAGGTTTAAAATCTTTAGCTCCTAAAGTGCCTGCAAAGTCTTATTATGTATGGCGTTATAAAGGCATAGATGAATTATTATTTTTAGGCAATTCGCAAAACTCAGCAAAATCTTTTAATAAAAGCGCTGATTGGGCTAGCCAATTAACCGATGAAGAAAGTAAATTTATCGCTAATATTTCTCGCAGAACCGCTAAATTCCTCAGACGTAATCCTGATAGTAAAATCGCGAGGATAAATACATGGATTATGGTTTTAAATAACGATGTAGACGAAAAAACTCGTAAAAGAGCAATTAAAGAAATTGAAGCTTTAGGCGGTAAGGTAATTGCAACTCCCGAAGGTAACAAAATTATTATGCCGAAAAAAGATTAAAATAGGGAATTGGGCATGGGTCATTGGGCATTGGGCAAGAGTCAAAAGTCAATGGTCAATGGTCAAAGAGAATTCTTAATTTTGAATTTTGAATTTTGAATTGTTTGTCTCCCTTGTCCTCCTTGTCCATTAATCTAGGTAAGTGTGATTTATTGGTACAACGGTAAATTAATCGAGTCCCAATCCCTAGAATTAAATATTAACGATCCGGGATTGCTGTATGGGGCAACAATTTTTACAACAATGCGGGTTTATGAGAATTCCCTCGATAGCAACTTAACTCACTGGCGGTTACATTGCGATCGCTTGTTGTTCTCAATTAAAACTTTTAATTGGCAAGAACCAGATTGGCACAGGGTACGTCAAGGTGCGGAAATGTTACTTAAACATTTTCCAATTCTCAGAATTACCCTGTTCCCTGATGGGAGGGAGTGGATTATAGGGAGATTGTTACCAGCAGATTTAACAGCAAAGCAAATCGATGGGGTAGTATGTGCCGTTGCTAGTATAGAACTAGCTCGTAGTCTTCCTGCTCATAAAACAGGTAACTACTTGAGTGCCTGGTTAGCCAAGACTAACAGCCAGCAATTAGCCGCCCAAGAAGCGATTTTAGTGGATGGGGCGGGAAATTGGCTAGAAACCAGCACAGGTAACCTGTGGGGATGGCGAGACGGTTGTTGGTGGACACCGCCTTTAGCAGTGGGAATTTTACCAGGAATTATGAGAGCGCAGCTAATTAAATGGCTGCAATACCAGCAGCAAGCAGTGAGAGAGGAACCTTGGACAATGGATTTAGTGAAAGGATTTAAAGCGATCGCTTATAGCAACAGCGTCGTGGAAACCGTCCCGATCCATACCGTTCACCAGCCTCAAGGATCGTTAGAATATGATCCACACCATCAAAGTTTGGAAATTCTCCGGAGTTTTTTTAGCATGACAACGTCACCATTTTGGTATACGTTAAGATAAGTTAACATAATTCTTAAAAATGCCCTCTCTGTTAGAGACGTTACGCGATCGCACCAAAAATATTAGGAGGATTTACCTCAGTGAATAAAAGATGGAGAAATGCAGGGCTGTATGCGCTGCTGTTTATAGTTGTAATTGCCTTAGGTACAGCATTCTTTGACAAGCAACCACAAAGCAGAGAGCCATTACGCTACAGCCAATTTATTCAAGAAGTTGAAAAAGGCACAATAGATAAAGTCAGTTTAAGTGCAGACCGTTCTACCGCGTTGGTCACATCCAGAGACGGTAACAAAAAAGTCGTCACACTAGTTAATGACCCTGACTTAATTAATACTCTTACTGCAAAAGGCGTTGATATTTCCGTATTGCCCCAAACCGACGAAGGATTTTGGTTTAAGGCACTCAGTAGCTTATTTTTCCCAGTATTGCTTTTAGTTGGCTTATTCTTCCTGCTCCGTCGTGCCCAAAGCGGCCCCGGTAGCCAAGCAATGAACTTTGGTAAATCCAGAGCCAGAGTGCAAATGGAACCCCAAACCCAAGTCACATTTGGAGATGTTGCGGGAATTGACCAAGCCAAACTGGAATTAAATGAAGTTGTAGACTTTCTCAAAAACGCCGATCGCTTTACCGCAGTTGGTGCCAAAATTCCTAAAGGTGTATTGCTAGTAGGCCCTCCTGGTACAGGTAAAACCCTCCTAGCTCGTGCCGTAGCTGGTGAAGCTGGTGTACCATTCTTCTCCATCTCCGGCTCTGAATTTGTGGAAATGTTCGTCGGTGTTGGTGCTTCCCGCGTCCGCGACTTGTTCGAGCAAGCTAAATCTAACGCTCCCTGTATCGTCTTCATCGATGAAATTGACGCAGTTGGTCGTCAACGGGGTGCAGGTTTAGGCGGTGGTAACGACGAACGGGAACAAACCCTCAACCAGCTACTCACCGAAATGGATGGTTTTGAAGGTAACACTGGTATCATCATCATTGCTGCTACCAACCGTCCCGACGTACTAGACGCAGCTTTATTGCGTCCCGGTCGCTTTGACCGTCAAGTAGTCGTAGACCGTCCCGACTACGCTGGACGTAGCGAAATCCTCAAAGTTCACGCTCGCGGTAAGACCTTAGCCAAAGACGTAGACTTAGATAGAATTGCTCGCCGTACCCCTGGTTTTACCGGTGCAGATTTATCCAACCTGTTAAACGAAGCCGCAATCCTAGCTGCACGGCGCAATTTAACCGAAATCTCGATGGATGAAATCAACGACGCCATCGACCGCGTATTAGCTGGCCCAGAGAAGAAAGACCGAGTAATGAGCGAAAAGCGCAAAACCTTGGTAGCATATCACGAAGCCGGTCACGCCTTAGTTGGTGCATTAATGCCCGACTATGACCCAGTACAAAAGATTAGCATTATTCCTCGCGGTCGTGCTGGTGGTTTAACTTGGTTCACCCCAAGCGAAGACCGGATGGATACTGGCTTATACAGCCGCGCTTATCTAGAAAATCAGATGGCGGTAGCTTTAGGCGGTCGGATTGCTGAAGAATTAATCTTTGGTGAAGAAGAAGTAACCACCGGTGCTTCCAACGACTTACAACAAGTAGCCAGAGTTGCGCGTCAAATGGTGACACGCTTCGGGATGAGCGACAAACTCGGCCCCGTAGCCCTTGGTCGTCAACAAGGTAACATGTTCCTTGGTCGCGATATCATGTCAGAGCGCGATTTCTCCGAAGAAACTGCCGCCGCAATTGACGAAGAAGTTCGCAAACTGGTAGATGTAGCTTACACTCGCGCCAAAGAAGTGTTAGTTAATAACCGTCACATCCTTGATGAAATCGCGCAAATGCTGGTTGATAAAGAAACAGTAGATGCCGATGAATTGCAAGAAATTCTCGCAAATAACGATGTGAAAACTGCTGCTTTTGCATAAGCAGTATTGGCAAAAACTTAAGATTTTCTAAAATTTAAAATAGGGGTAACTCTGGCATTTTCAGAATTACCCCTATTTTTTACAATTTACCCTGACTCTCAAAAACTCTTTTCTCTCTGTGCCACGCCAGTCGGCTACAACGGGGGGAACCCCCGCAACGCGCTGGCTCCTCTGTGCCTCTGCGGTTCAAAAATAATTACTAATAACTGCAATCTAAAACGTAACATTGAAACCTATACAAGGGCGGGGAAACCCCGCCCCTACGAAAATCTTAATACATAATTCTTCCTTGGCGTCCTTGGCGTCCTTGGCGGTTCATTTATGATTAATTTCAATTTTCATAACATTATAAATGTAGGGTGTGTTGTCGCGTAGCGCAACGCACCAATATAAGATAAAAATGGAAGGTGCGTTAGCCTTCGGCATAACACACCCTACACAACTAGCAAAACGCCAACTTGCTAAATTCTTATTTAGATAAAACTTTAATCGATAAAACTCGATAACCAGCACCTTGAAGCACACATTGTCCATCAGCATCTAAAGGACAAGCAGCTTCATTCAATGCTGGACGATTTCCCGCGTGATAAATTGCCGTTATTTCAACTAATTGCTGATGCAAAGATTGTAATTGCTCGCGAGAAACTTTTTCTGTAGGACGCAAAACTAAGCGATTTTTAGATTGTGAATTTGTCACCAGAAAAAATTCTTCTCCTAGATAAGCTTGCACCGACATTACAGGAGGAATTTCTTCATAAATTAACTTTCCGCGAAAAGTTTCTATTTTTGATGTCATTAAATTTTCAGTTGATGTTGGCAAATTGGAGCTTACAGGAGATTTAGTAACACAGCTATTAGCAGTTTCAATTCCCAGCAAAAAACTACTAAATATAGCCGCCAGCAACAAAATTTTGGGTGAATTTTTCAAATATAGAATCAACATAACCAGTTAATTTAGCATCAGTGACGTTTTTAGCTATCTATAAAGTATTCCCAATAATCAAGCTAAATCAACTAGGTGAGAAAACCCAGATATATAGGTAAATTGTAGTACTTCCGCAGTGTCAGATATTTTTCATGCTTTTTGTCAATGGTCAATAGTCCATAGTCCAAAAACCTGAATTTTGACCATTGACTTTTGACTTTTGACCACCCTTGTGAGGGTTTTGTGTTCGGTGCGTCAGTCCTAAATTGGTGAATTACAGATAATTTTAAGGGCATAGCACTGCTATGCCCCTAACAAATAATTCGTAATTTTAGAGATGAAGCGATCGCTTATTTTATCTTTCTAGCAATCTGTGCGATCGCTCTGAATGCGGATATTTTTACAGGCGCAATTCGCTTAATTCAGAAAAACTGGTAACCTCAGTGTTAGACTCGGTTGCGGTGACGGGAACTGGGGCTGGTATACTTTTTTTGGTATTGACTGCCAAAATCATCGATAGCAGCTTGGGAAATGCAAGGCAGGCAACAGCGTTGATGAGTGTTAATAACATACAATCTATGAAACTCATAGATTACCTCCCCTCATAAATGAACAATTCGTGAGTCTATTTCTTATTATCAATCATATTCTGTATTTTTGACTACCTAGTAAATTTTGATTTTCTTCTCATTGATATAAGCTATACAAATACATTTAATATTGACTTTTATAAAAGTACGAAAAATCTTTATTTTAGAGCTATTTCCTCCGTTGGAAATTTATCCTTTTCTGACATAACCCACCAGGAGAAACTGACAGCAATGAAGTTGTATGTTGTGAAATGGTTACAACATTGTTTGGAATTTTTGTCTAGATTAATTAATATTGAAATTTTTAATGACAATCATCTAAAAAACCGAATATCCATGTTTACTTCTAGATGAAGGCAAATCTCAATTATTTCTGAATAAATAAACCATTGCTAAGATTTTTAAGACTGATTTAAGTTAGATGACATTTTTCATCTTGGCTCAAAGTGGTATGAATGCACCTGCGGATGATGAACAATATCCAAAACCTTACGTCAATATATCTGGGCAGTATAAATACTGCTAAATACCTAATTAATTGGGAGTACAGCGATCGCAAAAATGAGGACGGAATTTACAGAATGGGCTGCCTGTTATGGTGTGAGCAGTACAATACGGAAAGGTGGTTATTGCTACTGTAGTTGTTTGTGGACTGGAAGCATGGGTTGAAGGTTCAGTCGGTTTACCTTTAGATGAAAGCACAATTGAGAGCATCTTGGGAAACCCCAAACAAGCAACAGTATTGATGAGTGTCAGTAATGCAGCGTGTTTTAAAACCACAGGTAATCACCCCCTTGTATAATAGGTGGTCGCTATTGTTAGCTGTCATCACAATGTCTGCAATTGCATTAAATACAATCACATCCATTGCTTTAAAACTATATAAATTAATTTTATCATAAATTTTTGTTAATGGAAGCGAGCGGTTTCCGAAAATGCTATCTCAGCAAGCATTGTGTATATTAAAGAGATTTATTGTTGAAGAATAGTAAAATTCTCACAAAAACAGTTCATTTTGTAATTAGGTGATGTGTTATGAGTCAAAGCAAATCTGCGGCAATTTATTTAGCGAATATTACCGAGCGAGAACGCTTATTATTAAAGCGTTTGGTCGATTATACAAATTTAAATGCAATTTCGGAAATTTGGCCTATTGCAGCTAAGGCTTTTGGCAATACGGTGGCGTTAAAAGATCCGCACAGCAAACCAGCAGTGGTAATTAATTACACCCAATTGGCAGAGAAGATTCAACAATTTGCGGCTGGGTTACAGGCTTTAGGAGTGAAAGCAGGCGATCGCATTTCTTTAATTGCTGATAATAGTCCCCGATGGTTTATTGCCGATCAAGGAATCATGACGGCTGGGGGAGTGAATGCGGTACGCAGTTCCCAAGCAGAAAAGGAAGAATTGCTGTTTATTGTCGCCAATAGTGGCAGTACTGCGGTAGTAGTTGAAGATTTAAAGACGCTGAACCGACTGCAAGATAGACTCAACGATTTACCAATTCAACTAGTAATTTTACTTACCGACGAAACCCTAGAAACCCAAGAAAATTTTAAAATACTCAATTTCTCACAGCTTGTAGAACTGGGTAGCAACCATACTCTAGAACCAGTTGAGCAAAATTACGATACTCTGGCAACACTGATTTATACTTCTGGTACTACAGGCAAACCCAAAGGTGTGATGCTCACTCATGGGAACTTATTACACCAAATCAATACTTTTGGCACGGTATTACAACCAGATGTGGGTGACATAGCCTTAAGTATCCTCCCAACTTGGCACAGCTATGAAAGAACAGCTGAATATTACTTACTTTCTCAAGGCTGTACACAGGTGTACACTAACCTGCGTTCAGTGAAAAAAGATTTAAAAGACTTTAAACCTCAGTATATGGTGGCTGTACCTCGCCTGTGGGAATCAATTTATGAAGGTGTACAAAAGCAGTTTCGCGAACAGCCAGCGAAAAAACAACGTTTAATTAACTTTTTATTGAGCAACAGCGATCGCTATATTAAAGCCAAGCGGATTGCTGACGGGTTAAGTTTAGAGCATCTTCAAGCTTCCGCAATTGAGCGATTATCAGCCAGAATTCAAGCCTTGAGTTTGTCCCCGCTCCATGCCTTAGGCGAAAAACTAGTGTATGCTAAAGTCCGAGAAGCAACCGGAGGACAAATTAAATATGTAATTAGCGGTGGTGGCGCACTTCCCAAGCATATAGATAATTTCTTTGAAATCATTGATATCCGGATTTTGCAAGGCTACGGCTTAACAGAAACCTCCCCTGTGACTAATGTGCGTCGTCCTTGGCATAATGTACGCGGTTCATCAGGCCCCACACTCCCCGCTACAGAAGTGAAAATTGTCGATCCAGAGACTCGCAAACCTCTGCCAATTGGGGAGCGAGGCTTGGTACTGTTGAGGGGGCCGCAAATTATGCAAGGCTATTACCAAAATCCCGAAGCGACAGCAAAAGCCATCGATGCTGAAGGTTGGTTTGATAGCGGCGATTTGGGGTGGTTAACGCCAGCAAATGATTTGGTGCTGACAGGCAGGGCAAAAGATACAATTGTTTTAACTAACGGGGAAAATATCGAGCCACAGCCCATAGAAGATGCTTGTTTGCGATCGCCCTATATCGATCAAATTATGCTTGTCGGTCAAGACCAACGCAGCTTGGGTGCGTTAATTGTACCGAATATGGAAGCCTTAGAAAAATGGGCGGAAAGCCAAAACCTCGACTTAAGCAGCAAAAGTGATAATATTACTGCCTCACCCAGTCAAAAAATAGACCTTGAGAGTAAAATAATCCAGGAATTATATCGTAAGGAATTGAGCCGAGAAGTGCAAAATCGTCCAGGCTATCGAGCCGATGACCGTATTGGCCCCTTTAAACTCATTCCTGAGCCGTTTTCCATTGAAAATGGCTTAATGACTCAAACACTAAAAATCCGGCGTCATGTTGTCGCAGAACGCTATCGCGATCTTATTAACGCCCTGTTTGCCTAATAATTCCACTGAAACAATAAATTATAGAGTGAACGTGAAACTGTATGGATGTCTCCAAACCTCAACAAATGCTTTTGAAACGTGTCGTTAATGTCAAAGTTATTGTGACTCCTCTATGGAAAGAGGAAGTACAACAGCAATTACAAGCGCAAATCAATCAAACCGATCAGCAATTGCAACAACTAGACATTGAAGGACAAAGAGCAATCACCGCTATTCAAAAGCAAAGTTTGCAACCCCCAGGGCCGCAAACTCTCCAACAGATTGACAATATCCAACTCCAAGTCAATCAAAAGAAAAGCGAACTTCTAGAGCAAAAAAATCAATTCCTGCAAAACCTCCAGCAAGTACAGTACTTGGAGTTAGATCAGGAAGTTAACCAATTTCAAATGGAAGGTTTTTTCCGCATCGAACCAGGCGATAACCTGATCAGCAAAACCCAAGTCGAAATTGTGCTTCGAGATGGGATTGTTGAAGAAATTCGTGGCGATATCTAAAAATAGTCATTTGTCAATAGTCATTGGTCATTTGTTGTGTATGCTTTCCTCGCTCTTAATCATCACAACAAACTAATGACTTATTTACCAGCATCTACTGACATTTTTTAGCATTCATGCGTTAAAGTCCATGCCACTGCCAATAATTAAGAAAAATGCATGTGGCGTGGATTTTTCTCAATAGTCAACAGTCAACCGTCAACAGTCAACAGTCAACCGTCAACAGTCCCTTGTATTTGCCGATCGCATAAGATTGCTATCGTTAAAAAGAATCCCCAGCTTTGTACTCCCCTGTTGTGGGTTGACAGCTGAGGATTAAATTTTGTTGGGGGCGCTTTGCTGGGTTACACTGCACTTTCGAGCCAGCCCAGACGATTTCCCACACAGGTGGCGAACTCACTAAAAGCGATCGCCCAAAAGTATTCATTTCCACGCGATATTTAACTTCACTAACTGGATTATTGCTGGGTTGAACTTGGGTAATGGTGACTAAAGCTTGATTTCGTTGGGGATAAGCTACCTCGACTTTCCGCGTACCAACTTCTTTGACAGTTTCTTCAAAAATATTTAATGCTAATGTAGTCGGATTGCTACCTTGAAGATTGGAGTTGAGACTGGCAAGGGGTATGGCTTTATATTGGGTACGCTCTGGATAAATAACAGGATCTTGGGAGATTTGAGTTGCAGCTATTTCCTGGGTTTTTCCTTCGTTAGTTTCTAGGGTATGCGCTACAGGCTGGTGTTGAGCAAAATAAGCTCCAGCGCCCGCAGTAGCGAACATACTTATTATCACAATCAAGAACAATTTCCATTTTAGTGACATAAAAATTAAACAAGAATTCAATTTCAAACAAGTAAATTATCAACCTTAAATTTTAGATGGAAGGTGAATCGCTGAACTTCTACCTTCTGGATAAGCAGCCTTGATTTTCACTTGAGTAATTATGGGAAAAGTAAACTGAGAAAATAAACTCATTTGATTGATAAAATACTTGCTGTGGCTGTTGGTTGTAAATACTCAGCGATCGCAATTTAATTGCTATCTATATTAGACATTGATTTGGGGTTTTGGTTCCAGATGGTCAAGGGGCAAAGACAGAGACGCGATGAATCGCGTCTGTACAAGAGTGATTTGTCAGCTGCTTCCTTGTCCTCCTTGTCCTCCTTGTCCCCCTTGTCCTCTCCCTATCCCCTAGCCCAAAACTCTCACACCAAGATACAATTCGATCTGGTAAAAGCTGTTAAAGTCCATAAATTCATTGATTCACCAAACCACCCTATGAGCATTTACGAAGTATTTATGCCGGCGCTGAGTTCCACCATGACCGAAGGCAAGATTGTATCTTGGGTGAAGTCGCCAGGCGATAAAGTGGAAAAAGGCGAAACAGTGGTGGTTGTCGAGTCAGATAAGGCAGATATGGATGTGGAATCCTTTTATGAAGGATATCTGGCTCATATCTTAGTGCAAGCTGGTGAATCTGCGGCTGTGGGAAATGCGATCGCTTATATTGTGGAAACAGAAGCAGAAATCGAAGCCGCCAAAGCTGCTGGAAATTCTGGTAGTGCAGCTGCTGCGCCTGCTGCTGCTCCCCAACCTGTAGCCGCAACTGTTACAGCTGCTGCAATTCCCACATCTCAAAATGGCTCTAACCATAAAGAAGGGCGGTTAGTGGTTTCACCCCGCGCCCGTAAATTGGCGAAAGAGCTAAAAGTCGATTTGAATACCCTCAAAGGTAGCGGCCCCTACGGTCGGATTATTGCTGAAGATGTGGAAACTGCTGCAAATAAAGGTAAACCCGCCGCTAGCGCCCCCGTAGCACCAAAACCATCTGTAGCCCCAACCGCCCCAGTAGCACCACCAACTCCAACAGCACCACCCGCACCAGTTCCCGCAGTCGCCAGTGCAATTCCTGGTCAGGTAGTACCTTTAACTACCTTCCAAAATGCAGTTGTTCGGAACATGGTAGCTACCTTATCTGTACCTGTATTCCGTGTAGGTTATACAATTACCACCGATGGATTAGATAAGCTGTATAAGCAAATTAAATCCAAAGGTGTGACCATGACAGCGCTATTGGCAAAAGCTGTAGCTGTCACGCTGCAAAAACATCCATTAATTAATGCTAGCTATTCCGACCAAGGAATTGTTTATCATTCTGACATCAACATTTCTGTTGCTGTAGCAATGGATGATGGCGGATTGATTACACCCGTGTTAAAGAATGCAGATTTAGTAGATATTTATTCCCTATCGCGCACTTGGAAGTCCTTAGTAGATCGTGCTAGGGCAAAACAACTACAACCAGATGAATATAACAGTGGCACTTTTACCGTGTCCAACTTAGGAATGTTTGGTGTAGATACATTTGACGCGATATTACCTCCTGGACAAGGTGCAATTTTAGCAGTCGGCGCATCTCGTCCGCAAATTGTCGCCACTCCTGATGGATTATTTGGCGTGCGTCAACAAATGCAGGTAAATATTACCGCCGATCACCGAATTATTTACGGCGCTCATGCGGCTGCATTCTTGCAAGATTTAGCTAAGTTAATTGAAACCAATGCCCAATCTTTGACTCTGTAACCAAGATTTCTTAAGAAAACAATGTTATTTCTAGACTTGGAGTTAAATTAACTTCAAGTCTTTTTATTTTATTAGGGACTTCCAAATAAAAAAACATTCCAATCATCAATTTACCAAGTAACTCGTAGGGGCGGGGTGACCCCTATTGGTGTCAACTTAACGTGAAAGGCTTTGTTGCTCAAGATATTTGATCCCCCTAAATCCCCCTTAAAAAGGGGGACTTTGATTCTTTTCCCCCCTTTTTCAAGGGGGGTTAGGGGGGATCGAAAGTTTATGGTGCAAAGAGAGAGAACCCCAAAGACTTACGCTGTATGGATCTAAGCTTACAGCTATTTTCAGGTAAATAGACCACGCTGTAGGGGCACGGCATCAGTAAAATTATTGTATGTACCAAAAGATTGTCGGTGCCGTGCCCCTACGATAGATGTGGTTCAAATAGGTGAAAACTGCTGTAAGTTGACACCAATGGGTCACCCCGCCCCCTACAATTTGGGATAATTTATTTCTTGGAGTTCCCTTAGAGAAAAGGATTGCAGAAAAATATCATTTAAGATTAATATCCAGTCCGTCAGAGTATCTTTGCCTTACTCTTCAAACATAGAAGCAATGGTTGCCATTGGTAGGTAAAGTCGTTGCTGTTGGTCGGGGAAAGGAAGAAACTGATGGTGTTGGTAAAAAGCACTCGCCTTCTCATCAATCGCATCAACCACCACTGCATAAGAGGCAACCTCACTTCTCAGACTACGCCAGAAGGCATCGAATAGCAAGAAATTTCCCAATCCTTGACCTTGGTAGCGTTCATCAATGGCCAGCCTTCCTAGCAACGTAGCTGGGATAACAGGATATCTAGGCAGTTTCTTAACCTGTTGAGGCGGTAAATCCTGTAAATTGATGGCGGTGGCGCAGAGAGTGTAGTAGCCAGCAATAAGTTGATTATCCAAATCTTGTAAGATAAAAGTAGCCGCAACGCGACGACGCAGATCTTGCCCAGCTTGTTGAAGTAGATAGCGGTCAAGGGATTCTATACCACAGCTAAATTCTGAGCGATTGTGTTGTGCATTCAAAGGTTCAATCGCATAGCCAAAGGTCGGAGCAGCCACTAGCTACAACCCCATACTCCGTTTGTATTCTTGAGCAGCGATCCGCATCTTAGAGCTAGGTTCTGGGGGATTCAGCAGGGATTCAACAAAAGCCAGACTATCTTTGAGGCTGAGTTTAATCTCTTGAATATCCTCTTGTTTTTCGGTGTCGTTTGTGACTGACTCTACAGGCTGGTAGACTACAACTAGGTCAAGTTCAAGATTCGCCAGTTCTATAGGGACTTCCAACCTCAATATCCCATCGGCATCGACACGGGAGCGTAATTTGATACTTTGCATAATTTATTTTTTTAGTTATTATAAACAAATTTTTTGCTAAGTCTTTGAAGGTTTTTATGTAAGCTTTTGCATCCCGCACTAATTAAGCGTTAATCTATTATAGAACAAGAAAAGCCCTCTTGATACCAAAATACTTGACTATATCAAGACATATGCCTAGATTTGCACAAATATTACCAAGTAGCAGTCAAATCTTTGATTTTGCGATCGCTCTTCATCACTACTTTCTCTTGTGCAACAAACTTACTTTTTCAGATTAGATGCAGAGTTGAGAATAGCCACTATTGAGTTAAGGAAAGCCACTATTGAGTTAAGGAAAGCCACTATTGAGTTAAGGAAAGCCGCTATTGAGTTGAGAATAGCCACTATTGAGTTGAGGAAAGCCGCTATTGAGTTAAGGAAAGCCGCTATTGAGTTAAGGAAAGCCGCTATTGAGTTAAGGAAAGCCGCTATTGAGTTAAGGAAAGCCGCTATTGAGTTAAGGAAAGCCGCTTCAAGGTTCGTTTTTGTGTAGTGCGATCGCTTAGGGACTTGCAAATAAAAAAATATTCCAATCATCAATTTACCAAGCCCGTAACTCGTAGGGGCGGGGTCACCCATATGTGTCAACTTAACGTCAAACCCGCTTGGTGAAAAGGTTTTTGCCCTCACCCCCAGCCCCTCTCCCAGCAGGAGAGGGGAGCTAGAGATCCAATTCCCCTTCTCCTTGGGGAGAAGGGGTTAGGGGATGAGGGCGAGAGGATTTTGCACAACATCTGTCCTATATAGCTTTTAGCTTAAGTTGACACCAATGGGGGTCACCCCGCCCCTACAATTTGGGATAATTTATTTCTTGGAGTTCCCTTAATTATCGCTTAATTATAAAAAGTCATTGCGAATGTAGCGCAGCGGAATGTAGGCGAAGCCTTCCCGAAGGGTAGCAATCGCAATGGCTGGGATTGCTACCCTTCGCTCGCAATGACTGTAAATATTTTTGCTCATCTACTTAGCTGGTTCTGGTGGTAAACCAAGTTTGGCACGAAAATCCTTGTCGTATTTTGCCTTACCCCAATTGTTAGCAGATTTAACTCGCTCAGGAGTCAGGTATGTGGCACTGCTGAGGTTTGCATCGCTGAGGTCGGCACCGCTGAGGTCGGCACCACTGAGGTTGGCACTGCTGAGGTTGGCACCGCTGAGGTCGGCACCGCTGAGGTTTGCATAGCTGAGGTCGGCACCGCTAAGGTCGGCACCGCTGAGGTTTGCATAGCTGAGGTCGGCACCGCTGAGATTGGCACCGCCGAGGTCGGCATAGCTAAGGTTGGCATAGCTGAGGTTGGCACGGCTGAGGTCGGCACCCCTGAGATTGGCACGGCTGAGATTGGCAAGGCTGAGGTTGGCACCCCTGAGGTCGGCATCGCTGAGGTTGGCACGGCTGAGGTCGGCATCGCTGAGGTTGGCACCCCTGAGGTTGGCATCGATGAAATCTTTTTTAAATAGACTCTCACCAGCTTGTACCAGCTTTTCCAGTGCTTGAATTCTTACTCGACTATACTCCTTTCCCTTAACAGCATCGACTTGCTGCCAAAGTTGGCTTATCCTAATTTGTTTTTCAATTACAATACCTAGAACTACTGACGCGACCAGCGGAATAATTAAGAAAAACCCAACGGATTTAAAGCGATTATTCTGTCTTTGTCTGACACTTGCTTGAATAAACTCAATAGCTAGGTCAGATAATCTTAAGTTCTCAGTTTGTTGCTTGTGAAAATCTTCTGCCTCTCTCAACCGTTTTCCCTGAAGCAGGTAATCTTTCGCCTTTCCCCTATCTCGCCATTCAATAGCTGCCGCTTCAATTTTCCGCTTTTGTCGCAGTATATCCCGACTTTCTTCAATCCATTTGCGTAATAGCAACCAATGGCGAATCAGTGCTTCATGAGCCACATCCACCACAGCAATTTGATTAGATAAGGTACTGGTGACAACTAGCTTCTCATCAGCTAACCGTTGAATTATTCTATTAATCAAAGTTTCTGAATACTGTGAACTAACTAAATCTTGTTGCACAACCTGTCTACGTGTATCTTCTGTTCCTTCTCCCAACTGCGTCAATTCTAAAAAAATTCGCTTCGTTGCCTGCTGTTCCTCTGGTGATAATGATTCATAAACTTCTGTTGCGCGTGTTTGCAGCGTTCCCCTAACTCCACCCAACCGAGTATAAGCATTAAGGGTTAACCGTTGCTCAGTTTTTTGCTTCCACAGTTCTGTCAGCGTGTACTGCAACAATGGTAAACTTCCCGGTGAACCTTCTACATCAGCAATCATCTCCGAAACTAATTCCGGTTCTATTTCTAAACTCACCTGTTCAGCAGGTTTAATAATTGCTGTTTCTAATTCCCCCCGACTCATCGGTGTTACTGTTACTAAATGCTCTTGAATTTTCTTAGAAAGTCCGCCATAATCCTGTTCTAGACACTTACCAAAAAAATCTGCTCGCATTGTAATTACTAAGCAGAGTTTATTGTCATTACGCTGCAAAACTCCAAGCAAACATTCAAAAAACTTTTGTCTTTCAGTAACTTCCTGACACAGGGTAAAAGCTTCCTCAAACTGGTCTACCACTAACACCAAGCGCTGATTTTGGCTAGCAGTAATTAACTTTTCTAAACCAACTGCTCCTTTAGTAATTAATTCTTCAGCTTTATCTAATTGTGATGCTCGCTCAACATCAGATAACCCCGATTCTACAAATGCTAATGCTAAACTTTGCAAAGGATTAGCGCCTGGTCGAAAAATTTTAAATTGCCAAGTATCGCTACCCGATAACCTACGTCCTAATTTTAATTGATAAAGTAAACCTGCTCTCACCACACTAGATTTACCACTTCCTGATGCTCCCAATACAGCCAGGAAATTACCAGAACGCACTTTATCTAATAATTCATCTGTTAACGCAGTTCTGCCATAAAAAAACTTAGCATCTTCCTCAGTGCAGTCAAAATAAGATAATCCTTTGTAAGGACAGATAGCTGATTCTTGTACGGCGGAGTTGCTAGGCGATGTATTCCACTGACGGGTAAGATTAATTGCTTCACCAGAGTTAGCAAAAATGGGACGCTGGGGGAAGGGGTGATGTGTTTGATTGAGAAAGTCTACTAAAGTGTAATTACTTACCCAACGGTCTTGTTTTGGTTCCAAACCTTTGATTAATGCGGCGGTAAGAACGCTGTTTTGGCTATTAATGTCTTCATAGGCTAGTTCAAAATCACGAGAAGCGGCAATAAAACACCTATCTCTACCTTTACCTCTATCCCCTGGATCGGCTTCTGCAAAATTTAGCACTTCGCCGCTATAGCAGCAATCTAAAATCACAATTTGTTGTCTGACTTCACTTTCTTGCAACAGTCGCCGCAACCATTGTAGAGATAATCCCCAATTCCCTGCTTCTGGGTTGACTTCACTCGTCGCTAAAAAGCCTTCCTGAATTCCGACATTTTTGCGCAAACCATGACCAGAAAAATACAGTAACGCTGTATCTGGCGGCTTTCCATCTGGTTTAAATAATTGGACTATGGCTTTTTCTAACTGCGTTAAACTAACTTTAGTTTGCTTACCAATGCGAATTGTCTCGTTTTCTTTGTCTTTGACAGCAGGTAGGCGCGTTACTTGAAATTCCCCGTACTTTTCCAAAATTTGGGCTATAGCTTCCGCATCCGCAGCAGGCGCGTTGAGACTTCTTAAGCGGTCATATGTATTAATTCCCACTACTAAAGCGTCTCGACTCATCCTGGTAAGCCTTATGATAGTTGTGTCGCATTATTTCTAGTTTATACAGAAAATTTACCGTATTTTCCGTAAAATTTGTCTAACCGAAAGTAACCGACAGGTTAAAACCTGCGGCTACATGGGCAAAATCCGCCTGTGCGGACTCAAAAATTTTAGCCTGCGAAGGCAGGCTTTGTTCGTATAGCCCCACGCTTCTAGCGTGAGGGGCTGTTGGCGAAGGTATTTGAAACAATTCTTTGACGCGAGATTTATCCTATGCCGCAACTTACACCGATTCAGTTAGAAGATGGCACGATTATTTATATTGAAGCCACAAATAATGTTGATACTCCGCCTGTTAGCATTGAAGTTTCTCCAGAGGGTGAGGAAGAAGCTTTAATTGATAAGGGATGGGATGCTGATGCTGCTCAAAAACAGATCGTGCAGAATTTTCAGGCAATTGAAGGCACGATTCGGGCTTATACTGTCTACACGCTGAATGCTTTTAAGAAAATCCCTGTGGCTAATATCGATAAAGTCACTCTGGAATTTGGCATCAAAGTTGGTGGTGAGGCGGGTATACCCTACGTGACTAAAGGTACTGCTGAAAGTAATCTCAAGGTAACGGTAGAGTGTTCCTTTCCTAATCAGCCGGAAAAGAAAACTCAGCAATCATGAATCAGAATCTTGATGCTGCAAAAATTTCGATTATCATTCCGACGCTGAATGAAGCGGGAAATATTGAAGATGCGATCGCATCTACTCAACCGAGTAGCAATATAGAAGTTATCGTAGTTGATGCTGGCTCTCAAGATGACACTGTAGCCATAGCCCAGTCATTAGGTGTCAATGTTATTTTGTCATCTCCTGGGCGAGCCGTGCAAATGAACGCTGGTGCTGTCGCTGCTAGCGGTGACATTTTGCTGTTTCTCCATGCAGATACCCGTTTACCTGCTGGCTTTGATACGCTGATTCGCAATGCACTCCAACAACCGGGAACCGTAGCGGGTGCATTTAACTTGCGGATTGATGCATCAGGTTGGGGTTTAAGGTTGGTGGAATGGGGGGTAAAAGTGCGATCGCATCTTTGGCAAATGCCCTATGGCGATCAAGCAATATTTATCACTAAAGGTATATTTAACCAAATCGGAGGTTTTCCAAAATTGCCAATTATGGAAGACTTTGAACTCATAAGTCGCTTACAACGTATTAGTAAAATCACAATTATTCAAGCATCAGTTTTAACTTCTGCTCGTCGTTGGTTACGCAAAGGAATTTTTAAAACCACCTTAATTAATCAAATAGTCATCATCGCTTATTTGTGGGGAATATCACCAGAACGAATTCGTAGCTGGTATCGCCAAGAAAAATTTAGGAAGAATTAAGCTGATTCTCAGGGAATGAGAATATTTTAGTTGAAGATAACAACAGGTTCAAGAAACTAAAGATTAGATATTAGGGGATGAGGATAAAGAAGAATTTAGGTAAAAAATAAGCAATTACTGATGACTAATGACTCTTGTACAGACGCGATTAATCGCGTCTCTAGCCAATGACTAATGACAAATAACCAATGACTAACCGCAAATTATATACCACAATCAAACTCTTACTATTAGGTTGTTTAGTTGCTACGGTAATAATTGCTAGTAAATATCTCAACATTCAAGAAATTTTACACATAAGTATTAATTGGGTGAATAGCCTGGGATACCTTGGCCCAATTGCTTTTATTTTCATTTACAACTTAGCAACTTTATTATTTATCCCAGGTTCTATTTTAACCTTGAAAGGCGGTTGTCTATTTGGTGTTTTTTGGGGTTCTGTTTATGTAATAATTGCCGCAATTATTGGAGCGACTTTAGCATTTTTAATTGGGCGCTATCTTTCACGAGATTGGGTAGCTAAACAACTAGAAAAACATCCTAAATTTAAAGCCATCGATTTAGCCGTCGCCAAAGAAGGATGGAAAATTGTCCTCCTTACTAGGCTTTCACCTATCTTCCCCTTCAACTTATTAAATTATGCTTTTGGGGTGACGCAAGTTTCCCTTAAAGATTATATTTTAGGTTCTATCGGTATTATTCCCGGTACAGTAATGTATGTTTATCTTGGCTCTTTAGCTACTAATCTTGCCATGTTGAGAACACCTCATCAGCCTAGTAATCCCCAAGCGCAAATTGGAGAATGGATAATCCAAGCTATGGGTGCTATTGCTACAGTCGCCGTAACTATATATATTACCAAAATTGCTCAAAAAGCCCTCAAAGAAAGTGTAGCGACAGCCACAAATAACCATAATGCAAATGAATAAAATTAATCAGGCTTGCAAATCATCTACATCTAATCAAAAAAATTCTCTTATCCTTGGCGTACTTGGCGTACTTGGCGGTTCATTAAAAAAAATTAGTTTATTAACATTGCTAGTTATAACCATACTCTTCTTATGCTCTACAGACCAAGCCTTAGCACAGCAATCTACAAGCACTAACTTTAATCCCCAAGTAATTTTAAAAGATGCTTTGCAATGGATTGATAGCCTGGGTTCACTAGGAGCGATCGCTTTTATTACACTTTACATTATTGCCACCATTGCTTTCTTACCAGGCTCGATTTTAACACTAGGTGCTGGCGTAGTTTTTGGTGTAGTTTGGGGTTCGCTTTATGTATTTATTGGTGCTACTTTAGGCGCGACTGCGGCTTTTCTAGTAGGACGTTATTTAGCTAGAGGCTGGGTTTCGCGGAAAATATCAGATAATAAAAAATTTGCGGCTATTGATAATGCTGTTGGTAAAGCTGGATTAAAAATTGTCCTGTTAACCAGACTTTCGCCAGTATTTCCCTTTAATTTATTAAACTATGCTTTTGGAATTACAGGGGTTTCTTTACAGGATTATTTTATTGGTTCTGTGGGGATGATTCCGGGAACAATTATGTATGTTTATATTGGTTCTTTAGCTGGTAGTTTGGCGAGAATTGGGACTGAATCTCAACCTACTAATCCTAGTATACAATGGGCGATTCGGATTATTGGTTTTATTGCAACTGTAGCTGTAACTATTTATATTACTCGCATAGCTAGGAAGGCTTTGGATGAGGAAGTTAGTAATAATTAAAAATGTTTTTAACCGCAGAGAATGCAGAGGACACAGAGGTAATAAATTTAAGTATGTGTTCGAGTTATAGGACAATTTTTCTATAAAAAATATCACGCACAGACAAGAGAGACGCAGAGGGGAAAGATTAATGTCTAATTTAGAAGTTGAGAGAGTAACTGTTCGCCCAATGGATGAGTATAACCAAACTTTGGTATCTCATGTTCATCCACAAGATTGGGTGAATCCAGAACCAGCGAAAATTTATGATTTGGTAGTAATTGGTGCGGGAACTGCAGGATTAGTTGTAGCTGCGGGTGCTGCTGGATTGGGTTTGGGTTTAAAGGTGGCGTTAATTGAAAAGCATCTCATGGGTGGAGATTGTTTAAATGTCGGTTGCGTACCTTCTAAAACTATTATTCGTTCGGCTCGTGTAATCGGTGAAATTTGGGATGGTAAGGAGTTAGGAATTAATATCCCGAAAAATATTGATGTTGATTTTTCTGCGGTGATGGCGAGAATGCGCCGCATTAGAGCAGGTATTAGTCCCCATGATTCAGCTGCGCGATTTCAAAAATTAGGTGTTGATGTTTTTTTAGGTAGCGGTCGATTTTCGAGTAAAAATACTGTAGAAGTTGACGGAAAAATTCTCCGGTTTAAAAAAGCTGTAATTGCTACTGGCGCAAGAGCAGCGAAACCAGAAATTTCCGGAATAGAAAAGGCTGGTTATCTCACTAATGAATCTGTTTTTTCCCTCATCCAGAAACCAGAAAAATTAGCTGTAATTGGTGGTGGGCCGATTGGTTGCGAATTAGCTCAAGCTTTTCGCCGCTTGGGTTGTGAAGTTGTGCTTTTTCATCGCAGTTCTCATATCTTAAATAAAGAAGATGCAGAAGCTGCAGAAATTTTGCAAAAGGTTTTAATCAAAGAAGGAATCCGTTTAGTATTAAATGCCAAATTAGAAGAAGTAGTAACTGTCACTGAAGGTAAGCGACTTTACTTTTCTACTAATGGACATCGAGATTCTGTAACAGTAGATGAAATTTTAGTTGGTGCGGGACGCGCTCCAAATGTGGAAGGGTTAAATTTAGAAGCTGTTAATGTAGAATACGATCAACGCCACGGCGTAAAAGTTAACGATTATCTGCAAACCACAAATCCGAAAATTTATGCGGCTGGTGATATCTGCATGAATTGGAAATTTACTCACGCAGCTGATGCAGCAGCCAGGATTGTGATTAAAAATACGCTGTTTTCTCCGTTCGGTTTAGGACGTTCTAAACTCAGCAATTTAATTATGCCTTGGGTAACTTATACCGATCCAGAAATTGCTCATGTGGGAATTTCACTGGAGGAAGCTAAGTCTAAAGGTATCGATATTGAGACGATAAAAATCCCTTTTAGTATTGTAGACCGAGCGATCGCAGATGGTGAAGAATCTGGATTTCTGAAAATCCTTCACAGAAAAGGCTCCGATGAAATTCTCGGTGCAACTATTGTCGCTCGTCATGCTGGGGAAATGATTTCCGAAGTGACTACGGCTATGGTTGGTAAGTTAGGTTTGAATAAGTTAAGCGGTGTCATTCATCCCTATCCAACTCAGGCTGAAGCTATTAAAAAAGCAGCTGATGCTTATCGGCGCACACTTCTGACAGAGAATACTAAACGATTGTTGGGTTTTTTAACTAAGTTATCTTAATCTTGACTAGGTTATTGCCTAATCTAGGCGCAAAGTAAATAAAGGAAAATTGCGAGAATTTAAGCAAGTAAACCTAATTTTTTACCGTTATCTTTAGCTAAACGAATTAGGTTCTGTCTTTGCTTGGATTCAATTCCAAACCGATTGCAAAAATTAGTAATTGTTTGTGCGTGGATACCAATAGCTTTACCACGTATTTGATTAAATTTAGCTTTTCCCATCAATTCACGTACTAATACTACTAATGGTGCAAACATTTCTTTTGTCTCCTAAGTTTCAAAGTTGTTTGTAAATTCTGTGGATATATCTGCAATAGCTATTAGCTAACGCCGAAAGCAAGTAAAACTAAGGCGCTGACTAATAAAGTTGCAATTCCAGCCTGAAAGCTATAGCTGCGTTGCTCTTCAGTGGAAGGATATTCTGCATAGTAGATTTGGGGTTCAGTTGCATAGTTGTTCAATACGCCGTCTTCGTTAATGGTGGTGTACATAGTTTTTTGCTCTCGTTAACTTATGTAAATTAATGTAACGGAATTGTTACGATTTAGCAAGAAGACTTGACAAAGAAAAACTAATACTTATTATCAGGTTTACTTATGAATAAATGTAAAGGCGACGAATTCATCACAACTTTGGCGATGAAATACTGCTGATACTTTAGATCCCCGACTTCTTTAAGAAATCGGGGTTCTAGCAACCCAGCAAAGTACTAGATGTAGTTGGGTTGAGGGATTAGAGTTTGTCGCATTCTTTGTTTACAGGAGTTTCCAGGTAATTGAAGCACAGATCCAAAGTAGGGGCACGGCACCAGTAAGATTATTATATTTTCCAGAAGATTGTCGATGCCGTGCCCCTACCGCGTGGTCTATTTACTTGGAAACAGATGTAAATTGGTACTGGTACAACCTGCGGATATTGCTGAGGCGATTGAAGAGTTACCAGAAGCCATACAGGTTTTAGCCTTTCCCTTGTTGTCTAAGGATGAGGCGATCGCAAATCAAAATTCTTTTGAGGATTATAAAGCATCAAGATTGCTGAAAATCCTCTACAAATAAGGTGCTGATGAAATTATCGGTGTAACTATTGTTGCTTGTAATGTGTTGCTTGTAATGCTGGGGAGATGATTTCAGAAGTAGCTACGGCTATTGTCGGTAAGCTAGGTTTGAATAAGTTAGGCGGTGTAATTCATCCTTATTCTACTCATGCTGATGCTTATGGGCGTAAACTTCTGACAGATAACAATAAAAGACTTTTGAGGTTTTTAACTAAATTATTTTAAAACTGAAAGCTAAACTCGAAAGTTAAATTTAATTTCGCAATATCTGGAAATTTTGCATATTCTTCTGCCAAATTTCTTTTCTTTCTTCTTCTGGCAGGTTTAAAGCTGATGTGATAATAGCAAAATCTCCTGCTGTCGGTAAAGCTTCTCCTTTGGCTAAAGCTGGTAAATTTTTCAATCCACAATATCTCAGTTTTGCTCGGTTAGCACGAATTAAATCGGCAATTGTTTCTGGTTTAGCTGTTACAGAGGTGTTAGAGTCATCTGGATGAGCTTTTTTAGCGATCCAATCTTGAGCCATTTCCTCGAAAGCATCGCTTTGAAATATATCCAAACTGGCACAAATGCTTTTGAACTCAAGAGCTAAATCAACTGGAATGTAACTACCGATTTGCTTGTAATCATCACAATTCTGTTTGTTAGTCATATTCTTAGACTTACTAAAATTGTCTACCTGTTTTGGCTTCTCTGAATTAATTTTGAAAAACCTGACATTTGCTGAATGTCATATCTCAACCGACATCCTAACAGAAAAAATGTTCCGATAAAATAACTAAACTCAGTGTATTTTTTTTGTTACATTTTGTGTAATTACTTAGCTTCTTAACCACCGTTTAACTGACCATTTTTAATTTTGTGCTGTGCAATTAATTATGGGCAATTACTCCAAACCCTAGTAATAATAGCTTTTCTGCTGACTTGTAATATTTACCACAGAGCGATCGCCAGTTAGCAATTATGTCAATTTCGGAAATGATTTTGAGCGTTTACAAGCTGCTAAATATTACTTGAGGATGATTGTAAATAATCTTATACCTATTACATCAAAGCTACTAAAGCAGATAATTGTATTTGGATGCATAAATTATTTATCAAGATAAAAATTCAATTTTTAGCAAAAAATTAAATGATTTTCTGAGAAAAAATGCATCTTGTGATTCTATGCATACCATACATTTACAACAGTTATTACTGTGTGAAGAAATATCAATATTATGCCTCGTTTACTAGTAGCTTGATTATGCACATCTAATTGATGGTTATTTGAAATTAAATTATAACTTTTGTATCTAAGTAAATTGGCGTAATGAAAATACTGGTAAGGGCTGTCATTAGAGAAGCGATAACCCTTGTCTGTACAGTCAACAGTCAACAGTCAACGTAAAATCCCATACCTTTTAGGAGTGAGATGAGTTTAACTAGATAAAGTTAATGCAATTATATTGTGTAGAAACCTTGTTCAAACTGCTTGAGGAAAGTGTAATTTGTGACAGAAATGAATAATTTATCCTCTAATCTCCCAGATATGTCGCGCAGAGAATTGCGAGATTTAGTGCGAATTCAGCTACAAATGCTGTTAGAACAGGGAGATTTACGCGGTGCAAAAGCGATTTTAGTACCTGTACAACCGGCGGATATTGCTGAGGCGATTGAAGGATTACCAGAAGCAATGCACGCTTTAGCCTTTCGGTTGCTGTCTAAGGATGAGGCGATCGCAGTTTATGAATATCTGGATTATTCTATTCAAGAACGACTGATTGAAGAACTCAGAAGCCAAGAAGTCCGGGATTTAGTCGATAAAATGTCACCCGACGATCGCGCCAGATTATTTGACGAACTCCCCGCAAAAATCGTCAATCGCCTCCTCGAACAACTTAGCCCAGCCGAACGCACAGCTACAGCCCAACTCTTGGGTTATGAAGCTGATACGGCTGGGCGAATTATGACCCCAGAATTAATTTCTCTAAAAGAAAATTTTACAGTATATCAAGCCCTAGAGCGGATACGCCGCCTAGCAAAGGCTAGTGAAATCATTTATTATCTTTACGTCACCGACACAGCCAGACAATTGACAGGGATTGTGTCTTTGCGGGAGTTAGTAACATCTCAACCAGAGGAATTAATTGGTGAGATTATGACTCGTGATGTGGTGTTTGTCTACACCGATACAGATCAAGAAGAAGTTGCTAGAGTAATCCAAAGATATGACTTTTTAGCAGTGCCTGTAGTAGATCGAGAACAGCGTCTCGTCGGTATTATTACGGTGGATGATGTAATAGATATTTTGCAACAAGAAACTACAGAAGATATCTACGCCGTTGGTGGTGGCGTGCAATCAGGCGGCGACAATTATTTTCAGATGAATTTAATGGATGTTGCGCGCAAGCGGGTTGTGTGGTTATTTGTGTTATTAATTACCAATACAGTCACAGGCACAATTATTAAATCCCAAGAAGATATATTATCTAAAGTTGTTACCCTCACAGCCTTTATTCCCTTGCTGACTGGTACTGGTGGTAATGTTGGCGCGCAATCTTCCACAGTAGTCATACGGGGGATGAACACGGAAGAGATTAGATTATTAGGGCCTTTACAAGTAATTGGCAGAGAAGCGATCGCAGGTACATTATTAGGAGTAATGTTAGGTAGTATCGCTACAGTCTGGGCTTATTTTTTGCAAGGAAAGTTAGAAGTTGCGATCGCAGTTGGCACTAGTTTAGTAGCAATTTCTGTCTTAGCTTCAATTTCTGGTTCGGCGCTACCGTTTTTATTTCGCCTACTGCGCTTAGATCCAGCCTTGATGTCAGCGCCATTTATTACCACAGCCGTTGATGTACTTGGCGTTTTGATTTACTTTAATTTGGCGCGGGTGATTTTACAGTTATGAGTCAATGGTCAATGGTCAATAGTCAATAGTCAATAGTCATTTGTCTTTCTTTTAAATTATTCATTTAGCCAACTGAAGAGTTGAGCAATGGTAAGGTGAAAAGATTCAGCAAAGGATGGAACAGGAATGCGATCGCTTTGTTGTTCAAAGATGGCGAGAGTGCGATCGGCAAATACGAATTACGAATTACGAATTAGTAATTATTTAAATACTATCTGGGTCAATATTTAATTCCCGTAATTTTGCAGCCAAACGTGCAGCCCTTTGTTCTGCCTGTTCTGCTGCTTCTTCCGGTGAGGGAACTAATTGACCTTCTGACGTAAAAAATCGCAGTAATCCCCGTTCAATTCCCAGATATAACCCTAACTGCTGACTCCAAAAATGTCCTAGTTCATTTGCTTGTAGAGGTTGATATGCACCATCTACTAAATGAAATCCAGCAAATTCTAATGTATATGGATCAAACCAAAAATAATCCAGCGTGCGGAAAGTATCTTGATAAAGTTTTTTCTTTAATCCTTTATCAGTATTAGCAGTTGACTCTGAAAGAATTTCGACAATTACATTGGGGTATTTACCATCTTCTTCCCAAACTACCCAACTTTTACGAGTTTTACGTTCCGTTCCCAAAACTACAAAAAAATCAGGGCCGCGAAATTTTTCTAACTTGCTTTGGTGGGGACTGTAGTAAATAGTTAAGTTACCAGCAACGTAAAAATCATTTCTGTCTCGCCACAGCCATTCTAGACAGCTGAGAAGTAGGATTATTTGTCGTAAATGTAGTTCTGTTTCCAAGGGAGGCTCGTCACTATATAAATCGCCAGGGGGAAATATCACCTCTTGAGAGATGCTTTCAGTAGAATCTAATTCTTGAGTAATCCCCATAAAGTTTAGACAGCATCATTGGTTAATGGGTTTATTTTAGCTTTTTCTGGTCTTGGTGTTGGTCTATCACTCTGCTAAAAATGTAATATTTGCTAATAGGGTATATGCTATATACCTAAAAATTTTACTTGAGATCGTTTCAATTTAATCAATATACAAATATATAAATAAAGGTATAGCAAGGGACATCCAATTTTTTTAAATACCCAATAAATTTGTAGTGCGAGCATCTTGCTCGCTAATGTTAAAAAGCGAGCAAGATGCTCGCACTACGGAATATGGGTAATTTATTTTTTATAAGTCCCCAATGCAATACCCTACAAAAAAATATTGTTGGAAAATTGCGTGATTTAAGATTACAAATCAATTACGGCTTCCACTAAATCAGCACTGCGATGGAGACGGAAGCCGACTTTCTCACAAACACGTTGCATTGCCACATTTTCTGGGTGAATATCAGCAGTGATGCGCTTGATATGTTCGCTACGAGCGACATACAACAGTTGACTTAAAATGTTAGTACCCAAACCCATGCGTTGATATGGATCGCTGACTATAAGAGCAAATTCTGCTTCTTTTACACCATGTAACTGACTCAAACGTCCTACAGCGAGAATTTCGCGATCGCCTGTTACGGGGTTTTTGCGATCGGCTACTAGTGCCATTTCGCGATCGTAGTCAATGAAGCACAGCCTCATCATGCGTTCGTGGGCGATTCGCTGACTCAGTTTCATGAGATGGAAGTAGCGAAAATAGACGCTTTGTTCTGAGAGTGTTTTATGGAACTGTACAATTAACGGCTCATCTTCGGGACGAATCGGACGAATGGTAATTGCTGTACCATCTTTGATTGTCCAAGGCGTGATGTATTGTGTGGGATAAGGACGAATCGCTAGTTTTGGTAATTGTTCTTCCCTCAGTTCTGGTGGGTGAAGAACAATCCGCCCATCTAAAGCTAGTAATGAGGAAGATTTGTTTTCTGGTTGAGTTCTACCTTCAAATCGCGCCCATAAGGGATTGATGTCAATTTCCTTAATCCAGGGCTGTTCTACGATTAATTGGGAAAATCGCACTAATAAATGCTCTAAAGCTGCTAAATCTACAGGTGCGCGTCCCCTCACGCCTTGGAGGGCTTTATAAATTTGCGTTTGCTCCATCATCCGGCGTGCCAGGGTACTATTGAGGGGAGGAAGTGCGATCGCTCGATCTCTAAATACTTCCACTAATTGTCCCCCTGCGCCAAACAGCAATACTGGGCCAAATTGGGGATCTAAGCTACTACCAATAATTAATTCGTAGCCACTATTAAGGTTAATCATTGGCTGCACTGTTACGCCTAAAAAGTGTTCTAAACCTACTTTTTCGGCAACAGAAGTTTTAATATTGCGATACGCCCAGCGTACAGCATCTGCATCCATAAGATTTAACTGCACACCACCCACATCGGTTTTGTGGGTGATAGTCTTTGATAAGAGTTTGAGGACTACGGGATAACCCAGGGATTCTGCACAGCCGACAGCTTCATCTTCTGTGGCGGCGATGCAAGCTTGTAGAGTGGGAATACCGTAACCTGCCAGGATTTCCTTGGATTCTGTCTCTGTAAGAATAGTTCGCCCGGCTTGATGGGCTGTGGTAATAATCTTATCTACAAGATTGCGGTTGGGTATACCGTCTTCTTCTGCTGGTAATACGGGAGTTTCGTAAATGCCGCGCAGGTTATAGCTAGACTGCCACATATAAGTGAATATACGGGTCGCAGAATCGGGGTAGGAAAAGGTAGGAATCCCAGCACGATTGAGAATTGCTTCTCCTGCCATTACCTCAGCACCGCCCATCCAAGTTGCCAGAATTGGTTTATTCGCAGGAACCTGTGCTTTTTCAATTGCAGATTTCAACTGTTCGGCAGTTTGGGTAGGATCGGTCATTGCCTGAGGAGTGAGAATCAGCAATATACCATCACTATTTGGATCTTTGGCGACAATCTCCAATGTTTTGCTGTAGCGTTCTGGATCGGCGTCTCCCAAAATATCGATGGGGTTATTATGACTCCAGAAAGATGGTAGGGTTTGATTGAGGGAAGTAATTGTCTCTGGTGCGAGTTCTGCTAGTTCTCCGCCATTGGTAATTAGAAAATCTGTAGCCAGGACACCAGGGCCGCCAGCGTTGGTAATCATCGTCAAACGCGGGCCTTTGGGGCGGGGCTGTTTTGCCAATACTTCCGCCATGTTAAACAGTTCGGAGATTCTGCTGACTCTTAGCACCCCACTGCGCCTAAAGGCAGCATCAAGAACTTCATCGCTACCAGTTAATGCGCCAGTATGGGAAGCGGAAGCTTTGGCGGCTGCTTCAGTGCGACCGGCTTTGATGAGAATAATCGGCTTGGTTAAAGCTACCTCACGGGCAGCGGAGAGAAACGATCGCGCATCCCCAATGGATTCCATGTAAATCACAATACTTTTGGTATGGGGATCGTCACCAAGATAGTAGATTAAATCGCCCCAACCAACATCTAACATCGAGCCGATGGAGATAAAAGCGCTAAAGCCGACATTTTCCCGCAAACTCCAGTCAAGAATCGAGGTACAAAGGGCACCACTTTGACTAATAAAGCCGACATTTCCAGGACGCGCCATTGTACTGGCAAAGGTGGCGTTTAATCCTGTATGGGGATTCATCACACCCAAGCAATTGGGGCCGATAATCCTGAGTTTACCTAAGCGGGCTTCATGTAAAATTTGCTGCTCTAATTCAATACCAGGGGCACCGATTTCTTTAAATCCAGCAGATACGATTACGGCACTTTTAACTCCGGCGGCAACGCATTCGCGGACAATTTTCGGTACTGTTGGGGCGGGTGTAGCAATGATTGCCAAATCTACTTCATCCGGTACTTCTGCAATATTGGCGTAGCTCTTAATACCCATCACACTATGATGTTTTGGGTTTACAGGAAATACCGTACCGCCAAAAGGATTACTGATTAAATTCCAAAGCAAGGTACGTCCGACACTCCCAGGCGAGTCACTAGCCCCAATCACAGCCACCGTTGCCGGCGCAAAAATGGAACTGAGGGGCTGGCGCTCGGTACGGAGGATGTCGAAGGTGGGATCGGTTTTTAATCTATAGGGGGTTTGCATATCGCTAAACCTCGTTAATTTGGATAGCGTCTCTTTGGACTCTCTGGAGACAATATGAGGTTAGAAAAGATTCTTGAGGAACTTGTGAGGAAATGTAACTTTTTTGCTGATGGCAAAAAATTACTCAAAATCTAACCGCTCATAGAAATCTAGACAAAGCTACCCAATAGTAGACAATACTAGACATTTACGTTGGTAATTTTAGTCCAAAGTCCTAAGACTACAGGGATAAACGGCAATCCCACTATCCCATCCATAAAGTTTGGGATTACTTTGCGAACTATATTTAAGCTGCCATTAGTATCAGCATTGATGATTCTTCCAGTGGAACTTTTATACAAACCGCGTTTTACACGCTGACCACTGAAGACAGGTTTGATATCTGATTTTTTGTTGAAAGTCGGCAATTTATCACCATCTAAAGCACTAGCTTTACTCGTATAACTTTCCTCAGTCAAAATCACTTCAATACCTGCTAATTGGGCTTTGTAGGTCAGCAAACTAATCAGTTTGGCATGAGGAATTTTGGTAAAGTTTTGATTATTTTTTTTACCAATATTGATATCTTGCTTCCATCCTAGGTTCTTACCGATGATTAATTGACCAATCTCATTTAATTGACACCAATCAATCACCCGACGGCTACTAGTATGCAGGTAGTTATCAATCCTTCTGTCACGTTTGCTGTTTAGTTGTTTGATTTGTCTGTTAGCGGCGATTGATTGTGCTTTACTTACTCTTTTATTGAAAAACTGGTTTATACTTTTTAACGGTCTACCATTAATCAACAGCGGTTTTATTCCGGGATGATTGGATGTTATAGCGATTAAATTGTTTAATCCCAGGTCTACACCAGCAATGTATTTGCCATCTGTTTTAGCAGGTAATGCCAGAGTGTAAACAATTTCAATTACATAGTGTTCTAGCTTGGGAACAATTCGTACCTCCAAAACATTTTTAGCTTGAGTTTTTAACTCTATATTCGTTTGAGAAAGCTTAATTATTCCTTTAGTCCAAGCTGGTTTTGATATGGCATCTGGAGGATATATCACCACATTTCTGCCGCGTTCTTTATGTTTATATCTCGGCATTTTTGGTTGTCCTAGATACTTATCAGGATGCTTTGACCAATCTTTTAATGCTGCTAACCAACATGACCAAGCTACAGCAACTCTCCTGACAATCTGTTTACTGATTTTAGTAGGCAGATATCGATAGGCATCTAGATTCTTGGTTTGATGATAAATATCATTTGAGTTGTAATACTTCTGGCTATCAAAGAAATATTGCCGCTGCACATAATTAGCACAGTTGTAAAGATGCTTGGATTGCAATGCTAAATAATCACATTCAAGCCAAAATTTATGCTGTCTGCTAATTATATGTCTCTCGACTAACTGCATTTGATTCGACCTTTCAAATTGCTTTTCAATGAGTATTATAACTCATGTCAAAATGCTTGGGTGATAAATTTATAACTGCTCAACATATTGATTCATGTCCCCACTCCAAACAGCAAGACTCTTAACTTTCAACAGATGAACAGGCTGCGCGCTTGGATCGATATTTTCGAGTGTGAATGGCAAAAAGCTGCCCAAAAATAGGTAGTGATGGGTAGATTTGTCCACAAATTAAGTTACAGTTCCAAACCCCGATTGACTAGAGAAACCGGGGCTGTTAACTGTTGACTGTCAACGGTTAACAGCCAACAGCGCTCATGATAGATTGTGCAACTTAAAAGCAGAATAGAGTAATAGCCGATTAATTTATAGCTTTTCCTAAGCTAGTGAGCTACACTCAAATCTTTTTACACAAGGTTATTAGCTTTGAAAATGTAGTTCACCCGATTGGGAACTGCTATAGCTCGCTTTGCCTAATTTTTAGCTTCTTGATTTTGTTCATTGGCTGGGGGAGCTTCTTTTTTATCTGAGGATTGTTCGCTGGCTTGTTGTAATTGCTGCAAATGAATATTATTTACTTGCACAACAAAATTTTCGATGATTTGGTTAGCTGTTTGCAACTGTTCTGCTTCAGTAGCGGAATTACTGTAACGATAAAGCGGAGTAATTCCCAAAATAAACTTTTCTTGTTCAGCCTCTAATAACTCTACAGCTGTGTTTGCTGCTACCCAATTTTTTTGAAAAGGAAAAGATGTGACAATACTAGCAACGATGGATGCGATCGCGGGACAAATCACAGGTAACCACTTTAACCAAGGTTGTCCAGTTTCTAATTTGTCTACCAAAACTAAGATTGGTGTGACGCCAGATAAAATTACGGTGGAAATTTGCAAAACGTAATACAGATTTCTCGCCAGATTCCGCGTCCGCTTGTAATCGTCAATCAAATCTTGGCAATATTGTAAAGCCTTTTGTCTAGCTGGTGTGATTGTATTTGCATACCATGAACTATCATTTGCTAGTTGATAGCTGTAAAGTTCGGCTCTTTTATTGATATCAGACTGTTTGACAGCTTGTTGCGAAGCTTGCAGTACTTCTTTGTTGATTAAGTAGAAAAAAATTGCAACAGTTAGTGCGATTACTCCAATAATTACAGCTTGTTGATTATCGCGAAAAAACAGAAACACGATACTCGAACCAACTAAGGAAGTGAGTAAAAAATACTCAACTACTTTGAAGGGATATAAGTTTTTTGGACTAATTGAAGAGGCCAGAGTTTCCGGGTTAGAATAGACTGCCTTATCGTTAGGATTGGGAATTTCTGAAGAAGTCATTGGTTGATACTCATTAAGTTACTATAGCACAAAGTACAAGTATCGTATATTACTTGTACTTTCCCAAATCTCAGTATATAAAATCAACTCTTTGATCGTCCAAGATTTTTAGATTTTTTTATGGGTTGGGCGAAAATCGCCATTGCGCTTTAATGCGTAAAATTGTCAATTGGTTGCTATTAACAGCTGATGTTATGGCTGAAGGCTGATAATTTGGGCGATTTTCTCCAGCGCGTTCCCCGCAGGGGTTGCCGTAGGCATCGCAATTCCTGGTTGTACAGTTGCTGAGAAGCGATCGCCTATGGCAAAATTTTCTCCGGGGACAATCACCCACCAAGCGGTTGGACAATTACCGTAAAGAATTTGTGTCAGGGCTAACAGCGATCATGGATCGGCTATATGTCCGCTATTGAGAACTATCTGCTAATGCTGCTTCTGGTTGATTTAAGGTATTGGAACTTGCTGTTTCCAGATTAATTTGTGGAGTTTGTGTATTTTCTTTAACTGCTAATTGCTTGTTTTTTAAAAAACGGAGAAAATCAAGAATTTGTTCTAGAAGCGATTCGGAAGATGATTCAATTTCTTGGAGCAGGATTTCTTTGATAGTCATAGAAACATTTTTGACTTTATCGGTTAAGGACAAATAGCTTTATCTTTTTTATTTAGGGCTTATGCGATAACTCTCCCAAACCCTCTTTACTTCGTGTTCTTTGCGACTTCGCGGTTCGTTTTTTCATGATTTTGCGTAAGTCCTATTATTATAAAAATATAATATAAACTATCTCAATAAATTTATTTTCTCAGTATGTGTTGTGCTGAAATTTTAATCAACTATCAAGATTAACTTTAAAATTAAGGCTTGTAGGCAATTATAAACTTAATTTCAGCGCTAATCCTTAAATCCGCGAAATTCACTTACATGAAACCGCGCATCGCTCACTTGCCAATTATCATCCAAATAAATCGAGATTTTGGCATGTCATTCAATCCGCGTCACAGTGTCAATAATGTTTTATGCCATATTTATTGATTAAATATTTCTATTTCAAAATCCAAAAATAACAGCCAAAAACTAACACAAATTCTTCAGATTAATTGCATCCCTGATACATGACAAATGACTATTACTAAATTACCCAAATTTAAGAAAATATCGCCCTTTTAATTGCGGTTTTTTACCTGTTAACATTGGTTCTAATACAGCACGAATTCGCATTGCTGAAGGCGGACAACCGAGTAAATAAATATCAACTGGTACGACTTGATGCACTGGCTGGACTCGATTTAATAATCGTGGGACAATACCTGGTGCTTGGGGAATTTTATCGTAGATATCAGCAGCGTCAATATAGCAACGTTGCAGTACAGATTCAGCATTACCTAAAGGATTACGTAATGCAGTAACATTACCTGTAACAGCACAGTCACCAAAGGAAACTAAAATTTGCGATCGCTCTCTTACCATGCGTACTATTTTTATATGTTCTTCGTTAGCGATCGCACCTTCAACTAATACCACATCTACCCCTTGGGGATATTCTTTAATATCAGCTAAGGGAGTGTAAACTATATCTACTTGCTGTGCTAAATTACTCAGCCATTCATCTAAATCGAGAAAAGACATGTGACAGCCAGAACACCCACCTAGCCACACCGTTGCTAATTTCAAACGAGACATCATAATTCCTCATTTGTTAGTTGTCAGTTGTCAGTTATTAGACGCGATTAATCACGTCTTTATGATTGTCAGTTTTTAAGCGTCAACACTTTGACAAGCTTAATAGCCACAGTCAACAGTCAACAGTCAACTATCTCCCGTCTCTAAAAATTTCATTGCTTTTTCTCGCGCGCATTGACGAGAAAATCAAGTTTTTAGCGATCGTGTTTCATTTCACCGACGGTTGAACCTTGTCTTCTGCAAATAGCATTTCGACAATTGTCCGCCGATATTTTTGCAAGCGATCGCTATCGGTTCTTATTTCAATTCCTTCTCCTACTTTAGTCACACAAGCAGGTAGAAGTTTATTAGTGCCACCAATTTCTACTAAGCAAAGACGACAAGCGCCAACATCTGATACTCCGTTTAAATGACACAGGGTATGTATGTTAATACCCGCCTCTGTTACCGCTTCAAGAATAGTTTCCTCTTCCCTAGCGCTAATGAGTTGGTCATTAATTATTAGAGTTTTGACAGACATGGCTTCCAACCTTAATCTGAACTCGTCTTTAGCTTCTGGAATACCCTCTTTATTTATAAACTAAAACTTTGAGAAACTTGTGAAGACGAAAAGTGATTAATTTTCGTAAATTTATTCAAATCGTTGATTTAACGGACAAAAAGCTTAATTTTAGTCGGAAATAATCTAATTTAAACTTTATAATTTAATTTTAATAGTTGTGAAATTAAGAAACGATTGCGAAACTTTAATTCACCAAAGGCGGCGGAAAGCCTGTGCCTTCAAGGGGTAGCGAGGTTGCTCCCCCCCGCCGCGTTCTTGGTCAGTGGCCAGTGGTAAAGAAAACAACTGACTACTGACGCGAAATCCCGCCCCTTCTAGGGGTGGGATGAGCTTAACAAAACTCAGCTTGCTCGATGGTGGCACAGAAAAACTCAGAGTAACGATTGGTATCAAACCACCAGCCCACACTCATTTGATAGGGAATTGTCCAGCCACCAAATGTTTTTTCAGCGGCGATTTCTCCTCCAAAAGGTATGTAATCAAAGTCACCATTTTCTGTGTATTCTCCCCAGCGTAGCAAAGATAATTTCAATAGTTTACCCGCAGCGTCTATCGTCATTGTCAGGGTGATAGGTTCGCCATCCATTTTCAGATTAGCTTGGATAGTATTGTCATCAATTGCTTGCCAAGTTACACCATTTTGCGGTAGTAAAGCTGAAGGTAACCAAATTAATTCAGCCACGAATCGCCCAATACTAGAGCGATTAATATCAGCATTGTGGGCGTTAACGATGGGAATTAACCCCCAAAGAAAAAAGCGCATTCGTCCCGATTGATTTGCATAGTAATCAGCACCCGCAAATGTGAATAAACCTCTCCCGATAATTGGTTTCCAGACAAATCCTTGGAGTAAAGCGATGATTTCTGTAGCTTGCATCGGTATCCAGGGTTTATCCTGTGCCATTCTAAAAATACCGCTCATTTTTAAGCTGACAGCAGTAGCTAGGAGAGTTCCTGGTGCGATCGCATGGAGAAAGTAACGCTGTACTGGTGCGGGTAAATTTGCAACCATATCCGCAGTAAACCGATTTTCGCTGGAAATGACTAAGAGCGATCGCCAAATTTGCTCAATTTCGCGATCGGCTTTGATGCGGATAGCGATCGCAATGAATATACAAATGCTGAGTATCGCCAGCAAACTAACTGCAATTAAATGAAAGATATAGTTAATTGTCATATTGCCTCCAATACAAAGGCAATTTCATACTAAACCGTAAATTTGAGGAACTTGTGAGGATTTTATCTCAAAAATTAGGTGCATTACACAGTAGCTAACGCACCTATAAAATACCAAATGACAAATGACAAATGACCATTAACCCTTACTTACCGTAAAATCGCTTAATATGATCGGCAAGTCTAACTGCTAACGCCACAACTGTGAGAGTAGGATTTGCATAACTAGAAGTTGTAAACACAGAACTACTAGCAATATATAAATTACTCACATCATGGACTTTGCAATTTGCATCTACAACACCAGTTTGTGGCGTGCTTGACATTCTCGTCGTCCCTAAATGATGTCCTGCTTGTGGCGGTGGTGATGTGATAATTCCAGGGAGAACCTTTCCTGAACCAGTATTTTCTAACGTTTGTTTGAGAATTTCCACTGATTTCTCTACGCTGAAAATATCCAATTCGCTACAACGCCAATCAACTTTGAGTTGATTAATTCCAAAAATATCCTTGCTTTCGCTTAAACTTACAAGACTATTGGGGTTTGGTATCTGCTCGCTATCGATGCGGAATGTATACAGCTTAGATTTATTTTCTATAATTACAGAAGGTAATTTCTTTTGGCTCAAAATTCTTTGAGTAATCCATTTATAAGAAAAACCTAGCATTCCTTGTGGGTCAAAAATAATATTTTTCAGATGCTCTGATAAATCTTGAGAGATTTTTTGTTTTTTGATCAGAGATTTAGTTAAATAAGTCGCCGAAAGTATGCCACTTTGATGGCTAGGATCTCTAAAGTTGGGACGCTCAACAAAAAAACGTTGATTTAATAGTCCATATTCTTGGCGTTTCTCTTCCCGAATAGCAATTGAATGTTGATAATAAAGCCCATCTGGAAAGCGTTGATAATCCCAGATAACTGGTACTTTTTCTGCAAACTGAATTTTGATATAGCTATTGATATGTCCCATATAATATCGCCCTAAATGATTAAAGCGATTGCCAAGGCCTTGTTTATGCACATCATTAGATACTAGTAATAATCGAGTAACTTCTAGCCCTCCAGTTGCTAGCACATATTGTTTTGCCCGTACCCGAAACTTATTTTTTCTTAAGGAAGCAACATCTAAATAATCAACGCTGTTACCTGTGGCGTCAGTAGCAATTTTCAGACAATTTGCATTTAACAGCAAAGTGATATTCGGCGCATTTTTTAAAACATTTAAGTAGCGCTTACCAAAATTTGTCGGGGGACTAAATAAATATATTTGCTCAGTTGAAATATCGGCTGAGTTTAAACCAGCAACTATTGATTTTGCCCCATCAACAGTATAATTGTAAGCTCCTAATTCACAATATTTATGTGCCAGTTCATAATAAGGATCTAAATCCTTTTTTGTAATCGGCCAACCACTGTAAGGGACATGACATTTGTATTCAAAATCAGATGCATCAAATGGTACAGATCTCCCGCCCCAAACTGTTGTTGCTCCTCCTAACTGTCGCCGGCGATTTTCTTCTAAAGAACTATGAGTAGAGAGATCTACTTCTCCTTGATTTAAAATATCAAGATTTGCATTGTATTTAATTCCTCCACTTTCTAGTAACAGAACTTTTACATCTTGGTTCAGAAATTCCTGAGCTAAGGTGATACCTGCAGCACCAGCACCAACAATGCAGATATCACAATCCAGAGTTTCATTCTCTGTAATACTACGTGCATCAATAATCATTATTTGATTAACCTCAATCGAGATGAACTAGCTACAATCTCAATACCAAAGCAGCTATTTCTTCTTGAGTCAGAATTGGTGAAGAAAAAGCCGCTAAATTGTTTGCTAAATGTTGACGATTTCGAGTACCAACAACAACTACAGACACGGGTGCAAATTGTAAAACAAATTGAATCGCAATTTGAGCGATCGCCTCGTTTCCTTTTTGCTTAACCAGTTCTTGCAGTTGTTGGACAGTATGATGCACCTTGATATCTTCAGTGACTTCCGGAAATAATTCGGGGTTTTGGATTATCTTAAACAGTTTCCCGGAAGCAAAAGCTTGTCTTGCAATTATCCCTACATTATCTTTTTCGAGCAAAGGGAATACTTTATCAACAGCACTTTGATTGAGTAAATTAATTTCTATTTGTAGCGACGAACACCCAGGATAATTTAAACAAACTAAAGCATCTTCTACATTTTTGCAAGCGATACCATAGTAGCGAATTTTACCTTGATATTTGAGTTTTTCTAATGTCTCAAATACCTCACCCTCTCTAATCACCGATAGGGGAGGTTCGTGTAATTGAAAAATATCTAAGTAATCAGTCTGCAATCTTTTTAAACTCGCTTCTACAGCACCGATCAGGTATGTAGCAGAAAAATCCTGTTTTAATTGAGCAGATCTAGCTTGTAAAAGTGGCTGTTTTATGGGTTTGACTAAACGGACAATTGGCTTGAGAAAAGGTTTAAATTTTGCAATGATATTACCAGTATTTGATAAACAAAATCCGGCTTTGCTGGCATAAATTACTCGATCTCGTTTATTTTTAAAAGTTTTACCTACCAGCCTTTCGCTTTCTCCCTGACCATAAATATCTGCAATATCGTAAAAATTAATCCCGCTATCAAGAGACTTTGACAAAGTTCTGATAATTTCCTGAGGACTTTGTTGATTAATCATTGAGCCAAAGTGCGACCCTCCGATTCCCATTTCCGAAACTACAAGGTCGGTAGAGCCAAAGTTTCTATATTTCATAATAATTCGTCATCTTCAGTGAAGATTTTGAGCAAATTTTTCATATTTAACTTATATAATTAGCTAGGTATCTTGCCCATCCTACAAAAGTTAGATAATGTTCGCTAAGGTAAAAATTAGAGAACTTTATCTTTTTTTTCAGCATTTTTGATAGTGCTATACAGAGTCTAATCTTTAACTTATTTCACAACTATAGTTATCCTAGTTCAGTGGTGAAAAATAGCAGTTTTGACTGTTGACATTCAATAGTCAACAGTTAACAAATCTACATGTTAAAATTTCACAAATAATTTGAGATTGCTATAGGAATTAGCTATAAGCGATCGCAAAATTTTGTGTTTCTGGATATAGATAATTTGGTCTAAGCACTAACGAAAAAACTAAGATTTTTGAGTTAGATGGAGGTAGATGGATTGTAGCTAAACAATTATGGCTATTAATTAGCCGTTAGTGATGCCGACTAGATTATTGACTGATTTGTTCCACTGATAACAAAAATATTTACGAAGAATCTCAATGATTTTTTATTCTTGATAAAGAAAATATATCAAATAGTAATCACGATAATTTGGCATTTTTAATTCCTAATTATCTATGATGATTGAACTTTTTACGTATCTACTTAAGCTATAACGAAAAAATTATAACACAAAGCGTTTGATTATGGCATGAGAAAGCTCAGATGTTCTCCATCCTGTGCGCGTAACTCATTCACTGTTCCTTGAAGCTTGAGTTCACCTTTCTCTAGGAGAATTACCCAATCTGCCCGTTCAATCACTCTGGGACGATGGCTGATGATAATCGTCATTTTACCCTGACGGGAGAATAGTAATTTATTTTTGAATTGTTTGTCCCCCTTGTCTGCCTGGTCTCCCTTCGCTAATTCTTTTTTTCCCTCACAACTTCCTCAAATTTTTACCTTAACTTGAAATTACAGGCAACATCAGGTGACTACCAAAAACCGCAAGGGATCGTACATCGTTGTATTGCTGATGAGGTTGGTTAACCTGTGCTAGCAGCAAAAATTACAATTTGGCAGTTAGTAAAGGTTTGCTGATTGCAAAAGAATTGTTACAGAATGTGCAGGAGCTAACTATGAAAACCCAACATTATTCTGATTTTCAACCCAATGAAGTCCTCATCAGTTTGGTACTACTCCTGCTCATGTTCCTGCTAGGAACTGTTTGGTGGAATGGTGTAAGTAGAAAACCAGAACATTTTACACCGCGTACTGTTCCTTTTGAAATAGCCCTATATCAGATGTTTGCTTAGTTTTTTACTAAGTCTAATTGCCTAGAAACTTTTCAAAGATTAAGGAGATAAATATTATGTCTACCATCACTAAAATTCGGCAAGCTATCCAAGCAATTGGTGACTTTTTTCAACAAATAATCCAATTTATTTCCATTGCTGCCACTAGAGCTTTTAGCCCTAGTGATGATAATTACCCAGCCACAGGACTACAACCATACGATGGCGATCCTGCTGTCAAAAGCAAAGATTATTAAATTTTAGTGGCTGAATTGAGAATAATGTTATGTATTTAATAAATAAACTTCATCATCAAGTTTACTAATTAACAGTAATTGTGAGAAAAATGATGATGTAATTGTGTTTATACAAGGTAAAATATCTTGATTAATTACAGTTTATTTATCGAACATAACATTAATTCTTTAATTCATTGCTCACCACAGGGAGGAGGGAGGGATGAATACAATTAAAAAAATTAACGATGAATTGGCGATCGCAGGACAAATTGCCCCTGACGAGTTAAAAAGCTTGGCCCAACAGGGATATAAGTCTGTCTTGAACTTGCGATCGCCTGACGAACAAGGTTTTCAAGATGGCGAGCAACTTTATACTCAGTTGCTAGGATTGCACTACGCAAATTTACCTACAAGATGCACAGAAATTAATCCCCAAATTGCGCTCAAAGTTCTGCAAAAAATAGCTGAAATGCCTAAACCAGCATTGATTCATTGTGATAGTGCCGCAAGAGCGATCGCAATGGTTTTAATGTATATTTCTACTAAGCAAGGCATTTCTTTAGAAGCAGCATTTAAGCAAGCAGAAAATTTCGGTTTAATAGAAGATGTGATGAGTGTGAAAACGTGAATCGCTATGTATGAAAGGACAAGGGAAGGGAAGGGGGACAAACAATTCAAAATTCTCTCTTGGAAAGTTCTAATTTTCTACCGCTTCCTTAGCACCTTGGCATTGGTTGATTGTCCTCGCTTGTGCGGCAATCCTTTTGGGAGTAGAAGAACTCCGCAAAGCCTGGGTGCGTCACATTGCAAAGCGGCGAATTTAAATTTTTGATTTTTTGAATCGATATTATACAAATTCTTTAAAATTCAGCAACAGATGCAAATTTGGGAATCCTTGTGATCCCAATTTAAATAATATTTGCGGCACATCAATATAGCATAGAGGGCATGGCATTGCCATGCCCCTAGCATCTGGCTTTCTTAATTTTGAATTTTGAATTTTGAATTGTTATTATGCCCCTGTCGGTTCTGTATAACCTTGAATATTTTCCGGTTCAAATTGACGCAACACGCGCGTAGCTTGGCGCGTTAATTCTGCCGTACCCTTAACCACAATCAAATATTTACCTGCATTCAAACGATTACGATAAGGTAGAGCATCGCCGCTACCTTCAGTTAAACCGACAGTACCACCAACAAAATAAGCCCCTAAAACGCCAGCAATAGCGCCGAAAAGCCCACCCATAATGTGATTACCAAAAGCATTAAATTCCGGAAATATTTCAATTTCTGTTAATAAATTAAACGTATAACCGGCGAGAAATCCTAAAGGTATAAGCCAATAAACTAGGCGTTTTGCCCCTTTAATAGCTTGTTTTTCTGGTTGAATTAAGCCATATTCATCAGCACTTTTATAACCATTTCCCAAAATATCAATTTGGTTATTTGGTAAGCCTTCCTTTTCTAAAGCTGAATAAGCCGCTTCCGCTTGCATTCTATCTGGTAAAACTGCCACAACATAATTCATAAGTCACCTCAATTTATTGCTGCATGAAAATCGATTGAGGGTTGTAGAAGTAGCATAATCAAGCCTACTAATACAAATGATAGGCTTACCCAAAAGAAAACTAGATTCGATCGCATGTTAATTTCCGATTTAATTATAACCTGGGCAATCAAAAACTGCCAATTCACTTTTTAGGCAACTTAAAATCACCTTATTTATTGCAGAGTAAACAATATCAGCTATCGAAACCTCTGCCTAAAGGCTCAATAATTTCTCTTCTCTCTGCGTCCTACCCTGGGGAAAGATTTTTGAACAAATACGTAGGGTGTGTTGTCGCGCAGCGCAACGCACCAAAGCCCAGAATACTTTGCTGAGTTGCGAAAATATTTTTAATGAACCGCCTTCTCTGCGAGAGGCTTCCGCCAACGCGCAGCGTCTCGCAGAGAAGACGCCAAGAACGCCAAGAGTAAAAGAGGAAAACTGAGAGTTTGGAAAATTTATAAATGATTTAGTATTGCTATATAATTAATTAGAATTAATTAATTTGGAGTTTAATTAATTGTGTGGTTTTGGGAAGTAGATTCAATTGAATACGAAATATTTAAACAATACGAGAGAGCATTAGTAGCAATTGGCGTTAATTTTGCCTTAGAAGAAGTTCAAGATGCCCTAGAAAATTGTTATGCTAACTTAGAAAATTCCTTTAGACGCACAATCGAATATGTCCTGTGGTTGCAGGAAAACCAAAGAGAAATCTTTCCCAATGCAATTTTAATTCGCGCCTTACAAGAACAATGGCAACCTATAGCTTGGCGTGATGAATATTTAGAACTTCCTATGCTGCAATCTCCAGGACAAAGGTGGTGGAATGCGGCTGCAAAAATGTGGGGCGACGAGTTACGAAATCGCCTAGTAGCTGATGTATTTTATGATAACGGACAAGAATTTATTAAATTCACCAACGGCAAAGAATTAGTAGTTGAAACTGCATGGCGTTGGGAATGGGAACGAGTTCTCAAATATGCCAATAAGTAAGTCTGCGCAATTAAAGATGACTAGCGAGGACTGTCATTTGTCATTTGTCATTTGTCATTGGTAAAAGTTTAAATATTTTCTAGGTTTCGTAAGATAATTATGTTTATTTCCACCTACTTACTTAGTTCTACCAATTCTCTGTAAACTGGCACTGAATACTTGCTTCTTTTCTCTTGGCGTACTTGGCGTACTTGGCGGTTCATCAAATAAATATTAACTGCATCATAGCGAATTATTATTAATCACTAATTCATATGACTTACGCACAAAACCTCTTATTCCTCTGCGTCCTCTGTGTCCTCTGCGGTTTATTTTTCCTTTACCCTTATTAAGTCCTAAATTATTTCTGTAAATTCCCCACATATATCCCAAGCGATCGCGCTGTTTCTACGAGATAATTATGAGGATCTACCAATGACGGACTTTTCGCTAAAACTGCTTCCAAAGGTAAAGCCACAACTTCGCCATTTTGCCAAGCTACCATCTCACCAGATTTACCGCTAGCAATTAAATCTACCGCAGCTTTGCCAAAAGCACTAGCTACCAACCTATCCAAAGCCGAAGGAATCCCACCCCGTTGAATATGTCCTAAAACCGCAGCGCGAATATCTATAGTTTCGTGACTACAATTGCGCAATTCATCAGCAATTAACTGTCCAATTCCGCAGGAAGGTTTGCTACAAGCTGCATAATTAAGCGAATCATCCGGAATATGCGCACCTTCCGCGACCACTACAATAGCAAATCTGCGTCCCCAGCGATCGCGCAATTCTTGTAAATGGGCGCAAATATCCTTAATTGTATAGGGAATTTCCGGGATTAAAATCACATCCGCACCGCCAGCAATCCCCGCATGTAGCGCCAAATGTCCCGCAGTGCGTCCCATCACTTCCACAATCATCACGCGATCGTGACTTGCCGCCGTAAATGTGAGACGATTAAGAGCATCCACCACCGTATTGACAGCCGTATCAAAACCTACCACTCGTTCCGTCAGCGCCACATCATTATCAATCGTCTTCGGAATCGCAATAAACTGCCAATTTCCCTGATGTTGCAATTGACTGAGGATACCTAAACTGCCATCGCCACCAATCCCTATCAAAGCATCCAGCTTTAAAGCTTGATACCCTGCCATAATTTCATCCACATGAGCCAGAGTATCACCCTTATTAATACTACCGAGAATCGTTCCGCCCATACTTAACAAAGGATCGATTCCCCGCAAATCTAACCCATGCAAAGTCAGAGGAACCGTAGTTTTTTCTTGCAAACCCTTCGTAGCATAAGAAATTCCCACCACTTCCCAGCCATAAGTCAGAGTTGCATGACTGACAACAGCGCGAATCACCGTATTCAGTCCCGGACAATCACCGCCACTGGTAAGAATTCCTACTCGTTTTTGTGTAGTCATAGCAAATTAGCTAAAACACTGCATTTAACCAATCAAAAATTTCATCTAGCTGGCTCAAACTCACCAGCCCATATTGCCAAAGAATCATCGGTAACAAGCTAGGATTAGAATCAGCACGGCGTAACGCTAATTGCAAACTATCAGCCGGAATTGCTAAATCTTCGTGCAAAAAACGGAGGAATTTCGCCAGTCTCTTGGTATCCATAGTAGTCACCCTGCCTTGGCTATAAAAAAGATTACGTGAAAAATCTGAGGAACTTGTGAAGACGCGATCGCGAGAATTACAGGCGATCATACCTTAAAGTTATAGAAATGCTCATTTAAAATTTTGGGCGTTGCTAAATATAGTCTTTCTCATTGCTTTATCCCGCAAGGAACTGAAGTTCCTTGCTCATAGTGAAAGTCATCTCAAGATGACTAAATTTCTTTGCAAAATCTTGAGTCTACTTTAGTAGGGGCGGGTTCACAGATATGCTCCAATAATTCATGACTATCTCGCTTAACCCGCCCCTACTTTGGCTATGAGCCTGAGAATTCATTCCAAGGCGGGTGACAAAGCTAAGACAGAGGCTATTTTTATACCAATTTAAATAGATTATGTAGCACATCAATATATTCTAGAGGGCATGGCAATGCCATGCCCCTACCATCCGTCGCATTGTTTCTTTAAATTGGTATGAGCTAGTGCGATCGCAAAAAACGAAAAAGCCTAGCTACCATACAGCTTGTTATCCAACATTGCACTTTTTAAGCAACTAATCAACCCAACAACTTGCGCAAAACACCAAAATGACTACGCGATTTACCGAAATGAGTCAGCAATAAGACTTTTTACCTGCGGAAAACACTAAAATGAGTGCGTGATTCACCGAAATGAGAAAGCAATAAAGCTTTTTGAGTAGTTGAAATGGCTTTTTGCTTGCGGAAAACACCAAAACCAGAAAGCAATAAGGCTTTTTGAGTAGATGAAATGGCTTTTTAAGTAAGTAAAATGGCTTTTTGCCTACTTAAAACATCTAAACGAGAAAGTAATCAGCCTTTTTGTTGACTCAAAATTTAAAAATGAGTCCCTAATTTAAAGAAATCATCAAGCTACGCCTACCACAAGCTACGCCTAAAAACTTTTTGCGTAACTAATCAATTAGCGCGTTACAAATTTATCCCAATCCGCATTCTAATAAGTAATTAAGATTTCTTAACGCGAAACCCTGTTACCGCAAGGAACTCATCTAGCTCCCATGCTCTGCGTGGGAGCGAAAATCTGTGGGCTGCTGCCTCAATTTATCAGCTTTCGAGGCAGAGCCTCGCAATACGCATTTCCAGCCGGAGGCTGGAAACGAGATAGATAAGTAATTAAGATTTCTGTAGGGGCGGGGTTTCCCCGCCCTTGTGCGGATTTCCTTATGTGGGTTTCTTACCCCCCCAACAAAGGATGATTTTGCACAACCCAACGGCGAAACAGTTCTACAATAATCCGCCAACGTCCCCCATTCTCCGTCACCACATCATGACGCATTAAAACACCAAGCGCCGCTTGTAACTCTTCCCTACCCAAAGCCGTAGACTCAGCTAAAGCATCTAAACTTAACCCTTCTGGGTGCGGTGCAAGTACCTGTATTATCGCCTGCTGACCACCCATCGCCTGACCCCAAACCCCATCAAAATAGTAGCGTCCCCGCTTAAAAAACTCAGTGTCATTAATAACTGCGGCGACATCTTCCACCGTAAACACCGGATTGCGAGAACGTCCTTGCTCAAACACAAAATCATTGTAGCCGCGCACTAGCTGGAATCCCAGCAATTGCACTAAATAAGGTTGACCAGATGTTAAAGCATAAATTTCAGCTAACGCTTCTGGGGTATAGTCAAGAAGAAAGTCTTCACCTGGGTTAGCGAGAATTTGCCTAGTAGCGGCACCCGTCAAAAATTTTACATGAATGGGAATGACACTAGCAAAGAAAGGCTGAAAATAATCTGCTGTCATTTCCTCCAAAGTGTGCAACCCAGCAAAAGCAAAAGCAACCTGAGAACTCATTTGCACCAACCCCCGCAGAAAACCCATAAAATCTTGGGGGATTCTTCCTAATTCAATTATTTCTTCAATTTTCTCGAACTCATCTAAAGCGATGATTAACCCACAATTAAGCTGTGCTTCTACCTGTTTCAAATAGCGTTCAAAAGTCCGGTAGGGAAGATTGAGCAAATCTGCATCAGCTGGCGGTGCAATATTAACAGCTTGGGAAATTTCATCAGTAATAGCCATTAGCACCTCGCCAACTCCTTGCGGACTATCTCCCAACCGCAACAGATTGACATAAATTAGCTGTATTCCTGACCCTAGAGAACTAGCGGCGTTAATTAAAATAGAAGTCTTACCCATACGCCTGTGACCGTAGAGAACTACAGACTGGAGTTGATGACCCATCACCCAAAGTTCTTCTAACCGTCTAATGATATCTTCACGCCCAACAAAGAGATTACCTTGAACCGGGTCACCTACTATATAAGGATTAACCACAGGCTTGGTGATGGTAACTTCCCCCACCTCACCAGCGATTTGTAACAAACTTTCTTTCCAAGTTTGGGCGATATCTACAATTAATCCACGTTCTGCTTGCGGCAAAATTTCGGCTTGATTTAGGATGTTAGTGAGTTCACCTAAAGCGCGATTGAGAGCCAAAGACTTAGCTGAACGAGATACGCTGCGATTAACAAACTGGACATCTTCAACAACTCGACGCAGGCTTGTAATTGTATTCCAGGTAACTGGACGTAAAAGGGGTTCTGGCGGGAAAGTAGGTAATTGCACAGCAGCAATAGAGACTGGTTCTATAGCTTCGTGAAGTGCTGCAAGAGTTTGAGCAAGAGTATACATTTCCTCGCCATAGAGAAGAGAACGCACTACAGCAAAAGCTTCTGTTGCTTTTACTGGTTCTTTTTCATGTAGATACCAAAAACCAGCAGCAGCAGCACGAGCAGGAGTATCTAAGCGAGTATCTGTAAGCAAACGAGTTTGCAATCTTTCCCGCCAAGATCGAAGGAATAAAAGAAAGGGAAAAAAACCATATATTGCTGTTGACTTGAGTTGTTCATCTAGAGAAGCTGAAGCAAAACCTACTAAATACCAATCAAAAGGAGCTTCAGCCAACCGAGAGACACGCCAAATTATTTGCTCTGATGGTGTTTTGGCAAGTACTTTATTAACTGCTTGTAAAACAGGAATAAATTGCAGAGTATAAGAGGGTGTTTGAAAAGTTTTTAGGGGTCAAATTTTATGCTAGCCGCCTCACCATAATACGGATCATAGCAAGGTAGATAAAGGTTTCTGAAGTTTCGGGTAATA
>NZ_JACJQG010000055.1 GCF_014696435.1 Calothrix anomala FACHB-343 | reverse complement strand
GGAGAAAAAGATTTAGTTTGAGATTTAATCTCATAGCTGGTTTGTACAACTATGAGCTTCGTCTTCCCAAAACTGAATCTGTCTAACTGACTTTTGCAAGAGGTCTACTGTTGATCAATGCCCCATGCCCCAATTAAAACTCATCATTAAAATCATCTGTGATGACGGGCACAAAGGGAAATTGCAGGATAAATTTAGTTTGATGATTTTTACTTTCTGCCCAGATTAGCCCATTCATGTATTCAACGAGTTTTTTGACTAATGTTAAACCTAAACCTGTACCGCTATGTTTCCACGGATCTTGGTTGGGAATGCGATAAAATTTATCGAAAATTCGCGGGAGTTCTTCAGGGGAAATTTCTACGCCTGTGTTGCTGACGATGATTTGTAAGCAGGATGATTGCTGTTGTCTTGGATGCTGAATTCTCTGGGGCTTGGCTGTTTTGTCTTCACAAACGCTGACATCTAAAGAAATTTTTTCGCCTGGGGGAGTATATTTCCAAGCGTTGTTGAGTAGTTCTGTAATAATGCGGCTGAGGCTGAATGAATCAATATTAATTGTTGGTAACTCAGGTGCAAGATTGACTTTAAAACTTTGCTGTTGATTGTGAATTAATCTTTCAAATGGCTCAATGATATGCAACATTAAGTACTGAAGATTAATATTTGTCTGTTGTTGCGGATATGTTCTGGCTTCTAAATGTTGCAGGCTTAAAATGTCTTCTAGTAGTTGGAGTTCGCGATCGCAATTTTCTTGTAAAACTGTCAGATATTGTACAGTTTGACTATCCTGATAAAATGATGGATAAATCTCCGCCGTTGGTTTATCTTCAGGCTCAAGTAAGCTACTCAATAATTGAATCATCATTTTCATGTTGGCAATGGGCGATCGCAATTCATGGGTAACGGTATTGAGAAAATCGTCTTTGAGTTGGTTAATCCGTTGTAGTTCTTGAATTTGGCTTTGGGCGGCGGCATATAGACGGGCTTGACGCAAAGCGATCGCGCATTGGTTGGCTACTTGTTGGACTAATTTAACCTCTATATCCGAAAAAATCGCTTGATTGTTTTTAAATAACCATAAATCGCCCAAAATTCCCGTTTCTTCTACTCTATCGTCAAAAATACTACAGGCTAAAATCGCGGAATTCTGGGAATTTGCGGTTCGGGGAATTTGACAAAAGGCACAATATGACCTTTGCTGTTGCAATTGCTGATAAATTTCCGGTGTTTCTGTCAGGTATAACATGTGACTCTGATTGACAGTCTCCCCGGACATTGCATATTGGTAGCGAATGTTGGCGGATTGGCGATCGTAAAGTACAGCATCGCAGCAATTCACCTGTAAGGCGATCGCTAATTCTTCTACAGCACTTTGCAGAATTTGATGCGGATCGAGAGAATCCCGAACTTTATCGGAGATGCGTTTGACTGTGGCGGCAAAATTTAACGATTGCTGTAATTCGGAGGTACGCAGTTCTACTTGTCTTTCTAAATCGCTATTTAATAGTTGGAGTTGGGTTTGGGCGTGTTGACGTTCTTGAATTTCCTCTTCTAATCGCTGGCGATGTTGTTGAATAAATAATTGATTTCTAATTCTTGCTAGTACTTCTAATTCTTGAAATGGTTTAGTAATATAGTCCTGTCCCCCCAATTCAAAAGCGCGGATTTTATCGTTGACTTCATCCAAGGCGCTAATAAAAATAATCGGAATTTTTGGCGTTCCTTCTAAAGTTCTTAATTTTTGACAAACTTCATAGCCGTTCATTTCTGGCATATTAATATCCAGCAAAATTAAATCCGGCGGATCGCGCTGGGCTGCTTGTAATGCCATTCTGCCATTGAGAGATTTACGCACAGTATAACCCTGTAACTCTAGCATTTTTGATAACAACCGCAAATTATCCGGGGTATCATCGACTAGCAAAATATTGGTTTGCGATGCAGGTTTGAGTAAATGAGGCATAGGAGTTTTGATTTATCAAGTCAGACAATCCACAATCCAGAAGCTAAAATTCAGTGAGATTAGCGATCGCTTCTAACTGAAAATTATCAACCAAATATTTCAAAGCGTCAGCTAAAGGTTGTTCTTGAGGAGAAATTTGGGCAATGAGTTCGTATAGTTTGGCATCATTGAGATCTAAAGCTGCTTCATGCATCTGACTAATCCAATCGGCGGGCATAATTTGTAAGTCTTGTGGTGTCAGCGATGGGGGCTGTACGCTTGGTTGATGCAAACCTGATGTGGTTCCTGGGCTGTAGAGATAGCCTACCCCTAAGAATTGTGTCATTTTCTCAAACAATGCAGTTTCCGTAAAAGGTTTGGCTAAGTAGTCATTACAACCAGCTTTCATGCTAGCTAAACGGTCTTCTTCAAAGGCAGAAGCAGTCAGGGCAATAATTATCACCTTCTCACCGCCTTCAGTAGCACGGATTTGCTGAGTAGCAATGTAACCATTCATCACGGGCATTTGCATATCCATCCAAATCAGGTGAGGTTGCCATTCACGCCATTGGGCGATCGCTTCTGCACCGTTTTCCACAGCACAAACCTCAAACCCTACTGATTGCAGTAATTTAATCAGTAATTGGCGATTTTCTAGCACATCTTCCGCCACGAGAATCCGGTAAATTGGTTGTCCTGGTTCCAGCCCAATCATATTGCGGGTAGCTGGAGAAGGTACTAAATCTACCGAAGTTGCTACAGATAGGCATACCTGACAAATAAAAGTAGATCCTTGGTTTAAATTGCTACGCACTGTAATCTCACCACCCATCAATCGGGCAAACTGACGGCTAATGGATAAACCTAAACCCGTACCTTGTGCATGGCGTCCCTGTTCTGTTTGTATAAATGCAGTAAAAATCGCTTCTACATCACCCTGAGCAATACCACATCCAGTATCTTCAATTTCTAGATTGAGCGTAATTTTGGGTTGAGAATTAGGAGATTTAGATTGAGTATCGTTTAAGGCTACAGCCTTAGCCCTGACTGTAATTCTACCTGTGGTAGTAAATTTAATGGCATTGCCGAGCAAATTGATTAAAATTTGCCGCAGTTTAGCTTCATCACCATAAACATAATGGGGAACGGTAGCATCCCACTGACTGCTTAAATACAAGCCTTTCTCAGAGGCTTTGAGGGCAAACATATCGTTGATGGAAGCGAACAGGCGATGTAAATCAAAATAGCTGGCGCTGAGGTGTAATTGTCCCGCTTCAATCCGCGACATTTCCAAAACATCATTAATCATCGTCAGTAAGTGTTCGCCACTGCGACTAATGATACTTAAGTTTTCCTGAAATTCACTAGGAGTATCGCGATCGCGCGACATTAATTGGGTAAATCCCAAAATGGCATTCAATGGAGTACGTAATTCATGACTCATTTTGGCGAGAAACTGACTTTTAGCCAAATTAGCGATCGCAGCGCGTTCTGCGGCTTGTTCTAGCGCCTGTTGAGAAAACTCCAGTACTCCCAACATTAAAGTATTGCGCATTTCCCAAGCTGCCTCAATCTCTACAGTTTGCCAAGGTAGGGATGTGGCTTCAACTATTTGTTTCCACAATTCAAACGATTTACGGGGTGACAGACGCATTTCTCCATCATCGGAGAAAGATACAGCTTGATGCGGATCGCCTGCCCAATGAACTATTTGAATTTGCTCTGGTCTAAACCAGACAATATGATAAGATTTTTGCCGCAGCATGATGGAAATAACTAAAACGCCACTAGCAACTGTTTTAAATTCCTGTGCTTGGGGGTAAAGTAGGGATAGAGAATCAGTCACAAACATTGGTTGGCGTTCTTTAGCTAATAGCCAATTCATCAATGCTTGAACTTGCTCGGCTGATGGTGTCTCACCCAGTAGGGAAACTTCATGATCTAAAATTAATGCAGCTCCTTGCGCATGAACTAAATTTAATAATTCAACTTGCTGAAGTCGCAGCACTGGTTCAATTAAACTAATTTCTTGGGCAAAAGCTTGACGCAATTTTTCCTGAATTAATTTTCCCTGTAAGCGATAGCGATTTATTTCTTGTGCTTGTTGGTAAACCAATTCTAGTGAAGCAAACTGTCCGAGAAATTCACAAGCTTTCCGCATTTCATAATCTATATATTTGGGTTGGTAATGATGGCAAGAAATCACCCCCCAAAGTCGTTTTTCGTTAATTAAAGAAATGGACATAGAAGCCGCTACGCCCATATTTTGTAGATATTCCTGATGACAAGGTGACATACTCCGCAAATGAGCGTGGCTGAGATCCAGAGGAGTATCATTTAGAGGATTATCAGTAGGAATTAGCCGCACTGGCTGATAGTTGACATCAGGAATTAGCCGCAGCCAATTTTCGTACAAGAGTTTATAAGCTGGCAGAGTTATATCAGTAGATGGATAATGTAAATTGAGATAAGTTTCCAGGTGAGCGGCTTTATCTTCTGCTACCACAACACCACTATTATCATCAGCAAACTGATAAACCATTACCCGATCGAAGCCAGTTATTTTCCTGGTTTGCTTGACTAACTCAGCGAGCAAATCATTAAAGGTTGCGGCTTGGCGAATTTTGGCGATCGCTGCTTTTAATAGGTAGTGACAGGGTAGAAATTGCTTACTGTTACTAGCTTGAATAGGTTCTAGCTCCATCACCAATAACCCATCACTACGGTGCAAAATAGCTGTAAAATTCTGTGATGGTTTTTTGTGCTGAGTTAATGATGACGCAGCGCTACAAATTCTGACTTTTAAAGGAGAAAATACTTCTAAATTATCTTGTTGTAGATATTGGCAGATTTCCTTAACTTTGGTTTTGGAGCAGAGACAAGCGAGGGGTTTTCCTAACAGCTTTTCTGGCGCAATTCCCAAAAAATGCCGAACATTCTCACTAATTTGGATAATTTCTAATTTTGGTTCGCTTAATGTCAATAATATCCCATGTGGTTGAATTAAACCGGGAGTATGGATCGGTTCGCGATCGCAATTACTGAAATCCATTGTTTCTGCTACCAAAAATTCGCTATTCTTGGCTGTGTCTGATGGCTCCATGACAAAACTTAATCTCTATCTGAAACCACACCTAATAATTTTCTATTAACCAATGACCAATGACAAATAACAAATGACCAATGACCAATGACCAATGACCAATGACCAATAAAAAAAGGTGAGTTAGCATTTAGCATAACGCACCCGCAGCGAGATTCATATTTCTTATTAGTAAACCTACTTATTTCTCAATAAATCTACCTGATTCCATCTTTTTAGCTTTTATATTCAGTCAATTACCTAAAAATCAAATAAATATAAGTTGTTCTCCCCACTGCAAAAATAATCCCAAGTTGATATTTTTTAGAGTTATAAATTACAATCTGGGACATAATCCCAATTCAATATATTAGCAATTTCCACTGGTAGGGTAACTGGATTAAAGGGTTTGAGAACAATGCCTACAACTTGATATTCTTGCATAAATTGTGGGTCTAGCCACCGCGCTGTAGCACTCAACAAAACTACAGGAATATCTTGAGTTTTGATATTTCTTCTGAGTTGTTGCAAAAACATAAAACTGCCACGCATAGATAAATCTAAGACTATCGCATCAGGAGAATTAGATTCAGCCTTTTGCAAAGCTAGAAATGGAGAATCAGCAGTTAATACCGTCCAACCACCTAAATCTTTCAGACAAAGTTCAACTAACTCCCTAACGTTAACTTCGTCATCAAGAAGCAATATAGTTTTGGTAGCTAGAGTCATTTTCGGCAACGTCTGCATATACCTTTCCCAGAAATGAGCAATATTTGTCTCTACTAAAAAAAGGTAAAATACAATAATAAAGAACTAATAAAGAACTAATTTTTTTTCTAACTTTTAACAACATTAGATTGGGGCATGAAAAAACAGACCATTGAAATGGCGTCAGAATGAGGAATTTGGACTGTGGCAATTTTAGATTATTTCTTTGGTACAAGCCCCGCCCCTCTCTCCGAGACGCTACGCGTATGTGAGCGGAACAAATCTAAAATCGTCAATCTAAAATCCCCAAGTAGGGGCGGGTTAACAAATATCCTCATTCATTCACAACGATCTAAGTAAACCCGCCCCTACCTTTATGGGTGCAGTTAATCTAAAATTTAAAATCCAAAATCTAAAATTGATTGACTTTTGACTTCCCCGTAGCGGTACTAAGTTCCCCAGCCGAGAATTTCCGCCACATTCTGAGAAATTTTCAGAGGTTCAAAGGGTTTGGTAATTACACCAGCAATTTTCATTTCCGCAAAGCGAGCGCGATCGCTTGGTTGCACTTTCGCAGTGAGAAAAATTACTGGAATTGATTCAGTAATTGTATCTGCCTGCAATTGTTCATAAACGCTATAACCGTCCATATCAGGCATAGATACATCTAGGAGAATAGCATCAACAAGTTCTGTTTGTGCTATTTTTAACGCTTCCTTACCTGATTCTGCTGTCAGCGTCGCCCATCCTCCCAATTCTTCTAGACAAGCTTGTACCAGTTCTCGGATACGTTCTTCATCATCCACAATTAACAATTTTTTTGTAGTCATTTGTCAATAGTCATTTGTCAATAGTCAATAGTCAATAGTCAATAGTCAATAGTCATTTGTTATTTGTCAATATTCATTGAGTATGGAACATTACAAGAGTGTAATTACTGATTTTTTCTCTGTGTTTCTTACCTTACAGCGTTTTTCAAGTAAATAGACCAAGCAGTAGTAGGGGCACGGCACCAGTAATATTATTGTATGTACTAGTAGATTGTAGATGCCGTGCCCCTACGAGAATCTGTGTTTAAATTACCTGAAAACTGCTGTAACAATCTTCGCGGTGTTTAAGTCTGCGGCTTCTAACAAGCTGCAAGTATGTTATGCGGGGTCTAAATTCCCGTTACACAACTGTACTTCGACTTTCGACTTCTGACTTCCGACTTCCGACTTGTTTAATTCCTTGCTAAGGGTATTGTAAAGAAGAATGTACTTCCTTCACCCAGGGTACTTTCTGCCCAAATTTGTCCGTTGTGCTGATCGATGATACTCCGACAAATTGCTAATCCTAAGCCTGTGCCGCCTTTATCACGAGAATCAGAAGCGTCTACTTGGTGAAATCGCCCAAAGATGGCTTCTAATTTATCAGTGGGAATTCCCCGCCCGCGATCGCTAATTTGAAAGAGTACGAAATCTGTTTGTTGTTGGACGCTGATAATGATAGTGGAATGGGAAGGTGAAAATTTCAGGGCATTACTTAAAAGATTATTAAGTGTTTGCATAATTGCATCAGCATTTGCGCAAACTTGAGCATCTATAACATTAATGTTAAAAGTAATATTTTGTTGTTCGGCGATCGCTTTTACCCCTTCAACTGATTGGTAAATTAAATCAGCCGCATTGCAGGTAGTTTTGTCTAAAACAGATCTGCCTGATTCTAAGCGCTCTAAATCGAGAATATCGTTAACTAAGCGGACTAAGCGATCGCTATCGAGGGCGGCAATCTCAATCATCCGCTTAAACTTGTCTGGCCTGTTATCGTAAATACCACTATTTAATAAACCCAAGGCGGCACGAATGGCTGTTAAAGGGGTGCGGAGTTCGTGACTGACAATACCGATAAACTCACTTTTAATTTGCTCAACTTTTTGCAGTTCGGTGATGTCTTCAGCAATCCCAGCAATTCGGACAATATCCCCCGATTCATTTTTAATTGGGAAAGCGCGATCGCGAATCCAGCGTATGGAATTATCGGGGCGGATAATCCGATATTTGACATCAGATCGCCCTGTACTGACTTGTTGGCTAAGTGAATTGTCAACAATTTGGCGATCGTCTGGGTGAATGCTATCTATCCACTCGCCAAAATTTTCATAAACGCTTTGACAAGTTTTTTGCCAGATATTTTCAAAAGCTTTGCTGATATAGATCACTTGCTGAGTTTGCAAATCTGTCATCCAAAATACTGCTTGGATGTGTTCTGCAAGCTGACGAAACTTTTCTTCGCTTTCGCGTAAAGCTTCTTCTGCTTGTTTGAGTTGAGTTAAATTGTGCAAGATAATCAGCGCACCAGAAATAGTACCATCTGCTTCCCGGTAAGGTGTATAGGTGATGCTCATAAATCGTCGAGGAAAACCAGCACGATCGCACCAATGATCGCTGTGAATAGTTTCTCCCGCAAAACATTTATCTAAGCGCGGCTTGACATTGGCTGTAAACAAATCCTCACCCAGGATCTCACCCATTGTCTGGCCAATCATCTCCCTATCAGACTGATGCCACCAATCTTTATAAGCTTGGTTGACAATTCTATAAGTATAGTTGCGGCTTATCAGTGCTGTGGCATCGGTAGTATGAGAAACGATGCGTTCATATTGATGCAGGATTTCTTCTGCTCGTTTGCGATCGCTAATATCTAATAATACGCCGAGCGATCGCAAAGCTTTTCCCGACTCATCATAAATTGCTCTGGCTCGTCCCATTAACCAATGTACTGAACCATCTGGATAAATTACCCGGTACTCGGCGGCGTAATCTGTATGGGTTTCGATAGAGGCAAAAAACCTCTGTTCTACCCAATCAACATCTTCTGGATGAATTCGACTGCGCCAAAGTTCATAATTAGGCTCAATTGTTTCCGGGGTAAAACCCAGTAAAGTAAACATATTATCGTCCCAGATGAGTTCGCCACTGGATAAATGGAAATCCCAACAGCCTATAAGAGTTAAATCTAAAGCTAGACGGCGGCGTTCCTCACTTTCAATAAAAGCTAATTGTGCTTGTTTGCGTTCGGTAATATCGTTATTGATTTCTAATATTTTTACAGGGTTACCAGCATTGTCTTTCTGTAAAACCCAGCGACTAGCGACAATAATCGCTCGCCCATGCCGGCTAAAATGGGTAAGTTCGCCTTCCCAATAACCTTTGGCCAAGAGTTCGGCTTCAATTTCTGCCTGTGGTTGGGGTAATTGACTTTGCAACAGCCCGTGTAAGTTTTTCCCCAACGCCTCAACTTTTTTCCAGCCATACATAGCCTCTGCACCCTCATTCCAAAAGAAAATTTCTCCGTTCAAGTCGCGGGTGATAATCGTGTCATGTGCGAGATCGAGTAGTTGCGCCTGTTCTAATAGCTGGAGTTGGTTTTTTTGCTGCTCTATGACTGTTTCTAGTAGGCGTTGGTTGACTTCGATTAGTTCCGCCGTGCGCTCTTTAACGCGAATTTCTAACTCTTGCTTGGCTTGTTGCAGTTGAGCTTCAGCTTGTTTGCGTTCGGTAATTTCCTCGCAGACTGTACTAATACCAATGATGCGTTCCCCTTGTTTTAAGGGCAAAAAGCTTTCTACCCAAATTCGCTGCACCCCAGGTTGAGCCGGAGTTGTCCCCATGATTTCTACATTCAACACGGGTTGACCGGTTTCCAGAAGAGAACGCAGCAGAGGTTCAACTGTATCTGCTAGTTCGGGTAGCAATTCTCGGATGGTGTGTCCTAAATGTGCTGCTACAGAAAAACCATTAATTTCTGCTAAACGTTGATTAATGCGAATAAAGCGGAGATCTGTATCCAAGACGCTTAAGCCGATGGGGGCTGATTGATAGATGGTTTCGATTTCTGCTAGTTGACGTTGCAGCTGAATTTGCTGTTCTTTGAGGGCAGCTTCTGCTTGTTTGCGCTCTGTAATATCTGTACAGGTACCAATCCACTCGCTAACTTTGCCGTGACGATCGCAAATTGGCACGCCGCGCACGGCAAAATCACGGTAAATGCCATCTTTCATCTGCAGGCGATATTCTGCAGCGTACAAGGTACCGTTGGTAAAAGATTCTTGCCAGCTTTGCAAAGTTTGTTCGCGATCTTCAGGGTGGACAAAATCTAGCCAACCTAAACCTAAGGATTCTTTGGCGGATTGTCCGGAAAGTTCTTCCCAAATTTCTGGGGCGCTAATTGTCATGCCATCGCCATCAGTGCGCCAGACAATCTGCGCCGAAGCATTAACTAAGGCGCGGTAGCGGTGTTCGCTTTGCTGTAAAGCTGTTTGAGCAAGTTTGCGATCGCTAATATCGCGACATACGCAAAATCGCAGTAATTCCCCTTCCCATTCCACAATGCTAGAGCTGATCTCGACATCGTAAATTGAGCCATCTTTGCGACGGTGGCGAGTTTCAAACACTCCTGTTTTCACGCTCAAAGTATCATGTAACATTTGCTGAATTTCTTGCGGCGTAAACACCGCATCCCAATCAAAAACGCTCATCTGGGCAAGTTTTTCGCTGCTGTAGCCCAGCATTTGCGCAAATCGCGGATTGGCATCGATGACATTTCCTTTGGCATCTAAAATAACGATGCCATCAAATGAGGTTTTGAACAGAGTTTGAATTCGTAGTAGTTGTTTGCCTAAAGTTTGTTCAGCTTGCTTGCGCTGATCTATTGCCATCACAGTTCCCGCCATCCTCAGCGGCTCACCTGCTGGGTTATAAAATGCTTGTCCTCTGACTTCCAGCCAGTGCAGGCTACCATCTGGCCAAATAATCCGATACTCGTGGTGGAAGTTGTTGCGATTTTGTAGGGCTTGTTTAACTACTTGCTCAAGTATGGGGCGATCTTCTGGATGTAAGTAAGTTAAAAATGTTTCATATCTACCATCAAAACTACCCACAACCAAGCCAAATAACTGGTGACATTCTGCTGACCATTTCACATCATTGGTGAGTAAATTCCAATCCCACATTCCCATGTGAGCGGCAGACAGCGCCATTCGCAGTTGTTCGGCATTTTCCTGGGCTAACTTTTGACTGAGTTGTTGGATTTTCTTTTTGCTTTCATGCAAACTGCCTGTGACTAAATTAATCGTCAAGCTAACTAGTAAAAATACCGTCAACCGCAGTAAGCTTTCTGGTTGCTCGAAGCGCAGTTGATGTACATTTTTAATCAAGAAGGTTTCAATTGCCAAGAATGACAGCACAATTGCCACCATTCCTGGGCGATAGCCGCCATACCAGCTGGTAATAATTATCGCTATGTAGAAAAAAGCATTAACGACTCTAAATAGCAGTGGTTCAAACCAGACTGTCAACATTAAGGCGATCGCAGTTGTCCCTATCGCCACAGCATAAGGTAACCATTGCCGATAATATCTGTTCATGGTTGAACCTCCCTAGCTCTTCCTGGTTGCCAGCGCTGGCGCAATCTTTGAATGCGGCTGATGACTCTGGTGACTAGTTCTGGCCCCAGTACTGGCTTGCTAATAAAATCATCGGCTCCCGCAGCAAAGGCTTGCTGGAGAGATGCAGCATCGGTATGACTTGTTACTACTAAAATTGGTAAATCTCCCCATTGGGCATCTTGCCTGACTACTTGACACAACTCTAAACCATTGACTACTGGCATTTCTAAATCTAACACCACTAAATCAGGCAATGTAGTAATTAGTACTTCCCAAAAATGCTGTGGTTCGCTTAAGGTTGTCACCTCTAACCCCCAAGGCGTGAGTAATGCTGATAAGCCAGTGAGAATTAGCGGATCGTCATCGACAATTAACACTTTGGCTTCGGAAGTTTGGCGTTGGGGAAGTACCCTGGCGATCGCCTGAAAGATTTGCTCGGTAGTTGCGGGTTTGTGTAAAAATTGCCTTGCCCCTAAGCGCGATACCGCCAAGCGATCGGCTAAACTATCGCGCCCAGTAAACACGACTATTGGTAAATTAGGCGATCGCAATCCCAATTCTCGCAGCAAAGTCAATCCATCTTCGGCTTTACCTGGAAAGCTCAAATCTAGTAACACCGTGTCTGGCGTTGTTGTAGCTAGGTAGGAGCGTGCAGCAGACAAATCAGGTGCAATTTCTAGCTTCATTCCCCAATTATCAGCTTCTTTGACTAATCTTTGGGTTAACAGCGTATCATCATCAATCGCCAATATGCAATAATTCACTGGCACAGTGACAGCTGGCACAGTTTGAGTTACAGGTGCCTTGGTTAATTCCTGTTGCAATGCCTTGACTAATTGAGAAAATTCAGTATTTTCTCTATCTGTTAATGGTTGATTTTGTAACAATAAATGCTCTATTTTCCTAGCTAACCGCGAACCTTCAGGATAGCCAAAGGTGCCCATTGCTCCCGCTAGTTTATGGGCTTCTTGCTTGGCTGTTTGCTGTAATTCCTCAGATAAATTTCCCGCTAACAGAGCAGAGTTTGCTTGGACTAATAACTCTACTTGTTGGGTAAAAGAATCCTGAAATCGCTGCAAAGCGCGATTAACGGCGGTTAAATTAGGTTTTTTACTTTCCTTCTCATTGCCACTGACGGTATTAGCGGCTAAGGCACGATTTGGTACAGGCTTGAGACGGTAACCAATGCCATAAATCGTCTCGAGAATATCTTCTTTTAACCCTGCGGCTTTAAGCTTTTTACGTAAATCTTTAATATGGGTAGTAACTGCATGTTCCACCGGCGCTTCATCGAATCCCCAGAGGCGATCGAGAATTACCTGACGGCTAAAAATCCGATTGGGGTTTTGTAAAAATAATTCTAAGAGATTATATTCTGTTACCGTCAGCCCAATTAACTGTTCCTCATAAGTCACTTTGCCTGCTGTTTGGTCTAAACAGAGATTTTCCCAAGTTAACTTACATGAGGCTATTGTCCCACTGCGGCGCAACAAAGAACGAATTCTGGCGAGTAATGCTTCTGGTTCATAGGGCTTAATCACATAATCATCAGCACCAGCATCTAAACCCGCAATAATATCTGCATTACAATTTTTAGCGCTGAGTAGCAAAATTGCCTTTTGGTAACCTTGCGATCGCAGTTGCCGACACAAACTGATACCATCTAGTTTGGGGATGAGCCAATCTAGTAAAATCAAGTCATATTCACCAGATATTGCCAGCTTTAATCCCGTTTCGCCATTATTAGCTAAATCAAGACTGTAATCATTTGCTGTCAGCAACTCTGCCAAGGCCATACTCAGTAATTTATCATCCTCAATCAATAAAATTTTCATGGGTGGCATCAATATAAGATGCTGACGACAATTTAAGTTTCATCTATTGTGAAATAACTTTTTAGATTATTTCATCCATAAAATTACTAGAGTGGGGCATTGGGCATGGGGCATGGGGCATTGGGCATTGGGCATTGGGCATTGGGCATGGGGCATTGGGCATTGGGCATTGGGCATTGGACATTGGGCATTGGGCAAAAGTCAAATAGAATTCTTAATTTTGAATTTTGAATTTTGAATTTTGAATTGATTTTGTCCCCCTTGTCCCCCTTGTCCTCCTTGTCCCCCTTGCCCCCTTCCCTGCCTAAATTACAAACGGCTCAACTGGACTATGAGACCAATTTTCCCCAGAGCGTTCTGTAACTAGGGGTCTGACGGTAAACTTGGGTGGTGTACCTTCATGAACATCGATGCGCGCGCAGGAATATGCTAGTTTCTTTTGGAAACCGTAGCCTGTGCGCCCTAAATAAAGTAGGGAGTCGGCGACTTTGCGGGTGGGAGTTTCGGGAATCTCGCTGAAAGTCTCTAATAATTCACTACCTTCTGGACGTTGGCGACGGGGGCGGCGACCGCTACCACCGGAGATAATATAGTTGATATGGGAGTCAGCGTAACCAGTATCAACGGTGCGGAGATATTCAAGACAGTGGGCATGACCGCTAAGAATTAAATCTACTATGGGGCGTTCTGTGACTTGCTTCCCTAGAGTTTCGGCTACTTGTTGAAATACCCAGCGCAAACGGTGACGCACGGCTAAAGTTTGGGCTTGATGCCATTTCGTGGCTTCGGTGACGTAGGGGGGATGGTGGAGATAAATAACCCGTCCGCGAACTTCTGAGTTATGCCAAGATTCAATTAACCGTTGACGCAACCAATCTAGTTGTTCTATGTCAATGGTGGCTGGTGTATGGGCTGTGAGTTGTTTTTCAATGTCGAGTTTCACCTCATTAATTTGGTCTAATTTGGCACTTAGGTCATCGAGTTGTTCCGCATCTTCCGGGTTATCGGGATTGAGGCGATCGCTCAATTCTAAAATCTGTTCTTCTTCTCTATCTATCTCCTGGCGCTGCTTTTGCAGTTCTCGCCGGGACAGATCCCCTGCTTGAGTTGTTGGTAAAGGCGAAGGATCGTTAAATGTATTGGAATCGAGAGCGAAAAAATCTATACCGCCATACCTAAAAGTGTAATAACGGTTAGGTAAACGGGTAAAAATTCCCGGTTCGTAGCGCAAACATCTGCCGGTATCTACTTTGGCGGTGTAATGATTGTCTAAATGCTCTTTTAACTGCTCAGGAGAGGCAATACTAGCGAGATAATCGAGAAACGCCTTAGCATAAGCATTGCCTTGATTGGAACCATGCCAACCAATTTCAAAATCCTTGTAGCGTAACATCCGCCGCAAGCGCAGGGTACTGCCTGTCAAGAGACGATACATCAAAGGCACATCATAATAATCGTGATTGCCCAAGACCGGCAGAAAAGGTAAATTAAACACCATGCGATCGTAAGCAATATTTTTGGGATTTTCTCCACCTACCAGGAATTCCCGGTAAGGTTCAATAAAATTTGCTGGGTAATATTCATGGGAACCTACCACATAAATTACATCGCCTGTGTGCAATACAAAACTGCTTTCAGCTTTATGTTCTAGCATCAGCTTTGCCACTAGACGCTGGGGGTGGTAACCGTAATGAGACTTAGTACCGCTATCGCCAATCACCAAAAAAGAGAATTCTGAATTATCATTTTGGCGATCGTCAATTACTAAACTAGTTTGGTCGATTCCCCGTTCTACAATATTGGGGTGCAACCAGCGTACCCTTTCCTGCATTTTGTGAATTTTCACAGGAACTGTAGGTTCAGATATTAATTTCATTAGTAATTACTCCATAATTTGGGCATGGGGCATGGGGCATTGGGCATGGGGCATGGGGCATTGGGCATTGGGCATGGGGCATTGGTGAATAGTGAGGCTGAAAGGTGCAAGGTTGAGGTTTAAAGATGCATCTTTCGAGATAAAAGCTGCAACTTCCGACATCAAAGGCGCAAATTCCGAGATAAAAGCTGCAACGTTCAGGTTTAAAGCGGCAACTTCCGAGATAAAAGTCGCAACTTCCGAGATAAAAGCCGCAACTTCCGAGATAAAAGCCGCAACTTCCGAGATAAAAGTCGCAACTTCCGAGATAAAAGCTGCAATTGACTTGTTCAAAACCGCAACCTCCGCGATTAAAAGTCTAACTTCCAACTTCAAAGCCCCTAATTCCTAGCCCAATGCCCAATGCCTCATACCCAACACTCAATGCCCAATGCCCAATGCCCCATGCCCCATGCCCTATTGATACCCCGCCGCTTGTAACCAGAAAAGCTTGGCATATTGTCCGTCAGCTGCCAATAATTCTGCATGAGTTCCCTGTTCTACAACTTTTCCGGCTTCAATCACCATGATTTTATCTGCCATGCGGACTGTGGAGAAGCGGTGAGAAATCAAGAATACCATCTGATTTTGGGTGACGGTGCGAAAATGATTGAAAATATCAAACTCCGCTTGGGCATCCATTGCTGATGTGGGTTCGTCTAAGACTAAAATATCGGCTCTAGTCCGCATAAAGGCACGGGAAAGGGCGATTTTTTGCCATTGTCCCCCAGAAAGTTCATGTCCGCCTTTGAACCATCGCCCTAGTTGGGTGCTAAAATTATCGGGTAATTGGTGAATAAACGGTTCCGCCATGCCTTTTTGCGCGGCATTTTGCCAGCGATGGCTATCATCTAAATATTCCACATCGCCAACGCCGATATTTTCCCCGACTGTGAACTGATAGCGGACAAAGTTTTGAAAAATCACGCCAATTCGCCGCCGCAAGACTTCTATATCCCATTCTTGCAAATCTACACCGTCAAGAAAAATCTTCCCGGAGTCTGGCGCGTATAGTCGGGTGAGTAATTTAATTAAAGTCGTCTTCCCGGAACCATTTTCCCCGACGATGGCGAGTTTTTCCCCCGGTTTTAAATGTAGAGAAATATTGTTTAATGCCGGCTTGCTGTTTCCGGGATAGGTAAAGGAGACATTTTCAAAGCGAATCCCATCTTCAGGATTGATACCAATGGTGACTGTACCCCAAGGTTGGGGTGATTCTTCTTCTAAGAAGTCGTAAAGATTAGAAAGATACAGGTTATCTTCGTACATCCCGCCAATAGAAGTTAAAGCAGCCGCAAAAGTTGACTGCCCTTGGCGAAAAACGGTGAGATACATTGTCATATCCCCTAAAGAAATTTTCCCTAGCACCGTTTCGATGACAATCCAAGCGTATGCGAGGTAAAAAGCGGCGGTACTTACCAAACTCAACAAGTAACCCCACAATCCCCGGCGCAGAGTTAAGTCCCTATCTTCACCGTAGAGTTGATGAAAAATGTTGCGATATCGCCGCAGCAGCATTCCCCCTAGTTGGAAGAGTTTAATTTCCGTGACATAATCTTCTCGCGCCAAGAGATTTTCTAAATAATGCTGCTGACGAGTTTCAGGCGCGCGCCAACTAAACAGGCGAAAAGCTTGGGTAGCAAATTTAGTTTCCGCAATAAAGGCAGGCATGGCGGCTACAATCAGCACAATCACCGCCCACACCGAGAACTTGACTAATAAAATTCCGTAAGTCACCAATGACAGGGCACTTTGCACCAGTCCAAAGGTACGATTTACCAAAGAAAGGGGACGTACCGAGGCTTCCCGGCGAGCATTGAGGAGTTTATCATAAAATTCCGAGTCTTCAAAATACTTTAAATCTAATGTCTGCGCCTTCTCCAAGATAAGTACATTCACGCGCTGACCGAGTAGTGCGCGTAACAGTGATTGACAGACAATCAAACCGCGCTGACTGCCAGCCAATAACATGACAGCGATCGCTTCTAATGCTACATATAATAATGGGCGGGAAATATCACCATTAATACCAGCTTGAGCCGAGAACACCACCGCATCGACTATTAACTTGCCGAGATAAGCGATCGCAGCCGGTAACAAACCAGCAATTAAAGTTAAACTAGCCAGAATAATTGTCAAACTACGACTAGTAGTCCACACTAGCGCAATAGCCCTTCCACTGTAACGGAAGACAGCTAGTGATTGTCGCAGAGCCTTTCGTGTCTTTTGAGTCTTCATTATTCTGTTTATAGCGCGAAAAACAGTGCGATCGCTGGGTAATATCGATGGAAGTATCTACAATCGCCAAACCGATATACCGCCCGCACCCTAGAAGGGTGGGGCTAACGCTACATGAGCTTACCTGCGTGGGCTAATTTTCTTCAGCCTACGAAGGTGGGCAAAAGGATGCGAACTTAAAAAAGAACCTCGTGAATGAGGCTTTGAACTCGGTTAATAGGCTTTGAACTGCCAAACTACTTGTAACAAATGAGAATTTTCCTCAAACCCCCGATTTACTCGTTTTTCACCTGATGAACGGAAGTATAACCGTATAGAAAACCCTTTATAATGTTATGTTATGCCAGTCAGAGATATCTTTCACAACGCAGTCAAAAAAGGGCTAGAAAAAGAAGGGTGGAAAATTACCCACGATCCCTTACCAGTCAGTTTCGAGTTAGGGGATATGTACATCGACTTAGGCGCAGAAAAAATTCTAGCAGCAGAAAGAGAGGGTGAAAAAATTGCTGTTGAAATTAAAAGCTTTTTTAAAACATCTGCGATTTCTGAATTTCACACAGCTTTAGGACAGTTTATCAACTATCGACTAGCATTATCTGAACAAGAACCAGACCGTACTCTCTATTTAGCGGTTCCCCTCGATACATATACTTCCTTCTTTACTATCAGACTTGTGCAAAATATTATCAAAACATATCAACTAAAATTGATTACTTATCAGCCTGCAACGGAGGAGATTATCGAATGGATAAACTAACAAAATACCAACAAATAATTCAGCAACTTCTCCAAGAATATGCGGCAATTTCTAGTAAAGACCCAGAAATTGAAACCCAATTAATTTTTGATACAGAACATCACCACTATCAACTTGTAAATGTCGGCTGGAAAAATCAACGTCGTGTTTATGGTTGTTTTTTACATTTAGATATTAAAGATGGTAAGGTTTGGCTGCAACACAATGGTACAGAAAATGAAGTAGGAGAAGATTTAGCTTCTTTAGGTATCCCCAAGCAAGATATTGTCATCGGCTTTCATTCGCCATTTAAACGCCAATTTACAGATTATGCTGTGGGTTAAATAACAAGTTTACTTGTATTTGAACCACAGTCAGAGGATATTAGGAATCGCTTACGTTTATTGACATTTGACCGAAAGCAAGAGGTAATTGTGCAATGGATACCTTAGAAATATATCAAAAAATTATCGAGAAAATTCTGAACGAATATATAAAAATACCCTACGCTAATCGGCAATTAGAAATAAAACTTATCATCGATCGCACAGCTACTAATTATATAGTCATGACTTTGGGATGGGAAGGAGAACAAAGAGTTCATGGTTGCATTATCCATATTGAAATTATTAATGGAAAAATTTGGATTCAGCGTGATGGAACTGAATATGGTATTGCTAATGAACTAGTATCAGCAGGAATTCCTAAAGATAAAATTGTTTTAGCTTTTCATCCCGAAGATGTGAGACAATACACTGATTTTGCAGTTGCTTGATTGGACAAAAATGCGATCGCACTTTTTTGATGAATGCGATCGCACAGTGTAAAGCTAAAAAATTAGAGAAATCAGTTATGCAATTATCATAACTAGGTTAGCTTCTTATTAAGCCACTCCATATCCCGTGTAAGGACGTTTATAAGGTGGCTGTAAACCCAAAACAATATCTTCTTTTGGTACTCCCATCTCCAAGAGTTCTTCTGCTAAATCTACATCTGTCATATTGTGCTGAATCCATATTTTATAGTTTTTAATATCAAAATGCATGACAATGTGATAAACCCGACTTAAACCATGCCAACCTATACGCATTAACTGATAATGATCGTGCAATGTATCAAATATTAACTCGTTTTCAACCTCTTCTCGATGAGGTTTGTAATTAGCATATTTAGTTAAAATTACTTGGACATATTGGCGATATTGTTCTAGTGTGTCCATGACACAATCACCTCCATAATTCACCAACAACATCCTCCCCACAGTGCAAGCATTTTTCTTTTCGCGATAACATATAAGCGCGAAGTTCTATCTGTGGGTGGATATGTAATGATGCCTATACGTCAAACCTTCTCCAAGTCTGACATTCAACTGTCTTACTTAGAGTGGCACCAAGGTCAAGAACCCTTATTGCTATTACATGGTTTAGCCGACAATGCTCTAGTATGGTCTAGCTTAGGGGATTATCTAGCCGCAGATTACCATATAGTTGCCCCAGATATGCGCGGTCATGGCGAAAGCAGCAAGCCGGAAGATGATTATAGCTTTGAAAGTGCGATCGCGGATTTAGAAGCCCTCATGGATAGTTTAGGATGGTCTAGTGCCCATGTTGTCAGTCATTCATGGACGGGTAAATTAGCCGCTATCTGGGCGAGACAAAATCCCGAACGGTTGCGGAGTATGATTTTGATAGATCCAATCTTCATCTGGAAAATGCCCAGCTACTTTAAACTGACATTTCCCCTGTTATACCGGGTGTTACCATTTCTTAAAAGTATGGGGCCTTTTGTTAGTTACGAGTCAGCCAAACAGCAAGCGCAACAATTAAGCCAATATCAAGGTTGGACTGATTTACATCAGCAAGTCTTTGATGCGGGAATTGAACAAAAGCCTGATGGTAGTTGGGGGAGTAAATTTACTATAGCCGCCCGCGATCGCATTTTTGAAGATGTTATGCGCCTACCTGGGTTAACAGAGCCAGTTTATTTACCAACTCTCTTCATCCAACCCCAAAAAGGCGTAAATCGTCAAGATTGGCAACTTAAACCCTACAAAACTCATCTAAAAAACTTAAGCATCTGCCAAGTTCCCGGAAATCATTGGCCTTTCTTGACACAACCAGAAGCCTTTAACCAAACTGTAGCAGCATTCTTAAATCAACACAAATGTAAAGTTTGAAGGATGCAGGATATAGACAGCTTGCACAAAGCTAGTACCGCAGGGCGGAATTCAAAATTCAAAATTCAAAATTCAAAATTAAGAAAGAGTAAGCTTTTTGTTGATTTGGAATGGGTAGTTTATTTCCGCCGACTTGCACTAGGATGTAGAGAAGTTTTGATATCAAAGTTTGTCTGTAATTAATTTTGCGGCAAAAAATTTCTAGCCATTCTTGCTTCTATATCCTTAATTCTTAAATATTACCTATTAACTAATCATGAGCCTTTGTATTAATCCAGTTTGTCCTCAACCCAATCAATCCAGCCAGGAGGAACATCGTTTTTGTCAAAGTTGTGGTTCCCAATTACAACTTTTAGGACGCTACCGTGTCACGCGCTTATTAAGTGAAAAAACTGGTTTTAGTAGGATATACGAAGCATACGAACAAGATACACCAAAAATCATCAAAGTTCTCAGAGAAAATTTATCTAATGAACCTGAGTTAGTCGAACTATTTCAGCAAGAAGTCACCGTACTCAAACAGTTAAATCATCCCGGTATACCTCAAGTCGATGGCTACTTTCAATATCAAACCCGCAACGGTTTATTATTGCACTGTCTAGCAATGGAGAAAATCGACGGACTGAATTTAGATCAATGGCTGAAACAACAAGAAAATCTCCCAATTGCCCAAACACAAGCTATATATTGGTTGAGACAATTACTAGAGATTTTAGCAGTCTTACATAGCCAGCAATATCTACATCGGGATATTAAACCTAGTAATATTATGCTGCGCAGTTCACCAGATACCCAAGGTAAAAAAGATGGGGGAGATTTGGTGTTAATAGATTTTGGCACAGCTAAAGAATTCGCCCAATCTTTAAATGGGGAAACTGCAATTTTATCATCTGGCTATAGCGCTCCAGAACAAATGCATGGCGCAGCCGTACCCCAATCAGATTTTTTTGCTTTAGGACGCACCTTTGTATTTTTACTCACAGGTTACCATCCTTTAGAAATGTACGATATTCAGCATAATGTTTTGCATTGGCGAAATCGGACAAATAATATTTCCAGTTTATTATTAAATTTAATTGATTGGTTAATGGCTCCGGAAATTGAAAACCGTCCCGCCACTGCTCAAGCAATTTTAGATAAATTAGCCGAAATTGAAAAAATATTAAATGCCAGTATAACTACAACTACAACAGTAACTGCACCGGATACTCACCAAACCGCACAGTTACCTGCACCAGCAATTAAAACTGTTAAATCTCCCGAAAAACCACCAGAAAAACTCCCCTTAATTGCATTAATCGCTGCTTTACTTGCATCATTAGGGTTACTAGGTTTAATAGCTTTATTTTTAGGAAATCTCAAATTTAATTCCTTACCTAATTATGGACAAGCACCAGAAAGAAAAGGTAAAGTAGATTATTTCCCTTATGTAGAAGGGCAAGATAGTCAAGGTAGAAGCGCTGAGTTTAATATCGCTGTTTTATCTATAGAATATAAATGGCTTTTAGGCAGTAACTTCCAAATTAAATATAACGATAAAGTTATCAGTCTGGAAGCCTTAAAGTTAAACTTAGAACAAGAAGGTATTCAGAAGATAATGGAAAATCCCAGTGAGATTATCTCTGTAGGTACAGCTTCTTGCGAAGGTGATACAGCAATTGAACAACGCCGCGCTTTAGAACGTTCTCAGCAAATCCAACTTTTAGCTAAGAAATTATTTAGTAATACACCCAGCGTTAAGGGTTATCGCTTATTAAATTTAGGACAATTTCAACGCAGTGATTGTCAAGCCAGTCAAGATTTAACTGCATATCAAAGAAGTATTATTATTATTGGCGTCAAAAATAAATCATCAGGTGTAATTGTTGATGAAGCCTTGAGAAATCGCTTAGAGAAGAAACCGTTTGCAGATTTTAAATTAGATGATTATTCTTTAGGTTCAGCCGAAAAATTTAAAACCATACCCAATAATTTATAGCGAATGCATGTAACAATCGTAGGGGTGGGGTTTCCCCACCCTTACCACAGGTTGAAAGGATTAGGTTGTCAACAGTCAACAGTCAACAGTCAACAGTCAACAGTCAACAGTCAACAGTCAACAGTCAACACCAATATTTTTCAAACCTGAAACTTGAATTTTGAATTTTGAATTTTCTAAGCGCCCATACCAGAATAATGCTTTAAACCCATGCGCCAAAGCAAGCGATTTACACCTAAAAATATTAATATCCACCCTAGCAAAGCTAAAAATCCCCGCCCTATATCTATAGGTAGCCCAATTAAAATATTGGCTGGTAAATCCACTAAATAAGGAAAAGGTGTCCAAATCAGTACGGCTTTGACACTTTCGGGAAATACTTCTAGGGGTGCAATAACTCCAGAGAGAAATAAATAAAATAATAACCAAAGATTATCTAAAGCAATAGCTCTTTCTGTCCAAAAAGCGAACATCGCAAAGGTATATTGAATCAGAAATCTTAAAATAAATGCCATGATTACTGATAATATAAATAGCAAGAACCTACCCAAATTTGGTATCCAAAAAGCTTGAGGATATAAAATAAAAAATAATACAATCAATATTAATGTAAACTGAAGCCTAGCAAATCTATCGGCAACATGTCCAGCAAAGTGATGCCATACAGGATCTAAAGGTTGGATTAATCTAGGTGAAAGTTTCCCTTCTACTACTTCTCGTTGAAAGTCCCAAATTACCCAAACAGCAGTAAATTGTCGAATAATAAAAACTGTTAAAAAATACCGAGCAAAATCTACAGGTGTTAAATTTAAACGTCCACTCTGAGCCGCTTGTATCCAAATACCCATGAATATAATTGGTAAAGAACCAGATAATACCCATAAAATCATTTCTGCTCGGTACTCAAGCATATAAGCGTAGTAAACTGAGAGCAAAGTTAGCGCTTTTCTAATTATTCGCTGCATGATTTACCGCATTTATTTTGAGAGTTTGTAGTAAGCACTTGAGTGCTTAAAAATTAAGGAATGAAGTCCTTACTACGAATTGATTTAACTCAGAGAATTGAGAAACTCAGCTATTCTCTCAACAGCAGTTTCTAAAATAGCTGGTTCATGTACTAACGCAAAACGAACATAACCTTCACCCGATTTACCAAAACCAGAACCAGGAGAAGCTGCTACACCAGTTTGCTTAACTAGTTGAATACAAAATTCTTGAGAATTTAAACTACAATTTGCAGGTAACTTTGCCCAAATATACATTGTGGCTTTGGGAGTGGGAACATACCAGCCAATACGGTGTAAAGCATTAATGAATGTATCGCGACGCTGACGGAAGATAGCAACTCCTTTTTCCACGCCAATTTGGGAACCTGTTAAAGCCGCGATCGCACCGTTCAAAATTCCCCGATACTGATTAAAGTCCACTGCTGCTTTGACTTGACGTAAAGCCCGGATTAATTCCGCATTACCAATCGCATAACCAATCCGGAAACCGCCCATATTATAAGACTTGGACAGGGTGAAAAATTCAATCGAGATACTTTTGTCTGGGTCAGCTTGTAAAATTGAGGGTACTAAAGCTTGGGTATCAGCCTGATTTTTATCCTCATTCTCTGGAAATACCAAATCTACATAGGGGAAATCGTGAACTAAGACGATATTATGTTGCTGACAAAAAGCTACAGCTTCTTGGAAAAATTCTAAAGTCGCGATCGCAGCTGTAGGATTATGAGGATAACTCAACACCATCATCCGCGACTGTGCCACAACCGGAGCCGGAATATCGTTAAATACTGGTAAGAAATTATTTTCTTCCAGTAATGGCATGGCATAAATTTGACCGCTAGCTAAGTAAACTCCGCCCATGTGAGAAGGATAGCCTGGGTCGAGTAATAAGGCGAAATCTCCCGGATTTAAGACTGCTAAAGGTAAATGTGCCGTACCTTCTTGGGAACCAATTAACGGCAATACTTCAGTTTCCGGGTCAACTTTAATACCAAATTTATTTTCATACCAATTAGCAGCCGCTTGCCGAAAACTTTTAGTACCGTGAAACAGCAAATAGCCGTGAGTACTCGGATCGTACAACGATTGCGCGATCGCTTCAATTACATGAGCTTCTGCTGGTAAATCTGAAGATCCTAACGATAAATCAATTATCTCTCGTCCAGCAGCCAAAGCCGCAGCCTTAGCTCTATCCATATCTGCAAAGACATTAGATTGCAGGGGTTGTAACCGCTTGGCAAATTCCATAGTTGTTAATACTCAATAGTTATAATCAATAGCCAACCAATTTTAACTTCAGGATGTTCAATGATAGATTAAGCCCGTACCTTTAGGTATGGGCTGGGATAAAAAATCTTCGATTTTACATCTACTCCCGAAGAAATTCGGAAGTAGAAAAGCTAATAAAGCCTAATTAAATTTTGGATTTTGATTTTTTCATCCAAAATTGACAACCTCAGATTAAGTCAGCAAGCTGGGCTTGAAACCCGTGACTAATTTTTATTGAAATATTCATCTAAGAGGCTGATTAATTTATCTTTACTCATGACTCCCTCAGTGGATGCCAATAGTTTTTCACCTTGAACTAACCTGATAGCAGGTACGCCTTCCACTTGGAATTTTTTAACAGTAGATGGGTTGGGGTCAATTTCCATTTTAACTACTTTTAGGCGATCGCCATACTTGTTAGCAGTCTGGTTAATTACTGGTGACATTAGTTGACAAGGCCCGCACCAGGAAGCCCAAAAGTAAAGCAATACTGGTAAATCAGCTTTTAAAACTTCGGTTTCAAAATTAGCATCAGTTATGGTGATTACACCTGTACTCATTACAGTCTCCATCGGGTGGCATCGATCAAAGTGGGCACACAAAATACTGTATCTCAATCTGAGTGGTCATTGGTCAACGGTCAACGGTCAACAGTCAACAGTCAACAGTCAACATTTGGACTATTGACTATTGACTATTGACTATTGACTTTTGACTTTTGACTAAAAAAGCAAAATCCCACAACCTAAAGGTGTGGGACTAGTTGGAAGAAGTTATAAAACAAAATTACATTTGATCCAATTGTTTGCGTAAGGATTCCAACTCAGAATCTACTACATCATTATTAGCTTTAGGTTGGGTAGTTTCTTGTTGTGGTGGTAGTTGGGGTTGATTGGCTGAACTAGCAGGGCCTAAAGTCATTTGGGCTTTTAAAGCGGCTAATTCATCATCAACATCGCTACCAGCTTCCAAACGCGCAAACTGGGTTTCTAAGTCAGCACCAGCTAACTCGGCGGCTGATTGAGCGCGTGCTTCTTGTAGTAAAACCTTCTCTTCCATGCGCTCAAAGGCTGCTAATGCACTGCTGGTATTCATCCCGCTTACCATATTTTGCAGTTGCTCTTGGGCTTTAGCAGTGGTAATCCGCGCTTTGAGCATTTCTTTCTTGGTTTTAGCTTCAGAAATCTTGCTTTCTAGCTGAATCAGGTTGCGCTTGAGGGTTTCGACTTGAACGTTTTGCTGATCTAAGCTAGCCTTGAGGGCGGTGCCAGTTTCAGTGTAAGTCTTTTTCCGTTCTAGGGCTTGTCTTGCTAGGTTCTCATCACCTTTTTGCAGGGCTAGTTGGGCGTTGCGCTGCCATTTGGTGATTTCATTTTGGGCATCATTGTACTGCTTATCAGTGCGTTTTTGGGCAGCGATCGCTTGAGCCACACCCTGACGTAGCTGAACTAAATCTTCCTGCATCTCCAGGATAGATTGCTCTAGCATTTTCTCAGGATCTTCAGCTTTATTTACCAGGTCGTTGAGGTTAGCACTGACTACTCGCTTAATACGATCAAATAATCCCATAAGTTTGTTTTTTCCTTGTGTTGTTTACGCAATTTGTTGGCAGTTAAGCTTTTACTGTTTAATAGCTACTTATTCCAATGTAATCTTTCCAGCCAGGAACAGTACCTCCCAACACCCCTTATTTGTTAAGATATACTCCCACTTACCCAATTGCCCATCATGTTGGCTCTTGACTTTTGGGTAGCTGTTGTTTTGGACGTACTTCCGCAGCATCATTTACAACCTGTAGTTTCATTGCTGCTAACTCGGTGTCAATATCATCCGTAGCTTCCAACGCCGCAAATTTTTTTTGTAACTCATCACCACCCAATTGAGCTATAACTTCTGATTGTGCCTCTAGCTGCAAAACCTTTTCTTCCATGCGCTCAAAGGCATTTAAGCTGCTAGTGGCAGAAACACTACTCAGCATCTCTTGAAGCTTAAAGGAGGCTTCTGCCGAACGAGCGCGGGCAATGTACAAATCTTTTTTCGTTTTTGCTTCCGCTATTTTTAACTCTAGCGTCCGCATATCCTTTTTCAGTTTATCCACCACTTCAGCTTGCTCTATTCTTTGACTCAAGAGCGCTTTGGCAGTTTCCTGATAAACTCGCCGTTTAGTTAGGGCTTCCTTAGCTAGAGCTTCGTTTCCTTGTTGCAGCGCCAATTGAGCGCGACGATACCATTCTTCGGCTGTAGACTCAGCCGCCGCCGCCTGTCGTTCCGTCCGTTTTTGAATGGCGATCGCACTTGCAACTCCCCGCCGCAGTTGCATCAAATTTTCCTGCATTTCCATCACAGTCTGTTCCAAAACCTTTTCTGGATCTTCTGTACTGTTGAGGAAACTATTCAGATTCGCTTGTACCACCCGCAGGATACGCTTCATCACTTCCATGTCGGCTCTCCATTCACTTTTGCCAGTCACGTAGGGGGCAGGGGAAGGGAAGGAGGACAGGGGGGACAAGGAGGACAAACAATTCAAAATTCAAAATTCAAAATTCAAAATTAAGAATTCTCTTTGACTTTTGCCCAATGCCCAATGCCCAATGCCCCATGCCCCATGCCCAATACCCTATGGCTGCTGCACTCTAGCTTGAATTCCGTTTTTCTCTAGTAGTTGTAGCTGTTTTTGAACTTCTTTTTGAGTTTTAAAAGCACCCAGGAAAATAAATTTGTTATCGGTTGATAAATAAGCATCGGGAACTACTCGCCGTACTGAGGCAAAAGTGCGATCGCTCTCATTATCAATCACTACATGATAAAAACCATCTGCTGAGGGTTTGAGTTGGGGATTGGGTAGTGTTTGACTGCTGGTTGGCGTGCTAGGCGTTACTGGTTGCGCCTGCGGTGATGGCGCTACTGTCAGGGGATTTACAGCTTGTGGGGGAGCTACTTGTGTAGGCGGTTGAATGGGGGGATTAACTGGTTGTATTGGCACAGGATTGGGCGCTGTGCGGGGAGTTTCTTGTCCTTTTGGTTGTAAGCCGACAACATCATTAGGATCGTTGACTTCGGGAAACTCTTTAGTCGCCAGATTGGGATACTTGGGTATGGGCGTGAGTACTGGTTCTGGTTGGGCTGGGGTATTGCCTACAGGAACTGTAGTTTTTTCTGTAGGGGTAGTAGAGGTAGAAGATTGAGAACTAAATAATTTACTCAGGTTCAAATGAGTCAAACCTTTGGGATTGAAAATTACATACCCCAACGTCAGACTTGCTACCAAAAGCAGTAGCATCGAACCTATACCCAACGGTGAGAGTAAACCATCATTAGCCGTGCTGGGCTTTTTCTTTTGCGGTTCTTCATCCGTGACGCTCCGCAGCAGTGCTTCGCTAGATTCTAAATAATCCTCCGGCTCAATCGGGGTGTCATCTGCTTTTAAGCCATTACTATTTTGCTGTGACTGTCCTGTTGGTATGATGCTGGTAGTAGGATTCACTGGGGGCGGCGGTGGCGGTGGCGGTGTTTGGGTCACTTCTGGAGTAGAAGATAACAGCAAATGATCCATTTCATCTAACTCGGCTGGCTCTGTAACTGCTTCCATTGCTGGCGTATCAGCTGTCACAGACGGTGCTACAGATGGTGGAATACTGGGTTTGGTTTGTGCTGCTTGAGACTGCTCCATAATAGCCGCCGCGATCGCTTGCGGTGAACTACCGACATAACTAATTACACGTGCAGAATTTGGTAACCTAGAAGTGTTGCGTGTACGTCGGTATCTAGCTAACTCCCGATCTAACTGGACTTCTAAACTCGCCAGTGCTGCTGCTAGTACTGGCTTTAAAGTCGGTGTTTTAGACAATTGAGTGTCAGAATTTACTCGCGGATTTTGACTCATTGCCTGCTCCCTAAAACTGATACAAAGCCGGACATATCTAGAGATGAATTTTTACTTTCTGCTGCTGCAAAGATGGTTAATAGTATCCCATCCACAGCTAAAACTAGTTGAACCAGCCGTGTTAAAGTCACGGTGAATCTCTTAATCATAATTAGAACAAATATCAACAAGTTGTTACAGTCACACATAAGTCGCCAATATCGGGAAAATGCCCCTGGACATTGGCTACCCTACAAGCATCTAAGCTAATGCGCATCTAAATTGCATAACTACTAATCAGGGCTGTCAACAGTCAACAGTCAACAGTCAACAGCCCTCACAATGGATTGTGCAACTTAAAAGTAGATTAGCTGCTTCCCCGTTGTAGCAAGTGGTGCGGAAACCTGCCAGACTGTGCTGCTTCAGAAATACAGCGCTCTCCGCAAGGCGCTGGCTAATTTTTTTAGTATCTTGAATGAATTTTTTTAGTATAGATCCCAGACCTCAGCTCAATTTTTACTCTTTTCTTGCAAGATGTCCTTTGAATCAGTTAATGATATTCTAGATATTCTCCAAAAGCAGGCTCAATGGCAAGAACAACCTTTGCAACTGGTGCTGAAAATTTGGGCAGAAGTTGTGGGAGTTGTTGCTAACAAACATACTCGACCATTATCAATCCAGCGAGATGTTCTGTGGGTAGCGACTTCTAGCGCAGCTTGGGCACAGAATCTGACTTTTAAACGTCAAACTCTATTGTTAACGTTAAATGAAAAACTCAGCATCTGTCTGGTGGATATTCGCTTTTCGACTGCTGGGTGGAAATCTTCGCCAGAAAAAGTCAAGTTACCAACAAAAGTTTTGCCATCGCAACATCCTAGTTATGTAGATGATGCGACTACCTCTAAAAGTGCGATCGCATCCCCTCATGCCAATAATACTGATATAAATAATGCCAATACAGCTTTTGGGCGTTGGGCAAAGTTAATCCAAACGCGATCGCAAAGTTTACCGCTTTGTCCCCAGTGTCAATCTCCCACACCTCCTGGTGAACTTCAGCGTTGGCAGATTTGTGCTTTTTGTGCCGCTAAACAGTTGTGAATGGTCATCAGTTATTTTTTTGTCCTTTTCTTAACCGCCTCAATCCCTTGCCTAATGGGAAAATTGCCTTTTATCTTGAGATTCCTTAATTTTTCTTTATATATCTGTGTTTATTTGTATCCGAAATTGGGATAAATAATAATGATTCATTTTTTTAGAACAGATTTTTACTCAACAACTTTACTGACAAACACTGTTGCTCGAAGTTGTTGCTAACAAAAACTATTGCTAGCAACTGTCTCAACGCGCAATAACACCACCAATCCCCAATCCCTATAACCCACCCATTGGAATTTTATGTTGAATTTATAAATTATTTTTCCGATGATTGCTAAATTACTATTGTGAGTTTTGTAGATATACTTATGCCATCTGCAAAATTCTCTAGTTAGGCAGTCTGGAAGATTTTTGAGCGTTTACTCTCAAGACCCTCAGACAAAAACATTATTGGCAACAAACTTGCTAATTTGCATTCAGTATCAATGATACTGAACTGATTTTTGACGGCTATCCTCAAAAATTTTAGTCAAGCAGGCGCTGAAATTAATTATCAGCAATCTCCAAAAGCCAGGGGCGGTTAAGGAAAAATTACCGCACAGAAATTACCAATTCCCTACCATTGGTAATAGTCTTTGAATTCTAGATAATTTCCAGTAAATTACCTCAAAAGTATGAGAACAAGCTGCTTGACTCTACCTCAGTTCCTATTCCTTAGGATATAAATTAATAAATTGGACAAATCCAAGTTTATTATTTTAGCCTTGATCCCCAATTGTTTTTAGTCAAAATTTAGCATGTCCATAAAACAATTAACATTGAAAAATATAACAGAATTATAAAAACATCCTAAAGCTAAAATTTGACTGGGGATCGCTACAACGTAGACCAATTAATGCATTTTGGCTCTACTACGTATTTATATCTAGAAGGAAAATATAGAGACATAAATTAGCCCTAAATGGGACTAAAAGATGAGCCTCAAATGAAACCTAATAAATTTTTGACATCTGCCTGTAGATATTGTCGCCATTATCAACCAGAAGGTCGCCGTGGCGGAATGTGCCAACAGTTAGGGGCCCCAGTTCAAGGAACTTGGAAAGCTTGCTCGTTAGCACTACCACCTTTTGCTCCTTCCTGGGAAACTTTAGAAGGTGCTTGGAGTTTACCAGATGCAACACCAGTTATAGTTGCATCTCCCAGCGTAGGTTCAGAATTAGAAAATAATACTCTTGTTTCCGTCCCAGAAACTCCTGTTTTTACAGCCGAACCGACAAAAACAGAGAAAGTACTGATTTAGCCATCTTTTATTCCCTGACTACTACCAATTTTGGATTTGCCAAAAAGTTTAGCCGCTATCTTAGACTGCTGTCTTAATTTATGGCTATCTTTTTTAGATAGGTTTGAGGTGAAAAATACTGCTAGTGTAGTGAAGATTTCTCCCGAAGAGAAACAATAACTATTGCATCCAAACTGGTATGAGTTTGTATTCTGATTGCAATTAATATTTGCCTTTAAAATTTTTGGTGCTGTCAATCTTCTGAGAAAATAGCCCCTATTAACAGGGGCTATTTTTGCCCTATTTTAGGGTAACCAAGGGAAATCGCGAAAATTAGGCGATCGCTTTTCTAAAAATGCTTGTTTCCCCTCAGCGCCTTCTTGTGTCATGTAATAAAGTAAAGTGGCATTACCCGCGAGTTCTTGCAAACCAGCTTGTCCGTCACAATCAGCATTCAATGCAGCTTTGAGACAGCGAATAGCAATGGGGCTTTTATCTAAAATTTCTTGCGCCCATTGAATACCCTCAGCTTCTAGTTGTTCGACTGGGACAATGGTATTAACTAAACCCATATCTAGGGCTTGTTGGGCGTTATATTGACGACAGAGAAACCAAATTTCTCTAGCTTTTTTTTGTCCGACAATGCGGGCGAGGTAGCTAGCACCAAATCCACCATCAAAACTCCCAACTTTCGGGCCAGTCTGCCCAAAAATAGCATTATCAGCCGCAATAGTCAGGTCACAAATCAGGTGCAAGACATGACCACCACCGATCGCATATCCTGCTACTAGAGCAATCACAACTTTTGGTAAGGAACGAATCAACCGTTGTAAGTCCAGTACATTTAAGCGGGGAGTTCCATCTTCATCTAAATAACCGCCATGACCCCTGACACTCTGATCGCCACCAGCACAGAAAGCGTATTTACCATCAGTATGGGGGCCTGCACCAGTAAATAAAATTACGCCAATAGAAGTATCTTCGCGGGCATCACAAAAAGCATCATACAGTTCAAATATAGTTTTGGGGCGGAAAGCATTACGTTTGTGGGGACGATTGATGGTAATTTTGGCAATACCATCGGTTTTTTGATACAAAACATCTTCGTAAGTTTTGGCTGTTTCCCAGTTAATTTCCATTGCTGTGGAATCCGCTATTGTGCTTGAGAATTTTAGCGCGGACTTAGGGACAAGCGATCGCTTCTAGCGCAATTAGCGAAGAAACAGATGGAAGGGAGATAAGGAAGACAAGGAAGCAAATAACTATTGACTTTTGCCCAATGCCCAATGCCCCATGCCCAATGCCCAATGCCCATTTTCAAACCAGGAACAGCGCCAATGCTACAGTTGTCCTATTCTGGAGAAGGGTAATAATCTTGTGGGTGAGACTGTGTTTTTCAGTGTTGTAATACCAACTTATAATCGCCAACCAATTTTAGAAAAGTGTCTCCGCGCTTTGGAAGTACAGAAATTTTCTTTGCCAACTGCGATCGCAGGTTACGAAATTGTCTTGGTAGATGATGGTTCTACGGATAGCACTTTGGAATGGTTAGCAGCCCATAAAGAAGAATTTCCTCACGTGCGATGTTTTGAACAAGACCACAAAGGCCCTGCGGCGGCGAGGAATTTGGGTGTAGAACAAGCACGAGGGGACACGATTATCTTTATTGATAGCGATCTAGTCGTACTAGAAAATTTCTTACAATCTCATGCTGATGCACTGGTGCAAGGGCAGAAGAAATTAGGAAGCGATCGCTTTTTTACCTATGGTGCAGTCATTAATACTTGTAATTTTGACAATCCCACTGCTGAACCTTATAAAGTCACAGATTTTTCTGCGGCTTTCTTTGCTACAGGAAACGTAGCCATTCCTAAACATTGGTTAGAAAAAGCTGGACTATTTGACACTAGCTTTCAACTTTATGGCTGGGAAGATTTAGAACTAGGCGTGAGGCTAAAAAATCTCGGTTTACAATTAATTAAATGTCCAGCAGCCGTAGGTTACCATTGGCATCCAGCCTTTAATTTAGAACAAATTCCTAACTTAATTGATAAAGAAATTCAACGCGGACGTATGGGCGTTTTATTTTATCAAAAGCACCCAACTTGGGAAGTGCGGATGATGATCCAAATGACTTGGTTACACCGCTTACTTTGGGGTATTCTCTCACTGAATGGTTCACTAAATGAGCGGACAATGGCACCATTTTTGCAATGGTTAATTAATTTAGGTAAACCCCAATTAGCTTTAGAAATTGCCCGAATCTTTCTCAATTGGTACAACGTTAAAGGCGTATATGAAGCCTACGCGCAATTAGAGGCTAGGGGTTAGAAATTTTCAAAGCTTTTTGCAGGGTTTGTTGGATTTACCCAAACTTTAACCAAGCTACGAATGTTATTTACTAATTCTGAAATATCATAATTGTGATAACTAATGCTATAGAAATCCGATTTGATTATTGAAAAAATTTAACTATGTGTAGTGGACTGACATAACTAAAATAGTGCATTAGATGTAGGTTGGGTTGAGGCTTTGCGAAACCCAACATGAATTTCAAAAACTCAACATAGATGCTGGTGTTGGGTTTCCTTACGTCAACCCAACCTACACAATTTTAGGTTTCTAACTCTAAAAATTACAAATGACCAATGACCAATGACTAATGACCAATCACTAATTCAAAGCTTCTTGATAAATTATTTCTTGAAACTGAATCATATCTTTTTGCGGGTCGGCAAGGCTGACTTTAACTAATAAATGTTCGCCTAAATTTACCGAACGTCTAAAAGACATGGGCAATTGTAACCCTAAATCTTCTAATAGAATTAGCGCTAAATTGCTGTCTTCCCGCAGCCACATTAATACTGTTACCTGCCAAACTTGCTCTGGGTAACGGCGTAAATATTCTAAAGCATAATATCTATTAGTTTGCCGTTCTACCATTGTCACTTCTTGAGTGATGCTGGTGACAGTCATCATCACTTCTTTGAGTTGTTCGGCGGAGAATGGTAAAACTTCGCCCCGCAAATGGGCTTTGAGTTGAAAATGGGTGAGTAAATCGCTGTAGCGGCGAATCGGAGAAGTGGCCTGAGTATATGTATCTAAACCCAAACCGGCGTGACGCACGGGGGTAATACTCATTTCGCTTTTAGGCATACAGCGACGCATAGCGCAGGCGCGAACAAACCCTGCGGGTAGCTGGAGTAATTCTTCTTCGGGCGGTAATTCTGGCTGTGGCTGACCGCGAAATGGTAAGGGTATTTTATGCTCTTGACCGTAGCGGGCGGCTACTTCACCGGCTAAAATCATCATTTCTGCGACTAATTGCCGGGATGAGGAATCATCTAAAATATCAATGCTGATTTCGTCGCCTTTGACTTTGATGGCGGCTTCCGGCATATTAATACTGATTGCGCCTTGGTTATAACGCCAAGTTCTCCGGCGCTGTGCCCAGGTGGAAATAGCTGCAATTTCTGGTTCTGCTTGAACGCCTAATTCTAGCATCTCATCTACATCTTCGTAGGTGAGGCGGTATGTGGGCTTAATTGTGCTGGGATGAATACTGTAATCTTCGACTTTGCCGGTGGAATCTAAAATTACGCCAAAACTGAGGGCACAGCAAACTCGCCCCTGTACCAAACTCATCGGCCCGGTTGCTAAAACTTCCGGGAACATGGGTACCATTCCTGTTGGCAAATAAACGGTACTACCGCGTTTTCTGGCTTCTAGGTCTAAATCATCCTCTGGCGCTAACAACCGCGTAGGATCGGCAATATGTACCCACAGCCGCTCTCTACCATCGGGGAGTAATTCCCAACTTAGACCATCATCGATTTCTGTGGTGCTTTCGTCATCAATTGTATATACCTTGAGATGAGTCAGATCTATACGGTCTGTATCTAGATCTGCGGGTGGGGAATCCAAACGCTGTTGCGCCACTTCTAATACCTTGCTAGGAAATTGAACCGGAATTGCTGAACGACGCAAAAACAAATTTTCATTGGGACTCCACCAACCCAAGTCAACTAATAGTTGAAATGCTCCTTGGGGCGTTGCTTGTCGTCCCAGCATGGTCATTGTTTCTAATACCGGGCCTGGGGGAGGATAGGCCCGAGATAAGGAATCGTAATTTACGCTCATCCGCACCACATCAGCGAGGAGGGCGGCGTATTTTTCAATCGCTTCTAAGCGCTGGCGGTCTGGACGTTGCCAATCTACTGTTTCACCTGCTAGGGCTTGTTCGACACGGGCTAAAAATTCCTGCTGTCCCCTGGCTTTTTGCGATTCTACTTCTAGCTGGTGTTTTCGTTCGGCTACCTGGGCTGTTGTCCGGGTTTCGTAACCGTCTCCTTTTTGCTTGAAATAGAGTTTGTCATCGGATAACAAGCAATGGGCGGCGTAACAATGAGGCGGTTCTGATTCGGAAAATAGTAGGTTAGCCATTTGTGATGGGGTTACCGATTCCCCATCCTCAACTAATAATTCCCAGGCTACTTCTAAGCTGGATGGGTCTAAATATGGCTTTACTTGTTCTAAAAACTGCGGTATGTCAGCCGACTTGTATGTTTGTCCGGTAACTGTATAGGTAATTTGTCTCGGCGCGAGGCTGTGGGATTGACCGCGTTCATCTACCACAAACCAACGGGTCTTTCCGTCTGGGCGATCTACTACTCCCAGACGGCGATCGCCTTGAACCCTAAATTCAACCAGCGTCCCCTTTTCCACAACTCTCGCGCTTAATTTAGTTAACTAGTAAATTTTAGATTTTGGATTGAATATTGACTACCAAATCCAAAATCTCATGATTTTTTATATGCAAAAGATGATTTTACACTGACTTCAGGAGATTTTAGATTGTGGAATCTGAAAATTTGCAGCCACTTTCATATTAAAAGTAGCTGCTAGAAAAGATCCATAACCTAAAATTCTCAATCGCCACTCGAATTAACCTTCTGCGTTGATGAACGGCAACAAAGCTACAATTCGAGCACGTTTAATTGCTAATGTCAAGTCTCTCTGTTGCTGACATGTTAGTCCTGTAATCCGCCGAGGTAGGATTTTACCGCGCTCGGTGATAAATTTGCGCAACAAATCAACATCTTTATAATCGATTGGTTCTCCCGGCTTAATCGGAGATAGACGACGACGATAGTAGCTCATTTTTACTTGATTTCCTTGTGGACTGTGTGTGTATTGCAATGAGAGCAGAACTTTTTCAGTTCTAATCGGTTGGTGGTGTTACGCCGATTTTTCGTAGTGGTATACCGGGAAACACCGGGAGAACGCTTGTTAGCGTTAGTGCGACATTCGGTACATTCTAGGGTCACGATTATGCGGACACCTTTACTCTTAGCCATAATCTTACAAACCGTAAAGCCTGGAGAGAATTAACACAAATGACTATCTTCTCACATTCCGTTGGATATTTTCAACTATTCGCTTGATTTTTATATCGAGGGAATAACCACGACGTGAGGAAACTATGGTAGTTCTCGCATAACGATCGTGCAATGCCTGATGCATTTGGCGATCGTAGAAGGCAGCTCCACAGTCAATAGCCAGAGGAAGTACTAGCAGTATAGCAGTGGGATTGGTACTAATGTTGCCTAGAGCAATGGAGATAAATAGCGCACTTACGCCAATAATTGTTTCTCGTTTAACTAGTGCTAGTAATTCGGGAATTCTCCCGATTATTTGCCCTTGTTCCACTTCCAATACTTTCAGATCAAATGCCCAACGCCCAAGGCTTTGTCCTTGATTGTTATAGGCTACTAGCACTCGTAAAACTAGCCAAGCTATCACAAATACGAAAATTTGGACAAATTGAATACCTGGGTTATTGCTTCTCAATAAAGAACTAATTAACCAAGCAACGAGGAAATCTAGCCCTAAGGCCATAGCGCGTCTTTTTATTTCCGCTTTGGGATAGTGTTTTTGGGGGACTCTGGCAATAGTCATAGAATTGATTCAATATTGTTTTCAGTATTTTTATGGATGTTTGCAGAATGATTTTGTGCCTTTATAGTTATTATTGAAGTGTGTTTTTAAGTACTGAATAGGTGTTAAATCACCAAAAATAAGGGAGTTAGTTATTTGAATAGTAGACCAGGAGAAATCAACAATATCGAGTATTATCACAGATGAATCCCATAGATTTATACTGAATTTGCCAGTGACGTAATTGCCAGACCCTGGGGAAAATACTTGGTGATAATAAGCACGACTAGTAATTATTTATATTTTGAGGATTATTCCTAATGAAATTTATCAACACAAAAGCAGTACAAATCCCAGTTAGTACAATTATTCCCATACTAACTGCCATTAGTGACCGCGATTATGCGCGTTTTCAACAATTACAAACAAATTTGGTCAAACAGCACGGTATGGAAGTATGGCAGGATGTTTTTGGTAGTCGTGTCTTCCCAGCATTAGACCAACAATCTAATAGATGGTTGTTGAAACTTTGGTGTAAGAGTTAGGGATGAGATTGAGAATTGGTATACTGAAACTTTGCTTCGGGTGCAATGACGATTGTTACAATGTTTTTTGGCAATATCGTAATAGCGATCGCTATGCATTCAGTCAGCGATACCGAAGCAATTATTTTAAATTTAGTCCAACCCCTAGATCATCAGCGTGACACCGAAGTTGTAGATTTATTCGCCGCCGCAGGTAGAATTTTAGCTGTACCCGTTACCAGTAATTTAGATTTTCCCCATTGGGATAACTCAGCAATGGATGGTTATGCTGTGCGCTACACAGATGTGCAACATTGTAGCGCCGAACAGCCAGCAGTTTTAGAAATTGTTGAGTCAATTCCGGCTGGATATCAACCCCAGTCTATAATTCAAGCAGGTCAAGCTGCAAGGATTTTTACTGGTGCGGTGATGCCTCAAGGTGCAGATACTGTAGTTATGCAAGAAAGGACAAGTCAACAGGAGAATTTTGTCCAAATTCTAGCTGCACCAAAACCACAAGAATTTGTCCGGCGTCAAGCTTCATTTTACCAAGCTGGGACACAATTATTACCAGCAGGGATTAAATTAAATGGGGCGGAAATTGCTGTGTTAGCGGCTGCGCAATGTGGGCGAGTGAGTGTTTACAGCACTCCAATTGTAGCAATATTTTCTACTGGGGATGAATTAGTAACCATCGATCAACCGCTAGCAGCAGGACAAATTGTTGATTCTAATGCTTATGCGTTGGCTGCTTTGGTGAGACAAAGCGGTGCTGAACCCTTAATGTTAGGGATTGTCAAGGATGAACCAGCAGCGCTGCAAAAAACAATTACTGAGGCGATCGCTCATGCTGATATAGTAATTTCTTCTGGTGGGGTTTCGGTTGGCGATTATGACTATGTTGAGCAAATTTTAGCAACGCTACAAGCGCAAATTCATATCCGTGCTGTGGCAATGAGGCCGGGTAAACCCCTCACTGTGGCGACATTTCCCCCAACGGTTGATGAGGGGGATAATAATCACAGAGTTCCTATATATTTTGGCTTACCGGGAAATCCTGCAGCTGTGTTGGTAACGTTTTTGCGGTTTGTGCAACCTGCAATTAAAAAATTAGCAGGATTAGCTCAAGGATGGAAAGTCGAGTTTGTGAAAGTGCGATCGCATCAAGAATTGCGATCGGATGGTAAACGGGAAACTTATATCTGGGGAAAATTACAGTTAGTTAATGGTGTTTATGAATTTTCTCCATCTGGCGGTAGCCATAGTTCGGGCAATTTAATTAATTTAGCACAAACTAATGCCCTAGCTGTTATCCCGGTGGGGAAAACGTTAATTTCAGCAGGTGAAGAGGTGGAAGTTTATTTTAATAGGGGCTAGGGGCTAGGGGCTAGGAATTAGGGTTAATTTTTCTTGCGTATTTTGGTGGATATGTCATCGTTTCTCCATATTTTGGTTTCATCAAAAACGCCCTTGATGACGGGGAAAGCTATCACTCAATACAGTTGAGTTACTAGAGAAAAGATTAAGATTCCTGTTGGTATGAACATAGTAAAACTTAACATTCTCAAGGAGCAAATCGGAACCAAATTTTTTCTGGTGTTTTTTTAGCGCCGCTTTTTTTTGGTGCTAGGATCTACGTCTATAAATAATCAAAAACAAGTGCTATAGCTGTGAAACAAAAGCCAAAACCAAGGATCGCTTTGCTTCGGGAAAAGGCAGGGCTAACCCAGCTTGAGTTGTCACGTCTTGTAGGTGTGACTGAAAGCACTATCCAGAACTGGGAAAGCGGTAGAACTGGGACGGATCATATTGAACGCATAATTAGGTTTTGCAAAGCACTCAATTGCCAAGTAGAAGACCTAATTGAATATATGGGCGATTCCCCAAAACAACCAGAAGCACAACCAAGTTCATTAAGTGAAATACATCATCTTTTAGGAACTGAGGAACCTGCACCTCCTACCAGTACTGATGCTGAAGTCGCACCAATAGGACATGGTAAATAATTACTAATTCGTAATTCGTAATTCGTAATTAAAAAATGGTGAATAGTAGACTTGTAGAGGTAACTCTGTGATAGTTGGCGTGTTTGCCATCAACTAATTACGAATTAATAATTACGAATTTTTAATTTTTACTGGTTGCCAAAAAGTATCGATGGTCACAAATTGATAGCCTTTTTGTAGTAGCTGGGGAATTAAAATTTCGCTGGTGGCAGCAACATCTTGACCGCCATAAGCACCATCATGTAAAACAATGATGGAACCATTTTTTACTTGTTGCGAAACGCGCTGCGTTACAGTGGAAATTCCTGGTCTAGTCCAATCAACTGGAACTACGCTCCACATGACTGGGCGATAATTCCACTGTAGTAAATATTTTAAAATTTTGGGTGTGAATAAACCGTTTGGTGGACGCACATCCCTGACTTGTTCTGGTGGAAGATTGCAAGCAGTATATATAGCAGCTTGGGTTTTTTCTAAGGTATCTCGCAGTTGTATTGGGGATAACAGGGGAAAAGATTGATGATCGTAACCATGCAATCCAATCCAGTGTCCGCGATCGCATATTGCTTTAGCAATCTCTGGGGAACGGTTGACACAAGCACCTAACCAAAAAAAACTAGCTCTAATTTGATAACGATCTAAAACAGCTAATAATTCAGGAGTATAGCGGGGATGAGGGCCATCATCAAATGTTAGAGCGATCGCGCGCGAATTATCGTCTCCACTCCACAAACAATTGCTAAATCTTGGTTGGAGAAGACGATAAAGAATTGGTAAAACAGAAGCTAGTTGCATTTTCATCAGATTGAGGATTATTTGCTGGTGATGTAGCCATTGCACAAGTTCAACACAACTGAGTTGCAAGAGATCGTACAGACATGGCAGATTTTCCACAAAGTCTTGTTTCGATCGTGACAGATTGCAAAAGATTTGTGTTGTCACAGCGCTAGCTACCGCAATCAGAAATAACATCTGAGATTGCAAGTTGCGATCGCTTGGTAAAGCTGTCTATTAATTTAGAGTAAATTATTGGCTTAACTGTAATTGGGTAACGGTTTCAAACTATCGATGGGTTAATTGGCTGAGTAAATGGCTGAGAATAGATCGGAATCAGAAACCCTCGATAGAACCGTTGATGTAAATGACATCTGGGAGATTAAAGGAGTTAGAAGCAGTAAACGCAGCTTTGAGAGGAGTTGGTGATGCGATTAATACATGCACTGGGATTTTTGGCACATTCGGAACATCAGGGATACAACGGACTATATATACATCAATTTACGGATAGACTACGGCACAAATGCTGATATTCTATGTGTTGACGGTTATCTCTTTACTAAATTAATGATGTAAAGGATGTTAAGCACAACACCCAATTTGTCTGTAATTGAACTCCTCCAAAACAAGAAAATTGCAGCTAAAGCGATTAAACGAAAGAACGGGCATTACGGTTATACTCCATTAACTCTCTACGTCCGCTACCACGGTGTGGTGCAGGCTTATCTGGTTGATTGGGTTTGGTTTTGGGTCTAGCTGAGAGCAAAGTTGGTGTAGCCGCAGAAACCAGGAACATATCGGACATTAAATTGGCCATTACTTGATAGCTAAAAATTAAGGTAGCCGTTACCAGGCTAGAGGCTAAAAGTGAAATTAACGCACGCATAGCAGATGTTTACTTTGGAACTCACATATTCACTGCTACTTAGTTTCTATTAGTGCATCCGGACAATTCCCTAAAAAGTATTGTTTTTTACAGAATAAAAATAAACTTTATCAAATATCCATATATTCGACTAGTAACCAATTACCAGCAGGGTTAATCCGACCGCAAACTGTCAGCAATTGCTGATGGTTACAAGCTTGTAGTTGTAAATTTACGTGCGATCGCAAGGTTACAAGCTGCCAAGTTGACTGTTGATAAGCTTTAGGAGTAATTATACTGAATCTGTAATTCTGCGGAGATATTAGTTGAAATACACCTGTGAAGGAATTAGACAACCGTGATAACACAGTTTTTGGACTATCGTAATAATACGGAGATGACGATGAAGTGGGAAAATTGCCATCAAGCGGATAGCTAGCTGGATTATTTAAAAAATGTATTTGCCATTGCTGCCACTGAATATCTGCGGGTGTTGAATTAAACAAGGGAATAATTGCTGCTGGAGAACGCTTGTCTTGAATTAAAGCCATTTGCAGCGCTGTTACTAGTAAATCGCGCGGTTGACAATTAAACTCTATACACATAGCCGCAGCCATACCTGCTGCTTGACCAATTCCCATGACGACAGGTTGTAATCTCGTAGCCCCATTAGCAATATGTGATACAGAAATATTCTTTTCGCAGACTAAAAAACCATCTGTATTGATAGGAATGAGGCTGCTGTAGGGAATGGTGAAGGGCGTTCCCGTCCAGCGTCCCCCCCAACGAATCGATTTTGGTTGGAGGGGAAAGTCAAAACCTGGGTAATGGTGATCGTTGGGATAATTGGCGATCGCAATTGTATCTATATTTAATGATGCTACCTGACCTCCAGACACAGGTAAGATATCTTGTTCTGTAATTGTTTTCATTCCCACCAAGCGCCGACTTTCCCGGTAATAGGGATGCAAAGCAAAAGCGCTAGGAGAATGGGGAAATACCTGTGTAGCTAAACCGTAACGCCGACCAAGTTGATTTTGGATAAAATGGGCAAAATTTTGACTATGCCAGCGAGATTCTTGAATGAACTCATCTCTGCTAGCTTTTGACTCTACTAGCCGCCCTAAATCTGCGCCATAGTCGTTACCGCATATCGGCCAATTCATCATCAATAAACCGCCTGGTAAGCGCCCGTAGTTGATAAATTGTTCTGCACCATAGTTATCCCAAGCGCCAACAAATAGAGATGGATCGTAATTCGGCGCTGGGGGAATTTCTGGGGCGGTATCTATGCCAAAATCCTGCATTAGCACTACCCCAGTAGGCGCTTGTACAGGGTATTTTTCCGTGAGATGATTAGGAGAATCTGGGGCGCTTAGTTCTTCCCATTGCTCTTGCCATTCCCAACCCCAACGATAAGGTATTTCTGCCAAAGCCAATAAATCGCCTAACTCTGTACCATCGAGAGTAATTTTGGCTTGGACAGTAAAATCAGAAAATCTTACGCCAGTGACACAATTTCCCTCGCGCAACACCTCTAGGGGAACTTCTCCCGCAATCCAATGCAGATTTGCTAATTCTTGCACCCAATCCGCGAAAATCTGCGCCCCTACTCGCGGATCGAAACTAAAAAAGCTTACCCAGCTATGATCTAAACCTTCTGGCTGACGTTGCTGCAATTCTCGTAAAAATTCGCCCCACAACCCCGTCTGAAACGCTTCTAATTCATTTCCATCGGGAACAGATACCCCGGCTGAGGTTAACATTCCCCCCAACCAAGCAAACTCACTCACCAAGATAGTTTTCGCACCGCGTCGCGCTGCTTGAATCGCTGCTGCTGTACCCCCAACTCCCCCACCGACAACTAAAACATCAGCTTGATATGTCTGATTCAGCATTGCTTAACCCTATTCGTAGATGACGACAAGATAATGTTTGTTTCGGATATTGCGTTTATGTATTATGAAATATATAAAAACCACAATCCCGAAAATATCATGTTCCAGATCAACCAACCCCTAGATTTAGTGATTCCGCCAGAGCAAGAAACTCAGTCTATCAAAGAACTGGCACGACGAGATGACAATCGTAAGCAAGGTCTGAAAGAATTAACCCAGTTTCTTGAAGAAGAAGGGTTTTATGCGGAAGAGGCTGGTGAAGTAAAGCAGTAATTATGGATTATTTGTATCTGATTTTGTAATCTTGCTTGCTTTATTTATCCAGAATTTATGAGGATAGCAAATGAAGGTTTTTTTAGCTGATACAGATCATCTCGAAAGCCTATCAATATTGTTTGATAAATATCGTGTTTTTTATGGGCAGCTATCAGACATTGAAGCTGCAAAAGAATTTCTAAAAGAGCGTTTCAAGCATAATGGTTCAGTAGTATTTGTAGCTCAGGATAATGGAGAAATCATAGGGTTTACTCAACTTTATCCTAGCTTTTCTTCAGTTTCGATGAAGCGAGTCTGGATATTAAACGATTTGTATGTAAAAGAATCATATCGTCGTCAGAAAGTAGCAACATTATTGATCCATGCTGCACAAGAGTATGCAAAACAGAGTGGTGCAGTTCGGATAGTTTTAGCTACTCATATTTCTAATACAACTGCTCAAAAGCTCTATGAATCACAAGGATATATCAAAGATGTAGAATTTTACCATTACGCTTTACGATTGCAGTAGTAGCATCACATCTTTACTATGTTCCACCAAGTTTTGCAACCTTGGAGATTGATGAGGTACTGTATTAAAAGCAAAAATCTCAAATTTGATAGGTTAACTTTGACCAGTAAATGTTACATCTAGTAACGTTGAGCGGTGAAAAATCAACGTGAAAGCACAGGTATTTAGAGGCGTAAATCAACTTTCCTACGAAGAAATCCCAGTCCCGACTCTGGAACCGGATGAAGTGCTGGTGAAGGTGGGGGTAGTAGGATTGTGTCAGTCAGATATTAAGAAAATTCGTTATCCCCTGTACGAACCGCCGCGTATTTTTGGACATGAAACGGCGGGTACAATCGCATCTGTGGGTGCTGATGTCAAAAATTGGCAAGTAGAACAAAGGGTGGCGGTAATGCACCATATTCCCTGTATGCGTTGCGCCTACTGCCTCAATGAAAATTATTCCATGTGTGATGTTTATAAAAACATCTCGACTACAGCCGGATTTAACGCCAGTGGCGGCGGTTTTGCGGAATATGTCAAAGTCCCAGGACATATTGTGCAAAATGGCGGCTTAATTCCGATTCCCGATGATATCAGTTTTGAAGCTGCGAGTTTTGTGGAACCGACTAATTGCTGTTTAAAAGCAGTCAAAAAAGCGCAAATTGCACCGGGACAAACGGTATTAATCACAGGTGCGGGGCCAATTGGCTTAATGTTTATTATGTTGGTGAAGTATTTTGGTGGTAGAGCGATCGCTACCGACTTACTACCCTCTAGAATTGAAAAAGCTTTAAATGTTGGTGCAGAAGCAGCTTTTGATGCACGCGACGCTGATTTACCTGCAAAAATTCAAGCTATCACTGGTGGTTTGGGTGTAGATGTTACCTTACTCGCCGTACCTAGCGAAAAAGCCTTCTTTCAAGCTTTAGATTGCACTCGCAAAGGTGGTAAAATTCTGTTTTTCGCGGAGTTTCCCGACGAAATCGAAATTCCCGTCAATCCCAATATTTTATATCGCCGGGAAATCGACTTAATGGGCAGTTATAGCTCATCCTACCGCTTACAAAATCTTTCAGCCGATATTGTCTTTAATCGCCGGATTGATGTAGAAGCCTTAATTAGCGATCGCTATCCTCTACAAGATTTATCACAAGCTGTAGAACAAGCGATCGCACCCAAACCAGACACCTACAAAATCTTGATATATCCCTAAATATTCGGTCAACAGTCAACAGTCAACAGTCAACAGTCAACCGTCAACCATCAAAAATGCCCATCACCCTCATAATCGTCGCTCTACTCGCCTTCTACGTTGCCTTTAACCTTGGTGCTAACGATGTTGCTAACGCAATGGGAACTTCTGTTGGTTCTAAGGCTGTAACTTTGCGACAGGCGTTAATAATTGCTGGGGTGTTGGAGTTTGCGGGTGCGGTATTGTTTGGACAAGAGGTAACGGAAACTCTCGCCACAAAAGTGGCTAATCCGGCTTTATTTGCGGCTACACCGCAAGTTTTACTCATGGGGATGGTGACGGTATTATTAGCCTCTGGGGTGTGGCTACAAATCGCCACATCGCGGGGGTTACCTATATCTTCCTCCCATGCGGTTGTCGGTGCGATCGCAGGTTTTAGTTGGGTAGCTTTGGGAGTAGGTGCAATTGATTGGTCATCGATTGGTTCAATTACTATTGGCTGGATTTTAACCCCTGTAATTAGCGGTGCGATAGCGGCTTTATTTTACAGTCAAATCAAGCGTTGGATTTTGGATCAACCAAATCAACTGTTGCAGTTAAATGAATGGCTTCCTTGGTTGAGTGCGGTACTTATCGGCACATTTGGCGTGATTGTTCTGCCATCGCTGACTGAACCTTTAAGCAATTATTTGATTAACCAAGTTGGGTTAAATCTCCCAGCTTACGATATTCCTATTTTTACAGGTGCGATCGCCGCCGTGGGACTCACCTTTTATAGCTGGCGACAATTACAAGACAATACAACCCCCAACGCCACTGAGAGGATATTTGGGCGGTTTCAATTGCTGAGTGCTTGCTTTGTCGCCTTTGCACATGGTTCTAATGATGTGGGAAATGCGATCGCACCTCTAGCCGCGATCGTTTATATTAAGCAAACTGGTAGCGTACCGATAAATGGCATTACCATCCCCATCTGGATTTTAATCCTTGGTGGGGTCGCAATTGTTAGTGGTTTAGCTGTTTGGGGTAAAAAAGTTATTGCTACCATTGGCGAAAATATTATTGCCTTACAACCTAGTAGTGGATTTTGTGCGGAACTTGCCACCGCTACAACGATTCTCATCGCGTCCCGTCTCGGTTTACCTGTATCCACTTCCCATGCCCTAGTTGGTGGCGTGGTGGGTATTGGACTCGTGCAAAATCTCAAGTCGATTCAATTCCAAACTTTAAAAGGTATCGCCGCCGCATGGTTAATTACTGTTCCCATCAGCGCCATTCTCAGCGCTGCTATCTTTAGCATTGTCAAGATATTTTTTCTATCAAGTTGATAACAGAATCCTCATTAATTATTTACACTTTTCTCATTTTCTTTGTGTCTGTATCAAAAATAGCTAAATGCAAATTTAAACACGCTAAAGCTAAAATGCTTTTTGCATAATTTCTGTTAATTAATTAGAATAATTTTCATAGGTTGACAATATTCGGAATTAGCGCAAACCAATAATTTAACCACATTTACAGATATAAACTGTCACTGAAGTTACATTCAATACTAATTATTAATCAGGCAGAAGGCAGAAGGCAGAAGGCAGAAGGAGAAGCCAAATAAATAAAGGCACAGAGATTTAATTCAAACATAGTATTTTTGCTGTGGCGGCTCTCAAAATACCTTCTCATCTTTTGTTTATCAATAAATTTAGTTGCCTTAAACCCTCTTGGCACAAGGAAAAAGTATTTTTATAACTTCTGCCCTCTGCCCTCTGCCTTTCTTGAGTTAGTCTAGTTACAAAATTGATATACCCTAGTGGTAGCAAAGTATCCATTTACAAGTTTTTAACAATTCCTATCTGTACAAAAAGAATACGTATTGATTTGGGGTAAGATTTTTTCTCATGAAAAAATCCTGCTAAAAACATAGATGATTGAAATAAGACTGACAGAATGTTTACCTGTGATGCCAAACTAAACACACTAGATTAACTAATTAGCTAAATTATATGCTTTGCAACCCCGCGTGCAGCATGACAAAATTACGTTGATATGCGTAAGTCCTGTTAAAATTTTTGGTTTATCTAACGAACTCTAGGAAATTAATATGAAGGCCAAGCAGTTATACGGGAAGCAGCTTTATCGTCAAAATGTTAGAGGTTAAAAGCGAATGGGGCGATTTGAGAAGCAACCAGACAACCCGCGAGTGAGAAGCGATTTATCTAGAGCAGCAGAAAATGCGCTATGGGCGGTTGTTGAGGATTTAGAAAATCTTCAGCAGCACATTTTGCGATCGCTACAAGAGGAAGTAAAACAGCTTCAGGGCGAAAAAACTCGTTTAAGTGACGATATTCAGCGACTGCTTGACGAAAAAGAACAGTTACAACAGGTAAAGCAAATCACCGAACAACAGGTGTTAATTCGTCAATTAGCAGAAGCTTTAGCAAAACATATATCTTCCCATCTGCAATCCTCGCTAACGACAATCGCTAGCGAAGCAATAGAGAAAAACTCATACCAAAGCTTAAACGCAGCTGCAGAAAACAACGATAATGTCGAGCAGATGCTCAGTTCTTTGGATGATAGCCTGACTAACACCTTTAATTTACTGCAACAGGAGCTGAAGAACTACCAAAGTAATCTTTCCCAACAGCTGTATCGGATGGAAGGTCAACAACAGCAAGGGGAATCTATTATAGCGGAGTTAATTAGCCGGCTGCAAGGACTGGAAAAAACAATTGCTGAAACTTCAGTCAAAACTCAACCTTTATCACCACCGACGGTATTACAAGTAGAAGTACCACCACCAACCGTCATCTCACCCCCTACTGTCATCCAACTTCCCCCAGCAGCAACGCAGATGACTGGGGAAAATTCCGCCAGTTTACAACAGAACAGCATTACTAGCGAAATTCCCGAAAATAACACAGCACCATTAGAAGTCACCGTTTTACCAGAAAGGGAAATTGTCAGCGAACCAGTTTCTGTGATTGTTCCGGAATCATCAGCAAAGGAAACATTCAGCAGCAAAGAAAATGAACCAGTTTCGGTACTTGTTCCAGAAATTTCCCAGAATGAACCAACACCAGAACCTACTTCAGCGCTAGTCAACAGTAATGAATCTGAACCGATTTCGGTACTTGTTCCAGAAATTTCCCAGAATGAACCGACAGCAGAACCTACTTCAGCGCTAGTCAACGGTAATGAATCTGAACCACTTTCTGTAATTGTTCCGGAATTAGCAGCGAGTGAAACTACACCGGAACCGATAGCTGAAAAAGAAGCAACATCAACCACATTCAACAGCAACAATTCTGAGCCAATTTCTGTGCTTTCTCCAGAATTATCGGCAAATGAAACTGCGCCAGAACCTATTATTCCGTTACCTGAAGCTACACCACCACCAGTAAGCAATAACCAAGAACAGCCAATTTCTCTCACCTCTAGAGATGAATCACTAAGAAAAACTCCAACCGAAACGACTTTATCAACCCGTAAACAAGGATTAGCAGCGCCTTCATTACCTTTAACTAGCTCCGCCAACTTATCATCAATTCAGATAGGTTTCTTGTTGATTGTGCTGTCAACAGCAGCATCGGCGCTGTATAACGTAGCCATTAAGGTAATATTCCAGCAAGAATCAGAAATTTTGGGATTAGTGCAAGTAGAGCGATTGCTACTGCCAACTTTAGGTAATGTATTATTAATTTTAATGCTGCGGTTGCTAGTAGTTGTACCACTAATGTTATTATTAGCGCCGATGATGCATCCTAGAGTTTGGGAAGATTTACAAACTCTATTTACCTCCCTCGGTAAAGATTCTAGCCCTACCAAAAGCAAGACACTCAAAGTTTTGCAATTTTCCATTGCTAGCGGTTGCTTTTTGTTTTTATCGCAAGTGCTGATTTACATTGCGATTAGCCAAGTAACTACCGGAATGGCGATCGCACTTTTCTTTATCTATCCCGTGATTAGCGGACTGTTATCATGGTTCTTATTCCGCGATCGCCCGAATAAATTCCGTAATGCAGCTATTGGCGCTTTATTTTGCGGCGAGTTACTAATTTTAGGCGGTGCTAGCGGTGTTGGTAATGTATCCCTGGGAAGTACCACAGCCATTTTATCAGGACTCGCCTTTGCAGTTTACGTCATCCTCACCAGAATATGCGCCAGCAAATTGCACCCAGTATCCTTTACAGTGATTAACTTCACTACCATGTTGCTGTTGAGTGTCATTGGTTTAATGATTCCCTTCCCAGGAGATTTAAGCTTAAATTTTCAACCTGCTAGATTATTAGAAGTGATTTTATGCGCCTTCATTTTAGGCGTACTCACATTATTTGGTTACATCTGCAATAATGTAGGAATTCGCCAACTAGGCGCACCCCGTTCAACAATTATTGGTGCAAGCGTTCCATTTTTGACGGTAATTTTTGCAGGTTTGTTAATTCAAGAAAATTTAGAATTAGTCCAAATTTTGGGAGTCCTTTTAGTTACTTTTGGCGCAGCAGCCTTTAGCTTTGAAAAAATGCGAACTCAGGTTAATTCTAATTCACAAACTTAGAGGCGTGAAATTTTGATCGTAGTGAAAGCAGGAGGCTTTTTACCTCCTGCATAGCTAATACAACTTTAGATTTTAAATTTTAGATTTTGGATTGGGAATTACCTGATTTTTCAGCCTTCCGCGAATCCATCTTTTACCTAATTTGTGCAAATTGAGATAATAAAATTTATGTTAGTGAAGCTACACTAAATTCTCTTAATTCCTCTTGGCGTCTTCTCTGCGAGACGCTGCGCGTTGGCGGAAGCCTCTCGCAGAGAAGGCGGTTTTTTTTATATTCCAGAATTCATATCAATTGCGAAATTGGTTAATTAAAATTACAGCGTTTGCATCAAATCGAAAAATCCATAAAGACTAATAAAAAGTAATATAAACGCTGTAAACTTGGTCATTTTAGATTGCTGAGAAGGAGCGATCGCTTCTCTGACTAGAATAGAAATAGATGCCCCTACTACTAAGCTTAAACCCAGTACCATATAAGGTCTATCGGGTAAAACAGTGGCAATTCCTAACATCACAATCGCCACCGTTAACATTAATAATTCCACAAACCGAGGTGGATTGTACTGGCTAGATAAAATAAAAGTATTCAACCAAAAATGCCAATATCTCATAGTTAATTATTATTGTCATTAGTCATTAGTCATTAGTCATTGGTCATTGGTCATTTGTGAGGGTTTCAAGTTGGGTAGGTTTATTTTGATTAAATTAGTTACTATTAGACTTATAATCATTAGGAAAAAAATATTCTTTATAGCCAATTAATTGCTGCTAAATACGCTACCAATACTCATTTTCAATGCCCAATGCCCAATGCCCCATGCCCAATGCCCAATTAAGTTATTAGTAAACAATTATCGCTGTTTACTAATAACTAATAACTGTCAACTGTTAGCTGATTACCGAACACCAGTTTTAACTTGACCTGTGCCGTTTTTTTGTGCAGTATCATTTTCCGGTAGTTCCACACCAAAGACTCGCGCGAAAGCTTTTTCTACCTTATAACCAGAATCAATGGATTCTAAGGGGTCTTTGCGTAATCTATGACGCAGACATAGGGTAATTACACGGCGAATGTCATCAACTGTAACTTCGGTACGTCCTTCAAATGCAGTGATGGCTTTAGCGGCGCGGTTAGTTACAATGTCACCCCGCAAACCGTCTACATCCAATTCCGAACAGATTTCCGAAATTTTTACCCGCAAATCGTAGTCGCTGGTAACTTTTGGTAACAAATTTTGTGCATTGACAATTTGCTGTTGTAATGCTTCTTGCTGGGTTTGGTACTGTTCGAGAAATCCGTGGGGATTTTGGTCAAATTCTGACCTTTGCTCCACAATTTGCACCCGTAAAGCTGGTTCCTTCACCGTGTGGATTTCCGCGTGCATTCCAAAACGGTCAAGCAACTGGGGACGCAATTCGCCTTCTTCTGGGTTACCAGAACCAACCAGCACAAACCGCGCTGGGTGACGGATGGAAATACCTTCCCGTTCTACTGTGTTCCAACCACTAGCAGCAGAGTCAAGCAATACGTCTACTAAGTGGTCATCTAATAAGTTAACTTCATCTACGTAGAGGATACCCCGGTTAGCTTTGGCTAATAGTCCCGGTTCAAAGGCTTTGACACCTTCAGATAAAGCTTTCTCGATGTCGATAGTACCGCAAACCCGGTCTTCTGTAGCGCCTAAAGGCAGATCTACCATCTGCACTTTTTTAGCAACTACAGGAATTTCTGCTCCCTCCTGTAACAGCTGGCGAACTTCATCACTCATTACATCGGGGTCATTGGGGTCACTGTTGAAGGGGTCGTTAGCAACAACAGAGATTTCCGGTAGTAGGTCGGCCAGGGCCCGGATAGTTGTGGATTTGCCGGTACCGCGATCGCCCATAATCATAACACCACCAATTTTGGGGTCGATCACGTTCAACAGCAGAGCCAGTTTCATTTCTTCCTGACCAACAATTGCTGTAAACGGAAATACCACACGTCGCGTACTCGCTGTGGTTTGAGCAGTAGGACTCACTAAATTACCTTATCAAGATTTTTCTTATTACCGTTCTTTATTGTGCCATAGCTGGGGCTATAGAGAGTCCATTATCGAAAGTCTATAGTCAAAAGTCAAAAGTCCATAGTCAATAGCAGAGAATTCTTGACTATGGACTAATGACTAATGACCAATGACCATTTTTAAGGATTATAGGTAGTAGTTCTCGGTTTGCGCGCACCAGCAACTGCTCCTAGTAATGAAGCAATTAAACCCAACAATGAACCAAATACAAACCACCACAAGCCTCTCGAAGTAGCCGCAGCAATCTCACGAGCTTGTTGAGCGGATACGTTTGGTATATTCTGTTGCACATTCCCCAAAGGTTGTTGTGTTTGGTTTAGCACTGCTGCTGCATTAGAAGCTGCTACGCCAAATGCGCCTGAGACACCGCTTGCTAATAGCCAAGAGCTAAGTGCTAAAGTAGTAGCCCAAAGAATCGCGCCGTTTAGTAAAGCAGTGTTGCGGTTCATCGGCCCGCAAGCACGAGTTGTTACCCAACCACCAGTAAATAAGGAAATTAATAGCGCGATCGTAGACCACAAGCCTACATTACTAGCAACATCAGGTGCAATAGTTCTCGGTGCGCCTGAACCTGCAACATTTCCCGCACCAATTGCACCAAATAATGCACTTAAAATTAATTGTGTAACTAACGCCACCAATACACCAGAAATAATGGGGCCCCATCTTACAAGGTCGTGATATTCCGAAACTCTACCTGTAACGACCTGCTCAGGAGGAATAACTTGGTCTCCTACCCGATTTGCATATGACATAAATTATTTTCTCCCTGATTACTTCAGCAAAGTGTTTCCAGCTATATTTTTGCTTGTGTTCAAATTAAATTACTAAATATAATTATTTCTATCTATCAACAGAATGAGTTAAGTACTCTATCTTTGGTAAGAAAGTTTTTAGTTAATTATTTTTGTCCAGCAAATTTAAAAACTGTTGATAAGCGAAATTTTTATTAAAAAATATTACGGTTATTGTTGACTATTATTTTTTAATTTTGCAGAGATTAATTGGATTTATCGCAGTGATTTAGATGAATGTTTTATGCAGGATTTTTCGCAAAAATAAAATTGGATTTATCTACAGCAGATTCTAATTTGATGAGGTGCGATAATTTTAGGGCATGGCAGTGCCAATGCCCCTACAGCATTTACTTATAATAAGCTGTAAATAAGTCGGTAGAAATAAACGAAACTATATTAATAAACATAAATAAAATTTAAATCCTTACCAATGACAAATGACCAATGACCAATGACCAATCACAAATGACAGCCTCAGCCAGTTATATTTAAATTCGCCGTCCTACTTAACGCATTTTTACGGCTGTACCTGTAGCGGTAATCAATAATAAGACTCCAGACTGATCGACATTGATTGTACCAGTATCGATTTCAATACCGATTACAGCATCCGCACCTAAACGTTGTGCCCGTAGTTGTAATTCTTCTAATGCTTTGCGTTGCCCTTGTTCAAATAAACGTTCATAACTGCCAGTACGTCCACCGACAATATCACGAATACTTGCTAAAAAATCCCGTAAGAAATTGCTACCATAAACAACTTCTGCTGTCACAATACCTAAATATGATTGAATTACTGCACCTTGAATTACATCAGTTGTAGTCAAAATCATAATTTAGCCTCATAAATAATTAGTAATTGGATTAATTATAATAATCCGCAATCATTTACAGCCACTTACTAATGAGATAATTCTGTAATTACATTGCATAAGGTAGTAGCTGATAGCGATCGCGTTACAATCTTGAAGCAATTAATTATCAGTATTTGAAGACAGATGTGCGATCGCGCAGCAAATTTCCGCTACCTTACCCAAAAGAGTAACATCTCCTCTACATAACTTTACATTTCTTCACGTATTAATATAGATAATTTTCTCATCAAGTTACTTGAGTAACAATTTCTCTGTATGATTGCTGTTACAAATTACTTGAGTATTAAGAATTTAGTTAAAGTAAAGATTGTGTTGATTGCCTGTTACAACTTCATTTGTTAGTTTTAAAAGGGCTGGGTCGGCAATGCTTACCCTACAAATAAATTACAATCTGAAGATAAAGGTGGTAAAAAATGGGGCGCATAAATCCCTACACGCTACAGATGCAGATTACTCGCATGTTTGAGCAAGGGCAATCTTTTTTTGCGACAACTAAGGTGCAAGAATGGTTAAAAGAACGCAATCACAATCCACTAGAATATGACATTCTTTTCCATAAAAAACCTGCTCCCCCTGGTTCTAAAGAAGTAATGGTAGTGGAAATAGAATTACGCCGTAAAGATGGACAACCTGTAGATCCGTGGTTGCAAGAACAAGCTAATCTTCATGCTTGATTGGGCTTGGTTTTTTATGAGAATGGGCAAGGGGCTATGGTGAATATCATTAATTATGATGGATATTTATTCAGTACTTTCAGACTTTAAAATCCAGAAATAAAGTCCTAACTACAAAAATCATCCATCATCATGAATGTGAAACATTCTCGCCCCTAGCCCCTAGCCCCTAGCCCCTAGCCCCTATATTATTAGGCTTTTTTCAACCAGCTAAACATAGCGCGTAATTCTTTACCTACTTCCTCAATGGGGTGTTCGGCTTCTTGACGACGCATGGCGGTAAATCCAGGTTTACCAGATTGATTTTCTAACACAAATTCTCTAGCAAATTGTCCAGATTGAATTTCGCTGAGAATCTTCTGCATTTCCGCTTTGGTTTGCGCAGTTACCACTCTAGGGCCGCGTGTATAATCGCCGTATTCAGCAGTGTTAGAGATGCTATCGCGCATTGTGGCTAAACCGCCTTCGACAACTAAGTCAACAATCAGTTTAACTTCATGCAGACATTCAAAATAAGCTAATTCTGGTTGATAGCCAGCTTCTACTAAAGTTTCAAATCCGGCTTTAATTAAAGCACTCAAACCGCCACATAATACTGCTTGTTCGCCAAACAAATCGGTTTCGGTTTCTTCGCGGAAGGTAGTTTCGAGAACACCCGCACGAGTACCACCGATACCTTTAGCGTAAGCCATAGCGCGATCGCGTGCCCGACCGCTAGCATCTTGATATACAGCAAATAATGCGGGTACGCCTTGTCCTTGTTCGTAAGTCCGGCGGACTAAATGACCGGGGCCTTTAGGCGCTACCATGACTACATCTACATTTGCAGGCGGTACAACTTGTCCAAAGTGAATATTAAAGCCGTGAGCAAAAGCTAAAACGTTCCCTTCTGCTAAATTCGGTTCAATTTCGTTTTTATAAACTGTTTTTTGCACTTCATCAGGCAATAAAATCATGATGAAGTCAGCAGCACTAGCCGCATCCGCAACACTCTTGACGGTTAATCCAGCTTCTTGGGCTTTGGCAGCTGACTTACTGCCCGGATATAGCCCTACAATCACATCTAAACCACTATCCTTAAGATTTAGCGCGTGAGCATGACCTTGCGAACCGTAGCCGATGATGGCAATTGTTTTTCCAGCCAAAAGGTCTAAATTGGCATCTTCATCATAATACATCCGGGCCATAGAGCATCTCCTGTCAGCAAGCATCATTTATTGGCAGGCTTTTGATTTTACCTCAAATTGAGTAACTACGGATAAGAATTAAAAATGGGGCATGGGGCATTGGGCATGGGGTTAGGGGACAAATGACAATTGTACAGACGCGATTCATCGCGTCTCTAATGACTATTGACTAAGTCTCGCTATCGATTTTTTGGATTTCTGCTTCTGAGAGGTGGACGTTAATTGCTTTGACTGAGTCTTCAATACTAGAGATTTTGCTAGCACCGGGGATGGGTAAAATAGCGGGTGATTTTGAACGCAACCAAGCAAGGACGATACAATATACTGATACGCCTTTTTCTTTGGCTAAATTTGCGATCGCGGAAATATCTTGCAAGTTTTGATGGCGACGACTACCACCGAAAGGACTCCAAGGTAAAAAGGTTAATCCTGCTTGTTCGCAATACTTTAACACGCCGTCAATTTCTGGTTGTCTTTCCCAAGGACTATATTGATTTTGCACAGAAACAATTTCCACTACATCCTGTGCTTGTTGAATTTGTTCTACAGAAAAGTTAGAAACTCCCACATAGCGAATTAAACCGTTTTCTACCGCTTCTTTTACTGGTGCGAGGGATTCTGCGATCGCATATTTTGGATCGGGGGCGTGATATTGCCAAATATCTATCGGTTTACTACCGCCCAAGGCTTGAAAACTTTCGCGAATTGTTTGCCGTAAATGTTTGGGGTTACCGTTGCGCGTCCAATTTCCATGAGGACGCATCAAACCGCCTTTGGTGGCGACAACTACATGGCTAACATCGCCTTTATAACTGCTAAGTGCTTGATTAATTAATCTTTCGTTGTGGTGCTTATCCGATTCATCTAAGCAGTAAGAATCGGCGGTGTCTATGAAGGTAATACCCAAGTCTAAAGCACGATGAATAACTTGAATAGATTCTGCTTCTGCTGGACGATTTGCTATTGACATTGGCATTCCACCCAAACCAATAGCACTGACAGATACACCCGTTTTTCCTAATTGTTTGGTTTCCATGCTTTTAGCTCTTGTTTGCAGTCCCACTAATGTATTAGCTGTTTTCAACTATTTTGACAATTCATCCTTAGATAGGTGTAATACCAATTCAATATAAACAGGACTTACGCAAAAATTGCCAAACAGCTTAATTTATTGAACCGCCAGACGCCAAGAACGCCAAGAATTTATAGAGTGTGCGTAAATCTTAATAAAAATGCACCTAATTCTTCTCAAAGATATAGAACTGTACAAACTCTGTGTACCTTTGCGTTAACCTTAGCGCTCCTTTGCGTTCAAAAAAAATATAGCTTTGTGCAGCCTCATATTTATTTGCTATAAATCCTCAAAATATTACCTTCCTCTATTCTGATTGACAGGATTAAACTGCTGCCATAATCCTAAACGCTTATTTTTAGCATTTGCTTCTGCAATTAAATATTGCATTCTGCTTTCTTCGCAATAACCTAAAGTTTCGCGATCGACAACAGCATTACCTTCCTCTACTAAGCGAAGATTGACTGAACGATTATCAACAAAAACCTCACCCATTATGCGCCCATTTTCTTCGCGATTTAGGGTTTTAATTACTACTGGACTACCTGTTGGTAAAAATCGTTTGAGTTTGTTAGTAGCGGCAGTAACATACTGCTGTTTTGTTTCTTTGGGTGTATTAATACATACTAGTTTAACTGTGGATGTTTGACCTGCATCATCTTTAATGCGGATTGTATTGCTATCTACTACACCGATGATGGTAGCCAAGATTAACATTAACTCGATTAAACTCATGGATTTTTAAGTATTATTTAATGCTTCTCCTTAAGTTTAAATCAGTAATTGTCTAGAGATTGTGAGAGAAATTACGCAATTTAGCAGCAGCAACTTTTCATAAAATCTCAAATCTCAAAACTTCTGTTACAAAAATAGCAACAATACCCGCTTTCAGATTTGCTCTCAGCCATACTGAGATTAAATTCATCTATCTATGGTTTAAGTTATGCCAGCCTCGATGATATTACCGCGCAAATCTGGTTTAGCTGTGACTGTGCTGCTAGGAGGTTTAATTTTTACCAAAGACCTGGGTCTAAAGCCCCGTCCTTAGAGGACGGCTTTAATTATGCTAGAATATTTGCGTAGGAGTTTTCCACACAAATGATTGTTTTAGAATTCAAAGCCAAGGGGAAAACAACTCAATACACTGCTATTGATGAGGCGATGAGAACCGCTCAATTTGTCCGCAACAAAGCTATCCGTTTTTGGATGGATAACCGAGGTGTAGGACAAAAAGACTTATATCGTCTGAGCAAGTCATTGAGAGGTGAATTTCCATTTGTAAAAGCTTTGAATTCTAGTGCTTGCCAAGCCTCTATCGAACGGGCTTATAGTTCTATCGCTCGTTTCTACGACAACTGTAAAAAGTCTGTTGCGGGTAAAAAGGCATATCCAAAGTTTAAGAAAAATTATCGTTCAGTGGAATATAAAACATCTGGATGGTCACTTTCCGAGACTAGGAAACAAATAACCTTTACTGATAAAAAAGGGATTGGCAAACTCAATCTCAAAGGAACGTGGGATTTGAACTTCTACCAATTAGAACAGATAAAACGAGTTAGGTTAGTACGTCGTGCAGACGGGTATTATGTTCAATTTTTGGTGAGTGCAGATAACAAAGTAGAAACACAACCAACTGGTAAAACTATCGGTTTGGACGTTGGACTCAAAGAGTTCTACACAGACAGTAATGGACACAGTGAACCTAACCCAAGGTTTTATCGCACAGGAGAAAAGCGTCTCAAGTTTAGACAAAGACGTGTTCAAAGTAAAAACAAAGGCGGATGCAACCGTAAGAAAGCCATTAATAAATTAGGTCGAGTACACCTCAAAATAAGTAGGCAACGTGAAGAACACGCTAAGAGACTAGCGCGTTGCGTAATCCAATCTCACGATTTGGTCGCTTATGAAGATTTGAGGATTAAAAATTTAGTCAAGAATCACTGTCTCGCCAAATCTATTAATGATGCTGGTTGGTATCAATTCAGGAAATGGTTAGAGTATTTTGGGGTGAAGTTTGGCAGAATAACTGTTGCGGTTAATCCTGCCTACACATCGCTTGAATGCTCTCATTGTGGGGCAATAGTCAAAAAATCTTTATCCACAAGAACCCATATTTGTGAATGTGGATTTGTGATGGATAGAGATTGGAATGCTGCCATCAATATTCTGAAATTAGCCTTGAGTACGGTAGGGCATACCGGAACTTGGATCTTAGATCCGAACGCTACCCTTCGGGAACGCCAAGGGCGAACAGGAGATTCGACCTCTACTCATGCTGGAGTAATCCTGTCTGAGCAAGTTGGGTCAAAGATTGAAGAATCTTCGCCCTTATAGGGCGGAGAGTGTCAATGAAGTTAGGTATTTGGCTAATTGCTTACAGTCCTTATTTTTTGGTTTTAGTTGCTGCTATTTATGGTTTGAAGCGGTGGCGACGCAATTCTCAGGCTGTTACACCAACACCACCAGCAGAAAATAATTAAATTCTAGAAAACTTGTCTCAAGTTGTTCAACGTTTATGGTTATGATTATCGTTTTACGCAAAAGATTGTAGATTGGGAAAATTTTAGTGCTGGGGGGAGTAAATCAATGAGGTTCCAGTAATCTCCCAACCCTTGAGGTATGGCAACTGTGAAACAGATTGTACCAATTAACACGAAATAATTAGACACAGGAATGCCAAGATCAAAAAAAGGACGCCCGATGCTATTGAAACTACTATGCCAGAACTACACCAATCAATTGCACAGCACTACCACGAACGCACTAAATACGATCCTCAGACACTAGCTGCCAAAAGTCAGAGCTTAGATTGGGCAAAGCAACCAGTACCATTTAAAGAATACAGAATTGGCTCATCTTTTGACCTTAAACCCTACTTGCAAGCTAATTCTGAGGCGTCTACAGATAATGAAGATGCTAAATGGTGGCAAAGACTGTCAAGGCTATTGTTTTGTAGCTATGGGCTAACGGCAAGAATGCCTTCTATGGGTGGGGTATATTTACGATCAGCCCCTAGTGCTGGTGGGTTATACCCGGCTGAGGTATATGTAGTTTCGCGCGGTACGGAGTTACTACCAGCCGGGTTATATAATTACCAAAGTCGCACTCATTCTTTAATGCAGTATTGGGAAAGCGATGTTTGGCAAAGTTTACAAGCAGCTTGTTTTTGGCATCCATCTCTGGAAAATACTCAGCTAGCAATTGCGATTACGGCTGTATTCTATCGTTCCGCTTGGCGGTATGAAGATAGAGCTTACCGCCGCATCTTTTTAGATACCGGACATTTATTGGGAAATATTGAGTTAGCTGGGGCGGTTAACGATTATCGTCCCCACTTGATTGGTGGATTTATTGATGAAGCGGTTAACGATTTACTGTATATCGATCCGCAACAAGAAGGCGCGATCGCAGTTTTATCTCTAGCAGACTTGTTAGATATTAAACAAAATTTACCACTAGGACGCACAGCTTTACCTTCAGCAACCGAAACCAATTACCCAATTATTCCTGATGGCGAACTGCTGAAATATTTTCATCATCACACACAAATTGAATCGGGAACAACAGGTAAACTCAATTTACCAGAAGTGCAACAAGAGAAATCTTTAGAAGATAAATATAACTTCCCTTTCTGTCTAAAAATTCCCACAGCTACCATGTCGATTAACTGGGGTGAAAATCTCTCAGAATTGGAAAATACCATGCATAGGCGGCGTTCTACCCGTGCCTACAGTGGTGAAGATTTGAGCTTTGAGGAACTAAAAGCTTTACTTGATTTCACCTATCAACCGCAAAATTATATCTACCAAAATTTAGACCGTTCTCCAGATTACTTTGACTTAAATTTAATCGAAACATTTATTGCTGTTTGTGGAGTCAAAGGATTAGAAGCAGGTTGTTACTATTACGCACCAAAAGCCCAAGAATTGCGCCAAATTCGCTTTAAAAACTTCCGCCGAGAATTACATTTTCTTTGCTTAGGGCAAGACTTAGGCCGAGATGCTGCTGCTGTAGTCTTTCATACAGCCGATTTAAAATCTGCGATCGCGCAATATGGCGATCGCGTTTACCGTTATTTACACATGGATGCCGGACATCTCGGACAAAGGCTAAATTTAGCCGCTACCCAATTACATATCGGTGTAAGCGGCATTGGTGGCTTTTTTGACGACAAAGTCAATGAAGTCCTGGGTATTCCCGCAGACGAAGCAGCACTTTACATCACCACCTTGGGAAGGCCTAGGTAATTGGTATGGGGCAAATATAACTCTTAATTTTGAATTTTGAATTTTGAATTTTGAATTATTTGCCCCCCTGCCTCTTCAAGGCTCCTGCTGTATCACACCGCCGACAACTGGCTTAACTTGCTGACCAGAAAAGGGATCTGTGCCGCCACTCCAATTAAAATCGCTGATACGGAAGCTAATACCGCCTAATTGCAGTACGGGATTGTAACGTAATGTCAAGCCATAGGTGCGGCGGCTGTATTCCAAAATATAGTCGGTGCTACTTTCTCTACCTGTATCTAAGTTAACTGAGGTCTGAAAGCCAATGCGAAAAGGGCCATAGATTTGCTGCGTAATGCCAGCACTCAATACTCTAGTATCAACAGCTCTGTCAAATAAGAAAGGGGATAGTCCACTGTTAAAACCTTGGGAATAGCTGACATTAAAGGCGGTGTAGTCTAAATAAGGGCGGGAAAAATGACCAATCTGCCCTTCTAAGCCAATGGTGCCAATTAAGGTGCTTTGGTTATCACCGTTACTGTAATAACTAGTAGTACCAGTCACACCTGCGATCGCGCGCAAGTAGGGAACAACTGAGTTAGGTGTGTATCGCAATCCCTCAGTAGCCGTAGGTGGTAAAGGTTGTCCTTGCCATAATAATAAACCACCGCTCAACGCTGCACTACCTTGGATGCGTCCTAAAGAAATGCGATCGTTATCTCTATCTGGTGAGAGTAAGTCAGGGCGATCGGTATTAGCATTGATATACTGGGCACCTGCTTGATAGCTAAGATTAATACCACTGTTACCCAAGGGAATGATGGGTGAAATGACTACACCCCCAAGGCTGCTTTGCACAGTTTGATAGCCGAGAGTACCGTTATAAAGGCGATCGCGGTAGCTGTATTCTAAGTTCAATAAATGGGGATTGCGATCGCCTAATGTCTGCTTCAGGCGCAAGCTAGCCCGCAAGTTATCTTCAACTTTACTCAAATTTAGGCTGGTTAACTCGCCGTTACCCTCAATCACAGATTTAGGGTTCAAATTCACATTTAGTCTACTTCTAATCCCAAATAGCCCAGCGAAGTCATCCGTACCTTGTTCTACAGCTTTTTGCAAGAAAAACTGGGGCGTAATTGTCCAGTTTGTCTTGTCTGTAGAGATTGCGGGAAAGCCGCGTTCTAAATATAATCCACCTCGTTGATCGCCATCAAAACCAGGAGACACCAGCGCTGGTGTTACGTCTCTTTCCCGGCGATCGATTTCTTGTTGTTCTCGCGGAATCCCAATCGCAACTTTTTGGTCGAAAACTACCCGCGATCCTTGACTTCTGACTCGATCTACTAAGGGCGCTTCTCTAACTAACGTGACATTAGCCGCCCGTAATACTAACTCTGGCGGTGAAAACGGATCGTTGGTGATGCTAACATCTTTAGCTTGCCAGCCACGGGGATAAAATTGAATCTGTTCAGCTTCAAAGCGTAGGCGATTAACTATTCCCCCTGATTTTGGTTGAGCAATGTTTCTCGCATCGGCTCTACCACCTACTACCACATCAATTCCGCCAGGGCTATTAACACCAGTTAGGGGCTGATTTGCCCGAATGCGATCGCTCACTGGGCGCTGTGATACTCCCCCTGCTGTGACATCTGTAGGTAAAAAAGCTACATCTCTTTCGGCTGTGGGTAGGTAAATTTCGCCTCTACCCTTTTCCAATTCCCCGCTATCTTGAATAAAGTTATAAGTAAAGCGTTGTCCTCGCAATACCTGATCGCCCCTGGTTAAAGCAACGTTACCTTCTCCCACCGCAATCAAGTTATCTAAACTGATTTGTAAGCGATCGGCATCTACTACCGCCCCGTCAAATCGCACAACTACATTACCTTCCGCCGTTACTATCCGTCTTTGGTCATCATACACTTGGCGATCGGAAATTACTTCCACCGTTCTGGGTGTGGCTGGTGCCGTGGTAGCTGGGGGAGTTGTCCCATATGGTTGACTTTGGGGCTGTTTTGTGCTATCTGCTGGCGGCTGCGGTTGTGGCGTCTGAAATTCTATCGATGAGGGTGCAGGCGAGTCGGGTGTAGGATTGCGAGATTTAAATTCAATAGTATTTTGTACTAATTGCGGTTGCTGAGGATTTTGAGCAACTACTTGCGGGTTAGCTGGAGTTTTACTAGAAACAAATGAATTTTGGTTATTTGTAGCGTTTGGGTTAGATAAAACTTTAACATCTAGGCGATCGCTATTATTTTGCAGAGGATAAGCAATGCCCATAGGCTCCCCCAATAATGCCGCACTCATGGGAGTATCAATGGGATTATCAACAGGAGAGAATTCCGGCGGAAAAGTTTTCGGCGGATTGGGTGGATTGAGATTGGGAGAAACTACAAATTTATCCCTAGTCAAATTTGGGGAACTTGGCTGAGTTTGAGACTTTGCTTGTTGCTGTTGGGATGTTTGTTGATTTTCCTGCGTCCCAGTATCTGTAGCAATTAAAGAATTAAACTTGGTGTCATTAGCAGAAGAGGTCAAATTTGCAGGTTGTCTTGCTTCCGTAATTGGAGGCGGTGTAGGCGGCAGAACTGGATGAAGCATATTTCAGCACAATCAAGCTAACAAATAGCCAATAAGTAGCCGGAAGGACGAACAACACCTTTAGCCTTCCCACTTTGCCGCCTATTTGCAGCAAGCTGGCTCAAGAAGGACACTAAAATTTACCACGACAATTGCTAGGAGAGATTGCTTTGAGGTAAACTTTTGGGCATTCTCTCCGTTATAGCAAATACCGTTAGCTTTGCCATTGCTCGCGCCTAAAAGGCGAATTTCTTAACTCTTCAGGCAAGATGACCGAGTAGGTTAGCAAATGGCTGGGGTAATTATCCCCATTTAAGCAACTTAGTGTCCATAGCTTCTGGTGTGTTCTGCCTTCCGGCTTTTGAGAGCGGATTATCAGTCGCGCTTTTACTCGAAATCCCGACGACCGGGGTTACGAGCTGGGTCATTAGACAAGAAACCAAAGACGAAGATAGCCACAAAGAAGGCAACAACAATATAAACTGTGATTTTTAAAGTAAGCATCAGAGATATCTCCAAAAGGTATGAGAAACAGAAAATCTCTCTCTCGGTATCTGCTAGGCAGAAATGATAGCTCCTTTATATTACCCAAATCTCGCCCCTTTTTTGGAAGTCTCTATTGAGACAGGTCAATGTTTATCGTGAAACTGTTGACTGTTAACTGTTGACTGTCCTCACGTTTATTGACTGAGCCAGTTGGGTAAGCGCTATATTTTGGAGATGTCCCGATTAAAAACTTTTGAGGTTGCTACTCTTGAGACGTTTACTCGCTGCATAGGTTTCCGAGTAGATGCAGAAATTAGTCAATGGTCAATAGTCATTTGTCATTAGTTATTTGCTTCCTTGTCTCCCTTCCCTAGTCTTCCTTGTCCCCCTTGTCTCCCTTGTCCTCCCTATCCCCTCATCCCTATTTCCTCGCTGACGCGGCTTTTGATAACTTTGGCTGGTATTCCTACAGCTACAGAGAAGGGGGGAATATCTTTTGTAACTACTGCACCTGCACCAATGACACTACCTTGACCAATAGTCACGCCATCTAATACGCTGACTCCATGCCCTAGCCAACAATCATCTTCTATAACAATTCCTTGGCGTGTAATGCCTTGATTGCGAATTGGCTCTAAAGGATTGGTAAAAGTATGATTATTAGCATATATGCCGCAGTGCGATGCAATCATACAATGTTTACCTATTTTGATGTTTCCTGGCCCGGCAATACAGACGTTAGGGCCAATGAATGTTTCATCATCAATATATATAGAAGTACCATCTAAGCAACCGATATCAACGTTACGCTCTATGGCTACTTTGTTACCGAGATAAATTTGATTATTTTCGCCTCTGCCATCGAGACGCACGCCTTTAAAAATAAACACTTGTTTGCAGATTTCTATAGAATTACTACCCAGAAATTCCACACCATTTTGAATATAAACCTGACTATCTAAGCGAGCGAAAATACTGCGATATAAGAGATTCCGCAGTTTCGCGCCGAGAGCGATCGCGGGGATATCACCTAATAATGTAGTCAGCAAAATTTCCGGGAAGCGTTGGATTTTGGCTGAAAATTTGGGCTTTTTCATGGTTACTAATGCCTTAAATAAATTGCAGTAATTAATCGACTACTTCATTGACAGTTGGCTCGTTTTGATAATTTGCAAATACCCAGATTTAGGAGTAAATCAGTTATCTGAATCTCGCAAATACTAGTCCAACTTGATGGAAGCAATTATTGAATTGTTGAAAAAATAATTTGCAATGAGCAATTTTTCGCCAGTAAATAATGTTCAACTTACCTATAAAAACACTAAGAATTTATAGGCATCACCTAATTTTGCTGATTGAGTCTGAAAGATTTTGCCGCTAATTAATGTCGAATTCTGGATTTTATAGCCAAAATCTCTCTATTAGTATTGATATCTCATCAAATACTACTAATATTGGCGTAGAGAAATTCAACTTAATTTTTGTTGAACTCCTCAACCAAGGCGCAATCATTCAATTAGCAATAAGGTAGTTGATATATTTACTCAGTACTCAATTACACAAGCTTTTAGTTAACAATAATACATTTTGACAGTTCTAATTCAAAGGTCAAATCGCTGGGAGCATCCCAATTTTGACGCAATACCCTTCTAGGGTATTGCTATACCAACAAAGCCTGCCTTCGCAGGCTAAAAGTTTGATAGCCTGCGAAGGCAGGCTTCGTATTTCTAGCCCCACCCTTATAGGGTGAGGGCGTTT
>NZ_JACJQG010000054.1 GCF_014696435.1 Calothrix anomala FACHB-343 | reverse complement strand
AGAGGTTTCAATTTGGGAATGCGATCGCAATCTTAATCAGGTTTGTGTAGATTGGCGTTTTCGTACAGAAGATGCAAGAGTTAAGCTTTCAAAGATTTATCCAACCCAGCAAAATTAATGGGACAGACCACTACTAGCGCGGCAAGCTTAATTTGTTGGGTTGAATAATCAGAGACTATATTTATTATTGGTAGATTTTCTAGATTGTTTGAACCCAACTTTTTAACCTTGTCACGCTACTACAATTATCCTTAGCTGAACTGTATTGTTGTATAAATATCACAAAGAGAGTTGAAAAATCTCTCTTCTGCGTCAACCGTCAACCGTCAACCAAAAATGAACTGGTTAGCCCACTTATTATTGTCTGAACCGAATGTTGAAAGTCGCTTAGGTAATCTCCTAGCCGATATTGTTAAAGGTGCGGCGCGCCAGGAATTAAACTCTTATATCCAACGGGGAATTGCTTGTCATCTAGTAATTGATAGATTTACAGACAGTCACATAGTTGTGCAAAGAAGTAAACAACGTATTGACTCTAGCTATCGGCGATTTTCTGGTGTACTGGTAGATATTTTTTATGACCATTTCTTAGCAAAAAATTGGTCAGAATATTGCAATGTATCTTTAGACGATTTTACAGCAGAAATATATAGTTCATTTAGAGCTTATCCCGGTCAAATACCAATAATGGTGAGAGAAGTAATTTCTCGCGTAGCTGCTGAAGATTGGTTAGGTTCTTATCGTCATGTATCTGGTGTAGAAATCGCTCTTTTAAGAATTTCAAAACGATTATCAAGGCGATGTAACAGACACCTTAGTTTAACTCCAGCTATCAATGAACTCATCACCCACTATGATGCTTTAGAGTCTGACTTTCAGGAATTCTTTCCGCAATTATTATCTCATGTACAAAATTGGTGTATTACTTAGTTTATCCTACTAAATATCCTTCTCTTCCTTGGCGTACTTGGCGTCTTCTCTGCGAGACGCTACGCGAAGGCGGTTAAAAAAATCTCCAAACTCACAGATTATCTGCTCATCAAAATCATGTTTTTTAACAATTCATTAGAAAATCAACTCCAGCGTTGGCATGAAACTATCCGCAATCAGCCACAAAATCCTCATGCTTATATTCGCCGTGGAATGGTTTACTTTCAATTAGCCAAAGTTGATGAATCTATTCAAGATTTTGATACAGCAGAAAAATTAGATGAGCGACTTAAACCTTATCTATGGCAACGGGGACTATCTTATTATTATGCAGAAAAATTTGCTGAAGGTGCAACACAATTTGAGATCGATTTGACTGTTAACGCCCAAGATGTAGAGGAAACAGTATGGCGATATCTCTGTATAGCTAGACTTTCGGGGGTAGAATCAGCAAAGAATTCCCTATTACCTGTGAAAAATGACCCCAGGCGAATTATGCGCAGCGTTTACGATTTATATGCAGGGAATTGTACAGTTGATGATGTTTTGAATATTGGTAAGTCTGAAGGAAAAAAAGGTAATTTCTACAGTCACCTTTATTTAGGATTATATTACGAAGCTGAGAATAATCTGGAATTAGCGCAGGAATATATAGTTAAAGCTGCTGATGATTACAAGATTGATGATTATATGTGGTATTTAGCCCAGGTACATAAAAAACTGCGCCAGTGGGCTTAATTTACTTAAATAAAGAGGTAAGTTAGAAATTTGACTGACTATAATCCCAATCTTCCAGAAAATTACCCTTTGATTGAAGTTATACAACAGGAAATCACAAGCTCTAATATAAAAGTAGGAAGTGGATGTACATGGACAGGAAGTGGAGCAGAACCCCAATGGAATAATTCTAAATCAACTAAAGCTTACGATCATATTGAGCGTCATCATGGGCCAAGACTGACACCTGAGCAGTTAAGGGGTAGAGTAGCTAGCAAAAATAAATATCAGGGACAGTGGCTCAATACTGATGACTGGGTAAATGCAGAGCAAGCAACACCAAAATATCCAGGTAGATATGTAATTGATTTTAAACGTCCTATTGGTAGAGTTTATCATCCTGATGGAACAATAACTGAAAATGTAACTCGTGCATTTGTTCAAAGGAATAAAGATGGTACTCTAAATTCTGCATATCCTGTTCTAGATAGCTTTGTACTTTAAAAATCATTGAGGAAAAATCCAAATGAATAGTACTCAGAAATTTTCTCTTGAATTAGCAGAACTTTGTCGTGAAAAGTGGTTTTCTCCTCCGGAAGATCCTTTAGAAGAACTTTCACATTCAGAAATACAGCTACGCCGTTTTTGTTTTGAAAATAATCAAAAAGTTATAATGGAAATTGGAGATCAAAAACAGGATTTGTTTTTAGATCCTGATATTATTTTGATTTTAAAAGAGTTGCCACAAGTAATCTTTAGATTGGATAGAAATGAAAATATTGAAATAAGTTTTCCAGAGAGTGAGATGACTCTCTATTTCCAGCCTGTAGATAATTCAAAACTTAAATGCATCTGGAGAAGTTATGGGGAATCGATAGCAGCAGAGGAATTTTCTCTAGATAAATATCAATTCATAAAAGTATTAAAAGTTTTTCTAGACAAAATTCTTACTAAAGCTGTTCAGTTAGATTATATTACCCTGACAGAAAAAAATGAATTTTTATTACCTAGTTGCCAGCCAATAAATAATTAGCTGGCAATGATTTATGCGGCAGAAGCTTGATTTGACAAAACAACCCTTACGGCTGCTGTCTGAGTTTCTGCTGTAGCCTCAATGTATCCATTTGCTGTCTTTGCTGGATTATCAATTGATTTTGTCTAAATTGTCCAACCGGTTGCTGTCTCAATCGTCCGGGTGGCTGTTGTTGTCTTAGCTCATTTTGCAGTCTAAATTGTTCGAGACGTTGCTGTTGTCTGAGCATTTGTTCATCTTGTCGCTGTCTAAATTCTTCCCATTGCTGTTGAGAAGTGGGAGAAGATAATTGTTTGCTGAACTGTTTACCTTGGGGTTCTAACTGCTGTAGATTTTGCGGGATCTTCTGAGCAACTTCTGCTTTTACAGGAGAATACATCGCTAAATCTAACGTCAGGATAGTAAGTAGTAGTCCTGATTTAACTAATAATGAATGAGTCACTTTGCTATCTCCCTGGATCAAAAGTCAAAATATTAATTAGGCAGCGATCGCATTCTTGTATCTGCTAAATTCTTTCAGTATTCGCTCGTTATCTATAATTGCACTGACCGACTTACTCAAGCGATCGCTTTATATCTCTAAATACTATTTTACAAAATTTTCCCTTGCTCAAGCTCATACTTCTGGTACAATAACTTAACCTTGTTGCGGTTCGGAATCTACCGAGAATCCGGTGAGCCGCCCACAGGTGCAAAAATATTGACGGTGATTGCGATCGCTTCTGTTGCAATAACTAAAAACTGTGTAGGTTGGGTTAAGGAACGAAACCCAACATTTGCGAGAGTTTGTTGGGTTTCACTACCCTACCCTTCGGGAACGCTTTCAGCGAACGGGAAGCCACTATGTTCAACCTGCTGAGAGTTCATAGGAATCTACAGCAAGTGAGAGTTAAACAAGGATTATAGAGATATATCTAGATTTTGGTTTAGGAATGTGGCAACTTGATATCAGAATGGATATGACTCAAGCCTTAGCTCTGATATCGAGCTTAATCTTGGGAATAATACCATTTGCTATTCTTGGTCTTGCATTGGGGTATTTGCTACATCCAAAAAGTGCTGATTCCATTCTTAGCTTATCGCTAATTATTATTCCTGTTGCTTGTGGTTCAATTCAACTCCCAGTACCACAAATAGTACAAGATTTAATTGCCTTCTCGCCCTTCTACCATTATCGGCAATTAGTTCTATCAGCAGTTAACTTGAATCACGATAACCAGCTATTTCTACATTTACTTTGGCTAGTTTGGGCTTGGGGTGCTTTTAGTTTATTCGCAGCTTGGTCTTATCAGCGCGATCGCACTGTTTAATAACTTCAACAGGATTAACACATTTGATTTAGGGACTTCCAAAAAATAAATTATCCAATTTCCGAGAGAAGATATTTTTATTTTTGTCTTAGGATAGCGAAAAAAGAGCGTTCTCTTTCATCGCTATCTTAACTAAATACTAACGTCCGAGCATTTTATCCCGCAGATGCTTGATGCGATCGCGCAAACTTGCAGCTTCTTCAAATTCTAGTTTTTTCGCTGCTTCTTTCATCTGCGCTTCGAGTTTGACAATTAAGTCGGGAATGTCTTCTAGGGGTAGTTCATCGATATGTTCGTCTACAACTTTTAAGTCTGTTGCATTTAACCGTCGCGAAACTTCTAAAAAGGACAAAATCGCATTACTGGATTTTTTGACAATTGGTTGCGGCGTAATTCCATGCATTTTGTTATACGCCGTTTGAATTCCTCGTCTTCTATCGGTTTCTTCAATGGCTTTAATCATGCTATCTGTGAGATTATCAGCATACATGATTGCTTGCCCTTTGACATGACGGGCGGCTCTGCCAATGGTTTGAATTAAGGAACGTTCGGCGCGTAAGAAGCCTTCTTTATCTGCATCCATAATTGCGACTAAAGAAACTTCTGGTAAATCCAAACCTTCCCGCAGTAAGTTGACTCCGACTAATACGTCAAAGTTACCTGCACGCAAATCTTGCAAAATTTCTATCCGTTCAATGGAGTTAATTTCTGAGTGCAAATAGCGCACGCGAATACCGTTATCTTCTAGATATTCGGTTAAATCTTCCGCCATCCGCTTAGTTAATGTAGTTACTAAAACTCTTTCGTGGCGGTCTACTCTGTCTTTTATTTCTCCTAATAAATCATCAATTTGTCCTTCTGTGGGACGGACAAATATTTCTGGATCGATTACACCAGTGGGGCGAATTACTTGTTCAACTATATGATTTTCCGAAATTTCTAATTCCCAATTTCCCGGTGTAGCCGAAACAAAAATACACTGATTTACTTTTTCCCAAAATTCATCAGCTTTCAAGGGACGATTATCAGCCGCACTAGGAAGTCTAAAGCCATGTTCAATTAAAACTTTCTTTCTAGCTTGGTCACCGTTATACATGCCGCGAATTTGCGGTACTGTTACGTGAGATTCATCAATAACTAATAGCCAATCTTTAGGAAAATAATCAATTAAACATTCTGGTGGTTCGCCGGCTTGTCTTCCTGCAAGGTGGCGAGAATAGTTTTCGACGCCGTTACAATAGCCAACTTCGCGTAACATTTCTAAATCATATCTTGTACGCTGATCTATCCGTTGTGCTTCTAATAATTTCCCGGCTGCTTCTAAGTCAGCTTTTTGTTGTTTTAATTCGGCTGCAATATCATCACAAGCGATTTCTAAGCGTTCTTCTGGGGTGACAAAGTGACGCGCCGGGTAGATATTTACAGCTTGCAAACTGTTAATAATTTCCCCGGTTACTGGATCAATATAACGAATAGCGTCAATTTCATCGCCAAAAAATTCAACGCGAATAATTCTATCTTCGTAAGCAGGGCCTATTTCTAAAACATCACCGCGAACGCGAAACTTTCCCCGACCCATTTCTAAGTCGTTGCGGCTATACTGCACAGATGCTAAGTCTCGTAAAATTTGGCGTTGGTTGACTTCCATCCCAATTTTTAAGGGAATTGCAGCTTTGAGATATTCTGCGGGAATCCCCAAGCCATAGATACAGCTAATGGAAGCAACAACAATGACATCGCGACGTTCAAAAAGCGATCGCGTTGCTGAATGTCGCAGCATATCTATTTCATCATTAATCGAAGCTGTCTTCTCAATATAAGTATCCGTAACCGGAATATACGCTTCTGGCTGATAATAGTCGTAATAACTCACGAAATATTCAACGGCGTTATGGGGAAAGAATTCCCGCAACTCATTGCAAAGTTGTGCAGCCAAGGTTTTATTATGCGCTAGTACCAAAGTTGGTTTACCAACCTTCTCAATTACCGCAGCTACTGAAAATGTCTTACCGGTTCCCGTAGCACCAAGCAAAGTTTGGTAGCGGTTTCCAGCTTGGATACTACTTACTAGTTGTGCGATCGCGTGTGGTTGATCGCCTGTCGGACTAAAGGGAGCTTGCAGACTAAATTCTGTCATACAGTTGTGCCAGAAATACCCTCTCCCATAGTAACGATCTCACCGCCCACTCGTAGCGGCATATCGGTGCAGCTTATCATTAGCAATAGCAATCTTTATTTATAAAATTTTACTGATTGCATTTACTTATGTGTACATTTTGAAGATAATTATACATGTCTCAGGTTTTTTAAGGTTAAACTCTCATATATACAAAAAAATTCACGCCAGTTTAATTATTGTAAAAACCAGTTAACAAATCGGAGGGATTTAAGTTATGAGCATTAATAGCACTGGCAAAGCTGTCAGTCCAAGACAAAAGCGTGCCAAGCTCAAAGGAGAAAGTACAGTGGAAGTAGAAAATAATCAGGGTAATAGCTTGAATACAGATAAAGTAGAAGCAGGTAAAGAACAACCAGTGCAAACCGAGACTCAAGGAACACTTGCGATCGCCGGAATCCGTCCCATAGCTAGCAGCGATTTACAAGTTGCAGAAACCGTCTCTATTGCTGGTGTACGTCCGATTAGCACCGGTGACTTACAAGTAGTTGAAACATATAACGTTATGGGAATTCGTCCCATCGCTGCAAATACAATCCAAGTAGTTGATAGCATTAATCTTTCTGGCGTTCGTCCTATAGCCTCTAGTGCATTAGTAATTTCCGAAAGTTACTCTGTCATGGGTAACCGTCCAGTAGCATCCAATGTGATTGATGATTCTGATGGTTTAATGGGTTTTCTCGATTAAACACCAAAATATTTTCCTCAATTTATCAACCCGATTCTTTTAAGAATCGGGTCTATTTTTTTGTATTTAATAATTACTAATTTACTCAAATCACCGACTTCTGAAAAAAGTCCTGTATCTAGCAATTCATAATTTTTTCTATAGCAATCTTCAATTATTCATAAATACCTATCTTCCTTGTCCTCCTTGTCTTCCTTGTCCTTTTGTTTGCATCTCAAATATATATCTTCTCTCTCTATTAGCATAGATAACTAATATATCTTGTGACAGAAGGCTAATAGGAAAACTTTAAGCTACTTTGTAGGAGTAATAACAAAAGGTTTCGCAGTTGTTAAACAGCTTTGAAACCCCATGAATTATTAAAACTAGGAGTAGAATATGAGCATAGAAGATCGCGCAAAAGCTGCAGGTAAAAATATTGAAGGTAAAGCTCAAGAAGCTTTAGGAAACGTCACAGGCGATCCTGAAGATAAAGCTGAAGGCAAAGCAAAACAAGCTGAAAGCGAAGTGCGTCACGGTATTGAAGATGTGAAAGATAACATCAAGAAAAAAATTGACTAGAACTAAGTCAACATATTAGTAATTGTAGGGTGGGCATTGCCCACCATACTTACATAAATAAAACAATAAATTTAAATAGCATAAATACACCAGCTATTTAATGATTATTCCCTGTTTTTTTAGGAGGTGAAACATGATTCTGCTTCAGCAGAGTCGGAAAATCTTGATGGCTGGCATCTTGATTTTAGTCTTAACAATTACCACTGCCTGTGGTGGTAGTAATGTAGCACAAGTTGACCGCCCAACCAACGCCCCAGCGATTGGTCGCGATGTTACCTATTCACAATTAGAAAGAGGTAATACCTCTTCAGGACAAAATTTTGGTAACTGGGTTGTACAAACATCTAAAGGCTTAGTTAAAGACGCCTATGTACGCGACAACAATAAATTAGGCGTGGTTATTTCCCAACAAGTACGTCCGAATGAAGTGCGACCTTTAGCTAAATCTTTAGTAGAAGGATTTCGGAAGAATTTTCCCAATCAAGACTTAACAGTTTTGGTATATGCTCCCGATAAAAAGCTAATTTTAACTGCTAAATACGACACTCAAAGCAGCCAAATTCAGTACAGCTAATTGCTGATTGAACGAGAAAATTCCCACAATTCCCAGAATATCAGGTAATAGTAAATTAACCTGAAAAGGAGAGAACCAAAGTGACAAGCAGCGAACAGTATAAGCGCGAAATTATGCGAGATTTGGCGCAGGGAAATGTCGAATCTTTAAATGATGTAAACACAGATTCCGGTAACGAATACGAAAACTTTGACGACTTTGCTCAACGCACCACAACAGATCAGCGTCGTCAATTATTCGGTCGTTCTTTACATCCTGACAGAATTCCCCCCAGCCAAATGGAGCCGGAATTACAAAAAGCGATCGCGCAAATCAAACCCAACGAACGGGATGATGTCGCACGCGCCTTTTTCAAAAACCTTAAGGAAAGAGGACTAGATGAGCGCCATCTAGAACAACAACTAGGCCTTTCTACTCACAACCCCAACCGCATGAGTGCTGATGATGTCAGCAAACTCGCATCCTTTGTCTATCACAACCACCCAGATATTTTCCGTGAAGTGTTAGCTGAACAACCAGGTATTATTAAGTTCCTCAGCAATCCAGTAGTTGCGGGTATTATTGGTATCGCCGCAGCTAAGTGGTTAGGTAGACACAAGTGAATTTTCTCTTCTCAACATTAACGACATACTGACAACGAGGTGGGTAATACCCACCTTTTTTTGGCTTTACGTAAGTTTAGGGACTTCCAAATAAAAAAACATCCCAATCATTAACTTACCAAGCCTGCAACCTCGTCGTGACCCCGCCCCTACAATTTGGGATAATTTATTTTTTGGAGTTCCCTTAGGTGAAAATCTAACCACACTTTACTACTGTGATAGAAAATTTCCGGATAAATTACCTTAAGTTTAAGTAAATTTTATATTCAATTGTGTTCGTTAACCCTTCCTTAATCTATACTTATCCAGCTTTGTAATATTTTTGGCGAAAAACTGCCTTAAAGTTTTCATAAACTTCGAGATAAGTAGTTGATTTTACGGATTATTTTATATTAAAAAATACTGATTCCTGGTGAATTGTAGAAGTCTGGTTTGACAGTTTAGAAATCTCATAGATATCAAATAGCCTTTTGTCGAGGCTATTTGAAAAGTATTTGACTGTGATTTTAAGTTATTGATTCCCTCTACCAATAGGGTGCAAAGAATTAAATTCTCCTAGAGATAAGGAGATATACAACATTTTGCTAACGACAAGAAGATGTGGATTATATCCTCATCGAGTCGCTAGCTCATCGATAAATAGTGCAAAAGTTTTGATTGTAGAGCTAATTTGTACCCAAAAGTACATTTAGCAGCCAATTTGATGATTTCGTGATGAGCAAAAGTATAATGACTAAATTGAAAATCAGAAAAAAATTGTGGAAAGTTGCAACAATAACTTTTCTAGGTTTTGCAACTTTTCAAGCAGCAGATTCAGCACAAGCTGCAACTTTAGATCTCACCTCACCCACAAGTAAAGGCGTTCTACCTACAGAAATTACTTCAGTCGGTGGAGTAGTTTTGGATATTGTTGGTGAGAATAATACAAGGGTAACTAGCCAATTAGGAGCCAGTCAATTATTCAGAGGTTATTACGATCGTGGTAACCCAAAAAACTATCGAGGTAATCCTGGTACTATTGGTATCGACAATAATTTTACAGAATCAATCATCAACAAACTTGGGGGAGGAATTAAAGAACTAGCTGTTCGTTTCACTCTTTTTGATGGTGACTCAGGTGCAAAGGATAAAGATCCAGATACTCAAAATGCACTGCTGTTAAATGACATTGAATTTGGTTATTTCGGTCAAGTGAGTACTAAACAAACTGATGCTTTAGGAAATGTAGATTCTGGCGATCCAGGTGGTATAGGTTTCCGGAGTGAGAGTTTGGATACTGGCTGGTTATATGTTACTAATGCATCAACTCTGAGTAACTTTTATGCTAGCCTTTTAAATAAACCAAAAGTTGTTTATCAACTTCGTGATACCGATCCTTACGACAACTTTTACGACTTTAAACAGGGAATTGATTCTACTTTTATTAAAGTTACCCCAGCCCAATCTGTCCCAGAACCTATGACTATTTTTGGTACATTGACAGCTGGTGCTTTGGGTATCACATTGCGTCGCAAACAAAAGCAGCAACAAAAAAGCACAATTAATACATAGTTGTGTTTACATTATCTATTTGTTCATATCTGTGATGGATTGCGGAATCTTACAGCAGTTTTCATGCATTTGAACCACAATCGTACTAGGGGCACGGCGTCCACAATCTTCTCCTATATACAATAATCTTACTGGTGCCGTGCCCCTACAGTGTGGTCTATTTAGCTGAAAATTTCTGTAAGAGAAGATTTTGAATTTTGTACTTAATATTCCCGCCCATCTTTTTTTGCAACGTTTCGTAATATAGTTTGGTTTATTTATACCAACTTACTTAAAAAGTCTTTAAGTATAAAATCATACAAATTGTCCAATATTTTCCTAGTCGCTCCAGATTTTAGCTAAATTTATCGAAAATTTATGGAAAATTCATCAAAATTTCTCCGTAAAATCTCTTATTTGTGTGTTGTAACTCTTATGTCAAGCGGATTGAGGATGTATAGCCAATAGATTTATTAAAACCAATGAAATTAAAGATTGTATTAATATTCAGCAAAATTCTTGATGAGAAATAGAGAATTACGTAAGAATAATTACAGGTCAGCTAGCATACATACTTACAATAATTACCACAACCAAGATAAAACAAAGATGAAGTACTTCACTAAGTGTTATCAATGGCTGTATCCTCAAGAAACAGAATTATAGTATCAGGGCTTGAAAGCGTTAAAACTTTTATTGATGAGTAAAGACTGTCATTAGCTTTTATACTTTTTACTCTAGGGCTTTTTACGCTAGGGCGATCGCAGTGCTGATTTTGGTGTCATACTACCTGTTCCTGCTCTTGGAGTAGGGATGAACTAACTTTATGATGTTGCGGAGTTTTAAAGGTGATGGCTCTGTGGAAACAACTGCGAATTATGTTTTTGGCTCTAACTTTAGGTAGTGTCCTCTTCGTTTTAGTGAAGATTTTTTTGACAAAGCCAGTTACTAAGCCAAAACCAGAACAGTCTCAACGCGAATCTCGGAATGTTGCGTTGTGTAAAGACCACCTATGCATAGCTTCAAACTCTCAGACAGACAATAATGCTTTTCCTCCTAGCTACAGCTAGGAACATCAAGAGGTAAGAACTATTCAATGGTTACTAATAAAAAGGTCTCTTGCTAATTTTTTTGACGCAAATGTGTTATTGAAATTAATATCGGCAAAACCTGCTTAAAAAACCTGAGTTTTTCCTCTTTTCAGAGTTTTATTTTTTACTACATTAGGAACATGACAAAATCAAGTAGTGATAAATTCATTCCCGCTTTAGTACAAGAGTTACAGGAGTTTGCTTTTAGCCAAACAGGCTCAACCAAAATTTTGCGAATGCTAGGTTACGGCTTACTCTTATTAGCCTTGTTCGATGTTGTTGAGATGTTGTTTCCACCGAATTTTATGAATCCTGCTTGGGAATTTCAAACTTTCGGATCGTTAGTTGAACGAGTACCCGTACCTTTAATTGGTTTCGCGCTGATATTTTATGGAGAAATGTATTCCCGCAGCAAATGGGAATTTCTCAGTCTGAAACTGTTCTCTTGGTTAACTTTATTATTAGCAGTAATATTCCTCTTATTTATACCCTTGGGAATTGGTAACACAGTTCGGCTGAGTAAACAAAGTGCAGCGCAAATTACCACTGCATCCCAACAGCAATTAACCCAAGCAGCACAGGTAGAACAGCAACTAAATCAAGCGACACCAGAACAAATAAATGAGTTTTTAAAGTCACAAGGACGTTCATTAGATGGTAAAAGTCCTCAGGAAGTAAAAACTCAAATTTTGTCAGATGTTTCTAAAGCGAAAGCTCAAATTAAGACTCAAGCTGAAAGGACTCAATCTTCTCAACGTCTAAATTTACTCAAGAATTCTGTTAAATGGAATTTGGGAGCTTTAGTTTCAGCAGCTTTATTTTTTAGCTTCTGGAAAGCAACTAATTGGGCAAGAATTGGGAGATGATTTAGGAATTCAGTTTGATTTTTAATTTATTCAAAAATCAAATAGGACTTTGATAGGAATTGGCTGAGTTTAAAAAATAGGGTAGGCATGATTATGCGCTACCCTATCAGTATTTTTATGGTCTAGTTCAACTCAGTTTAATTCCCACAGAATTAAACTTTAGCTAATTCTGGAGATGGACGCTTGCTGTTACGAATAGCTGTAATTGCTTCAGCATAATCTGGAGCGTTAAATACAGCTGAACCAGCGACTATTGCATTAGCGCCAGCTTCTAAAACTTGCCAAGTATTATTAGCTTTGAGTCCACCGTCTACTTCAATCCAAGGATCGAGTCCGCGTTCGTCACACATTTGACGCAGCTGACGAATTTTGGGTACGACGCCGGGAATAAAACTTTGACCGCCAAAACCAGGGTTGACGCTCATAATTAGGATTAAATCGCAGAGTTCCAATACATACTCAATAAATTCCAAAGGTGTGGAAGGATTGAGTACAACGCCTGCTTTTTTACCGAGTTCTTTGATTTGTCCAAGAGTGCGGTGTAAGTGGGGTGAAGCATTATGTTCAGCATGTACGGAGATAATATCAGCACCTGCTTTAGCGAAACCCTCTACATACTTTTCTGGCTCCACAATCATTAAGTGGACATCTAATGGCTTTGTGGTCACCGGACGAATCGCCTCCACCACTAGAGGGCCTATCGTAATATTAGGTACAAAACGACCGTCCATTACATCAACGTGAATCCAATCTGCTCCAGCTGCGTCTACCGCACGAATTTCGTCTCCCAGACGACTAAAATCGGCTGATAGGATAGATGGAGAGATAACAATGGGCTTTTGAGATAGGTTTTGGGTCATGGCTAGTGGGTTTTGAAGCATCCTCGTCTGTAAGCATTGTAACAAAATATTTAGCGATCGCTCATAAATTTGATCCCAGGTTTATGGGTAGGGGTAGGGGCAGGGGGCAAGGGAGCAGGGGGCAGGGGGACAAGGAGGACAAGGAGGACAAGGAGGACAAATGACTATTGTACAGACGCGATTAATCGCGTCTCTAACAACTGACTATTGACTATTGACTATTGACTATTGACTATTGACAAATGACTAAAAAACTAACTTGGCTATTTTGGGGACTGGGTGCTGCTTGCTTGAGTGCGCCAGTACTGGCTTCAGCTTTACAAACTTCTTTGGGAACTAATGGTATTGATGCTCTCAGGCTGCATCAACCTCCTTATAATTTACGCGGTCGAAAAATTTCTATTGGTCAAGTGGAAATCGGTCGTCCGGGAATGTTTGGTTGGGATAAAGCAGTATCGAAAAATCGTGCTGTATCCCTAGCTGCGGTTTTTTTACGCAATGGCCCCGCTAAATCAAATAGTGGTGTTGACCCTCATGCTTATAATGTTGCTGGTGTGATGGTCAGTCAAGACAAAGCTTGGCCGGGGGTAGCGCCAGAAGCAAAACTGTATTCTTCGGCTGTTGGCTCGACTAAAAATATGGGTCAACCAGAAGAATGTTTATCGGCACAACATATTGCTTTACAAAATGGTGGTGATGTTCGCGCCATAAATTTTAGCTTTGGCGAACCTCTCAACCGCGATCCGCGCCCAGAAGCTATTTTAGATGGCAATGCTTTACTGACTTTGTGTATTGACTGGTCAACTCGCGTGCATGATGTTGTATATGCGATCGCGGGCAACCAAGGTAAAGGCGGTATTCCTATTCCTACAGATAATTTTAATGCAATCAACGTGGCTTTTTCATCCCGCCGCGAAGGGATTTTTAATAAAGTAGATGTTTCTAACCTGGCGGGTGCTTACCAAGGGGTTAGCGGTAGATTGGCGGGGAAGGAATTTAATATTGGCGGGCGGCGGGCTATCGGTTTAGTGGCACCTGGTAGTAATATTGTCATGCTCAATCCTGATGGCAAAGTCAATAAAGTCACGGGTACAAGCTTTGCTGCACCCCACCTTACAGCCACGGTGGCGTTGTTGCAGGAATTTGGCGATCGCCAGTTGCGGACAAAACAACCTAATTGGAGTGTCAATTCTCGCAATCATCAAGTGATGAAAGCTGTATTACTTAATTCCGCAGAAAAAGTTAAAGATAGCGGCGATGGCTTGCGGCTAGGAATGACTAGGACAATAATTGATAAACAAAATCAAGACTGGCTAGCTTCTGATGCCTATTTAGATGACAAAATTCCCTTAGATGCGCAAATGGGAACAGGTCATTTAAATGCATTTAGAGCTTATCAACAATTTAGCGCAGGTCAATGGCTGCCGACAAATCCCGTACCTGCGATGGGTTGGGATTACCACACAGTAAATACGCTTGCCCCTGTAGAATATGTGCTAGCACAACCCTTAAAAAAAGGGAGTTTTGTGGCAATGACTTTGACTTGGGATAGGTTGGTAGAACTCAACGATCGCAATAAAAATGACCTTTATGATATTGGCGATAATTTTCGCGATCGCGGTTTAAATAATCTTGACCTGTATTTAGTCAAAGCTGATGCCCAAAATACAGATGGTGGTACAGTCTGCTCATCTATCAGCCAAATTGATAGCGTAGAACACATTTTCTGCCCGATTCCTGCTGATGGAAATTACAAAATTCGCGTCCAGATGCGCCAACAAGTTAACGAACCCAATCAAGCCTATGGGTTAGCTTGGTGGACTGTACCTAAGAAGTAGGCAGAGGGGCAGGGGGTAGGGGAGACAAGGGGGACAAGGGGGACAAGGGGGACAAGGAGGACAAATGACAAATGACAAATGACAAATGACAAATGGCAATTGTACAGACGCGATTAATCGCGTCTCTGACAAATGACCAAATAGTAACTGAAATAACTTTTCTACAATTCTGAAAATTATTGACTGTTACCAAAACTGTAACCGCCAAATTCTGCTGCTGCTCAAATGCCATAGTTAACAATTAATAGGTCACGAGCGTCCTACTTGAAAGACGACTAAATAAATATATGGCGAGTGAGGTGGCAGAATGAATCGGCAGAAATTTAGTGGTATGAAAGAGACTTTCTTACAACGACGTTACGGGGTGAGATTAGGAAGACGTTACGTGTTAACGGCGGCTAGTGTTGTCCTTTTGGGTGTATTGGGCTGTTCTCAGGTTAATGGCGATAAGAGTGCCTTGGCTCAATCTCCTGCACCTAATTCCGAATCTGTTCTGCCAAAAAAAACAGCAAATCCTGATACAAAATTAGTCAAAGCTAATAATAAATTTGGCTTTAAATTATTTTCAGAAGTTCTGAAAAATGAAAGTAGCGACAAGAACATTTTTCTTTCTCCTTCAAGTGTGGCGATCGCTCTAGCCATGACTTATAACGGAGCTAGTGGATCTACCCAACAAGCAATGGCGAAAACCCTGGAATTACAGGGAATGAATTTAGCAGAAATTAATTCAGCTTACTCAGACTTAAAACAGCTATTAGAAAATCCTAATAGCGATGTCAGATTGAATATTGCTAACTCGCTATGGGCGAATAAAAATGCTAAATTTCAATCAGACTTTATCCAGAAAAACAAGGATTACTATAAAGCCCAGGTAACTAACCTAGATTTTCAAGATGCATCAGCACCAAATATTATCAATAATTGGGTTAAAGATAATACCCAAGGTAAAATCAACAAAATAGTTGATAATATCGATCCAAATCAGATGTTGTTTCTGATTAATGCGATATATTTTAAAGGTAAATGGAGCAATGAATTTGATAAAAGTCAGACTGCTACATTGCCATTTAACCTAGCATCTGGTCAACAAAAAAATCACCCGATGATGTCGCAAGATGGCGACTATAGATATCAAGAAAACGCCCAATTTCAGGCAGTAAGTTTACCTTATGGTAAAGACGGTAAATTCAGCCTATATATCTTTTTACCTAAACAAAATTCCAGCCTCAAATCTTTTTATCAAACCCTAAATGCTGAGAACTGGGAACAATGGATGACTCAGTTTCGCAAGCGGGAAGGCTCGATTCGCTTACCCCGGTTTAAAACCGACTATGAAGTTACCCTCAACGATGCACTGAAAGCTTTAGGGATGGGCGAGGCTTTTAGCAACAAAGCCAATTTCTCAGGCATCGGTAAAAACCTCACCATTAGCCAGGTAAAGCATAAAACCTTTGTAGAAGTGAATGAAGAAGGAACTGAAGCCGCCGCATCAACTTCAGTCTCCATTGTGGCAACATCTGCCGTACAAAAACCAGAACCATTCAAAATGATTGTTGACCGTCCCTTCTTTTGCGCTATTCGGGATAATCAAACAGGTAGCGTTTTATTTATGGGTTCCATTATGGAACCGCAGTAGGATTTGGGCATGGGGCATGGGGCATTGGGCATTGGGCATTGGGCATTGGGCAAGAGACGCGATAACCCTTGTCTGTACAATGTCTTCCTTGTCTCCCTTGTCCTCCTTGTCCTCCTTGTCCTCCTTGTCCCCCCTGCTCCCTGCTCCCTGCCCCCCTGCCCAGCTTAGGGTAATGTAGCTTCTGATACGCTCAGGGGATTATTCGCTTCAACTGTTGGGGTGACTTCTGGTGTAACGGGTGTAGTAATTTCCCCAGAATTGGCATACTCATGAGGATCGCTGCTCAGTGATTTTGGACGGATAACACTGATAGCGGTTTTAATCACTACAGCCGTGGGTACTGCCACAATTACACCGAGAAGTCCGCCAATTCTCGCCCCTGTGAGTACAGAAATTACTACCAAAGCTGGGTTTAAACCTGTAAAGCTCCCTAAAATCCGGGGGGCGATTAAATTTTCGAGAATTTGCTGAACGATAACTGCGGCCATTAAAACTCTTGCGCCCATCCAGAAATCTTGCAGCGACACTAATAAGGTAGTTAAGGCGATGCCTACAGAACCCCCAAAGGGCACGAGAGCCATGATACCAATGGTTAAGCCAAATAATAGACCAAATGGCACTTTTAGCCACAAAAATGTGGGAATTAGGGCTGATGCCATGCAGGTAGATAAAATTAGCTGGGTGATAAAGAAATTTTGAAAGCTGAGGCGTACTGTTTGGGAGAAAGGTTCGCGCACTTTTGTGGGTAGCCATTCTACCAAACTTTGCCAGAGTTCGCCGCCATGTTGTAATAGATAGAAAGTCAAAATCATCGTCAAGACAAAATCTAGCAAGCTAGTGACTGTGACTACCGCTAGATTGAGAACTTTGCCGGCGATCGCTTGCAATTGTCCCTTGACGCGATCGTTAATTTGCGCGACTAGGGCATCAAGATTGATTGGTAAGCCGAAAACCTCTGCTTTTTCGTTTAACATCATTAACTGGGAACGTCCAGAGTCGATTAACTCCGGGATGCGTGCCACTAGTTGCTGCGCTTGGGTGAGGGCTAGGGGAAACAGAGTTACACCCAAGGCTAATAAAATTGATAAAGCCAAAAGAAACACTAAGATAGCAACCGGCTCTCGCCTCAACCCATGATGCTCCATCCAGCTAACGGGATAATTGAGCAGAAATGCTAATACCGAGGCTCCGACTAAAATAACTATTAAGGAGTGGAAATAATTAAAAATTGAGGAAATAGCCCAACCATTTAACACTACCAACGGAATGAATAACGCGATCGCTCCGATCCGCGCTATGGGTGTTAGCGTGTCCCACCAGTCTAGTAGCTTGCGTGTCTGCATCTTTAGCCGATTACAGGATAGAACTAAATAAAATCTTTCTTTATAGCTTATTATCTCTAACTACATCATTATTATTCATCCTCCTAGTTTAGGATTAGAATCAACCACATGGAAAATTTTCAACCAAATAAAAATAATAATTTGCCTGCATCTGATTCTGAGGATTGGGGACAAGGAGAGAAGTCTGATCGGAGGAAACCTCCGATCAGAACTTCGGAGGGACAAAGGGAAGGGGGACAAGGGAGACAAGGGGGACAAGGGAGACAAGGGGGACAAGGGAGACAAGAAGAAAATATGAACGATAAATTCCCAATTCCCAATACTTCGACTTCGCTCAGTACAAGTGCCCCATGCCCCATGCCCGATTTCGACTCTACTATCCCAAAAACCCAGCTACTTATGTATTTAATTCCCGTGGTTGGCGTTTTTCCATCCCTGTGGACTCTTTACAGGCGTCAGGGAAACCGGGAACAAATAGCCACTAGTCGGCTGTCTATTACTTTGGCATTTACCTGGTTTGTGGCATACCTCTTATTAGCAACCGGGGCTGAAACTTCAGAATTTTTGGGCTTGCGCTTATTAATCCTCAATAGCTTTGTGACTTCCGGTTATTTTTTGGTGAGTCTGTGGTTGATGTTGCGCGTCATTCAGAGAAAGTCTCACAAATTACCGGGGTTTAGCCGTTTAGCTGAACGAGCCTTGGGCAAATATTGAGCTTAAATTTTTAAGTAATAATTAGGTCAGTAGTTTTACTTAATTTTTTCGCAAATTAAAGATTATATCATTAAGGATCTGGTCAAATTCCTTTATTGTTGTCATACTGCAATAACACATCATCATAATTTGTCGAAAAAAATAAAAAAGACTGCTATAAGTGTTGTGGTTAACACAGCAATCAACAAGTTAGCACTAATAATTAAGAATTAGCTAATATGGTTTGATTTGTCTGAATATTTATTAGTCTGCCAATGTACCGAATTTGATCAGTAAGTGTGAGGATGTCTGTGACCATTCAAAGAACTTCAGCAGAAGAAAACCAGTCAGGAAACGTTGCGAAAAACAGCAATAAAAAGATACCAAACTCTAAAACTGGGCGTTGGTTGTGGTTTTGGGTAGGGATGAGCGGAATTGCAATGGTTTCAGCCACAGCCGGGGCGCTGTTGGCCGTTTCTTTGACGAGTACGCCTTTACAACAAGCCCAACTTAGCCCCCAAGAAGAAGCTGTCTTCGATGGCGATCGCATTTCTGGAAGTGGGTTGAAATTTACCCAATTAACTCGTCCGGTGAATATCTTAGTCATGGGGATGAGCGTACTACCACCAGATATCCAAAATGCTCCCGAAGAAACCAAAAATTTAGGCTATCACCCCCAGGTAAACTCCTTTGATGGGTTAGCTGATGTCATGCTCTTGATCAAATTCGATCCAGAGACGAAAAAAGTGACTATGCTTTCTATTCCTCGCGATACCCGCACAGAAATAGAAGGACATGGCGTGAAAAAAATTAATCATGCCAATATTGACGGTGGGCCAGCTTTAACAGCTAAAACCATCAGCAATCTCTTAAATGGGGTAGCGATCGATCGCTATATTCGGATTAATGTTTTAGGCGTAGCTAAATTAATTGATGCTTTGGGTGGTGTGACAGTCTTCGTCCCCAAAGATATGAAATATCAAGATGAATCTCAGCATTTATATATCAATCTAAAAGCAGGCAAACAACATCTTAATGGCGATCAGACACTCCAATTATTAAGGTACCGCCGTGATGAATTAGGTGATATTGGGCGAATTCAGCGCCAACAAATGGTGCTGCGCGCTTTGATGGAACAGTCACTTAACCCATCAACGGTAGCTCAATTACCAAAAGTACTTGATGTAGTTAAAGAACATATTGATACTAATTTAAATGTTGAGGAATTAGTGGCATTAGTAGGTTTTGGTGTCCGCACTAATCGCTCTAATATGCAGATGCTCATGGTACCCGGTCGCTTTAGCGAGAAAAATGAATATGATGCTAGCTATTGGTTACCAAGTAAACAGGGTATTGCTAAATTAATGGCGCAACACTTTGGTGTAGAGTCACAACAAGCGCAAGAACAGGAAACAACTGAACCTGGTTCTTTACGGGTAGCGATTCAAGATAGTACGGGTGGCGATTACAATACTTTGCGTCCTTTAATTAGAACTTTGGAAAAGGCGGGATATCGCAATGTCTATGTTACAAAGCCTTGGACTGAACCTCTGGATGTTAGTAATATTGTGGCTCAACAAGGTGATGGTAATAGCGCCGCTTCAATTCGCGATTTGTTAGGATTTGGCGAAGTTCGCGTGGAAAGCACCGGCAATATCGCCTCTGATATTAGCATCCAGCTAGGTAAGGATTGGTTACAACAAAAAGCGCTATTAGAAAAATCTACTCAGCCATAAGCTCTGATTATGAAATAGCGATCGCTCTTTGACGATCGAGTTGCTCTACTTAAATTAACATTGATTTTTGTTAAGCTCAGATTAAACTGCAGCAAAATGCAAACAGAGGATTTTGATTTTTAAGTTTTACCATACTTAATATTTGTATCCTCAAATAAACAGGCGTGGGTCAGAACCTCACGCCTTTAGTTTATTAATAGTAAAATTGTCATCTCAGGCTAATCTCGTTACCAATAGTCTGCCATGCCTTTCTTATAAGGATCGCCTGTAAATGGTTGAACACCAATTTCAGGATATGCGTCATCATTAGGGCCAAATATCCGCATTGCGGCTTCAGAAATAAACTGAGTAATGCTAGCAATGATTCTAGTAATAGACATAATGTGAGACTCCTGTTTTCTGAGTCGCTTTCTTTGGTTATGTCTATACTTTAATTCTGATATTCTGCCTTTGCTTAAATTCTCAATATATCAACAATCTCTGCAATTATTTTTCAGATATGTTTGCAATACTTTAGTTTATTTGCTGTTGCTACTCATGTAATTAATTCTAATTGTAAATCAGCTTTTTGTCTCAGCCTTGAAAGAACAAGATGCTGCTACTTTTTGGCGAACTGCTGTCTTTACATTTCATTATACTTCCAACAGATAACTTTCGATATATTGCGCAAAAACTATTAATAAATATGAATTTAATGGCGAAAATTAAATTAATTAGCGGCTAAAGCTTCGGTTTTGTGTAGATAAATTGAAGACATGCTCTAAGGCTTGACAAGATTTATGGTAAAATCTACCATAAATGTAACAAGCATTCTTTTAAGGACGCTCCGGCATGACGACTTTCCCGGACTTGGAAAGATATACAAACAGTCAACAACAGCCAGAACTCAATGTAGCTGCGGTTGATTACAGCCTGCTGACTGATCTTTATCAACTAACAATGGCGGCTTGTTATGTAGGTGAAGGCGTAGAACACAAACCAGCCAGCTTTGAGTTATTTGTGCGGCGGTTACCAGAGGGGTTTGGCTATTTAATTGCGATGGGGTTAGCCCAAGCATTGGAATATTTGCAAAAATTGCGTTTTAGCGAATCTCAGATTGCGGCTTTGCAAAGAACGGGGATTTTTGCTCATGCGAGCGATCGCTTTTGGGCGTTGTTAGCTGATGGCTGTTTTACTGGCGATGTTTGGGCGGTACCGGAAGGAACAGCTATCTTTGCTAATCAGCCGATATTGCGGATTGAAGCCCCCCTTTGGCAAGCCCAATTAGTAGAAACCTATCTATTAAATACGATTAATTATCAAACTTTAATTGCCACCAGAGCCGCTAGACTCAGGGATGTAGCGGGAAAACAAGCAACACTTTTAGAATTTGGTACCAGACGCGCATTTAGCCCCCAAGGCTCATTGTGGGCGGCGCGGGCGGCTTTAGCTGGCGGATTGGATGCGACTTCTAATGTGTTAGCGGCGCTACAACTCGATCAGCAACCAAGTGGTACGATGGCTCACGCCTTGGTGATGGCACTGTCAGCAATGGCAGGAACTGAAGAACAAGCCTTTACAGCCTTTCATCGGTATTTTCCAGGTGCGCCATTGTTAATTGATACTTACGATACTATCGCGGCGGCAGAACAATTAGCAGCAAAAGTAAATTCCAAAGAGATGCATTTGACGGGAGTCAGGTTAGATTCGGGAGATTTGGTGAGTTTGTCCAAAGCAGTGCGATCGCTCCTGCCGGATGTGACAATTTTTGCTAGCGGCGACTTGGACGAGTGGGAAATTGCTCGCTTACAAGCCGAAGGTGCGCAAATTGATGGTTATGGCTTGGGTACAAAGCTAGTTACGGGTGCGCCTGTGAATGGTGTTTACAAACTTGTAGAAATTGATGGTATCCCAGTCATGAAAGAATCTCGTGACAAAGCTACCTATCCCGGACGCAAGCAAATATTTCGCTCCTTCGCTGGAGGGAAAATTCAACTTGATAGATTAGGATTAGCTTCGGAAAATCCTGCGGGGGAAGAAGCGCTGCTGCAATTGGTAATGAAAGCTGGGAAGCAACTGCAACCAATTGAATCTATAGAAAGAATTCGCCAGCGAACTGCAGCATCGGTTGCCAGTTTACCAGAGGAAACAAGGCAATTAAAGCATCCTGTATCAGTGAATGTGGAAATTTCTGCCGAGTTGCAGGAGTTGACACAGAAGACGAGGAAACAAACCACAGAGGCGCAGAGGGCACAGAGATAAGATGCAGAGAATTGCTTTGTTTGGAACTAGTGCCGATCCGCCAACTGCGGGACATCAGGCGATTTTGAGTTGGTTATCGGAACGTTACGATCGCGTGGCGGTTTGGGCGGCGGATAATCCGTTTAAATCCCATCAAACCGCATTATTGCATCGGGCGGCGATGTTGCGCTTGTTGATTGCGGATATTTCCACATCACGCCACAATATTGGTTTGGAACAAGAGTTAAGTAGCTATCGCACCCTAGAAACTTTGGAAAAAGCTAAAGTTCGTTGGGGAGAAGATACCGACTATACCTTGGTAATTGGTTCTGACTTGCTAAATCAACTACCCCGTTGGTATCAAGTTGAAGATTTGTTGCGGCAAGTGCAATTATTAGTAGTGCCGCGACCGGGATATGCGATAGATGAGTCTAGTTTAGAGGGAGTGCAAAAGCTAGGCGGGAAAATTGCGATCGCCAGCTTAACTGGACTAGATATTTCTTCCACAGCTTACCGCGAACATGGAGATTCCCATGCCCTCACCCCCCCTGTAGTCGCCTATATTAATCGAGAGCATTTGTACAAATGCCAGGACGAAACCACAAAAAGTTTCCAACTCCGGTAAATCAACAACCTTTGGCTGATTTCAAGGTTGGCGTTGATAATGTAATTTTTTCTGTAGATACTGCCCAAAATCGACTGCTCGTGCTGTTGATTATGCGTCAGCAAGAGCCATTTTTAAATTCTTGGAGTCTTCCTGGTACCTTGGTGCGTCAAGGAGAATCTTTAGAAGATGCAGCCTATAGGATTATGGCTGAAAAAATTAGAGTGAATAATCTCTATTTAGAACAGTTATATACCTTTGGCGGCCCCCAGCGCGACCCCAGAGAAGCTAACGATAGTTACAATGTGCGCTATCTATCGGTAAGTTATTTTGCCCTGGTGCGGTTTGAAGAAGCAGAATTAATTGCTGATGGCGTCACGGGAATAGCTTGGTATCCAGTTAAACAATTACCCCAATTAGCTTTCGATCACGATCAGATTTTGGCTTACGGACACAGACGTTTGCGTAATAAATTGGAGTATAGCCCCGTGGCGTTTGAAGTATTACCAGAAATGTTTACATTAAATGATTTATATCAGTTATACACCACAGTTTTAGGTGAAAACTTCTCCGATTATTCTAATTTTCGTTCTCGTCTACTCAAATTAGGTTTTTTATGCGATACCGGAATTAAAGTATCACGTGGTGCAGGTCGTCCCGCTAGTTTATATAAGTTTGACGCCGAAGCTTTTGCGCCATTTAAAGATAAGCCTTTGGTATTTATTTAATTAAAAAGTCAAGAGTCAAGAGTCAATAGTCAATAGTCCAAAGTCAAGAGTCAATAGTCCAAAGTCAATATAAAAATGACAAATGACTATTGCCCAATGCCCAATGCCCAATGCCCAATAAAAAATATGAAAATAGCGATCGCTCAACTCAATCCAAAAATTGGTGATTTAACCGCAAATGCGCAGCAAATTCTCCAAGCTGCACAAAAAGCTGTAGCCTCTGGTGCGCGCTTACTATTAACGCCAGAATTATCTTTGTGTGGTTATCCGCCGAGAGATTTATTGTTAAATCCTAGTTTTGTCGCGGCGATGGGTACTACCCTGAAAAAATTGGCGCGAGATTTACCACCGAATTTAGCTGTTTTGGTGGGAACAGTAGACGAAAATCTCAAAGTCCATACTACAGGTGGTAAACCTTTATTTAATAGCATCGCTTTGTTAATTGGCGGACAGGTAAAGCAAATTTTCCACAAGCGGCTGTTACCTACTTATGATGTCTTTGACGAAATCCGCTATTTTGAACCAGGTTTACAAGCCAACTATTTCACCTTGGACGATCTGCATATTGGCGTGACTGTTTGCGAAGACTTATGGAATGATGAGGAATTTTGGGGGAAACGCACTTATGCAGTTAACCCGATCGCGGATTTAGCAATTTTAGGTGTAGATTTAATTGTGAATTTGTCCGCTTCTCCTTACAGTGTCGGTAAGCAGCAATTTAGAGAATTGATGCTCAAGCATAGTGCGGTGCGGTTTCAGCAACCGATGATCTATGCTAACCAAGTCGGCGGTAATGATGACTTGATATTTGACGGTTGCAGCTTTGCTTTGAGTCGTCAAGGTGAAATTATCTCCCGCGCCCGTGGCTTTGACACTGATTTACTCGTGGTGGAATTTGACGAAAAACAACGAGATTTTAAGCCAGGGAAAGTTGCGCCTATACAAGAGTCAGAAGATGAGGAAATTTGGCAAGCTTTGGTTTTAGGCGTTAAAGACTATTCCAGGAAGTGTGGTTTCTCGAAAGTTGTACTCGGTTTAAGCGGGGGAATTGACTCATCCTTAGTCGCCGCGATCGCAGTTGCCGCACTAGGTAAAGAAAATGTCTTCGGTGTACTGATGCCATCTCCCTACAGTTCCGAGCATTCCATTAGCGATGCCTTAGCTTTGGGGGAAAACTTAGGTATAAAAACGACCATTTTACCCATTGCCGAACCCATGCAAACCTTTGATAACTCCTTAGCAGAGTTATTTGCAGGAACGGAATTTGGTATCGCCGAAGAAAATCTGCAATCGCGGATTCGAGGTAACTTATTAATGGCGATCGCCAATAAATTTGGCTATCTTCTGTTATCCACTGGTAATAAATCGGAAATGGCGGTAGGTTACTGTACCTTATATGGTGACATGAACGGTGGGTTAGCAGTTATAGCCGACGTTCCCAAAACCCGTGTATATTCAATTTGCCATTGGTTAAATCGTCAGGGCGAAATCATTCCCCAAAATGTTCTCACCAAAGCACCCAGCGCAGAACTCAAACCGGGACAAGTCGATCAAGATTCGCTCCCACCTTACGAAATTTTAGATGATATTTTAGAACGGCTAATTCACAAACACGAAGCCGCCGCCGAAATTGTCAGCGCCGGACACGATCCAGTGATTGTAGATCGGATAATTCAAATGCTAGCCCGTGCCGAATTTAAACGCCGCCAAGCACCTCCCGGCTTAAAAATTACCGATCGCGCCTTTGGTACAGGTTGGCGAATGCCCATTGCTAGTAGCTGGGCGGCTTTAAAAAATACTCCTCAAGTTAAAACCAAACCTATCCCGACAGTGTAGCAATTAAAGGGGGACAAGGGGGACAAGGGAAGGAGGACAAGGGAGATAGGTCTAACAGATTGCTATAGTAGCCAAAGATACTATAGATGGTAATCTGAGAATTCATTGACATACTCCCTGAAGAGAAAGTTCAGGGATTCTGGATTCAAACAGCAACAGCAGGCATAGCCCGTCTTACATCACCTAGCCCAACAGACAATGCCCTGCCTGTTCCTACTATTGTACCAAAAAGCTGTCAAGCGAAGGACGGCGACTCTATACCCAAATTTTCAGTAAAAAATTGTTTTTGGTAGCCAATAAAACTCTGACAAAACTCAGAATATAAGACAACAAGAAACCACAGATTAATGGAGATAAAAATTAATACCCCATGCCCAATGCCCCATGCCCCTTGCCCAATACCCCATTTTCAACTAAGACATGCTATAAACATCAAAACAGTCTTAAATAAATAAGAGACTATAGAATCAGGAAAAGATTGTCAAACCAGTGAGTCAACCAGACCCGATCTTAGCAAAAATCCTAGCGGGGACTGCTGATACAGCAATTCCTTTCGCTCAACTTTGGCAACTGTTAAACAGACTAGGCTTTGATGAGCAAATTCGTGGCGGACATTATATTCTTACCAAAAAAGGTATTGCAGAAATATTAAATCTCCAACACAAAAACGGAAAAGCTAAAGCCTATCAAGTGAAACTTGTGCGCTCAGTCATTCTTAAGTACCAGATAGGAATTAAACATGAAATTTCGGTATGAAATAATTCTTTACTGGAGCGAAGAAGACCAAGCATTTATAGCCGAAGTTCCAGACTTACCCGGTTGCATTGCTGATGGAGAAACCTATCAAGAAGCACTGCAATATGTAGAAGTCATCATGAAGGAATGGGTCGAAATTGCCCAAAGATTAAAGCGACCAATTCCCGAACCGAAACAACGTCCGGTAACTGCCTATAATTAGCCAAAAGTGCGGCAATAATTAAAGGTTTGTATTGTTCGCGCAGCGTCTCGCAGAGAGGAATTTAGTCTTAAAATCAGGATTAAATTCCTCATATTAATTAAACAAAAGAATGGGACAGATCGTAGGGGCATGGCATTACCCACCTGTATCAACTTAAGCTAAAAACCTTTCTCTATCTCGTTTCCAGCCTCTGGCTGGAAATGCATATTGCGAGGCTCTGCCTCGAAAGCTGATAAATTGAGGCGGCAGCCCACAGATAATCGCTCCCACGCAGAGCATGGGAGCCAGTTAATTGAAAAAAAGAATGGGACAGATTGTAGGGGCATGGCAATGCCATGCCCTCTAGAATATATTGAGCCGCGACAGATACAATATCGCAGTGAAAACCGCACGAACATTAATAGGGAACAAAATTCATGAATTAATTTGAGATTTTGAGTTTATACCAGAATTTAAAATCTCAAATTCGCCGCAGGAACATTAATAGGGAAAGAAAACAAACTTGAGTCTAATTTTAAGAAGGGGGTGGGTTTACCCCACCCTAACTGCAAAGGAGCATTGAGAACTGGATTAATTAGACAAGAAAGTTACTAGCATTTAAGCGAGAGGCGTTGACGTTTTCTAACACAACAAATTTATCAAAGCCGCCAGCTTTAGTTTTACCATCCATATCTAATTTGACAACGGTATCGCTACCAACTTGCTGGAATTGGAGGAAATCAGCGAATTTATTTTGGCTTTGGTAAGCTGAACTCGCCATAATTTGGCGCAAGTCAATCTTATCTTGACTGACGTTAAAATCTGTGATGGTATCGCCTTTTTCTCCTAAGCTTTTATAAGCGAAGGTATCTAATCCTGCACCACCAGTGAGTTTATCTATGCCTAAACCACCAATTAGGCGATCGTTACCACCACCACCATTGATGATATCGTTACCTTTACCGCCCCAAATCCTGTCATTACCAGAACTACCAGTTAGGACATCGTTACCGTTTCCGCCTCTAATTTCCCTCGCAAATACATTATTGGTTGGGGGTGTATTGATTGGGGGTGTGGGTGGAGTACCGGAATTAGATCCAGAATTGGGAATGTTAGTGGTGGGATCGAGATCGTCACTACCAAAGTTTTGTACCCAATATCTTTTATCCTCGCCTACACCGAGTTGAGTGTACCTGGGATTGAGGATATTAGCGCGGTGTCCGGGACTATCCATCCAGGCTTTGACGACTGCTTCGGGTGTTGGTTGTCCGAAAGCGATATTTTCTCCCATTGTTTGAGCTTGAAAGCCAACTGCTTTCATTCTTTCCCAAGGTGTGGAACCATCGGGGCCTGTGTGACTAAAGTAATTTTTCGCTGACATCAACTCTGCATATTTGTCAGCTGCATAGTTGAGTTCTCTATTGGCTTTGAATGGTGAAAGACCGTTCTCAATTCGGATATCATTGGTTAGTTTGAGAACTTGTTCTTCAAAGGTCAATGTAGCCATCTCAAAAATCCTCATAACGATTTGTTCGCATGAACTCCACAGCAAAACGAATTCTGCTGTAACTTTTGGTAGAGCAAACCTGAGGAGGTGTCAATTAGGTATCAATTCAGGTCGTGAGAGTATTGTGAAAATCTTGGATCGGAAACTTCAAAGTTACCGATGGGAGGGTTGTTTTTCTGTTGCGACTTCCATAATTCGAGGTCTGTGAGTAGATTTGAGCGCTAGTGATTTAATTCAGACCCGTAGGGTAAATGGAAAATGATGTAAGCAGTAATACATCCGTCGCTTTCCCTCAGGATAAAAGACACTTGAGCGCGATCGCTCCTTGCCTTGTGCCGGACGATAAACTGTCACATTGCGTAGAAATAAAATTTTATACTTAAAAATTTAATCTGTATTGATGGCTGAAATATTGATTTTTCCCAAAAAAAATTTAGCTTTACGAAAAGGCAGAGGGCAGAAGAAAAGAGGTTTTAGTTACGTTATATACTTTGAGTTATTTCCACTGTTCTACTTAGTTTTGAAACTACAACATTCTCGGTATGTAAAGTGTATTAGTTTACTAAAAATTTAATAAAATTTCAGTGTAGTTAATCTAACCTTGTTAAAAATTACGCTGATAACGATATATAATGTGAAGTTTTAGCTAAGGTGGCTACAATCAAGATAAAAATTTCATCAAGAATTTTGGAAAAAGTTCCGGATGTCATCAAAATTTCTTGCACAGAGAAAGAAGATACCCATTAACTATTGGTATCTTTCAATACTCTCAGGCGAGAGATGATACAGATTTCTGCCCCAAATTTAGAGTGCTGAACGTGCTAGTCGGGAATTATGACGACACAAAAATTACAACTGGGTAACGAAAATCTCCAGACAGAACAATTACTGTCTTTGTTAAATCGTTATCAACTGTTACCACAGGTATTACGTGCCAAAGTGATAGACGAAGCGATCGCATCTTTTTCTTGTACTGAAGCAGAATCTCAAGAAGCGATCGCCAATTTTCGGGAATATCACCAACTTACCTCACCAGAGAAAGAACAAGCATGGTTGCAAAAAAACCTTGTAACTCCACCAATTATGAGGGAGTTGGCGATTCGTCCCCGATTAATCCAAAAATTCCAACTTGCAATCTGGGGTAACAAACTGGAGTCTTATTTCTTGCAGCGTAAAGCAGATTTAGACCGGGTAACATATTCCATGATTCGTACTCAAGATGAAGGTCTAGCCCAAGAGTTATATTTTCGGATTGTTGAGGGAGAACATTCTTTTGCAACTATAGCTCAACAATATTCTCAAGGCTCGGAAGCTCAAACCGGGGGATTAATTGGGCCAGTTCCCTTATCGCAACCGCACCCAACAATTCAGCAAATTCTTTCTGTCAGTCAACCCGGTCAAATCTGGAAACCTCATCTGATAGCGGATTGGTATGTGATTATTCGCTTAGAGCAATTTACACCAATTGAGTTCAATGAAAATACGCAGCAATATCTACTAAACGAACTGTTTGAAGCTTGGATCGAAGAAGAAATTAAAACTCGCCTAGAATCTGCTAACTATTGTGTGGAGTATCTTTTGGCATGACGCCAATTATCACCCAGACCGAAATTGTTGAATTTCTCAGCGCAACTCCCCCATTTAATACACTGGGATTTGATACCGTAAAAACCGTAGCCGATCGCTGTCAATTGTTGCAATATCGCCCCGGACAATGGATGCTGGTAAAAGATAGAATGCCAGCACAAGTCATGGTGATTTATCAAGGACAAGCGCGGGTATTGGCTGAGGAGCGGTGGACTAACTCGCAAGTTAGTTTAACAGTTCTCGAACCAGGAGAGTTTGTGGGATGGTTAGGCTTGGTGCGGGGGGAAAGTTGCGAAGCTGTCATGGCTTCAACGGAAGTAATTGCTATTACTCTCGAAGCGGGAGAATTTCAGCGTTTGCTGGAGCGAGAACCAGAATTTGCGGTATCTGTGCGATCGCGATCGCATATTAGCGAAGTTTTTGAACTCCTCAGTCAAGAAATCCAGCGTCACGCTGATGCAACTACCGATATTAAAGATTTAGCTCGGCAAGTTTGGCAAGATACACAGGTAATTAATTTACCGCCTGGTTCCGTAAATTCCCAGGATTTTGATGAGGAGCGTTTATGGTTAGTCAGTGCAGGTAGCATTGAGGGTATTGGGGGGAGCGATCGCTTACCTTTGAGCGACAAGCCACAAACTTGGCAAAACTCCACCCCAGTGCGCTTATTGGGGATTCCCTGGAATTATCCGCCAGAACATATCGCTAGTATCAAAATTGCCCCGGCTCCCGAATATCCACCCGATCCGATAGCGGAAAATCTCGCCCCAGCACAAACTATTTTTGTAGCAGGGAAAGGTAAAATTGATACCCCCTTAGCCTGTTTTCAGATGTTGCATCAGATATTGGGGGGTACTTTTCGCCGCGATTTAATTCGCAAAGTTGTCACCAATCAACTAAAAGCCAATAACCAGATTACCTTACAAGTAGCTGGTGCAGTGGTAGAAATGATGGGTTTGCAAGCCCATTTAGTGAAAGTTCCAGTTCATGTGATGAACCGCTTGAATGCGCCAGCTATCATTTATTGGCAAGAAAATCTCGCGCTGCTGTACAAAATTACTGAGCGAGAAATTGTAGTTGCTGCGCCGGAAATAGGGGTAAATTGCTATCATCCGGCAGAATTTGCTCAAATTTGGGGAGAATCAGGACAAGTATTAACGGTAGAAACAACAGAAAGCGATCGCCCTGAGAAATTCAGTCTGCGTTGGTTTATCCCTTCTATCTTGAAATTTCGTCTGGTACTGTTTGAAGTTCTGGTAGCTTCGTTTTTTGTGCAGATATTTGGCTTGGCAAATCCTATTGTTACCCAAATCATCATCGATACTGTCTTAATTCAAAAAAGCCTCGACACTCTCGATATTTTAGGGATTTTCCTGTTAGTAATTGGTGTATTTGAGGCGGCTTTGACGAGTTTGCGGATTTATTTATTTGCGGATACCACCAACCGTATTGATATCCGCTTAGGTTCAGAAGTGATTGAACATTTACTGCGCCTACCTCTGAGTTATTTTGAACGTCGTCGGGTGGGTGAGTTAGCGGGAAGAATTAACGAATTAGAGAATATTCGCCAATTTCTCACGGGAACAGCATTAACAGTAGTTCTTGATGCGATATTTTCGGTAATTTATATCGGTATTATGCTGTTTTACAGTTGGATGCTTACTCTGGTGGCTTTAGCGACTGTACCATTATTTGCCATTCTCACCACCTTTGTAGTACCGATTGTGCAGCAACAGTTACGCAAAAAAGCCGAACGCTATGCGGATACCCAATCTTATTTAGTGGAGATACTCACCGGCATTCAAACAGTTAAAGCTCAGAATATTGAATTAAAATCTCGTTGGCAATGGCGCGATCGCTATACTCGTTACATCAGCGCCGGCTTTAAAAATGTCCTCACCTCTAGCACAGCTAACTCTATTAGCGGATTTTTAAATCAATTTTCCAGCTTTGTCTTGTTGTGGGCAGGTGCGCATTTAGTCATATCCAATCAACTGAGTTTAGGACAGTTAATCGCCTTCCGGATTATCGCAGGTTATGTCACCAGTCCCCTACTGCGGTTAATTCAACTTTCCCAAAGCTTCCAAGAAGTCGCCTTATCCATTGAACGGCTTGGTGATATTTTAGACTCCGAACCCGAAGTCAAAGCCAGCGATCGCCAAAATATTCAACTCCCAGAAATTGCTGGTGCAATTAAATACAATGGCGTTTCCTTTGGTTTTCACCCCGAAGATAGCTTAAAACTGATCAATATCAATTTAGAAATTCCTCCTGGCACCTTTGTTGGTATAGTTGGACAAAGCGGTTCCGGGAAAAGTACCTTGACAAAATTATTACCCCGATTATACGAACCTGTCGCCGGACAAATTCAAATTGATGGTTATGATATAAGGAAAGTAGAGTTAAACTCCTTGCGTCGCCAAATCGGTATAGTGCTACAAGATACCCTTTTGTTTGAAGGCACAATTCAAGATAATATAGCCTTGATTCGACCAGAAGCAACTACCGAAGAAATCATCGCCGCCGCCAAAACTGCTGCTGCACATGATTTCATCATGGCACTACCGGATGGCTACAACACCATAGTTGGAGAAAGAGGTTCCGCCCTTTCTGGGGGACAACGCCAACGGATTGCGATCGCGCGTACCGTTTTACAAAATCCCCGACTACTGATTCTTGATGAAGCCACCAGTGCTTTAGATTACGAATCAGAACAACAAGTCTGTCGGAATTTAATGGAATTTTTTCAGGGTAGCACCGTTTTATTTATTACCCACAGACTAAACACGGTAAAAAACGCCGATACAATCATCATCATGGATCGGGGTGTAATTGCGGAGCAAGGAACACACGCTCAACTGATGACGATGCGAGGGCGATATTACTGCCTGTTTCAACAACAAGAATCGCAATTATGAGGAGACAAGGGGACAAGGGGGACAAGGGGGACAAGGAGGACAAGGAGGTTAGAAATGGATAATCTATTTATTGCGATTGTGAATCAGGTGTAGTAGTCTACTGAAAACTTGGTTATGTGTTATGTATAGTTCTCGCCCTTGTTATATCTCAACAAGAATGGCAGTTATGAAGGAATAAGGGAAGGAGGAATGAGGTTAGAAATGGATGATCCATTTATTGGGATTGTTAATCATGTGTACTAGTCCACTTAAAACTTGGTTATATGTTCTGTATAGTTCTCGTCCTTGTTCTACTTCTAAATAACCACATTTGACGGCAAACTTTATCCACACTTGAGTTTCACTAGCCTCAGCCTCGCAATCATTTAATTTAGCTATGAACGCAGCTTTATATCTACGTTTTCTCCAAGCTTCTGCTAAATTGGCACATACAGAACGTGATGAACGGCGCATTTGGTCTATCAACGCATATCTTTCTTCTACAGGAAACCTTTTTGACAGTTCAAAGATTGTCATAGCTGTATTAAATGCCAAATTAAATATTGCTAAATCTTCATGGCTTTTAAATGATTCCTTCACTGCCTAACCCCCGTATCCTTTACGTCATTTTCAATACCATTTTCACCCATTTTTCCCTAACCCACCAGTCCCCCTTCCGTTATCCTCCTGTCCTCCTTGTCCTCCTTGTCCCCCTTGTCCTCCTTCCCTTGTCCCTTCTGTTCCCTACTATTAGATCGAGAAAACCACCATGCCAGATTTATCTTTGCTGCTAGCTTGCACACAATGTTCCGATGTTCCAGCAAAACTTACTCAGCACTGTCAAGATATTCGGATTAATGAGACTACTCCAGCAAAATCTGATATGAGTGATTGTGTTAGCGAACCAGAAAGCATGGAGTTAGCTTTTTCACCACCTGTTAATCAGGAAACGAGTCCCAAGAAACCGCAGGAAGTAGAGCAAAAAAATTTACAAAAACAACAATTACTAACAGAAAATAACAATTATCATAATAATTATGCCGAAGCTGTAGAATATCGTCCCGTAAATATGGAAATGCTCCTATCTACGGGCGGTTTTTTATGTTTGTTTGCGATTGGCGGCATATTTTTAGTTTGGAAACGCTTTCCCGAAGCCCAGCGTCAATGGCAACTTATGTTACAAGGTGATGCGGGTATTTTCGGTTCTGGATTACCGATACCGAAAGACAAGGAAGCAAAAAAAGAAGAATTCGATCAGCCTGTCATCCTCCAACAATCTCGCGCTTGGTCTCATGCTATTGTGTGGAGCATAGTTGGAGTCAGTACTTTTGCTGTCGTTTGGGCTTCTACTGCTAAAATTGATGAATCTGTTCCCGTACAGGGGAAACTCGAACCTAAAGGTTTTGTCAAAGACATTCAAGCGCCAGTAGGGGGAGTCATTGACAAAATCCACGTTCAAGAAGGACAAAGAGTCAAAAAAGGCGATTTATTAGTTAGCTTCGATCGCACTACAACGCAGGCGAAATTAAAATCCCTGGAAGCAGTTCGCGCCAGTTTGTTAGCAGAAAATCAATTTTATCAATCGCAGATGCGATCGCCTACCGCTAATTCTAGTACGGCGCAATTGAAAGAATTACCGGAATTAGCAGCGCTAACAGAAAATCGTGCGGCATTAATTCAAGAAAATCAACTTTTCCGCGCCGAATTAAACGAAGGTTCAGGAATTCGCGATTTAAACCCCCGTTACCGCCAACGTTTACTGACTAGACAATTAGAAAGAGAGACGCGGATTGAGTCGGTACGCTTGGATCGAGAACAGTTAACTCGTCAGTTAAATCAAATTCAAGTCCAACTGATTAACGCGAGAGGTAGCCTGAGAACTAATTCAGAAATTGCCCATAACCTGGAAAGTTTAGTCGAAAAAGGCGCATTTGCCCGTTTACCTTATCTAGAAAAACGCCAAGCCGCAGATGCTAGCCAAGCCGAAGTCAATCGCCTTGTACAAGAACAAGAACGGTTAAAATTAGCGATCGCTCAAGGACAAAAGAAACTCGAAAATGCGATCGCCCTTTCCAAAGAAGATTTACTCAGCAGAATCGCCGACAACGAAAAACGCATCGCTGATATAGATAGTCAACTTACCAAAGTAATCATTGAAAATCAGAAAAAAGTCCAAGAAATTAACAGCGAACTCAGCGAACTTCAGTTAAACATGAAATATCAAGAACTGCGCGCCGCCGATGATGGGATTGTTTTTGATTTAAAACCCCGTAGTTCTGGATATGTTTATAACAGCAGCGAAACCATTTTAAAAATTGTCCCGCCAGACAATCTAGTCGCCCAAGTTTATATCACCAATAATGATATCGGTTTTGTCAAAGCCGGAATGCCTGTTGATGTGAGAATTGACTCCTTCCCTTACACCGAATTTAGTGATATTAAAGGGCAATTAGTCAGGATTGGTTCCGATGCTTTACCCCCCGATCAAACCCATCCTTATTATCGTTTCTCTGCCGAAATTCGTTTAGATAAACAATCATTGAATGTGAACGGTACAGAAGTGCCTTTGCAATCAGGTATGTCTTTAAATGCCAATATTAACCTGCGCAAGCGGACTGTCATGAGCATTTTTACAGACAAGTTTTTAGGCAAAGTTGAAAGTTTGAAATATACACGTTAGTTGTTTACCAGAGAAGATTTTTGTAGGGGCACAGTATTGCACATTGGTGTCAACTTACAGCAGTTTTCACCTATTTGAACCACATCTATAGTAGGGGCACGGCACCGATAATCTTTTGATACATACAATAATTTTACTGATGCCGTGCCCCTACAGCGTGGTCTATTTACCTGAAAATAGCTGTAAGCTATAAATAGCCTCTCGAATAGCTTTGTCACCCGCCTTGGAATGAATTCCAAGGCTAATAGTTCAAGTCTACTGAAGTAGACTAGGGATTTGTGAGAATTTTTAGTCATCTTCAGATGACTTTTGCTATGAGACTAGGAATTCATTCCTAGTCGGGCTATAGGGTTCACGTTAAGTTGACACCAATGGGCAATGCCATGCCCTCTAGAATATATTGATGTACCGCAAACCCTATTTAAATAGGTATCAACAAACATCAAATATGATTGCTACAGAATTGCTAAATTACCAAGATATTAGCATGAGTCATCGCTAACCCAGTATTGAGAGTAGCTATGCGAACTTGTGCTACTCCTCCCAAACCATCTTGGTCAAAGAAAAGTGCGCCATTGGTATTGTTATAAATAAATCGATGGCTAGTAGTGGTGGCGGCTGTGCCAATAACAAACTGTGTAGCGGCTATTGTACCAATAATTAACCCACCACCAAAACCCACAGCAGAAACAGCGATCGCATCATCAACAACGCTGAAATCGGTAATTCTGTCAATACCTTCACTGCGAGAATTGAAAGTAAACGTATCTGCACCACTACCACCAGCGAGGGTATCGTTGCCAGTACCGCCAATCAGGATATCATCACCACTATTACCAATGAGGTTATCATTACCAGCGTTACCAATTAGGCGATCGTTCCCAGCTTTACCAATTAGCTGATCGTTCCCAGCGCCACCATCAATAGTATCATTGCCTTCACTGCCATAAAGGAAATCATTACCTGTACTGCCAACTAAATTAACAGTATTAGCAATCTCAATAATACCTTTGCGGTTAGCATGTTGAACATCATGGTTCCAGCCAGCGCTTGTCAAATAAACGAAATCCCGAATATGGTCAGCACTTGGCAAATTAGGTAGCCAATTTTGATAAGCACTTTGTTCGCCAAACCAGGTAAATGTTCCTTCTTTAGCAGCATCCGAAAGACCAATCCAGGGAGTTTGACTAGCATACTTTCCAGCCAAAAAAGTTTGTTCTGCGGCATCATTAATAGTAACGAGACTACTACCAAAACTTTGGGCTTGTACTTGCGCTTGACCCCAACTACCCGCTTTTGATAACAAATAGGTCTTACCACCAAAAATAGCAGCGTCGCTCGATTCATAAATAGTGGCGATCGCTTGATTGTCTCCTAAAATAGCATTGGTAGGCGCACTCAGATTGACAAAAAAGCTTTCTTGTGTAATTGTGTCAGCATCCTTGAGGATAGTTACACTAATTGTCTGTACGCTCTGACCTGGGGCAAAGGTCAGCGTTCCACTAGTAGCTTTGTATTCACTGTTTGCGATCGCTGTATTATTAGACGTACTGTATTTCACAGTTGCAGTACCACTGCTGTTACCATAGCGCCGCACAATAAAAACAGCTTCTTTCGTGCCATTGCTAGCTTCAACAATACTTAAATCTTCAATCACTAAAATTGGCTTAGTGGGGTTTTTAATTTCAATAATGCCCTGGCGATTAGCATGTTGAACATCATGATTCCAGCCAGTATTTGTCAAATAAGCGAAGTCCCGAATATGGTCAGCACTTGGTAAATTTGGTAGCCAATTTTGATAAGCACTTTGTTCCCCAAACCAGGTAAATGTCCCTTCTTTACCTGCATCAGAAAGACCAATCCACGGTTCTTTAATGGCAAATAAACCTGCTAAGAAAGTTTGTTCTTTGGCATCATTAATTGTGACAAGATTACCTTGAAAGCTTTGAGCCTCCACTTGCGCTTGACCCCAACTACCCGAGGAACTCAGGAGATATATACTATTGCCAAAGGTGTAAATTGTTTTGGCAGTCATATCTGGAATGGGAACAGATAAAGCAGTAGGAATCTCAATAATACCTTTGCGAGTAGCATGTTGAACATCATGATTCCAGCCAGCATTTGTCAAATAAACAAAGTCCCGAATATGGTCAGCGCTTGGCAAATTTGGCAGCCAATTTTGATAAGCACTTTGTTCATCAAACCAAGTAAATGTCTCTTCTTTACCTGCATCAGCAAGACCAATCCACGGTTCTTGAATGGCAAATAAGCCAGCCAAGAAAGTTTGTTCTTTGGCATCATTAATAGTCACAAGATTACCACCAAAACTTTGGGCTTCTACTTGCGCTTGACCCCAACTACCTGCTTTTGATAATAAATAAGTGCGTCCGCCAAAACTGAATGCGTTGCTGAATTCAGTAATTGTGCCTGTAGCTTGATTGTCTGCTAAAACCGCATTGGTTGCCGAACTCAAATTCACAAAAAATTGTTTACCACTGATTGCTTCACCATCATTACGAATAGTGACATTAATCAGTTTTTCTTTTTCTCCAGGATTAAAAGTCAGAGTGCCACTGGTATGTATGTAACTGGTTCCAGCTAAGGCAGTATTAGGGGCTGTCGCATAGTTTACTGTAATCGGCTGACTACTACTACCAAAGACTTTCACCTTAAATTGCGCTTGTTTCGTACCACTTGCAGGCTCAATAATTCCCAAATCTTCAATTACCAAAATCGGGGTAGCAGGGTTTTTAATTTCAATAATGCCCTGGCGATTAGCATGTTGAACATCATGATTCCAGCCAGCATTTGTCAAATAAGCGAAGTCCCGGATATGGTCAATTGCGGGCAAATTTGGTAGCCAATTTTGATAGGCACTTTGTTCCCCAAACCAGGTAAATATTCCTTCTTGGCTAGCATCAGAAAGACCAATCCACGGTTCTTTAATGGCAAATAAACCTGCTAAGAAAGTTTGTTCTTTGGCATCATTAATTGTGACAAGATTACCTTGAAAGCTTTGAGCCTCCACTTGCGCTTGACCCCAACTACCCGAGGAACTCAGGAGATATATACTATTGCCAAAGGTGTAAATTGTTTTGGCAGTCATATCTGGAATGGGAACAGATAAAGCAGTAGGAATCTCAATAATACCTTTGCGAGTAGCATGTTGAACATCATGATTCCAGCCAGCATTTGTCAAATAAACAAAGTCCCGAATATGGTCAGCGCTTGGCAAATTTGGCAGCCAATTTTGATAAGCACTTTGTTCATCAAACCAAGTAAATGTCTCTTCTTTACCTGCATCAGCAAGACCAATCCACGGTTCTTGAATGGCAAATAAGCCAGCCAAGAAAGTTTGTTCTTTGGCATCATTAATAGTCACAAGATTACCACCAAAACTTTGGGCTTCTACTTGCGCTTGACCCCAACTACCTGCTTTTGATAATAAATAAGTGCGTCCGCCAAAACTGAATGCGTTGCTGAATTCAGTAATTGTGCCTGTAGCTTGATTGTCTGCTAAAACCGCATTGGTTGCCGAACTCAAATTCACAAAAAATTGTTTACCACTGATTGCTTCACCATCATTACGAATAGTGACATTAATCAGTTTTTCTTTTTCTCCAGGATTAAAAGTCAGAGTGCCACTGGTATGTATGTAACTGGTTCCAGCTAAGGCAGTATTAGGGGCTGTCGCATAGTTTACTGTAATCGGCTGACTACTACTACCAAAGACTTTCACCTTAAATTGCGCTTGTTTCGTACCACTTGCAGGCTCAATAATTCCCAAATCTTCAATTACCAAAATCGGGGTAGCAGGGTTTTTAATTTCAATAATGCCCTGGCGATTAGCATGTTGAACATCATGATTCCAGCCAGTATTTGTCAAATAAGCGAAGTCCCGGATATGGTCAATTGCGGGCAAATTTGGTAGCCAATTTTGATAGGCACTTTGTTCCCCAAACCAGGTAAATATTCCTTCTTGGCTAGCATCAGAAAGACCAATCCACGGTTCTTTAATGGCAAATAAACCTGCTAAAAAAGTTTGTTCTTTGGCATCATTAATAGTCACAAGATTACCGCCAAAACTGAGTGCTTCTGCTTGGACAACACTCCAAGCACCTGGGGCGGATAGGAAATAAATGCTATCGCCAAATGTGAAGAGTTGTTTAGTTGTGAAATCTGGCATATCTCAATCCTCGATAGATGAACAAGGGGTATCTATCACTGGATTCTGCTTGATACAAGCAAACACTAATTGAATAAGTGATTTCTCCCCCCTATCTCTGTATCGGGTGAGGTAGGAAAAATCATGCATCCTGACAAAATAATTTTTCAGTGAGCCTATTTTTAGCTATTGTAGGGGCACTGGCACTGCCATGCCCCGAAGCGCGTACCTCATTTACCTGAAATATGCTGTAAATGTAGTAAATGTAGGTTGGGTTGAACAGAGTGAAACCCAACAATACCAAAATTTTCGGGTGTTGGGTTTCTTAGCGTTAAGTTAACACCAATGAACAATGCTGTACCCTAAGTGTTGCGTTCATCAGCGAAAAATATTTAACAAGCGATTAATGGCATTCGTTCCTTCATTAATAGTACCTGTGGTTTGATTAATTACATTAATACCTTGGTTGACATCAGCTAAAACATTATTAACATCATCAATGACATCACGACTATCGGGTTGTGCTGAAGGCGTATAGGCTACAGCCGTATTTGGTGCCTTTTGAGAATCTAATTTTAAGGCTAAATCTAATTTTTGTTGAGCAGCCAAAGTTAAAAAAGTATTGATAGGAATTGCATAATTAAACCCAGGCTTAATTAAACTAGCAATGTTTTGCGCAGTATCGGGACTTAGTTGTCCTTGTCTAGTTAATAAATCGGGGTCTTCTGTATCTCCTAATCCGTGAATCCCCACTACACGACCGCCACCATCAAATACCGGGCCTCCACTCATTCCCTTACGAGTAACATTAGTGTAAATCATTTGGTAGCCTTCTATGGGTTGGTCTAATGTTCCTGATATTTGTCCAGATGTAAATTGACGGACTAATTGTTTAGTGCTTCCAGGCGCAGGCCATCCAGAAATAAACACTGAGTTACCAACAACAGCTTGTTGAGAATTCGCAATTTTTGCTACTTTATAGTTTTGATTGCTACTAAACTGTACAACAGCCATATCAACATTTGGTAAGCGGGTAATCTTAGTTAATTGATAGGCTTTTTTATCAGCAGTGACAACTTTGTAATTATCCCGTTGGGCAACAACATGATAAGCAGTCAACACATGATAAGTATTATTTTCTTGAGAAATAATTACTCCCGAACCATGTCCTTGTTCTCCTTTAATTAAAACTGTAACTTCACGAGCTATATTATTAATTTCTTCTCCAGTCATTGCGAAAGCGGCTACTGGCTGCATAATTACAATAGCGCTAACAACAGTTGTACCAGCTAAAATAGCTGCAAGATTATCTTGATATTTCATGATTTTTCCTCTAAGAAGTCTAAATTTTCAACATTCAATTAATGAAAAGATAGTTAACAAAATATTAACCATCATTTATGAACACTCTTGACTAATAATTGACTTTGGTGCCATTTTCAAAAAAGTTTCGATGGGCACAGCCCAACTCAGTGCGCTCATTTGTTCTTGTAGAGATTTACTAGGGATTTCCTGATTGTGAAATATATAGGGATTACCCCACAATGGATAGGCATGTATAGCATTAATCGCTATCACTTGACCTTGACGATTTAACACTGGGCCGCCACTCATACCTTTTTGAATTTCATTGCTATATCCAATTTGCAACCCTCCTTTTAGCGGTTGGTTTAACAAGAGTTTGATTCTACCTGTAGTGAATAAAAAATTTGGTGATTCTAAAGGAAAACCAGCCGCAAATACTTCATTGTCTACTGATAATTTTCCCGACTTGTGCAATGAGGCTACTTGATAGTTTTTAGTTTGGCTGCGAAATCTTAATAAGGCTAAATCCTGCCCAGAAAATTTAGCAGCTTCTATCACAACAGCATGATAAATCTGACTATCAGGCGTTTGAATGCGATATGGTTTTCCTTGTCCTGCGATTAATACATGGTCGTTAGTTAAAACTGTATAATCTTGTCCTTGCTTATGAATTAAAATTCCCGAACCCCAAGCATCTCCTGAAAAAACTTTAACGGTAATTGATTTAGCATGTTTATGCAATTGCACTGTTGATAGTTCTGGTGCGATGCAGGAATTAGCTACTGTTAAAGTCGTGTTTTCAGGTAATATCTGCTCAGGGAAGGTAGCTAAGTAAAAGTTCAGACAGATTGTCAGTATTAACAAACTTTTCTTCATCTCTCATCAAGTGTTGGTATTTACAGAACTACCAAACTCTTTCGGGAGATATAACTTCAGGTTGAGTGCTAGGGGTAGGATCGGATGTTGATTCTTCTGGGGTAATATTCAACAACTGATTAACATCAATATAATTAGTATCAGTTGGAGTATTCCTTGACGAACCAAAACTTTCATAGACAACAGTATTACTTTTACCTTCACTAATATCAAATAATTGTTGTAAGACACGGCTAGCATTTGCACCTGGTTTGAGAGTAAATAACAAACCTTGACAACCACCACCTTTGGCGCTGCTGACACAAACTACAGATTGGCGATTCATGATACCTGTGGTGATGTAATTTAACATCCCATTATTTTTATAGGTTTGAAACCTTCTAGAGACTTCTTCACAACGTTGTTCTGGAGTATAACCAGCTGCTGCAAAATCCCAGGACTTCCAACGAATTACCGGGACATTACGAGATTTAGTCTGTGCATAAGTAGTGAGTACTCCTTGCGAATTGCGATCGCAAAAGAAGGTAGTACTTTGAGCTAAACTTGGTTGATGGCAACTCAAAACAGCCGCTAAACTCGTAAATACAGCCAAACTCAAGGCTTTGGCGCTGGATTGTACAGTTGTATTCATATCCTGGCTTAATAACGCTACTAATCCTTTATCGGGTTAACTTTGAAAAACCATGCATTGAAAATTTAAACCTACCAAAGCCTGTCTGGGTTTTCATCTTGGGGATTTACCTCTTGATTGGTTTGGGGAAACTCCTGAAAGTTGTTGTACATTGGCGAAGTTTCCGAGGTTTGGGGAATATTGGAACTGGTATCAGTGGGTATATTTGGCACTTCGCTAGGAGATGAGGAGTCAGGTAGCGGTGTGGTGGGTGTAGGAATTGGTGATGTATTTATATTTGGCGCACAATCTCCACTTTGCGCTTGCACAACCGCGCATATACCACGTTTTAATATTTCATCTAATAACCCTCTTATCTCTATTGCTTGGCTTTTTTGGGGAATATTTAAGATGCCGACAATACATAATAAAGTGGTGATTATTTTTGTTTTATTCATCATGGCTTTTTATGAAAAAAATGATGCTTAAGATGATTTTGATGAGATAAATTCCCGACTTGTTGAAAAAATCGGGAATTTATATTTTCACTTAGTCACACATCAAATAAAATGACTATTAACCGATGGGGATGACGAAAGAGCGAGAGCAACCTCCAGCGACAGGATTAACAAATAACAAACTAACTTTGTCTTTGAATACTTCTGTAGGTACTTCATAACGTAATGTAAAACCACCTTCATGATTGGTTTGTGTCTGAGTTAAAATTCTTTGCTCAGTTCTTTTACGAAACTCATGATAATAGGTTTCTTGAACTAATACAGGAGTATTTGCAACTGGATGTCCATTTTGGGTAACGTGGAAACGAACAGCAATATTTGTACCACGAGAATATGCAGATTGACCGGGTTGAACATTTAAAGTACATCTGCTAGTTTGAGCCATTGCGGGATTAATTGAGAGTTGATTAATCAGACCGGCAACAGGTAAAGCCATTAAGGTAGTTAAGGCAATAGAAGCTGAACGACGAATCATTTTTAAAGTCCTTTGTTGTAAGTTAAGAGAGTTTTTATCCCTTCATTAACTTAATCGGGTCAGGTGAGATTTTCCATGCAGGTAAATTGAAATTTTGTTTTTAATAAAATCTATGGTTACTATTGTAATTTTCAAAAAAAATAGGTAGGCAATACCCATCCTAATATGCTTTAGTTTAAAGTAGCAGAAATGTATAATAGCAATTTAAATAGTATTGGCGACACATCAATATATTCTAGAGGGCATGGCATTGCCATGCCCCTACCATTCTTTTTGTAATGGCTATAAATATATAGATATAGTTTTTTGAAAATAAGTAAATCGGTAATGGCACCAAACTATTTTACTAAACGTAAATAGACTTGAAACCCTTACCAATGACAAATGACAAATACTTCGGCTTCTCTTCGAGACGCTACGCGAACGCTCAGTACAAGTGACAAATGACAGCCTTTTCCAGCTATCTTGAATTGCACTATTTTAGGGATAATTATCTGCCAAATGCGCCTATGCCGTAGTAACAATAATTTGCTCTACATGTTGCCATAGTGACTTTAATTTGAAATTGACCACTCCAACGAGGCCGGACTCTGACAGCTGGGTAATCATCGTCGCCAGTGTCAGAATCGATGAGGTTTCCATCTTCATCATAAAGTCGCAAATCTATATCTCGACAATCTTGATCGCATACTCCAACGATCGCATAATCGACGCCTCGACGCAGATTTAGAGTTATATAATCACCTTGATTGCTACTGAGTTGATCGACAAAAGGATCGTGTGTAAGTTCGTAATTACCGCCCAAGTTTAAACTCACAGCCGCACGGATGAGTTGATCGCGGACGCTATTTAGCCAATACTCATGGTTAGCAAGTGCGATCGCTGGCGTAAAAACCATAGCAGTAGACACTAACCCCATTATCCAGTATTTTGAGCCTAAAATCGCCTGATTAACCTTATTTGTATAAATCATCGTTTCCTTTATGGTGTTTTTTACCAAAAACCAGGGTCTAAAGCCCCGTCCTTTAAGGACGGCTTGTTGATAGAATTGTGGAAACAGGCAGGGCATTGTCTGTCGGGCGAGATAGTGTAAGACGGGCTATGCCTGCAACTGTTGTTTAAACCCAGAATCCCCACGCCTTTAGGCTGGGGAGTATGTCAATTCTGTATCTATATCGGGATAAATACAGATTTCCATGCACACACACTTCCAGGAAAAAAACCCATATCCGTAGGATTCTGCTGGCGAATCAGGGGTAAGACCCCTCGCTTGTCCCGAAATTCCGCCGTCACCCTCAAGGGTGCGGCTAATCGTACAAAGCCCACGAAGGTGGGCTTCGTAGCGTGAGCCAGTGGCTTCCAGCCTGCGGGCGATGTGTCGGATAAGCGAGAGAACAGTTTATATCAAGTGTTGAGGGGTAAAACCCACCATTCGCCAGCAGTATCCCGTAGGGGCGGGGTTTCCCCGCCCTTCTTCCGTAATGACAAATGACCAATGACCAATGACAAATTACAACCAATTACCCACAAGAACATAAGGTGCCCATTGGAATGGAGAACTTTCTAATTCCGCAAAAACGCTAAGTTGAGCGCGTCGCAATGCTTCAGCTTTACTTACGCCTGTTTTTAATTGCTTATAAAATTCACGCATAATTTTTTTCGCTGATGGATCGTCTGCTACCCAAAGAGATGCTAAAGTACTACGTGCCCCAGATTTAACTGCAACCCCGGCTAACCCTAAAGCAGCTTGTTTATCACCTTTAGCAGTTTTGCAAGCACTCAAAACCAGTAATTCTATACTCTCTGGTTTGGTATTATCTCTAGTTCTCAATAAATTATCTAGTTCATTAACTTTCAATAACTTATCCCAGGTGAGAATGTAAGTTTCTTCAGAATTAGAACTAAACTGTCCGTGGGTAGCTAGATGCACTACTGAAAAAGGATCGGATTTTACCTTTGTTTCTAAGTTAGTTTTAGTAAAACTTGCATTATAAAGTTCTTGGTTTTGCGCAAGTTCGCTGCGAATTTCCGCGATTTCATTTTTAACATTTGGCAGCGACATAAAAGTTTTACCAGCTACTTTGATTTCTTCACTAACTCCGCCAATTAAGGCATTTAATTTCACCTTTTTTAATGGCTTGGGTTCAACTAGCTGTAAACTGGGAGCCAAAGCTATAGCATAATTTTGAATTAAATATTTTTGCTGCTCTCTATCGTACAAAATCGACATTGGGATATTTCGCAAAGCACCATCTAAGACAAATACTAAGGTTTTGATTTGATTAGTTTCTAACTCGGCTTTAGCAGGTCGAATTAACCAATCATAAATCTGTTCGGATAATTCTTTAACTTCATATTTGCGATTATCTATCGCTAAATTCCCTCTTAGCTGGCTAATGGTTTCTTCTACTTGAATTTTAGAGATATTAGTTGTGTAATATTTGATTTTTTCTTGAGATAATTTAACAATCGTTTCCACGCGATCGCCTAAAATAATGGGATAGATAATGGCGGTAGCTGGCTCATCGTCAGCTAATTTATCAATTGGTGTAATCGGGCGTAAACAAGATGTACGTAAAAAGTTATCAATTTCAGCAACTTGCAAAGATTCTATGACTTGGCGGGCACGGTTTAAATTATCTGCTTGAGAATTTTTTTCCTGCAAGAGTAAGTCAACAAAATCTCGATACACAGGTTCTATATTCTCGCGAAATGAAAACTGAGTACTTTGATTCATCGCGATTAAATCAGTACGCAGTGATTGTAAAATCTCCCATGATTTCTCATATAATTTCATGGCAGTTTCTCTATTTTCACTTTTGATATAATTTCCTAGATGCCATAACCATTGATAGGTAATATCTGGTGCATTAATACTTTGGGCGATTGATAATGCTTGCTGAGTGAGTTTTTTAGCTTGTGTTAAATTTCCGGTTTTTTGGTATGTAACTCCTAAAGTACCTAGCGCGTAAGATTCGCCGCGCTTATCTTTGAGGTTTTGTGCTTCTTTAATTGCTTGTTGTAAGATTTCAATAGCAGATGGAAAAGTTGAGGGTTCATGGTCGCCATATTTAATTAAACTTTGAGCAAAGTTAATCTTGGCGTATACAGATGTTCGGCTAACTGGTAACTCTGCAAGCTGAGATTTAATTTGTGGTAATAATTGCGCTACTTGCTGCCAATCTTTTTCATCTATCAGCAGACTGATTAAATTTAATTGGGCGTTAATTCTAGTAGTTGGGGTTGCTGATGGGTTGATAGCTTGTTGATAAGATGTAATTGCTTTTTCTGTAAAGCTTTTGATGCTATTTTTAATTTCTTTATTTTCTAAATTAATTTGGTTATCTCTTTGATTGCGGTATGTATTACCTTGGCTGAGGCGAATATCACTAATAATTTGTGCTGATTTGATGCGTTCTGCAACTTGCAAAGCATCTGTTAAAATTTGTTCGGATTGTTGAAAATTACCCACTAGGCGGCGAATATTTCCTAAGTTGAGTAATCCGGCAGCTTTTACGGGAGAATCGGGTAATTTATTCAGGCTGGCTGCAACGGCAATTAAGGTTTTATCTGCTTGCAAATATAAACCTAAATTTTGCATTGCTTGGGCTTGATTAATTTGATTGCGAATTAAGGATTCTTCATCTTTTAATTGTTGATAAATCTTGGCTGCGCCTTGCCAATTATTTAAGGCTGCTTCTGGATTTCCTTGAGATAATTGTAGCCGTCCTTGAATATCTAAAGCTTGAGCGAGGATTTGTGAACTTTCAGGGGTGGAAAGTTTTGCTAGTAAATCTAGGCTTTGAGTAATGGCTGTTTCTGCTTCTTGCCACTGTCCTAATTGTTGGTAGGCTAAGGATAGGTTACTCAATGTCATGGCTGCATTGAGTTTATTTCCTTGGCGATTAAATGTAGCTAATGTCTGTTTTAAAATGTCTATGGCTTCGGCATATTTTCCGGCTTGGTAGAGGATTTGGGCTGGGGTTTGTTGGGGTGGATTAATGGCGAAGCTGGGGGAGAGGAAGATACAGAGTGATGCTGTTAATAGGGTGAGGAGGAGATGTTTGAGTATTTTCATTGTGGAGTTGGGGAGGGGTGTTTTAAACGCAGAGGTACGCGAAGTTCGCGCAAAGGTACGCTGAGGGTTGGAGGGTTTAATTTTTTGGGTTGTTTAGTGCTGTGTTGCAAGTTGCTGGTTGTTGGGAATGATGATTGGGGTTGGTGGTAGGGGGGTTGGCGCTGAGGGTGAGTTGTCCTTTTTCGTTGACTAACCAACCTGTGGCTTCAATGAGGGGTTGGGGGATTGTGGAAATTGCGGTTTGGTTATTGATGGATGCTGTGGGAGAATTTTCGGTTTTGGGTTTGAGTCTTACCCAATCGACTTGAACGGTGTCGGGATTTAAAATGTCTGTGGGGTTGCTGGGTAAACCACCTCGTCCTGTGATGATAAATTTACCTTGGGTTTGGGTAGGACTGTAACAACCTTCAGCGATTTCTGAATCTACGGGTACTTGTGGTAAGGCGGCTAAACCTCGGCTGGGGTCGATACTATTGATGACGACTTCACCATTTTGTCCGAGACGGGAATCGGCGGAAATATCAACTTCTCCATTCCCGCGAAATTGGGAAAAGTCGCCGGGGTTTCGACCTGAAGGGGAAAATTGGGCGATAAATGCCGGGGCGTTAATTGTAATATTACCTCCAGGCCCGGCATCGGCGTTGGCGAGGATGTCGCTATCTTCTAGAACCACAAATACTTGCGATCGCACATCAATGTTACCACCGCCGCCAGTACCGTTAAAGACGCTGGTTGTGATTTCGCTGCTGTTGCGCAGGCGGATATCTGTGGCTTTGATGTTGATATTTCCACCACCAGAAAGGATGGAGGTGGCTGTGATTTGTCCTTGGTTTCCTTGGATTTGGTCGGTAATATCAATAAAGATATCGCCGGCGTTACCTGTTCCCTCGCTGAGACTATTTAGCCTGCCGGTGTTGGTAAGGAATAGGGAATTGGCTTGTACTTGAATATCGCCGCCTTGTCCTGAGCCAAGTGTGGCGGATGATACATCTGCCCTATCTGTAATTGCTAAATTATCGGTTTGTAGGAGGATTCCACCGGCGTTACCAGTACTATCTCGTTGGGCTACAGTATAAATCTTACTATTACCACTGGCTGTGATTGCATCTGAGGCGCGGATATGTAAAAATCCTGCATTTCCAGAACCCAGGATATTAGTAATGATGTTGCTTTGATTTTCGAGATTTAGTTGGCGAGTGTCTATAAATATTGTGCCACCCGAAGCTTTACCAGTACCACTTGTAGATGCTCCTGCATTATTAGCAATATTGACTGATTCTGTGGCGCGGATAGTTAAATTACCAGCGTTACCTTGAATATTGCTTTGTGTATTACCTGCTTCCAGGCTTTCAAAGAGAAACTTACTCATCTCAGGAGGTAATAATCGTATCTGTTGTGCGACTTCTGCTAATTCCGGATTTTGTAAAAACTGATAAATGCTGGGAACATCAGTACTACTAGTAGTGATAAAGCTATCTTTAGCTAACATGTTCAACTTTTGAGTTTCAATGTATACGTTACCAGCACTACCTGTACCAAAAGCAGATGTAGATAGCTGTCCACCCTGAATTAAATTGACAGAATTATCCGCATATAGATTAATATTGCCTCCATTGGCTGTACCTACAGTTTGAGAAGTAATATTACCTTTATTGCTAATTGTTAATGTCCCCGTAAATAGATTTAATTCACCTGCGTTACCAGAACCTATAGAGGTACTAGAAAGGAAACTTAAATTGTCTATATTAATTGATTCTTGAGCGCGGATTGTAACTTTACCACTAGGATATAGAGAAGCAATAGAGCTAGAAGCTAAAGAAGAGCGATTTTGTAAATTTAGATTTTTTGTCTCGATTGAAATGTCACCTGCTGCTCCATTACCTTGCGGTGAAACTGAAGTTATAGCTCCTTGATTGATGACATCTATCGATTCTCTGGCTTGAATTGATAAATTTCCAGCTTTAGATCCAACTCCTAAAGTAGCAATAATAGCAGCATCCTGAACTAATAATTTTTCTGTAAATACAGAAAGATTACCTCCATTGTTTGTCCCTATATTTTGGGTACTTATTCCCGAACCATCAATCACACCTGTACCAATAATATTAATAGAGTTTTTGGCATTAATTGTGAGATTACCTGCGGTTTCTTGATTTATAGTTGAAATTCCGAGTAATGCTCCATCTAAAATATTGAGTGTTCCTGTCTCAATTTCTAGATTGCCTCCTGCTATAGCACCAAAGTTGTTACTAATTAATTTACTTCCTTCCCCAATAATATTGATGCTTTCTACAGCAGTAATTTTCATATTTCCCACCGTAGTTGCAGCAGAGTTATTAGCACTTAAAATTCCTTGATTCAGAGTGAGATTTTTAGTATTAATTCCTAGATTACCTCCCAGGGAAATAACATTGGCATTAATTGTTATATCCCCTTGCTGTGTATTTAGCTGAATTTGACCACCATTGCTGATAATTTGATTATTCACGAAAATGTTATTACCAGCTTCGGCGGTTATTCCCACACCAGGGAAATAAGTAATTACTGGTGCAGAGAATGTGATATTTTCTGTGGCTTGTAAGCTGACGTTAGCTAAGGCAAAATTAAAGGCATTCGCTAATATTTTCGTGTTACCATCACCACCAATATCGGTATCACTAAAAGCATCAGCATCAGTTAAATTTAAAGTTTCTCCACCAGCAGCGACAATTTCAATATTTGTCGGATCTAATAATAAAGTGCCAATATTACCGTTAGTAGCATTGGTGTCTACTAAGCCGTTGTAATCTAAAGATTGCTTACCAGAAACTTCGACAAAGCCACCATCACCGGAATTTACACCACCACGGGCGCTGATATTACCGTAAAATCTGGTATTGTTATCGCTCCAGACTATGACTCTACCACCATTTCCATTATCAATTGCATCGGCGTTGATGCTGGTATTTTTACCAATAAATGTGCTTGAGGCGTTGGGAACTGTACCTTTTCCTTGAAAATCTCCGCCAATTAAGACTGTACCACCACCACCAACGGCAGAAACCTCTATTTTGGCATTATCTAATAATCCGATGCGATCGCCAAATATTTCTACTCTCCCACCAGGCGCAGTTATGGTTCCTGTGCTGGTAACTGTGTTTCCTAATAATGTTAAACTTTGTCCTGTACCTACTGTTAAGTTCCCGGCGTTGCTAATATTCCCCTGTATCCCATTCTGCAAACCAGGACGGATTTTTAATGTCAGTAGGGGTGGTGCTTCGGGGTTGGTAGTATTGAATTCTAAACCGTTGTCAAATACTAAGCTTTTGGCAGTACTGGCGAAAAAGGAACCGCTAATATCTAGACGCGCATTTTCACCAAAAATAATGCCGTTGGGATTGAGCAAAAATAAGTTAGCATTGCCCAATACGCCAAGTGTACCGAAAATCTGCGAGGGGTTGTTTCCGGTGATGCGCGTTAGAATGTTGGTGACGCTGTGGGGATTTTGGAAGTAAACACCCCTACCCGCATCAATGTTAAATTCCGAGAAGCTGTGAAACAAGTTTGTCCCTCTGAGAGAACCGCCTGTAATTTGGTCGATTTGGGGGTTGAGGGATTCTACTTTGGTTCCTAAACTATTATCGGGGATGACTTGGGCAAAAGTGCGATCGCTGATTGTAAATATTGTCCCCAGAAAAGTTAAAAGGGCGATGATTAAAGGATTTTTTAGCATTGGTAATAAGGAGTTGGTATTTTTTGTACGCACCAGACGCAAAGATTTAAAAGTGAGATTTATTCAGTAAATTTGTAAGTTTCGCGAAATTTAGCGTTAGAAATATCGGCTAAATTCACGGTTTTTAATAATTCCAACCAGTCTTGATGAATGATTTCATCCTTGGGGCGATCGCGGTGGAATTCTGCTAATATAGTCAGGCTGTCATACCAGAGATTATTTTCTGCCAAAGTTAAATAATCATCTGGTTTAATATTCTGGTTTAATGCTACCTGTTGAATATAGCCATCTACGGAAATATATTCTTCAGATATGGCTGGTTCTTCATTACAATAAACTGTCAATATCCACTGATATCTATTACCATTTTTTAATGCATATTCTGGCTTATTTGGCAATTGCAAGTTGATAATACCAGCTTGACCAGAAAGAAGTAATTCTTGGCGAAAAAATTTCTTTTGATTATCTATATCTTGGATTGTAAATTCAGCAAATCTGGCATTAGTTGGTAATTCTGGGACGTAAACCCAAAAAGTAGGAAATTGAGCTAAAGTTCTTTCTATAGTAGATTTTTCCATTCCTTCTTCTGTAAATGCTGGTAATAAAGCAGTAATTTGACTCAATTCTTTAGGACATTCACTACGTCCGCCGATTCCCCTCCTTCTCCCCTTTGGTGCGCCGTTGTTAGGTAATTTTCGTCTTTGAAATGTCTGTAATTGTTGGCGATTATTGGTTTGTTGAGTAACTGAATTATTCTCGGCTTGGGCTAAATTTGGTGTAATTGTTAAGGTAATACCTAATAAAGTTAAGCAACAAAAAAATCTAATTATTGGCAATTTTAAATTTTGAATAATTTCTGGTGCTGGTGGTAAACTGCCACATAATTGTTGCAATCGCACGCCATCAGTTTCCCATAATTCAGCAGTAATTGAGGGAAATCCCGCCTCAAAACTACCTAGTCCAAAATTGAAGACAACGCGCTTACTCATTGCTAGTTCACTATGCAGCTTCAGATTTACCACACATAAATTCAGTGTTAACAATGAGAATTAAAGTAATAAATATTCTCTATTATTTGCTAACCCTAATTTTCCCGTGAGATACTTTTAACCTATACAAGTATATATACGGGTTTTTGGTCGAGAATTTTATGAAGAATAAAAGGCATTACATGAAGATTTCGTCAAATTGCCGAAAAATTAGGACTATACAGTGAAAAGCCTGATAAATCACTACTTGCAGCTTAATTATCATCATCAATCGCGAATTCTTCTACAAAACTGACATCGGCGATCGCAATTTTAATATAAAAATTGGTTCCTTTCTCACAGTGAAAATGCGGTAATTGAATATAGCTATCTCGTTCTCTAGAAGTCACCGCATAAAGCTGTTGTGATGAATCTGACAGTAAAGCTAAAGTTAAAAAAGCCGGTAATTGTTTTTCGCTTCCATAAGGATGCGCTTGTACCAAAACCCCAACCCTACCATCTGCTTCCGGAGTTAGCGCTACTAACAAAATTACAGCTTGCTCTTTGATTTGCAACTGCAAATTTAACAGCTTGGCTTGTTTAATATGTGCGGTATTTCTCACAGTCACTAACTTTGGTTCTGTGGTGAAAAATTCACTCACCGAACACCATCCAGCTTTCATAGACTCAGTAAAATCATTTTTTAACCAATGATGGAGATTTACTAACATCTTTTTGGCTGTTGTCGCAGTGCGATTAAGATAAATTTGTTCTCGCCATTCATCATTTGCTAATAATGCACCCCACTGGGTAAAGGGAATATCTAAACGAGGAGAATAAGGCGATGGCTGACTTAATTTATCGATCAGCGATGCGGCTGTTGTTGACGGTAATAAAGGTAAAGATGGTATATTTGCTGTCTCTGAGCCGCAAATTTCTCTCGCCAACAATATAATATCTAAATCAGGAATCAAATCATGACTCTTAACTGAGTAGGTGCGATAAATTGGATCGTATACACCTTTTTCTTTGAGAGTTTTATGAGTGATATAACCCCAAAATCGCAGCCAATTTTGTTCTAAGTTGATTTGTACAGGTAAATAATAACTAGCTACAAAATTAGGAATATCAACCCATTCTTGCGGTACAGAAAATTCTGCTGTATCCACCGCATCGTGAGGAATTAATACCAATCGCCTTTCCCCAATAGTTATTGCCGTACCATTAACTAATTCCCAAATACTCGCTAATTCTCGCGCGCTGGGAACTATATAACTAGAATCTAACTCCCAATTTTCTTTTAACCAGCGTAAAAAGCCATGCAGACAAAGATGATTAATATAAGCATAATGACGAGCGGTTTGATTAGTTTGTAAATTTGTTGCAGCTTCTGCTTGTTTAATTTCAGTTGCTTGGCAATCTAGCCAGATATCTTCATTTGGGTAAAGTTGAAATGTGTTCCAGTTGCTATTCATTGTTAATTTCCTGAATAAATATAAAATTCTAATTATTACCAAAATCAGCAGTCTTTAGCCAGTCATCCATTAAATATCCCACTTGCTTGGATGCTATTCCTTCACTAGCTAAAGGCATATTAATTCTAGCGGCAATTTGTGTGACTATATCTAAATTCAGAGTTTCTTTGCCTAATTTTAACTGAAGCTCAACTTCTAGCAACGATAAATTGCTTAACTTAGCTATTTGCTCTACATGCATTTGTTGTAGCCAAAATAAGCGCAGAATTTCTCGCAATGGAGATGATAAGGCTTGCATTGAATTATGCAAAAAATTGTGCATTAAGCTGTAATAGAAGCCATCCAGATATTCTTGTAAATAAGTTTTTAAATCATTGAGCTTTTCCGAAGTTAAATCTATTTTTAAATATTCCTTAGCCCATGTTCCTAAATGACTTAACAATTCCCACAAAGTTTTTTTGTAACGCCGCCCAACAGTAGATTGATTAGCACCAATTTCTACACCGATTTTTTCTTGAGATAAATTTAACCCATGCAAAAAGAGAGGAATTCTTTGTGCTTCTGGTTGCAAACGATCAATTTGGTGAGAAATTTGTTCTCTTAATTGATGAAGATACTCCCTAATTTCATAACGCAGGCTATCATTTCCTTGAATAATTGAATTCTCATCGGCGATTAAATCTAACCATGTTAAGGTTTCTGTATCTTGAGAAATTGGTTCATCTAAAGAAACTTGAGCGAAATCAATATAATTACGAATTGCTTTACCAATTTCTTGGAGCCATTGCTGAATAACTGTTCCATCTACTGTTTGTGGTTGGGGTAATAACTGTGGTAATTGGCGCGAAAACTGCTGATAACGGCTACAAATAGCATCAAAAGCTTGAGGTTGGGGAGAGCTAACATTAATCAATCCTGCATCCTTCGCTTCTTGAAAACATTGCCAGACTAAAGTGTAATGTAAAATAGTCACTTCATTAAGTCCCAGACGTTGTAAAACCGTAACGACTCGCGTTTTAGTCACCCTAGCCGCTAATCCTAAATCACTTCTTTGAAATGTTCTCAAACCTTCGATTTCGCGCAATTTATCGCAGAGAAAGCCTGTCATTCTCTTATTAACATATTTGGCGAATTTGTAATACCATATATGTAATTCTAAATTTTCATATTCTGGATATTTCCACAAATTATCTAAACATTTTTCTGGCGTTAAAGCACTAGTTAAAGAAATTTGCAATAATTCATGGAATAAAGTATCACGATCTAAATCAACTCTTGCTGATATTTTGACAATATTTGTTCTAATTTCCCAAGCTGCTTTATAGCTAAATCTTGATAAAAAAGCGCTCCAAACTCTTCTGTTTAACTTTTCCTTCGGGTAATTTTGAAAATTATGTAAAATAATTCTCACCAATTCTGGTTTACTAATATTAGGTTTTTGGGTAACTAAATTATGAATATATTGTTGTAATTGTTGATCTACTTGCCAAAAAATATATTTTTGTCCTTTTGCATCTTCTTTTAGCAAAGGAAATGTAAAAAATTCTGCAAATATCATTTAACCTGTCTCCTATTAACAAAAGTAAAGTAGTATATATTTTTTCACCTAAATTTACAGACGATTTCCTGCATAATTAACTATAAATGCCAATTATGCCTTAATCACTATATTGGGACAGAAACCAAAAATCATGCACTGCGATCGCAAAATTGGGTCATCATATAGCAATCCGCTTTGAGACGCGCACATCAGAAGGAGGACAAGGAGGACAAGGGAGACAAGGAGGACAAGGGAGACTCTATACTAAAATTAGCGATCGCTAGATTATGCCTATACAGGAAGTGTTGTTATGAGCATCCCAGTTGTAGAGCAATTCACCGCAGAAAAACTGGTAACTCTCAAGGATGTTTCGTGGGAGCAATTCAAAGGAATTGAAGCACAGTTAAAGGACAACCGCAATGTCCGACTGTCTTATTTGTCAGGGATATTAGAAATTATGGCTCCGATTGGTGAGAAGCATGAGAAAGTGAAAAGAACTTTTGGCTATCTGCTAGAAGCTTACATGAAATACAAAGGAATCCGGTTTTACGGTCGTGGCGGATTTACACTGGAAGAACCAGGGTATGCTTCTGGTACACCGGATGAGTCTTACAGTATTGGTACAGAAAAAGAAGTACCTGATATTGTCATTGAAGTTATTGTATCTAGCGGTACAATTAACAGAACAGATTTATATAAACCAAAAAAAGTGCCTGAGGTTTGGTTTTGGAAATCTTACGAAATTAAAATATTTCGTCTGACTGAAGATGGCGAGTATCAAGAAGTCAAGCGGAGTGGGTTTTTTCCCGATTTAGACCCAGCATTACTGTTACAATATATTGCTATGCCCGATCAATATGATGCGATCGCAGAATTTGAACAAGTTATTCGCAATCAATTAGTTTGAAAATGGGCATGGGGCATGGGGCATGGGGCATTGGGCATTGGCTGAGTTGAAATTCTGTCTGCTTGTCTTTACTTCCAAACTAATTGCAAACTTAAACTAAATCCAGGTAATACATCTTCTCCTGATAATTCTGTTGGTGATTCTAATAATTCTTTTGCTTTACCCAAACGATAAATTTCCACTTGCCGCATTTTGGGATTAATTAACCATCCTAATTTCACGCCATTATCTATATATTCTTGCATTTTTGTTTGCGTTTCTAGCAAACTATCGCTGGGTGACATTAACTCTAAAACAAAATCTGGTGCTATCGGTGGAAACTTTTCTTTCTCTTCTGGTGTAAGTGCATTCCATCTATCTTTTTGAATCCAAGCAACATCGGGAGAACGATTAGCACCATTTGCAAGTTTAAAACAGGTGGAGGAATCAAAACATATTCCTAGTTGAGTTTGGCGATTCCAAATTACAAAATCAGCATTAATTTCTGAGTTGCAATTTCCAGTTGCTCCACCTGTCGGTGACATAATCAGAATTTCTCCGTTGGCGTTGCGCTCAAATTTAACCTCAGGGTTTTCTCGACAAAGTTCATAAAATTGATTGTCGGTAAGTTGAATGATGCGGTTTAAGTTGACGGTGATAGCTGACATAGCGCTGATATGGGTGATGATACCAACATTTTAGAATATGGAATTATAGAGCGATCGCTCTTGGTAAATTCCAGATTCCTCTTGCTTTTCTGGAGAGCGATCGCTTAAATTAAACTGATGTGAGCAAAGATAATCAGAATCTACCTGGCATCATGAACTTACCACAGGTGTTCTTTTTAAAGGATACAGTGGCTCAGATCCATTTAATTGCCAAATCCTCAATACCAATACAGCAGCGACAGTCAGCCACACACAAGAAAATGATAAAATCATCCCCGCTACTGGATTAGTTTGCCAATAAATTGCTGTTACCACTAAAGCCGATAACCAAGGGCCGAAAATAACGACAGGAACAGCTGCGCCTAATCTGCGTTCTACAGTAAAAATTGTATTCCAAGTATCACCAAAAGCCAGATGTACGACAAATAAAATGAACGGTAAAACTAAAAATTGGTGGTTCATTTCTTGCCAAACCAAAACAGAAGAAATTACCCGCAACACAGCAATTATCATCCAGACTATTGGAAATACTAAGGGTGCAGGAGACCATTTTGGTCTAATTACTTGGTCGTAAGTCTGACGAGAACGGGTATTATCTAAAAGGGAAAAAATGCGCGAACGGAGACTGAATACAGCAAAAAATAAGCTAGTCAATACAGTACTAACCCAACTAGGAACAGCAGAATTACTATCAATGAGATTGACTAATTTTTCCATTCCCAGTAACACCAACAGCATAGTTACTATTTGTAAGATAGTCCCTAGTTTATAAACTACAACTGCTGTGATATCTAGTTCTTGTGTAGTAGCTATTGCTGTATTTGCAGATTGTTGATTTGCAGTTTTTACCCCCATCACTGTATTCACAAATTTTTCCAGAATTCCCATGTTATTTGCTTGATTCATCGCCAAATCCCTAACTTCTATCTCTGCGCATGGATGTAATCTACAAAGTAAAACTTCGGAGTTAGCCAGAATTTTAACCCAGCATAAGCTCCTAAACTCAGTAGTGCTGTGACAATTAGAGGTAAACCCAGCTGCAATTTTAGCGAATCTTCCAGCAGCGCCACAGCGCAAACAGTAATAGCAAAGTAAATTAACAGTCCTATCTGCAAGCGTTGTATAACTTTCAGCGCTCGCCGACAACTACTACAATGCTGGGTATGCTGTTTGTAACGATCTAAAACTTGTTCTCGATTGTCATTGATTTGCCGAATTTCGGGAATGCTAATCCCTACTTCATTCCAAGGTAACTCTCCCTGACAATATTTATCAAACCAATTGCGATATTCAATTACTAACCTATCTGCACTTGTGGGTAGGTTAAAGGCTGTTTTCCAGCTTTGGGACGATCGCGTCTGTTGAAGAAAATACTCTTGCTGTTGTAACAGTATCATATCTCCATCAATTACTTCATTGCGCTCGCTAATATGATCCCACCAGCGAGGACGCAGACGGTGAAGTTTTTGGGCAAAGTTTCGCGGAAATTGGGCAATAAGCCGAGATTTACCTGGAGATACGGGTATGCAATAGGTGACAAGTCCTATCTGCTTTCCATCGTTACCAAACTTGATTGTATACTCTAAGCGACAAGGCGGTTCAAAGATAATTTTGGTTTCAAACCTTCCCTCAGCAGTAGCTTCAATCAAATTGGGAGTTGATTGGACAATTTTAATCGGTATTGGTCTAGCTTTAGCGCGATCGCCTTGGATGCCATGATGGGCAAATGGCACATGACTCGGATCTGCTACATTTTCAATTAGGATTTGCCAATCATATTCTAAATCTCGCACGTAAGAATACCACACAAAACCTTTAGTAGCATCTACTTGTGGTGATAAAGGTAAAGGTGTATTAGCCGCTTGTTCTCTAGATTTTACATCCGGCCAAACCCAAAGTAAACCCTGTTCTTGACGTACTGGTAGGGTGACAGCACATAAATTTTCGAGATTTTTGCTCAACAATTCGGGATTTTCTGCTTGGGGAATATGAGTGCATATTCCTTGCGCATCAAATTGCCAACCATGATAGCTACACATTAAATTTCCCGTTTTCTCATCAATGCGTCCCTCACTTAGAGGTGCAAGGCGATGGGGACATTTATCTAAAAAAACGCGGAAAGTTGCAGATGATTTGGGTTTCCAGATAACTAAACGCAGTCCCAAAAGTGTAACTGCAGTTGGTTTTTCTCCAAATAAATCTTCAATTGGTGAGAGTGGATACCACTGTTGAAAAAAGTTAAATTCCGGTTCCATTTGACTCATGCTTGATTAAAGTAAATTTGTGCCCGTTTCTTTGGCTAAACCACATCTATTTTGAGAACCATAGTTTTAAAAGTAGTGGGAGCATCTTGCTCCCTGATCTTCGTAGCGGACAAGATGCCCGCACTCCAGGTTTGAAAATGGACGAAGTTTATCTTTATTTCAAAATAGTTGCTTAAGATAATTATATATCTATTTAACATTCTTAAATATCAAAAAACAAATAATTTAGATACATCACCATTTCAGGCAGTTTAATCTTTATTTTTATCTGGTTTTCATATCTATTCAAACCAGGACTTTTTAATTATTTTTATATTCTATAATATAATTTAAGTTATGAATATTAATACCTATATAATCAAATCAAATATGACCTATATAATAATTTTAATTACTGCTAAACAATGTTCTAATTTCACCAACCGTAGATAATTGCTAAAGTTACAGATTGAAAAATCAAAAACTCCACACATGTAGCGGAGTATTAGGGGCGGGTTTATTTAGATCATCATTGATTGGTGAAGATATCTGTAAACCCGCCCCTACTGACTAATGACTAATGACTAATGACCAATTTAATTAAGCCGACCCAATTATCTTAATCTAGTTCAATCACAACTTTACCAAAGTGAGCGCCACTTTTGAGATAATTATATGCAGCTTTGGCTTCAGAAAAGGGAAAAACTCTATCAATAACTGGCTGTAATTGATTTTCTTGAATGGCGTGATTCATCGCCTCAAACATTTTGCGACTGCCCACATAAATACCTTGAACTGTGATACTTTTAACGAGTATGGGCATTGGATCAATCGCATCATTTCTTCCTGAGAGTACGCCAATTAAGCTCACACGCCCGCCAATACGCACTGCTTGTAAAGATTTTGGTAATGTACCTGTACCGCCTACTTCCACAACATGATCTACACCTGTGCGATTAGTCAGTTCGTAAACTTGCTTTTCCCAATCTGGGGTTATTTTAGTATTAATTGTTTCGTCTGCGCCTAAATTCTTCGCTTTAGCTAATTTCCCATCGCTACTAGAAGTTATAATGACTCTGGCACCGTATAATTTAGCAAACAACAGCGCAAAAATAGAGACTCCACCTGTACCCAGAACTAAGACACTGTTACCTTCGGTAATATTACCTTTGGTAACTAGGGCGTGCCAAGCTGTCACGGCTGCACAAGGTAAAGTTGCACCTTGAATATAGGAGAGATGGTCAGGTAAGATAACTAAGCCATCTTGGTGTAAAACGACATACTCAGCCAACATACCATCGATAGCACCGCCTAAATCAGACTTCATCGCTGCTCTGGTTAAAGCGCCAGCAATCCAATCTTGAAAGAAAGTACCCGCGACGCGATCGCCTATTTTGACTCTGGTGACTCCTGGTGCGATCGCTACAACTTCCCCCGCACCATCAGATAGGGGAATTAAGGGATATTTTACCCCCGAACCATAAGCCCCTTCAGCCACCAGTAAATCACGGTAATTCAGAGATACAGCTTTAACTTTAATTAAAACTTGTCCCACACTTAGCTGAGGTTCTGGGCGATCGCTAAATGTGAGTGCATCAATTCCCGTATTACTTGCTAGTACATAAGCTTTCATCACTTTACTCCTGGGTAAAAAGCAAAAAAAAAGATAATTTTGCTAATTTTTCGTAATCGCCAAAAATCAGCTTGTAGATCCACATCGTGAATCAAGTAAAACCTAAAACTAAAATTCCTCTATGACTATTGCTTATTCTCAGTTCACAGTTCCGTCACTTTCATTTGCACTATTATTAAGCGCTGTCAGTGTTCCCTTTTCATCACGAATATTAGATCGACTGAAACAGCAACGCGAGCAACAACAGCAAAAATTACTCGAACAAATTACTATTCTCGATTCCTTACTTGCACAAGATGATTCTGATAGTCAGACTGAGAAAGCAATTAGGCAACTGCAGCAAATTCTACATAATTCCCGAAAAATTGCCAAGCCAGAGTTTAGTTTAACTCTACTTAATACTATTATCAATACTTACGATACAACCGATTGGCTGTTAGGGAAAGTAATTAACAGAGTCAAACCACAGCACAAAAAGTCAGCAACAAAGCTAATGATGTTAGTGGTACACCTCACTCAGATGTTAGGACAGCCTTATTTGCCAGAAAAGACGATAATGTTAACCAAGCTTGCTAATTATTGGCAAAGGATTGGCGAACAAAAAGCCGCTTTGCGCTTGCTAGCAGCAGCATTCAAAATTAGTCAGCTTGCACCCAGATTAGAATTGCAAATTAGGTTACTAGTACCCATAGCTCAAGAATACCTAAAACTCCAGCAAACTGCTCAAGCAGAAGAAATTTTAACAAAGTCACTGCAGATTGCGCAACAAATTCAGCCTGAATATCAAGCAGATAAAAGTATAGCACTAGCAGATATTGCTAGTGCTTATATAAAACTGGGTAAAACAGATGTGGCTTTAGAAATTGCCAAATCTATTCCTGAGCTATACTATCGTGCTTATGCAATTGATTTAGTGGCATTGCACTTAGCAGAAACTAATCAATTAGCTGCCGCTCTAGAACTAGCACAAACAATAGAAATAGTTGAAATTAAAGGACAAAGATTATTAGAAATTTCTCTCATTTATGCCAAAAGAGGAGAGGAAGAATTAGCCAATCAGGTATTTGCAACAGCACTCGCCGGATTTACTCCAGAACAAGAATATGCTAAAGGAAATTTAATTCAAATTTATGCACAACGCGGACAAATAGATGCAGCTTATTTAGTAGCATCACAGCTAAAAAATCCCGAAGTTTTAGCATTAACTTTAGGCATTATCGCCATAGAATATATGAATTATGGCAAAAAAGAAGTTGCTGAAAAAGTTATTGCCCAAATTCTAACCCTGATTCAAACTTCAGAAACTGCCGAGCAAATGGGCAGCATTTATAGCATATTAGGAAATGCTGTTGCTGCTAAACAATATCAGCTAGCTTTCGATTTAGTTATTGCTGTTAAACATCCTAATTTCATGGATAAAGTCGCTTGGATGTTATACATTGGCGAAGCTGCAATTCAAAATGGAGAATTAGAAATTACATTAAGATTTGCGCAAAGTTTAGAACCCAGCTATATTGATGTGCGCAATCAGTTATTGCAGAAAATAGCTTTATTTTACGCCCAAACCCAGCAAATGGAAAAAGCCCTAGCTTTTGTAGAGCAAATCGATAATTCTGGGACTTTACCCTATCAAATCGAGACTTTAGCCGTAATTGCGACAGTTAATGGTAAAATTGCAGAAAGCGATCGCCTATTGACACAAGCGATCGCCGATGCGAGAAAATTAGAATTAAAACCCCAAGCCTTAGCCTTGACTATCGTGGCGCGAGAACTGTTAAAAATTGACAATTCCAAGCTAGCAGATGAACTTTTAACAGCAGCCATACAATTAGCTACCAGCGAACAAGATACAGCTGTACGCGAATCTCTGCTATTAAAAATGGAAGAATTGTTGATGACAGCACAACAATATCTCGCTGCTTTACAAGTTGTACAAGCCAACCCCACAGACACCCAAGAGTCGAAATTAACCTCGCTAGTTTATTTACTAGTAGATAATGGCAATGAAGAAATCAATATCCCAAAAATTTACCAACAAATCAAAAATCCTGAAATTAGAACTACTGGCTTAATTAGCATTGCTGAAAGTTATATCCGCCAGCAAAAAAAGCCTTTAGCATCAGAAATTCTCGATTTAGCTTTTGCAGCTGCTAAAACCATCCCCGGTGAAGAATCCCGCGTTTGGACTTTTGGTGCAGATGCCAATGGTTTACCAACTACTATTGTTGAAGATGACTATGATAGAGGTAGTTCTTTAGAAAAAATAGCGCTGTTCAAAGCTCAAATTGGCTACTATCAACAAGCTCTGCACATCGCCCAAGTGCTAGAAGATAAAGCAACTCGCGATAAATTATTAACAAAGCTAGCGGAATATAAAAAATAGTTAACTCCTCTGAGAAATTCACAATTCTTAAAACCTAGTTTTGTAGGGTGTGTTACGCCGCAGGCTAACGCACCTTTAATTTTTACTCGTGGGTTTACAAGATAATACCAATTTGAAAAAATGCTACAGATTCTAAGTAGATAAAAATGTTGCGCTATCTAGAATATTTTTATCTCAGAGGTTGTTGAAAAAGTTTTTATCGTAAATAAAAGGGTTTAAGACCCATACGTCTATACGTAGTATCATTTTCAGTAGGGGTGTAAATCCCGAATGAAAATGTCTTTAATTTTGAATTTTGAATTTTGAATTGTTATTTGCGTGGATTCCGAAATCAAAAAGTTGATATTAAATGCGATCGCAGCTCATATCAACTCTTAATTTGCATAATTTGCTGATAAATGTCTCAATCTGCTATAATTCAGATGACAATGGGAAATCTGTCCTATATCTCCTAAAAAACTATGCTAAGAGAGTAATTAGGAGATTTAAGTACAAGTACGAAGCAAGCTAGAACTAGCTAATTCAGGGGAATTACGAGCGTTCCTACCAGATAATCTCTGCCACAAAATTTAAACAATCTTTAAAGAATGTCTTGAGTCTTTTTTGAACTATGGGAAACTTAGACTTTGAAAGTTGAAAAACGGCCTCATGCCTTGAGAGGTTGTTTAAACGGTACTTGGCGGCAATTTTACGCACCGATAAATCCCTCCAATCTCACTCAAAAAGAGGGGGGTAACACAACCCTGGCGATTTTCCACAGGGTAACAAAGGTGCGGATTTAGGGGAATCTAGAACGACTAATCAGAGGATTTTGAAAACATCCTCAAAGAGTTACTTAGCGACAACAAGCATTTCTGAAAATCCAGGAAATTACCTATGTTTGCAGCAAATAGTACAAATATGCAGACTTTAGAGGCTAAAAATAGCAGTCTTGTTAATCCCACTTCAGCAGGTATATTAGACTCCAGCTTGAATCTGAGCGTCCTCAGTACAGACAATCTATTTACTAGCAAGTCTAGCAGTAGTGCTGCCAGCTTATCAGACTTGACTACAATTCAAAAATCCTCACCGTTTCAAACTACTGAATATACTCAAGAAAACCCTAGCTACAGCTTGAAGGCATACAATGCCAATGATGTCCTCATCACTAGCAACGGCGATGATAACCTCAGTGGTACCGGCAGTAATGAAGTTCTTGAAGGTGGTAACGGCAATGATACCCTCATAGGTTGGGGCGGTAACGATCTTTTATATGGTGGAAATGGTGACGATCGCCTCGACGGCTATGCAACTAGTGGCACAGAATATGACACTCTAGTTGGTGGTGCTGGATCTGATACTTTCATTCTTGGTGGTAACTGGGGACTTTCATACCAAGGCGATGGTTTTGCCATTATTACTGACTGGGAATGGCAGAGAGATTATATCGAAGCTATTGGTAACTCTAGTCAATATAGACTAGTCTCAGAAAACTGGTCTGGTAGTTTGGCTTCTGATACGGCGATTTACTCTGGTGATGATTTGATTTGTGTGATCCAAGATTCAACCGATGTAAACTTTGAGCGGGATTTCCGATTTGTCTAAAGGGGTTAGGGGTTAGAGGTTAGGAGAGAGGTTTTCATTTTTGGTTCTCATACCAATCCACGTTCTAATACGTAATAAAGGTAGGGGCGGGGTTTCCCCGCCCTGGTGAGGGTTTCAATGTTACGTTATAGATTTCAGTTTGGTATAAATTGAAAATCAGGACTATACCGAATTTCTAACCCCTAAAGCTTTCAGTAGCTATAAGCACAAAGCCCATTTAGATGGGATAACCTCAAAGGCTGATTAATCGACAACAAGCATTACTGAAAATTTAGGAGATTACCCATGTTTGCAGCAGATAGAACAAACATTCATCCTTTAGGCACTACAAATATCAGTTTTGTGAATGGTACTCAAGCCAGCCTACTTGACTCCATCTCGGATCTGAAAGTCCTCAGTACAGACAATGGATTTATTAGCAAGTCTAGCAGTAGTGCCTCAAGCTTAACAGACTTGACTGTATCTCAACAATCATCGCACTTTTCAGTTGGTGAGTACGGCATAGAAAATACCACTTACAGCTTAAAAGATTACAATACCAATGCTATCGTCAGTAGCGACGATGATGACCTCACTGGTACCAGTGGCAATGATACCCTAGAGGGTGGCAGCGGCGATGACATCCTCTTAGGTTTGAGTGGTGATGATATTTTGTTTGGTGGAGATGGAGACGATCGCCTTGACGGTTATGCAACTAGTGGCATAGAGTATGACACTCTAGTTGGTGGTGCTGGATCTGATACTTTCGTGATTGGTGGTGACTGGGGAGTTTCATACCAAGACTTTGGTTATGCCACTATTACTGACTGGGATTTCCAAACAGATTTTATCGAAGCTGTTGGTGATGCTAGTCAATATACACTAGTATCAGAAGACTGGTCTGGTAGTTCCGCTCTCGATACGGCGATTTACTTTGGTGATGATTTGATTTGTGTTGTAGAAGACTCAACCAACGTAAACTTTGATCGGGATTTCATCTTTGTTTAAAGTGGTTAGGGACTGTTTTCAAGTCTGACGTTATTCCTCAAATTTTGCGCCGATCCCCCCAACCCCCCTTAAAAAGCAAAAAGCCTTAAAATTCCCCTTTTTCAGGGGGAATTAAGGGGATCTAAGACTTTGAAAATACGCCCTAGTGGTCTGTCCCATTAATTTTGCTGGGTTGCACTAGCTCATGATTAAATAGTAATCTAGGTGCAAACGTACCCACAAACTCACAGGCGATCGCTTGCAAGGAAAAAGG
>NZ_JACJQG010000053.1 GCF_014696435.1 Calothrix anomala FACHB-343 | reverse complement strand
CGTTTGAAGTCTTCCGGCTTCAGGCTCTTTACTTGTTCGTAGGTCATCAATGCTACCCAACTCTAATCTACTTGTCCCACGCATCTGGGACTTTTGCAAGAGGTCTAGTCAACAGTCAACAGTCAACAGTCAACAGTCAACAGTCAACAGTCAACAGTCAACAATTTTCCTCCTTCCCTAGCCCCTAACCCCTAACCCTTAGCTGGCAACGGAATCAGACTCACTTGTTTGCTGGTACTATCCCAAACTATCCAGCTGCAAGAATTGTCTACATCATCGGCGTTATTTGTCACCTTAAAATACAACTTGTCGCTATTTTTCGGTTCAATGGCAAAATCAGCATTTTGCGCATAAACAACTTTAAAACCTTTATCTCGTAAGCAATACATCGCCCAAGCTTTCAAAGATTGCTTATGTGGTTCGTGGGGAATTGGTGGTTTTGTGATTGCGTCTTCAATGACTTTAAATATCTGCATTGATACCATCTGCGTTATTAAGGTGATACTGAAAATTGGGGGCAGCTGTCAATGAGCGATCGCTCCCAATCAATAATTTAAGTGTAAAACTTGAAGCTACTCATCATCAGCATCAACCGAAGTTCTCTATTCTCTCTCTCTATGAGCTATCCTATTGACGCCACCCATAACCCCAGTTTACGCAGTTGGGTTGAATCAGCAAATCAACCAGACACCGATTTTCCCATCCAAAACTTACCTTTTGCTGTGTTTCGCCGCCAAGGTAGCGCTGAAACTCCGCGAATTGGGGTAGCAATTGGCGAGGAAATTTTAGATTTAACTAGATGCTATCAACTTGGTTTACTGTCACAACTCCCCGAAAAATTACAAATCGCCTGTACAGCCCCTAATTTAAATCTCTTAATGGGGATAGAAATTCCTGCTAGATTAGCTTTGCGTCAGCACCTCAGTCAGTTATTGCAAGCTAACAGACAACCACAGCCACCGGCAGAAATTCTCTTCACCATGTCTGAAGCTATTTTTTTAATGCCAAATTTTATTGGTGATTATACTGATTTTTACGCCTCCATCTTTCACGCGACAAATGTCGGAAAGCTTTTCCGTCCAGACAATCCTTTGCTGCCTAACTATAAATATGTACCTATCGCCTATCATGGACGCGCTTCATCAATTGTGCCTAGCGATACTGCTATTAAGCGTCCTAGCGGGCAAATCAAACTACCAGCAGATTCAGTACCCAAATTTGCACCTACGCAAATGCTGGATTACGAATTAGAAATTGGGTTTTTTGTCGGTGTTGGTAATCAACCGGGAGAATCTATATATATAGATAAAGCAGAAGAACATATATTTGGACTGTGCTTAGTTAATGATTGGTCAGCTAGAGATATTCAAGCTTGGGAATATCAACCTTTGGGGCCGTTTTTAGCCAAGAGTTTTGCAACCACAATTTCCCCTTGGGTAGTTACCTTAGAAGCCTTAGCACCGTTTCGCTGTCCGGCTTTTAGTCGTGCGTCAGGCGATCCGCAACCGCTACCTTATTTATCTTCGCCAGTCGATGAGAGTTTGGGCGGTATCAATATTACATTAGAAGTTTGGATAACTTCAGCGCAAATGCAACAACAGGGTTTAGAACCTTGGCTGTTAAGTCGTGGTTCTTTCCAACAAATGTATTGGACATTGGCGCAAATGCTCACCCATCACGCCAGTAATGGTTGTAACCTGCGTTCAGGAGATTTACTTGCTAGTGGTACAGTTTCTGGTGCGGAAGTTGGTTCGCAAGGTTGCTTATTAGAAATTACACAGCGCGGTTCTCAACCAATTACGCTACCTACAGGTGAGGTGCGAAAATTCTTAGCTGATGGTGATGAAGTAATTCTGCGGGGATATTGTGAAACCCCAGGTTACCAGCGCATTGGATTTGGTGAATGTCGCGGTAAGATTTTCAACTGCTGAGAATATTCGGATCAATTGAGGCAGAGCCTCATAAATCTAAGCTCCCACGCAGAGCATGGGAGCTAGATGGATAAATAATACCAATTTCAAAAGAGAATGTGGCAGATTGTAGGGGCATGGCAATGCCATGCCCTCTAGAATATATTGATGTACCGCTTAATAAGGCCACTTCCAATTGCGGATTTCTGGCATATCTTCGCCATAACGCTCAATGTAGTGCGTATGCTCAATCAGCTTATCTTGCAACATTTGCTTGACGTAAGCTGCTTTAGCACCCAATTTTGGCACGCGATCGATTACGTCCATTACTAGATGGAAGCGATCGAGGTCGTTCAGTACAACCATATCAAAGGGAGTGGTAGTAGTACCTTCTTCTTTGAAACCGCGCACGTGTAAATTGTGATGGTTGGTATGGCGATAGGTTAGGCGATGAATTAACCAGGGATAACCATGAAAAGCAAAGATAATCGGTTTATCTGTGGTAAAAATTGTGTCGAAGTCTTTGCTGCTTAAACCGTGGGGATGTTCGCCTTTGGGTTGGAGTGTCATTAAATCCACTACGTTGACTACCCGCACTTTTAACTCTGGGAAGTTCTGGCGCAAGATATCCACAGCCGCTAAGGTTTCTAAGGTGGGAATATCACCAGCACAAGCCATGACTACATCTGGTTCGCTACCTTTATCATTACTTGCCCATTCCCAAATACCCAAGCCTTTAGTACAGTGCTTAATGGCAGAATCCATGTCTAAGTACTGTAAAGCTGGCTGTTTACCCGCAACAATGACGTTAACGTAATGCTTACTTCTGAGACAGTGATCTGTCACTGACAGCAAAGTATTAGCATCGGGGGGTAAATAGATGCGGACAACTTCTGCTTTTTTATTGGCTACATGGTCAATAAAACCAGGATCTTGGTGAGAAAAACCGTTGTGGTCTTGTCGCCAAACATGGGAAGTTAACAGGTAGTTTAGGGATGCAATTGGTCTGCGCCAAGGAATATCCAGGGTAGTTTTTAACCATTTGGCGTGTTGGTTAAACATCGAGTCAATGATGTGAATAAACGCCTCATAGCAAGAGAAGAACCCATGACGACCTGTGAGCAAGTAGCCTTCTAACCAACCTTGACAGCAAGTTTCACTGAGCATTTCCATCACCCGCCCATTGGGTGATAGATGTTCGTCTTCCGGGAGGATATCCGCCGCCCAAGTCCGGTCTGTAACCTCAAATACCGCATCTAGACGGTTGGATTGGGTTTCATCGGGGCCGAAAATGCGGAAATTGCGGGTTTCTTCGTTAAATCGCATGATATCCCGGAGAAACTTACCCGCAACTTTGGTGGCTTCGGCTTCGACTTTACCGGGTTCGGGAACATCTACGGCATATTTTTGGAACTCTGGAATTGTCAGTTCCCGCAGTACTATACCACCATTGGTATGGGGGTTATCGCCCATGCGGCGATGTCCTTGGGGAGCTAATTCAGCTAATTCGGGAATTAACTTACCTTTTTCGTCAAAAAGTTCTTCTGGTTTGTAACTCTTTAACCAATCTTCCAGTAATTTCAGGTGTTCTGGCTTTTTCGCAATTTCGCCAAAGGGAACTTGATGCGATCGCCAAAAATCTTCGGTCTTTTTCCCATCTACATCTTTGGGGCCTGTCCAGCCTTTGGGAGTCCGCAAAATAATCATCGGCCATTGTGGGCGTTGGGTAAACCCATGTACCCTAGCTTCTCTTTGAATACTTTGTATCTCAGTAACAATAGTATCCAAAGTTGCTGCCATTTGCTGATGCACATCGGCTGGGTCGGAACCTTCCACAAAGTAAGGCTTATATCCATAGCCAACAAACAAGCTTTCTAACTCATCGTGGCTCAACCGTGATAATACTGTAGGATTAGCGATTTTATACCCGTTGAGGTGTAAAATCGGCAATACCGCACCATCATGGACAGGGTTAATAAACTTGTTAGAGTGCCAGCTTGTAGCTAAAGCACCAGTTTCTGCTTCTCCATCACCGACAACCGCAGCCACAATTAGATCGGGATTATCAAAAGCTGCACCGTAGGCGTGGACAAGTGCGTAACCAAGTTCACCACCTTCATGGATCGAACCTGGAGTTTCCGGCGCTACATGGCTGGGAATCCCACCGGGGAAGGAAAATTGTTTGAAAAGTTGCTTCATCCCCTCAACATTCTGAGAAATGTTGGGGTAGTACTTGCTGTAAGTACCTTCCAGGTAGGTATTAGCAACGATACCCGGCCCGCCATGACCAGGCCCGGCAATGTAAATTGTATTCAGGTCATATTTTTTGATTACCCGATTCAAATGTACATAGATAAAATTCAGACCGGGTGTGGTTCCCCAGTGACCTAAAAGCCTGGGTTTTACGTGTTCTAGCTTCAGTGGTTCTCGTAAAAGCGGATTATCAAGCAGATATATTTGGCCTACTGAAAGATAGTTAGCCGCACGCCAGTAGGCGTTTATTTTGCGTAATTCTTCATCCTTTAAAGGCTTTGGTTGAGTCGGACTTGCTAAAGTCATTATCAAACTCCATTACATGAGGATGTGACGAATTCATTCAATCAGTATGCAAGTTTACTTATCTAGAGGCTGAGTGTCATCTTACTCGTGACAAATTTACCCAGTATTTCTCTGGAAGGTGGAAATTAATCGCTGTTTCAGACAGTTATTCGCTCAAATCTAAAATAAATATGAAAAAACACCAATGAAGAATTCTCTGCCAGAGTAACAAATTTATCAGGCGATGTAGCTGATTTTTAAGATTATTTTTACGATTAAATTCCTGATTTATGTAAATGATTACAATAAGACAAATTGGTATTTTGGACAACATATATAAGAGTTATGACAAATTTTTTGCGAATAAATAGCTAAACCTAAGCGGGGATCAAAAATTTGTTTATTTTTGCGAATCAGCATCAGTAATTTTGCCGTTATAAATCACAAAACGTCATATTAAAGCTAGTTTCAGCAATTTTAAAATCTTACTTTTGACAGAGGATAAGCAAGCTGTCATACATTTAAATTCACGCATTAAAGCGGGCAAGATGACTTGCATCCAAGAGGTTGATTAACTTTAGTTAGTCCACATAAATTTAGGGAAAATTTTTGCTTAAAATTTCCCCCTACAGGGTGAAGACATAATTTTTAAATCAAATCTTCGGGATTAATACCCATTTCTCGTAATCTATCAGCGAGAAGTTGCGATCGCCTTTTTTCGGCTTCTAATGCCGCTTCGGCTGCTTCAGCACGTTGTCGTTCTTGTTCGAGAAGTTGACAAATTTCTACATAAGTAAAAAACTTTGTACCATCAGGACGATAAATTTGCAACTCATCGCCAGATAAATCAAAGCGAATTCCTAAACGGGGACTGAGTAAATTTGCAGTCGTGGGGATAACATCTAACCCTCCTTCACCACGCAACCAACCTCTTAACTGATTTTTCTCAGGATTGTAAATGTAATACTCCTCAACACCGTAGCGATCGTAAAACAGGAGTTTTCTATCCATCTCATCTTGAGAATTGCTAGGAGATAGGATTTCAAACACTACCTGCGGTGGAATTCCTGATTCATTCCATTGTTGATAAGAACCGCGTTTACCCTTTGGTCTACCAAACACAACCATAACATCCGGTGCATTAAAAATATTATTGCGTCCTTCTACCGGATACCAAAATAAATCTCCCGCCACAAATACATTCCCATCGTTGGCGTACAGCCAATCTAAATTTTGCTGGATAACCAAAATCCAGCGAAATTGTTCAGTATTATTTGCCATTGGCTGTCCGTCACTATCTGGGTAGATGACTTCTGTTTGGGTTAATGATTCGGCGTGAGAAACCATAGGCTGAAGTCTCAATGCTGCTTGGATTGTAGCACTGGATAAGGAGGACAAGGGGGACAAAAAATTCAAAATTCAAAATTCAAAATTCAAAATTGTTTCTCTGCCCAATGCCCAATGCCCAATGCCCAAAATTATATTTCCAATAACCCTGGTGGGGGTGTAATTTCAATGCGCCCACCTTGGATATCTACTACAGGCGCGATCGCTTCTACGAAGGGAACTAAAACTTTCTTCTGTTTCTTACTCGGTGCAAATGCTGGATCTAACTCCACTTCTAATAAATCGTTACCAGCAGGAATTATATCTACCACCTTACCCACCAGTTCCCCTGATACTTGCAAAAACACTTCCAAGCCTAGCAAATCGGGTACATAAAATTCATCTTCTGCCAACTGGGGGCGATCGCTTATTGGTACCATTAACTGACAATCGCGCAATTCCTCAGCTTGGTTGCGATTGTTCACCCCAGCTAATTTAATAACGTATAAATTTTTTCCTTCAATGTAACGTCCTTCCAGCAATTCTACAGGCTGGGGTTCTGTCGCTCCTGGACGCAACAACCAGCGTTTTCCAGCTACCTCAAATCGTTCCGGGAAGTCGGTATTGGGATACACCCGCATTTCTCCAGCCAATCCTTGAGGCGCGACAATCTTACCAATATCTAACCAATCATCCAATTTTGGACTTTCCCTGGGCGATATTGGATTAATCCCTTTTTTTCTTTTCTTCTTCGCGTTCTTCGCGTCTTCGCGGTTCATTCCCATTATTTAATTGCAATTTTAGATGGTGCGTTAGCCTGCGGCATAACACACCCTACCACTTTCTCTAGCGCCGAGCGAAGTCAAGGCGCTGCCTTCTCTTAAGCGCTGACAGTTGCACTCTGATATATTTGTTCTACCGCCTTCGCCAAGCGACGCATCCCGGTTACCAACTCTTCATCGCTACCGGTGAGGCTGATCCGCACACATTGTTGTTTATGCGGCCATTCTTCTTTTAAACCGGGGAAGAAGGTACTACCAGGAACCACAATTACACCGACTTTCTTCAATTCTTGGTATAATTCCCAATCAGTAATTGGTAAATCTTGTAACCACAACCAAGCAAAGATTGCGCCTTCACCGCGATGTAGGAACCAAGGTAAGTCCTTGGGCATGGCTGCATCCAAGGTATTTTCTAATACAGTGAATTTGTTTTGGTAGAAGGGGCGAATGACTTGTTCGGCAATTTCCGCTAACGCGCCAGAATTGATCGCTCGCGCTGCGATCGCTTGTCCATATCGGGAGGAATGCAAGCTAGCATTAGTTTGGAATGATTCGAGAACTTGAATAGTCTTTTCATTACCGATCGCAATCCCGATTCTTTCCCCTGGTAAGCCAGCTTTCGATAAACTGGTGCAATGCAGGATATTTTCTTCAAATATTAACGACATATCCGTGAAATTCAGCGCGGGGAAAGGCGGCGCATAGGCGGAGTCAATTAATACTGGCACATCATAAGGTGCAGCTAAAGCCGCGATTTTTCTCACTTCTTCATCGGTGAGAACGTTACCTGTAGGATTACAGGGACGAGAAAAAATCACACAACCTGTACTTTCAGAAATAGAAAGTTGGCTGAAGTCAGGACGATATTTAAATCTGTGCGCAGGCGCATCAATATCTAAAGCTGGTTTATAAGCAACTAATGCTTCCGGTGCTAGACAAAGTCCACCATAACCAGTGTAATCAGGACTTAAAGGTAAAACTATTTGCTTGAGTTCGCCTGTAGTCGTGTAACCACCGAAAGCATTAGCGGCGTAGAAGTATAAAGTTTGACTACCAGGAGTAATTAAAATATTGCGAGAAGTTAATTGTAAACCGTAGCGCCGATTAAAATCATTCGCGATCGCTTCTATTAATGGTGCATAACCTTGGCTAGAGCCGTAACGGCAAACCACTTCACCATATTCCGAGCTAGCCAGCAAATCTGCTGTACAATCGCGCCATAACTGCTCCACAGCAGGCAAAATCAACGGATTACCCGCACTCAAGTTAATCAATTCCTGCCCCGCGCCAGATTGCAGCGTTTCGATAATATCTTTCATAATCGCTCGCACGCCGGTCAGGTTAGACATTTGAGCGCCAATTTTTGTAAGGGCAGGATTCATAGGCTGTGACTAATAATTTATTGAGGAATTGACTAAATTCTTATGAGGGAATTTCTACTAGCAAAAGTTTACATCATTGCTCAGAAAGCTATTTCCATCATTTATTAATCTAACTAAAGAATGACATTTTAACAAAATTAGTCATTTGTCATTGGTCATTTGTCATTTGTCATTTGTCATTATTCCCCCTTGTCCCCCTTGTCTTCCTTGTCCCGGTACTTCCAGAAAATAAATTATGCCATTTTCATAGTGGCAAATTATTTCTCCTCTGCTTCCTCTGCCTCCTCTGCCTCCTCTGCATACACAGCGATGGAATATTTTTTTAGTTGGAAGTCCCCCCCCTTGTCTTTCTTGTCCCCCTTCTCACCTTGTCTCCCTAGCCCTTGATCGTCAAATTTCTGTAAACTCATAAAAGCCCATTAACGCACGCAACTTGTATACAGGAGGGCTAAGGCGTGGATGTTAAAGCCGCAGTCGCTTACGGCGCAGGTAAGCCATTAACTATAGAAACCGTTCAATTAGCAGGGCCACAAGCTGGTGAAGTTTTGGTAGAAATCAAAGCGAGTGGTGTTTGTCATACCGATGCATTTACTCTTTCTGGTGAAGATCCTGAAGGTTTGTTTCCCGCCATTTTAGGGCATGAAGGCGCAGGTGTAGTTGTCGATGTGGGTGCTGGTGTAACTAGTGTAAAACCAGGCGATCGCGTTATTCCTCTTTACACCCCAGAATGTCGTCAGTGTGAATATTGTCTCAGTCTCAAAACCAATCTCTGCCAAGCTATCCGCCCTACTCAAGGACGCGGTGTCATGCCTGATGGTACTAGTCGCTTTAGTATCGGTGGCGAAATGATTCATCATTATATGGGCACATCTACCTTCGCCAACTATACAGTTTTACCGGAAATTGCCGTTGCTAAAATTCGCGAGGATGCCCCCTTTGATAAGGTTTGTTACATTGGCTGCGGTGTTACCACAGGTATAGGCGCAGTTATTTATACAGCCAAAGTAGAACCAGGTGCAAAGGTAATAGTATTTGGCTTAGGGGGGATAGGCTTAAATGTCATCCAAGGAGCAAGGCTGGTGGGAGCAGATATGATTGTTGGGGTAGATATTAATCCCAGCAAACGCGCCTTAGCCGAAAAATTTGGGATGACACATTTTGTAAATCCCCAAGAAGTCGAAGGTGATTTAGTTCCTTATTTAGTTGACTTAACCAAAGGTGGTGCGGATTACACTTTTGAATGTATCGGCAATGTCAAAGTAATGCGCCAAGCCTTAGAATGCTGTCACAAAGGTTGGGGTGTTAGTGTAATTATTGGTGTTGCTGGTGCGGGACAAGAAATTAGTACTCGTCCTTTCCAATTAGTAACAGGGCGCGTGTGGAAAGGTTCAGCCTTCGGCGGTGCCAGAGGACGTACAGATGTGCCGAAAATTGTTGATTGGTATATGGAAGGAAAGATTAATATTGATGATTTAATTACCCATGTAATGCCCATTGAACAAATTAATGATGCCTTTGAATTAATGCACATAGGTGAATCAATTAGAAGTGTAGTTACATTTTAAAGTAGGGAAATGGGCATTGGGCATTGGGCATTGGGCATTGGGCATTGGGGAGACAAGGAGGACAAATGACTATAGTGATTACGCACACTCTACGAATTCTTCTCCCAAGGGGAGACGCTGCGCGTTGGCGGAAGCCTCTCGCAGAGAAGGCGTTCTTGGCGTCTACCCTGCGGGAAGCCACTGCGTGTCTAATGCGGTTCAATAAATTAAGCTTTTTGGCAATTTTTGCGTAAGTCCTTGACTATTGACTATTGACTATTGACTATTGACTATTGACAAATAACTAATTAATTTCCGCTTCTACAGGAATCAACACACACCCGTTAATCTTCCAGAGGGTATCCCGCTGCTTTGCCATGATATATAATGCCCTTACCGGAATTCCGTCAGGGCCTAGCAGCAATACTAATTGAGTTACCTTTCCGTGAATGGTTTTAATCTTCTCAAAAAAGACTGAACGGGGACGATACACCGCAGGGTAACCCAGTTTTACCATCTGCATAAAGTTTTCTGGGTTGCGGAACTGAATTTGAATTTCTGGACTTGCAAGGGCGAAGGCTCCTGCAGTATCATCCTTTTGAAAGGCTGCTAATTGCCGTTCTATTGTCTCACGGATGGCGATGGCATCGCTGGGACTAATTTCCATATATCTCAAAAAGAGCGATCGCTTAATTATTGCGCTCTGTAGATTTTAATTCTAATTTCTCTATTTCTGCTCGCCAAAGGTCATAACCATCTAATGATAAATGTAAGCCATCGGTGGTTAAATCTTCCCGTAATTTACCTTCTAAGTCTGTAAACCACTTATACATATTTACATAGGTAACTTTTTCTTGTTTGGCAATTACTTCTATTTGGGTATTTAAATTGCGAATTCTTTGATTAGAAATATTAGGTAAGCGCGTAGGTAATATTGATTGCACAATTATTTTTGCATTGGGGTGACTCAGACGTAAGGTACGCATAATTCGGCGATGATTGCGCAAAATTACTTCGTCTTTAGTACCTTTTCTTAAGTCGTTAATCCCAGCCATGATATATATGACATCTGGTCTGGTTTCCGAAAATGCTGATAATCTTTTTAAAATTCCGGTAGATGTATCGCCTGATATACCCTGATTTAACCACAATTTACCAGCAGGGAGTTTTTCTTGAGGAAACCACATGCTTAAGGAATCCCCAACTAAAATACCGAGAGAATCTGTGCCTTTGCTACGGGCGATCGATTTGGCTTCTAATACTAATAAACGTTTCCAATCTTCATAAGTTAATTGACGTTTGTTTGCCGATTCTAATGATTGCAAACTATCTGCAAATAGACGTTTATTTTGTTGAACTGTTTTTAAAGCTTCTAATCTTTGATCGTAAAGTTGGCTCCCTGATGCCAACACCCGATTAGCTTCGGGAAAAGTAGAATTTACTGATGATTCTACTAGTTTGGCAAATTTATCATCGCTAAATCTTGGTACCGCCAAGCTTGACTGGGGGTTAATTTTTTCACCTAATATTGGCTGGGAAATTGCTGATGTTTGCAAACCTGGGTGAGGAAATTCTTTTAAAAAGAAATTGACGCTGGGAATGCTTTGTTGATTGATTTTTGACTGGGAACCCTGTTGTAAATTCCACTGAAATCTTGAATGCTCTGGCAGAATAATCGACATCTGGGGAAGAGCCGATGCTGGTATTGCCAATACTGTTAACAAACCTGCTGTCAACAGATAAGGGTCCCTCATCGTATTTTCTCTCCTATACTCATTGCTTTTACTTATAACAGTAGTAATTGACTAAATTCAGGAAAATTATTTCGGTGTAACTGCTTATTTTGTTATTTTCATTTACTCTGTCTATATCTGTAAAGCGGATTCAGAGGATTTGCTTGGACAATTTACAATCTCTTTAAACCGAATTTTTACTGAACTACCGCAGATAAAATTTACTAGAGTACTTTAGTTACAAACAGAGATTTTACTAACTCTATCACTTCCTCCACTGTAATCTAAGTACTTTCACGTTTTTTGGGCTATTATCAACAATACTAATAGCTATTATATTTGTGACTTATATAACTAAAGTCATCAGTATTTACTCTACTATTTGCCGATGAATGACAGTGTAACTTTCTCATCAAGGAGGCGCTGACATTGAATGTTGTTGTCATGGTAAATGTCTAAATTTATTTCTAAATGTCTAATTTAGGAAATTTCAGCAAAAATTTCCAGTTTCCTATACCTAGAAACGATTTTAATTTTCTTATATCAAATTGGGCGTGCTTAGACAGCATAAATCAAAACAGAGGTTTAAGAGAAGGATGCAAACAAACAGAATTATATTACGAAAAGTAAATTTAGTTAAAACCCTCTTCCCCTCTACCATCTTTTCATGATAGATATTCATGCCGTCTGAGTGAATAAAATGAAAAATTTTACAACTATCACTAGTAGATGCGATCGCAACTCCTACATAGTGGGTAATACCCATCCTAGCTATGTGGAAAAACTTCAGTATGAATCATAGAACACAATACACAGGATATAAGGAAACAAGCAGGCGATCGCTAGAGGTTGATTTACATTGCTTTAGGCAGTTAAATTCGCTATTCTAGGGTAATCATCGGAAATTTTACACTTAAGTAATCAAGTTACTCACACGTTTCCTGGCATAATTGCAAATTTAGTCAAAAATCAAAAGGAATAGACGATTTTTGCTTATATTCTAACTAGAGGAATAGGAAAATTAGCGCGTTTTCTGCTAACTATATTTTGTCAACCGCCAGATGAATGCAAAAATGCGAAAACTACATTTGACTAATTCTCATAGATTATATATTTATGTAGAATAAGCGGAAAGGAAATGCTAAGATTTAGGCGAAGTCGTTAATATTTATCTGTTATTTCGTGGCTAGAGCTAGTACAGCGATCGGTGTCAGTCCGATTATTAAGGAGATTGTGCAAAAACAGGCACATTCAACTCGTTTAACTCTGAAAGAGGTTATACTGATGGGGATGTTAGCAATTGATAAACTCGACGATCAAAGTCGTCAAGAGCTAGCAGATGAAGTGCATAAAATGCAGGTTAACGGTGAGATATAAATCTGCTTTTTGGGGTCAATAATTAAAATTCCCAAATGAATATTCTCAATATTCAAAAATTTTCAATTTACAGTTTAGCCCCAAAAAAGGGATTGAGAAAATAAATCACTGTTCAGTTTTGGCTGATTTTTCCATCAATAATTGTCAGGTTTAAAGGATGAAAGATGAAGTAAAAACTCTATCAATACTCAATCTTGTTTAACTTTCGCACTCCATCCTCAAATGGGTGGGGTAAACTCATCCTTTAAGCTTCGTCTTCTACTTGATGGAAACGGTAAATACTTCCCCTGACATAATCCTCATTAATTTCAAAAGCAAACCATCGGCGTTGCAAAACCTCAGCAACAAATCCTGTAGTATTAGAACCAGCAAAAGGATCTAATACTATATCATCTCGCTCAGTCAAAAATTTAATAAAAAACTCGGCGAAAGCTTGAGGAAATCTGGCTGGATGGGGTTTAATTCCTGCAACTTTACAACGGCGTAAATATGCGCTATTTGATTCCGTATTGGCAATTTCCAGCAAATTTGGCGGAATTGCACCTTGATTATCTTTTTGAAATTTATCAGAAATATCGTGTCCGCTAGGCCGAATTTTTGCCTGATAGCCATTTTTAAGTAGTTGTTTCATACTTTGGCTATATGGTTTTAAAACTTGTCTGTTGTCTGCTTTAGGATTTGGTGTTTTTGATAACCACCAAACAACATTAACTGAATCTTTGACACGAATTCGCCTAATTGTTACCCATTCTGCCGGGGTAGGTAATCTGGCTGGATTATAATGATAAAATTCTTGCGCTAAAAAAAAGCCAACTTCTTTGCACAATCTAACTAAAAGTTCATATTGGTAGATACTGCGAACAGGATTACCGGGAAGATAAGCACCGCCTAAATCTAAAACAAATGAGCCGTTATCAGTCAGCTTTTTTTTAAATTCGTAGGCGAAAGGTAAAAACCATTCTATATATTTATCCGCACTTTCGTTACCATATTCTTTTTTACGTGCCAAAGCAAAGGGAGGAGAAGTGAGAATTAAATTAATACTGTTATCTTCAATATGTTTAATTAATTCCAGACTATCACCTAAATAAATTGCCCCGTAATTTTGATGATAATAAGGGCTAAAAATACTAGATTTATTTGATTTTGGGATATTTGCTGTCAAGATTAGCTAACTTTTTATACTAAGATAATGGCAGTGATGAGCACAAGGATAATGTTATCCTTGCTCAGATTCACAACTTACCATTTTTTGTAAGGGAGAAACTTTCCAGACATAATAATTTTTACGCGATCGCCTTTTGGATCTTCTTCTTTTTCAATATCCAAGGTAAAATCGATTGCGCTCATAATCCCATCACCGAATTTTTCCTGAATGATGTCTTTTATGGGCATACCATATACCTGCATAATTTCGTAAAAACGGTAAATTAAAGGATCTGTAGGAACAATTGGCCCCAATCCTTTAACAGGATATGCGGTTAAATCTTGAATATATATCGGCCCTAATTCCAATGTCTCTAAGATTAACTTCGCCTCTTCTTCAGAAGCACTAGCTTGACGGTAAAATACAGCTGCAATCCAGACTTCATCTCGTCCAAGAATTTTTTCTAAATCAGCGAAACTAAGTCCTTTCTGCTTCTTGGCGGCTAAGAGCTTTTGCGTAATTTCTGGTAGAGACATTGGCTAAATTTTAGGTGAGTACTTTTGTCAGAGTTAAATTTTACCACGTTAGGAATTGATTCATCGGATACATACACAAAAAAGTGGGGTTTATAGTTGTTGACGGTTGACGGTTGACGGTTGACTGATTTGAAAGGCTTTTAGGGACTTCCAAGAAATAAATTATCCAATCTTGTGGGGTGGGCATCTTGCCCGCCTTTGACTATGGGCGGGCGAGACGCCATTGGTGTCAATTTAAGCTAAAAGCTATATACGGCGCGTGTTGTACAATAACCCTCGCCCTCATCCCCTCACCCCTTCTCCCCCAGGAGAAGGGGAATTAAATCTCTTGCGGGTTGGGGGTGAGGGCAAAAACCTTGCTACAAAGCGGATTTAGCGTTAAGTTGACACCAATGGCGAGACGCCCACCCCAAAATAAAAGGACAAACGTCTCGCACGATGAGCGAACATCAGCGAGCAAGATGCTCGCACTACGGAATATGGGTAATTTATTTTTTGTAATTCATGTGATAAATCACACAACCAAACATGAAAATTTATCTTAAGAGTCAACAGTCAACCGTCAACAGTCAACCGTCAACGCTATTTTCAAGGTAGATGCTGTAGCCCTATGTCAAGTTCACTTACTAGCGAAGTCCCACAAAACCAGCTTGCTCAATAGCTTGTTGTCCTTGGTCAGTCAGCAATAGATTAGCATAGGCATTTCCCACCTTCTGCTGTTGACCTTGGTTTTGTTTGATAATCACAAACAATTTAGAGGTGATGGGATAGCTACCATTTTTGATCGCTTCAGTATTTACTTGGTTACGTTGGCGCGGACATTGTGCAGATGATACCAAGGGTTCGCGGTAAGGGGAAACAAAATCGCTAGCAGTGCGACCTATTGGTAAAGGCTTGACGCTACATTGAGGTATTACCGCACGAGCAGAAGCGTAATAGATACCGCCAGGGGTTTTACTAAGTTGGCGCAATGCATCTGTAGTTGAGTAAACATACTTGACATTAGAGCCAAGTTCTGATTTTTTGCTATTGCTGTTATTAGAGAAGATGGTAGTATCTGCATTCTCTGGCGGTTGGGAAAAAGCGGCGATCGCTAAATTAGGCCCGCCTACCTGATTCCAGTTAGTAATTTTACCTAAATATATTTGTTGCAATTGCTCCACAGTTAAACCAGGGACATTGAGCGCTGGATTAACTACCACTGCTACCCCATCAACGCCAATTTGCCGTTGCTCAAGTGTAACACCTCGCGCTTTGGCGATCGCTTGTTCTTCATCTGTGAGCGGACGAGAAGATTGAGCAAAATCTAATTCTCCATCTAGCAACATCCGAATTCCCGCGCTAGAACCAGGACTACCTTGCGCCGGATTTAAGTACTGTAATTGTAATTCTGGACGAGCGCTGAGAATTTGCGCATCTACTACTTGGCGAATTGGTGCCCAAGTTGTGCTACCACCATAGTTAAATGAATCTGTTGGCACATCAGCCAGTGATTGAAAGGTTGATGCAGTAGAGTTAGATTTAATACTCAAGTTAGTGGCTTCACTATTATTACCCCGGAAAGACTCTGGCTTAAGTAACCACCAGAGCAATCCACCAATCACCATGAGCGTGAGTACTTTCCCAATAATCAAACCTCTCAAAAAAATCGCAATATCTTCTTTGAGCAAAGCTTTTCCGTGGTTGCTATTATCCATATTCTTCAAGTTGTTATTTGGTATTGAAAACACAAAAAATTGAGATATCAATTGTATTAAGCACCCGGATAATTATTAGTTGATAACTGTAGATGAGAATTTATTGGATAGCTTGAAAATGGGCATTGGGCATTGGGCATTGGGCATTGGGAAAGAGTCAAATATAATTTTGAATTTTGCGGAAAGTCTGAGCGGAGGTTTCCTCCGATCAGAACTTTCCAAGAGAGAATTTTGAATTTTGAATTGTGTATCCTCCTTGTCCAAAATTTGCTCTAAAAGAATGTATGGGTGTGGGTTGTTTTGGCGGCGATAAATTCGTGCGAAAAAATGTATATATTAAAAGCATGAGGATGACGCTGGTGATGGTACCGAGTCCGATTCCTAAAAACAAAATAAACTTTTTATATAGTTGTAAGGCTTGCTCTGCATCATTTTCTGATGGCGTAGTCAATGGTGCAGATTCTGATAACTGAATCTCTGGAATTAATGCTTGCAAAGCTTCTGCGGCTGATTGGTAACGCTGGTTATGACGTTCGCGCACCATTTTGTCTAAAACATTCGCGAGGCGATCGCTTACTTGTACTTTGTCGCGCCAGATGATTTCTCCTGTATCGGGATCTTCTGGTAATTCCTCCGGCTTTAAACCTGTTAAAGCTTGAATTCCTATCATCCCCACTGCATAAATATCGCTGCTGAGTTTTGGCTTTCCCTTGGCTTGTTCTGTTGGCATATAGCCAGGAGTTCCAACTGCTATTGTTAAGGTTGCTCCTTGAATTCCTAGTTTTTTAATACTGCCAAAATCAATCAGCACTAGTTTTTGATCTGAGTGCCGCCGCATAATATTATGGGGTTTAATATCTCGGTGAATAATGTTATGTTGATGGACGAAGTTTAACACTTCTAAAATATCTTTTAATAAGTCTATAACGGCTGCTTCACTTAGCGGTTTTACTGAAACAATTTCTTGTGTCAAGTCATAACCATCAATAAATTCCTGGACTAAATAAAAGTCTCCATCTTCATGGAAGTGAGCAAATAATGTGGGAATTTGGTTATGATTTTTACCTAGATGATATAAACTTTCTGCTTCCCGTTCAAATAGATTTTTAGCAATTGGGATAACAGCCGGATGGGGATTTTTAGGATAAAAATGTTTGACAACACAGTATGGTTGTCCTGGTAAATCTAGATCGATAGCTAAGTAAGTATCGCCAGATCCTCCTCTAGCTATGAGTTGGAAAATTTTAAAGCGATTTCGCAGTATTTGCTTTTTTAGAAGATGCTGTTGTCTGTTTCTCGGCTCGCCGGAAAATAAGTAATTAATATCGCTAGTTACTCTACCCTTTAACTGTGTCACAGTCTGGTAGCGATGTCGAAGTGTTCTGATAATGCGAGGGTATTGACGCATGTGGCGTATTTTATCTACTTTGCGGACAAATTAGAGTTTGATGGTATAGTGTCATGGCTAATTGCAAATGAAATATTCACTAGTGCCTTAGTAGCTTTAATCACAAAGTTGAGTTAAGAGTTATTCATCTGCAAGCAATTTTCTAAACACACTTTAATGTATCATTAATCTACGTTTCAATGTATATATAAGAATGTATAAAAAAACTATAGTTGAGCGGTTAAGCATGAATTAAAAGTCAAAAATCATGCTGATAAGCTGTATAGCAAATAGCTTGATATTTGATTAATTATGCAGATTAAAGCTTAGGCAATTGGAGCTTTAAGACAATTGCGCGATCGCCTGATATAAAAGCTAAAACCTTGATATCTTTAATGTCTTTAATCGCGATTCCTGAACTGAGATAATGGGTTAATAGCTAGGAAAAAGCAACAATAGTAATACCAATTTTAAAAAAGAATGCGACAGATGCGTAGGTTGGGTTAAACGGAGTGAAACCCAACATATACAAGGCGTTGGGGTGTTGGGTTTCGTTCCTCAACCCAACCTACATTTGTAGCGATCATTCTTCAAATTGGTATAACTCTAAAAACAATCAAATTACGTAAATAACTGACAAAAAAACCCCCATTGGGGGGTGGGGTAGTTATTCGCGTGGAGTGAACAACTACTAACTATTACTTAGAGTAGATACAACAATCCGAACAGAATAATCCAAATTACGTCCACAAAGTGCCAGTAGATTTCTGCGGCTTCAATACCGAAGTGTTTTTCACTACTGTAATGACCGGGACGACGCGATCGCCATAACACAGCCGCGATCGCCAAAACGCCGAGAGTAACGTGCAAACCGTGAAACCCAGTTAACACATAAAAAGCACTGGCAAATAAATTGGTAGTTAAACCAAATTCTAAATGGGTGTATTCATATACCTGACCCACTAAGAAAATCGTACCCATCAAGGCAGTAATTGCCAACCAAGTACGCATACCCTTGGTATCATTCTTTTTGATAGCAGTGTCAGCATTATGCATGACAAAACTACTAGCAATTAGATTGACAGTGTTAACTCCAGGTAGTAGCAGTTCTAACTCTGGTGTACCTGCGGGAGGCCAGACAGGTAAAGTAGCACGGAAAGCGAGATAAGCTCCGAACAAACCCATAAAAATCATCCCTTCCGCAATCAGGAAGACAATTAGCCCAAACAGGCGATGATCTGGATGTTCTTCGTGCCCAACATGGGCAGCTTCCGCCGCGTGGTGATGATTTAGTTCAGCTTGTGCTGGATCAACTATTTGGCTTTGCATGAATTCTTTGTTAAAGATGAGGGACTAGGGAGGCAGGGGGCAGGGAGCAGGCGGCAGGGGGAATAACAATTCAAAATTCAAAATTCAAAATTCAAAATTAAGAATTCTATTTGACTGTTGACTGTTGACTATTGACCATTGACAGTTGACTCTTCCCCAATGCCCAATGCCCAATGCCCCATGCCCAACATTTATTCTTTTTCCGCAGTGATTCCGGGATATGGTTCGTCGGGTTCGGCTCTTAATACTGAGTTGACGCCACCAGATAATATGGGGTTGGGATCGGATAAGGGTACGCCTTCGCCGGCGTTTTCCAAACCGTAGTCGTAGGGGCCTGTAGCCAATACGGGAGTTTTATCAAAATTTTCGATGGCTGGGGGTGAGGAGGTCATCCACTCTAGGGTTAGTCCTTTCCAAGGATTATTACCTGCTTTCTCTCCGTATAGCCAACTCCAAATTGCATTGATAATGAAGGGAATTGTGGAAACAGCAAGTATGTAAGAACCATAAGTGCAAATTTCGTTCAACAAGGTGAATTTGGGGTCATATTGCGCTACCCGGCGGTTCATGCCCATTAAACCCAGTTTGTGCATGGGTAAGAAGGTCATGTTTAAACCCACAAGAGTTAAGGCAAAGTGAACCTTACCCCAGAATTCGTTCATTTTTCTTCCCGTCATTTTCGGGAACCAATGATAGATAGCGGCAAAAATTCCCAGGACGCTACCACCAAATAGTACGTAATGTAAATGGGCGACGACAAAATATGTGTCGTGTACGTGAATGTCAAAGGGTACAGAGGCTAACATTACGCCGCTAATCCCGCCAATCACAAAGGTACCAACAAAGCCCATTGCAAATAGCATGGGAGTAACTAGCTGGATTTTACCGCCCCACATGGTGCCTAACCAACTGAAAATTTTAATTCCTGTAGGTACGGCGATGATCATGGTGGTGATCATAAAGAACATCCGCAACCAACCGGGAATACCACTGGTAAACATGTGGTGTGCCCAGACAATTAGCCCTAAGAAACTAATTGCGAGGGATGAATATGCGATCGCTTTATAACCAAATATTGGTTTACGGGAATGCACGGGAATAATTTCCGAAATTACCCCGAAAAAGGGCAAAATCATGATATATACCGCCGGGTGGGAATAAAACCAGAACATATGCTGGTACACCACCGGATCGCCACCGCCTGTTGGGTTGAAAAATGTTGTCCCGGCGAGTAAGTCAAAAGCTAGCAAAATTAAACCAGCTGCTAACACTGGCGTCGATACTAACACCAGGGCGGAAGTTGCAAACATTGCCCAGCAAAATAAGGGCATTTGATGCACGCCCATACCGGGAATACGCATCCGCAGCAAGGTGACGAGGAAATTAATCGCCCCCAAAATTGATGATGTCCCTAGCAGCAAGACGCTGATAATCCAAATCGCCTCACCTACTTGGCCTGTGACTAAGCTGAGGGGCGGGTAAGAAGTCCAGCCGGCATCCGGTGCATCACCTACAGCTAAACTGGCAATTAATAACACCCCAGCAGGCGGAATCATCCAAAAGGCGACGGCATTTAAGCGCGGGAATGCCATATCCTTAGCCCCAATCATCAAGGGGATGAGGAAATTAGCAAACCCTGCACCTGCGGGCACAATCCACAAGAAAATCATGATTGTGGCGTGGAGGGTAAACAAGCTGTTATAGACTTCTGGGGTGACAAAATCTACATCAGGGGTTCTCAGTTCCGTGCGAACCAAGTCCGCCATCACACCGCCAATGCAGTAGAAAATAAACGAAGTAACGAGGTATTGAATCCCAATTACCTTGTGGTCGGTATTAAAGCTAAAGTAATCTTGCCATTTTCTCACCCCTGGTTCTTCAATCCGGGCAGGGATGTTGGCTGTTTCTTGGATTTGCGCTTGGGTCATAAAGGTTTTTTGTCAAGGGTCAATAGTCAATGGTCAATGGTCAAAAATAATTTATTAAAAACCTTGGACTGTTGACTGTGGACTATTGACTTTGGACTATTGACTTATTTGTGAACTTGATGAAGTACTTCTGGTTTAATTCCCATGTCCTTGGTGTAAGGGGCGAGGAATTCATCGGCTGATAGATTGGCGGGATTGAGAGCAACGGCTTGATTCAAGGTGTCGCGGCTAGCTACTAGTTGCTCTTGTATCCATTTGTCAAAGTTTTCTGGACTTTCTACAACTACTTGCGTTCTCATTGCGCCGTGGTAAGGGCCACAAAGTTCGGCGCAGATGAGGGCATAATCACCTTCAACTCTCGGTGTGAAGCGAATTTCGCTTTGTCTCCCAGGAATCGCATCTTGCTTGAGGCGGAACTCTGGTACCCAAAAGGCGTGAATCACATCGTTGGCTGTCATGTTGATTTTTACTTCCCGCCCGATGGGAAGGTGTAGTTCACCTGTAGACACGCCTGTTTCGGGATAGGTGAACAGCCAAGCATATTGCAGCCCTGTGACGTTAACTGCTAATGCTGGGGGTTTCCCGCCTTTGTCTGGGCTTTCGCCAATGGTGGGAGACACAATACCGATCCCTGGCGCATTTTGCTTTTGGGGAATTTGGTCAGCATTGCGAATTGCGGCTGTAGCTGGGTCTTGCATCGCCGCATCCGATTCTTGCTGATTGAGGTTGGGTTCGGTGCTGGGGGGTGTATCGGTTAGAGTAGCGGCGATTGCAGCCCCCGGCATATTCATTGACATATTTTGGGTAATTGGCGCTTCATGGACAGCATGGGGATCGAAGCCGCCAATGTCGTTGTATACGTCAAAACTGTATACGGAAATACCAATAACTATAATTGCGGGGATCGCTGTCCAGAGAATTTCTAGGGGTACGTTACCTTCCACTGGCGGCCCGTCTTGGTTGTCACCGGGTTTCCGTCGATAGCGAAAAGCAGCGTAAAGCAAAATACCTTCGACAATCAAAAAGATGCCTGTCGAAACAATCATCATTGTGTTAAACAAACCATCAACTAAGACGGCTTCATCAGAGGCTGCTGTTGGCAGCAGACCGTGATTTTGACCGTACCAAAGGCTGACGAGCGTTAGCACAATGCCAATGAGTAATGTCCAGATGGAACTTGGAATTTTCACGGCTCACTTAAATGAATTTACTATGTGATTTTAAAGCTGCCCACTTACTAAGGTAGTCGAGTCCACTCGCTGTGGACGTTAAAGGTCTGAAATTTTTATTAATTTTTTTAGCTATATAAATATTTTTGAGTAAAAGAGTCTTATCGGATATTGCTCAGGATAGATGTGAAGCATGGAAAAAATTTAAGAATAATTTTAGATATGGGATACTTTTTTGATTTTTAACAAAATTACCGAAAGCTGGCAATGCTTACTTTATCGGTATTTTGGTAGGTATTGCCCAGCCTACAAGTATCAAGAATCAAACTAGATTGCCTAAGTAAACTTTATGCCTTAAAAAAAATATCAACAACTTGAAAAATACCTAAAGCTTTTAGCAAAAAGTAGCAATAGTGCTTCAAAGTGTAAAGGAAAAGTATCACTGAAAGCTAAATCTATCAATCCTAGTCGTATACGCTAGGGTGGAAAAGGGTCGTGGCTGACAAACTAACAAATTAATAATTTTCAGTAAGTAGCTCTATTTGAGAGCGGGCATTAAAGGTATAGTTCATGAGCGAATTTGTCTTACAACCACAAAATGAAACGGTAGGCTCACAGCCACCAGATATAATTCGTCGTTTGGTTTGGAAGATCTGCATAGCCACCTTGATTTTGATGGCGATAGGTTCTGCCACAAGGGTGATGAATGCCGGACTTGCTTGCCCTGACTGGCCTTTGTGCTACGGGGAATTAGTGCCAGCCAAACAGATGAATTTCCAAGTATTTTTGGAATGGTTTCACAGATTGGATGCGGCTTTAATTGGTGTCAGCGCGATCGCCTTGGTTGGTTTATCTTGGTGGTATCGTCGCGCTTTACCCAATTGGCTCCCTTGGGCATCAGCATTTGCCCTGTTTTTAATTGTCTTTCAAGGCATCTTAGGGGGTCTGACAGTCACAGAACTGTTACGGTTTGATATCGTGACTGCCCACCTGGGAACTGCACTGTTGTTTTTCATGACACTCTTGGTAATTGGTACAGCCCTCACCCCTTACCAAGGAACTGGCAATGTTGGCAAGCTACCTTGGATAGGTATAACAGCCGCGATTTTGGTTTACCTGCAAAGTCTCTTAGGTGCTTTAGTCGGTTCGCGCTGGGCACTTCATCAATGTTTGGGCACATCCCAACTTTGTACAGTGATGTACAGCCATATTTTCGGCTTAGTTCCGCCAACGGTAGCAACTTTAGCAGTAGTCTGGCTATCTTGGCAAAGACCAGCACTCCACCCAGCTTTGCGCAGATTGGCAAATATGGCAGGGGGGTTATTGCTGCTGCAAATTCTTTTAGGCGTTGCGACTTTCAAATTACGTCTACAGGTAGAACTCCTCACCGTCACTCACCAAGCCATAGGCGCAGCCTTACTCGGTACTTTGGTTGCGTTCAGCGTCCTTGCCTTACGCGACTGGATTGCAAACCGTGAAACCAACAATCACCCCATCGCTGTAACTGTAACGGCGACAACATCAGTAAACGGATTGCATTGAATTGGGGCATGGGGCAATTCAATTTTGGATTTTGGATTTTGGATTTTAGATTGGAATCCAAAATCGCAAATCTAAAATCTAAAATTCCTTGTCTCCCCTGCCCCCCTGCCTCTTCCCCTTAGCCTCAGTGGCGAATTCGTTATGAGCAAGGGCTACACATCACTTGTTAAGAAGGAAATTGAGCCAAAATGATTGAGACTAATGTCTCTCGCCACCACGAAACGTTTTTTCAGGTAATCCAAAGTTACTACCAGCTAACTAAGCCTCGGATTATTCCGTTGCTGTTAATTACTACGGCTGGCAGTATGTGGATTGCTGCTAAGGGACAAGTAGATTTAGTATTGTTGCTAGTGACTATGACTGGCGGCACTTTGGCTGCTGCTAGCGCCCAGGTGATTAACTGTATCTACGATCGCGATATTGATTATGAGATGGAACGGACTCGTCATCGTCCGATTCCTTCGGGGAAGATACAGCCAAAAGGCGCTTTAGTTTTTGCGATCGCTCTCGCTATCATTTCTTTTACCCTCCTCACAGTTTTCGCTAACCTCCTCGCCGCCCTCCTGGCTTTTGCCGGCATTGTTTATTATGTTGTAGTTTATACCCACTGGCTAAAACGCCACACTACCCAAAATATTGTAATTGGTGGAGCAGCAGGGGCAATTCCCGCATTAGTAGGTTGGGCAGCTGTGACAGGTACCCTAAATTGGGGCGCATGGGTAATTTTTGCCAGCGTCTTTCTCTGGACACCGCCACATTTTTGGGCTTTAGCCTTGATGATTCGTGATGATTATGCCAAAGTCGGCATCCCCATGTTACCTTTGGTAGTCGGCGATCCCGCCACTGTAAAGCAAATTTGGTGGTATACCTTAGTAACAGTCGCTACAACCCTGTTACTTGTTTACCCGTTACATGACAGTGGCATTGTTTATTTTGCGATCGCTTCTACATTAGGCGCTGTATTCATCCACAAAGCTTGGCGCTTATTGCAAAACCCAGAGGATCGTACCATTGCCAGACAGCTATTTCTTTATTCCATTTCTTACATGATGCTGTTGTGTCTGGGAATGGTAGTAGATAGTTTGCCAATTACCCATCATCTAATAAATGCCGCGATCGCTCAGTTGCATTTAATTAGTTCGATTTAATTACGTGGTGCAATTCAAAGATAATTGACGAAGGCTGTCATTTGTCCTTCGTCATTTGTCATTGGTCATTGAATTCGAGTTAACTAAAAGACTGGAAGGCTTTATGAGACAATATTAAGCCTTATTGAAGATATTGCTGCCCGACATATCGCCCGCAGGCTAGAAGCCTGGGGCTAGCGCTACAAAGCCTGCCTCCGCAGGCTAGAGAAGTTGAGCCTGCGGAGGCAGGCTTTGTTCAATTAGCCGCACCCTTCTAGGGTGACGGCGGGATTGCGGGATCAGCGAGAGGTTTTCCCCCGACAATTTGGGATAATTGATTTTTTGCAGTTCCCTAATAACAAATGCATAGGCGTAACCCGCCTTCGGAATCGCAAAAAACAACAAAACCTAGCTACACAGATGCTTATTCTCAAATATCGCCATTTTTGCCCCAGCAATCTACCCTTTTACCTGTGGAAAACACCAAAATAAGTACGCAATATACCTAAATGAGTAAGCAATATACCTTTTCACTTGCGGAAAACACCAAAATGAGTGCGTAATTTACCGAAATGAGAAAGCGAAAAGGCTTAATGAGTAGATGAAATGGTATTTTACCTGCGGAAAACACAATAATGAGAACTCGTTAAGCCTTAACGAGAAGGTGAAATGGCTTTTCGCTTACTAAAAACAAAAAAATGAGTACTTGATTTCGATAAACAAGAAAGCGAAATGCTTTTTCGTTTACGAAAAATATAAAAATCAGTCCTAAATATGTATAAACGATAAAGCAGCCACATTTTCAGCAAACAAACTTAACCTCAAGCCTTTGCCCCTACAATCGTATTGTTTGCGGATGCAATGCTACGGTGAAAACTAGCAATTTATATGCAAAACCTGAAAGAATCCAATATAACTAAAAAATCCCAGATTGCTAAACAATACATTAATAATGTATTGCAGCAGTTGTTAATTGATTATAAAAATACCCGCGATGAAAGACGACAAATAGCTATTTGGGAAGAATCTCAGGATTTCAGCATATTAGGAGAAATAGAAATTTTTGCAACTGATATTGAAGGATATGCATCTCAAGTAATTGCCAATGATGACTTAGGACAATATCAAGAAATGATTCAAAAATTAACAAAAATGCATATATTTGATATTGCTTATTTTGCCGATTGGTACTTTGCTGAAAAAAGTCAATTTCCGCAAATTAAACTATATATAGAAAAACTTAACTACCTGCGGTTGTTAGTGATTGAGTATATAAACGATGCGATCGCGCTGCAATCCCAACAGACAATTCACATCGGATAGCTTCATCTACTCGCAGGCGATCGCCACCATAATCATCTGCTCAATTATATTCCAATCAAATTGTTTCCCAATACGATCTCTACTACAAGCCACTCCAAACTAATCCCCCTTCCCTTGTCCCCCCTGTCCTCCTTGTCCCCCTGCCCCCTGCCCCCCTGCCTCTTCTACCTCCACTCCCCCTGCACCGTAAACGCCGCCCATTCATTCAGACTGCGCCCTTGTTGCCATAACTTCATCTGCGCCGCACGCAACGCCTCAGCCGGCTTTTTATTTTGCTGTAACATCTGCTGATAAAATTCCTGCATTAATATAGATGTGCCTTCATCGTTCACTTGCCATAGGGATACCGCTACCCGCGCCGCACCTGCATACATTAATCCCCTTGTCAATCCTACCAAGCCCTCACCGTTGACTTCCTTACCAAGTCCAGTGTCGCAAGCACTTAAGACAATTAACTCTGCGGGGTAATCTTGGTTAAACAAATCGCCTAAACTTAATTTATTGTTGGTTAAATATTTACCTTGTTTATCATAGCTAGACAGTAGAATTCCTGATAACTGTGGTTCTTTGGGATCGACTATACCGTGAGTGGCAAAATGGAGAATGCGATATTGATTTAAAGCGCCGCTAGTCGCCCAATTGTAATTAGCATCAAAACTTAAAGCTTTGAGACTGTTGGCTGATGGTATAAGTTTTAAAATCGCTTTGGCTTCCTCGGCGGTGAATGGTAGCCGGTTCCAACCATTGCGCTTGAGGTTTTTGGCGGAACGATTTAGCTGAGATTGTTGTAATTCCGCCGAAACATCAAGATTTTTGTTCCTAGATTGAGGTTGATCAGCTTCTTGGCAATTTTCATCTTTAAATCGGCAATCGGTAGCATTAAATACCGGATCGGCAAGGATAGCTAATGCTTTCGGTGCGGGTTGACGCTTGGCGAGTTGTTGGCGTTGAAATGCAATGGTTGAGGCTGAGGGTAAATTGACGATTTCATGATTTACCATCAGTGGTTGGTATTCGGAACCAGGTTGAAAATGGGCATAGGGCATGGGGCATGGGGCATGGGAAAGACAGATTTTCATGCTTTGTTGTGCCGAATAGCTAGCTTTAAACAATGATTTCTCCCTTGTCCCCCTTGTCTCCCTTGTCCCCCCTTCATTCACATCAGCCAAGGCTGCAAAGGGAATAGTTTGCAATCCACCATCAGCGACAATGACTAACCGCTTTCCTGGTAATTGATTGGCGACAGGTGCGAGGATAAGTTTACTCAGGTTTTGGGCTTCTTCAATTGCAAATTTCTCTGCTGTTTCTTGTTGCAAACTGGAATGAAATCTTGTGGCAACTTTTTCGATTTCTTGGCGTGGGGGAAGGGTGTAAACTTGCATTGATGTAGAAGTAACAGCCCATAAATAACTGCGTTCTTCCCCTAATGAATACTGCAACAGTAGGGTGTCTTTATCTAGTTGTTGTTGAATTTGCGGTAATTTGAGAATGTCTTTATCTGGATCTGGGTTGGTTAATTTTGCATATTCTGGGTTAGAAGTGCGAATTTGGGCTTGTAGTTGTTCGTATTGATTGCTGAGATTGGCGATGTCTTGGCTCAGTCGTTGAATAGCGGCTTTGGTAACTAAGTCGTTTTTATTGGTTGAAGTTTCTAAATTGCGCAGCAGTGTAGTTTTAGCGTCTATTTGCTGTCGTAAATTCCGTTCTTGGGCGATGAGTTGCGGGTTTGCGCCTTTAAGAATTTTGGCGTTGGCTTCGTTTAATAATTCGATGAGGCTGCGGGCGCGGGAACGTTCGCTGTAGTGTAGGGCTAATGCAGCGTATCCTTGGGATGGTTCTTTTTTGTGTAGTTCCATCAGCAAGTCGATGCAGAATTTGTAAACACCTTGCTGAGTGGAGAAGTAAGAACTGCGAAGGTCTTTGTTGTCGATTTTGGTGCGTAATTCTTCGATAATTGCGATAGCGGCTTCTACATTGGTGCGTGCTGCTTGGAGATTTCCGCGACTCCGTTCTAGGCTGGCGAGGTTGTAAAGGGTAGTAGCTTCCCCAGAGCGATCGCCCACCGCCTGCAAGAGTGGGAGTGCTTTGTTGTAAAATTCCAAAGCTTTCTGCTTTTCCCCTAATGCGTTGTAAACTGCGCCGATATTATTCAGGGTAGTAGCTTCCCCACCCTTGTCGCCCACCGCCTGATACAGTGGCAGTGCTTTGTTGTAATATTCCAAAGCCTTCTGCTTTTCCCCTAAATCGGAGTAAACTCGCCCGATATTATTCAAGGTAGTAGCTTCTCCACCCCTGTCACCCACCGCCTGTCTTAGTGGGAGTGCATTGTTGTAATATTCCAATGCTTTTTGCTTTTCCCCTAATGCGTCGTAAACTGCGCCGATATTATTGAGGGTGGTAGCTTCCCCACCCCTGTTGCCCACCGCCCGCCACAGTGGGAGTGCATTGTTGTAATATTCCAATGCTTTTTGCTTTTCCCCTACAAAAAAGTAAACTGCGCCGATATTAACCAAGGTAGTAGCTTCCCCATCTCTGTCGCCCACCGCCCGATACAGTGGGAATGCATTGTTGTAATATTCCAATGCTTTTTGCTTTTCCCCTAAAGCGTCGTAAACTAGCCCGATATTATTCAAGGTAGAAGCTTCCCCACCCTTGTCCCCCACCGCCCGATACAGTGGAAGTGCATTGTTGTAATATTCCAAAGCTTTCTGCTTTTCCCCTAATGCGTTGTAAACTGCGCCGATATTATTCAAGGTAGTAGCTTCTCCACCCTTGTCGCCCACCGCCCGATACAGTGGGAATGCATTGTTGTAATATTCCAAAGCTTTCTGCTTTTCCCCTAAAGCATGGTAAACTGCGCCGATATTATTGAGGGTTCTAGCTTCCCCACCCTTGTCGCCCACCGCCCGATACAGTGGGAATGCATTGTTGTAATATTCCAAACCTTTCTGCTTTTCCCCTAATGCGGAGTAAAGATAGCCGATATTATTCAGGGTAGTAGCTTCCCCACCCTTGTCGCCCACCGCCCGATACAGTAGGAGTGCATTGTTGTAATATTCCAAAGCCTTTTGCTTTTCCCCTAAAGCATGGTAAACTGCGCCGATATTATTGAGGGTTCTAGCTTCCCCACCCTTATCGCCCACCGCACGCCTGAGTGGAAGTGCATTGTTGTAATATTCCAAAGCCTTCTGCTTTTCCCCTAATGCGGAGTAAACTAGCCCGATATTATTCAGGGTAGTAGCTTCCCCACCCTTGTCGCCCACCGCACGCCTGAGTGGAAGTGCATTGTTGTAATATTCCAAAGCCTTCTGCTTTTCCCCTAATGCGGAGTAAAGATAGCCGATATCATTGAGGGTAGTAGCTTCTTCTGCTTTATCCCCTACTTTCTGCCACAACACCACCGCTTCTTGCCATTTTTCTATTGCCTGCCGCAATGATTCTACTGTCCCTTGTTTGTAAAGTGCATAGCCTTCTTCAGTTGCTTTCATTGCTGCGGCGCGGGTTGCATCTTGCGTTGTGGTTGGCTGCTGGGCGATTTGCGTCTGTTTAAATGTGGCTTTTGCTCCCACTGACTCGGATAATAAAACCACACTCAGCAAGGCGGTTAAAGTGTAAAGCCTAAGCATAATTCGTAATTTGTAATTCGTAATTCGTAATTCGTAATTTGTAGGGGCGGGTTTATTTGGATCATCGTTAAGCAGCAAGGATATCTGTAAACCCGCCCCTACCGTAATTTGTAATTAAAAGGTATGAGAAGGTATTTAGGGGTTTGGGTGTCAATCTGTCGCTGGATTGGGGATAATTGGGATTATTAAGTTATTTTCAGAATATATACTGAGCTAGATGGGATTTAGTTTAAAGCTTGGGTGAATATTGGCTGAGGCTGGTTTCAGTTTTGGCAACAAATTTAAGGTAAGTTGTCTGTTCATGGGTGTTTTTCCTCGCTTCTGTTCTCTTTATCTGTGAGGGGCGAGGACTTATGCAGTTTTTGCGTTTTGATGTCAGATACAGGGTATTTCGCGTAAATTATGTATGCGCTTCGGGTATGGCATCCCAATCATTAACTTACCAAGCCCGCAACTCGTAGGATACTGCTGGCGAATGGTGGGTTAGACCCCTCAATGTTGATATACACTGTTCTTGCGCTTACCCGACACACCGCCCGCAGGCTAGAAGCCTGGGGCTAGCGCTACAAAGCCTGCCTCCGCAGGCTCAATTTCTCTAGCCTGCGGAGGCAGGCTTTGTTCAATTAGCCGCACCCTTCTAGGGTGACGGCGGTATTTCGGGATCAGCGAGAGGTTTTCCCGCCCCCACAATTTGGAATAATTCATTTTTTGCAGTTCCCTAATAACAAATGCATAGGCGTAACCCGCATTCACAATCGCCAAAAACAACAAAGCCTAGCTACACAGCCGCTTATTGTCATACATCGCCATTTTTGCCCCAGCAATCTACCTTTTCACTTGCGCAAAACACCAAAATGAGTACGCGATATACCTAAATGAGTAAGCAATATACCTTTTCACCTGCGGAAAACACCAAAATGAGTGCGCGATTTACCGAAATGAGAAAGCGAAAAGGCTTAATGAGTAGGCGAAATGGTATTTTACCTGCGGAAAATACAATAATGAGAACTCGTTAAGCCTTAACGAGAAGGTGAAATGGCTTTTTGCTTACTTAAAACAAAAAAATGAGTACTTGATTTCGATAAACGAGAAAGCTAAATGCTTTTTTGTTTACTAAAAATATAAAAATGAGTATTGAATATGTGTAAATGATAAAGCTGGCGCATTTTCAGCAAACAAACTTAACGCCAAGCCTTTGCCACGACAATCTTATTTTCAGAATTAAAAAGTCAAATATTTTTAGTTGAATTCCTCTGTTTTTAATCGCGGCGTGTTTTGTATCAAGTTACATTACGTTTGTTACAAAACGTAATTGCGAATCTGTTGAATTTTTTGTGTATGATATTTGTAAATATTTTTATTTCCTAAATATCTATATGTTTGGAGTTAGTCTAGTTGGGGAAACCCTTCAAGGACACTACCGAATTACAGCAAAACTGGGAGAAGGTGGTTTTGGGGAGACATATTTAGCTGTAGATACATCAAAATTCAATCGGCGTTGTGTTGTCAAAAGACTCAAACCTCAAAACCCATCCGCTTTTCAGTGGGTGCAGCACGCTTTTGAACAAGAAGCACAAATGCTAGAAACTTTAGGTAGACATCCTCAAATTCCAGATCTTCTAGCATACTTTCCCGAAAAACAAGAGTTTTTTTTAGTTCAAGAATTTATTGATGGTAACAATCTGCGTACAGAATTTGCTCCAGGTAGACAATGGAGTGAAAACGCTGTACTTTTTCTCTTGCGAGATATTTTAGAAGTATTAGAGTTTGTTCATCAACGCGGAGTAATTCACCGCGATATTAAACCGGAAAATTTAATTCTCCAAAAATCAGATCATAAAGTAGTGTTAATTGATTTTGGAGCAGTGAAGCAAATCAGTACCCAAGTGTTTAACACTAATGGACAGATAATATCCACTGCTGTTGTAGGTACGCAAGGTTATATGCCTGTAGAGCAGTTACGGGGACATCCAATGCTATCCAGCGATATTTACGCAGTAGGGATGATTGGGATTGAAGCTCTCACAGGCATATTGCCACTACAACTTGATGTAGATCCTAGCAGTTTGGAAGTGATCTGGCGAGAGCGATCGCAAGTACCAATCAGTGACAACCTAGCTAATTTTTTAGACACGATGGTACGCTACTTTCCCATCAACCGCTATAAATCTGCATCAGAAGCATTGGAGGTTGTACGCTATTTGACAGGCACAATGATGCCAATACCCACGCCAATACCCACGCCAATACCCACGCCAATACCCACGTCAACACCAACACCAACGCCAAATCCAAACCTAATAAAATATGCAGGATTTTCTACCAGATTTGCCGCCGATATTATTGATAGAACTATTTTAATTATTGGTAGTATAACCTTAGATTTGATTACGAATGTATCATCTAATAATGATGAATTTTGGGGACGTTTATTAGCTTATTACATCATTCTCGGCTTTATCTATTCTACAGTCATGGAAAGTTCACCAACCCAAGGAACCCTTGGTAAAATGCTCCTGGGAATTGTTGTAACTGATAAAGATGGTAATCGATTAAGTTTTGAACAAGCTGCTAAAAGATATTTTTGTAAATTACTTTCATATTTAACTATTTTTATCGGCTTTTTTATGGCAGGATTTACACCTAAAAAACGCACAATTCATGATATGGCATCAGGTTCTTTAGTAATCAGGAAATAGTCAATATGTCTACAAGCAGTTATGCAAGTTTTGGCAGAAGATTTGTTGCTGTTTTCATTGATGGAATTTTACTGCAATTGTTTTTCTTTATTACTACTTTTGAAAAAGCACCTGCTCAAATAGATAACCCAAAAGCAATTTTCTACTATATTTTTACCACAATTTTTGCCTGGGTTTACTTCGCATCTATGGAGAGTTCTGTAATTCAAGCTACCTTTGGTAAAAGATTACTAGGAATTATTGTTACAGATAAGGATGGCAAAAAAATATCTTTTGCTAAAGCTACAGCCAGATACTTTAGTAAATCATTTTTTATTATATTTTGGATATTCGCTGGCATAGTATTTGTAATGGCTGCAAGTACAGGAAATCAAAATTCTCCCTATTTAGTTTTAGCTGGATTACTATTTATTATTGGATTACTGATAGTTTTTATTGGCTACCTAATGGCTTTATTCACACCAGAAAAGCAAGCTCTGCATGATATTATTGCTAGATGCTTAGTTGTAAAAGGTAGTGGTCAATCTGTAGCTATTCCCTGGAAAGCTCTGATTGGATTAGCAATAGCAGCAGTTTTAGCCGGAAGAGTTCTCGCACAAGTTCCTGGAGCCACCATAGCCCCAACACCTACCGATACAAATACCGATCCTCCAGTTACCGAAAATGATAAACCATCTAGTAATACTAGTAATAATTGCGCTTCACTCACTAATAACATTTTTCAATTAGAACTAACTGAAGCTAACACATATATCAATGGAAATTGGAAATTAGGATTTGCCAATGGGATTGTTCAACATGAGGGATTACTCTCAATGAAAGACTCTTCAGGAATATTGATAGTTAGGTTTCCTGATGACGATGGTAGTACTAAAACTGTTAGGCAAAATATGCAACTCTGTTCATCTGCCAGAGGTTTAGTGCTTTTAGGAGAAAATCCGATTGATTTGAAGACGAATGAGACTAGTCCGACTTACGCACCTGATAATTTTATCATTGCTCAGGGCATAAATGGACAAATATTCCGCAATTATTCTCGAAATAACAATAATATAATTGAATCTCCAGTTGAAAGAGAATTTCTCGGATATTCTGCAATTGGAATTCAGATGGTTGAACTCAACTCAGAAGTTCTCGAAAAAGTGAATAAAGAAGGCAAAATCCCCTTTAATTTGAGTCAAGATACAGGTATTTTGATTCACTCAGTAGAAAATAATTCTAATGCTCAAGAAGCTGGTTTAGAAGCAGGAGATATTATTTTGAGTGTAGATAGCAAAGAAGTGACTCGTATAACTGAGGTACAAGCAATAATTAATTCCTCACTTTTTGGTTCTACTTTAAAATTTGAAGTTGATCGCAATGGTGAAAATAAATCTTTGAACGTTACAGCCGGATGTTGTGTTCTCCCGGAGAAGCCTTGAACAATATATAGCTGTTGACTGTTGACTGTTTACAGACTTGAAAGCCTTTTATTGTCAGGATTTTATCTTAGCTTGATGTCCTAATTTATGTGGCTAAAGCTACATTTGAATAATTAAATTTATTAGATGCAAGTATATATGTAAAAACACCTCTAATTTTCTATCTCTTCCTTCACCAAAGCTGCTAACTTCTCCGCCGCACCAGCTTCACCCCGAACATTGTGTAATTTCATCTGCATTTGCTCTAATTTTTCAGGGTGAGCAAGTAAATCTAATACCATTTCGCCAATATCTTTTGCTTGAAGTTTACCTACTAATTCTGGTACAATCTCTGCCTGTGCCCAAATATTCGGCCAAGCTAATAAACCTTTGCGTCTGAGAAATATCCAGTTAATTACTTTAGCAAATGTTGTGCCTACACCTGGTAAATTAGCTAATAATCCCGGTAAACCATCCCAAGAACGCATCGCATCAAGTTGTTGAGTTGGTATTAAGACAATCATCGGTACAGCTAAAGCACCAAGTTCGGCGGTGTTAGCTCCAACTGTAGTTAAACAGATACTACATTGAGATAATAATTGATAAGCTGGCGATTCTTGCCAAAGTTCTACAGTTAAACCTTTGGCTGTTTTTAATATTGGTTTTTGTTGATTATCTTCTGGAAAAATTAAGGAAGCACCGCTAAAACCAAAGGTTTCCACAAAAGAATTTTTTTGAGAATTTGCGAAACTAGCTAAGGTTTGTAAATCTAATGTTGGCGCTACGGGAATAACAAACTTAGTATTCGGTTTTTGTGCATGAATATATTCTGCGATCGCTATTGTTAATGGTACACCTTGAGCTAACTTAGCGGCTTTAGAACCCGGTAACAAACCAATGATTTCTGCGCTTTGTTCTTTATCCTGTACCAAAGAGGCATAACTATTAGCTTCTAACATCAAATCGCCAACCACAGTAAACTTGTGCGCGTATTTGCTGGGAATGCGTTCAGCAACTTTTGCTGTCATCACGCCAAATCTATCAACTATACTGTACCACCGCGCATCCCATTCGGCGTAAATCACTGTACTATAGCCGAGTTTTTTCCCAATAACTACCGGAAAAAACTGATCTCCACCCAGAAATACAACTACACCGTGACTTCTCCAATCCCAATTATCAACGGTTTTGCCCCAGAGTAAAAACTGCCAAAAATGTTCAGCTTTTTGAACTCTATCTACCTCTGGATAAGAAAGTGCGATCGCAGCTTCTTTACCGCTAGCATTAGGACAAGGTGATAAAATTACAGAAATCCTCACTAAAGAGCGATCTTCGCCCAATTGTTGACGTAATGCCTTAACTACTGGACGTACCCAAGTTGTCACTTCTCCAGGGCCATTGGAGAGAATCAAAATATCTACTGGAGTCATGAGTTAATCGTGAATAGTTAGGGGACATTAGTCAAGAGGCAAATGTTACCTGATTCTACTAATTCAAAATTCAAAATTAAGAATCCAGACAGAACAAGGCGTTGAGGTTGTGTATCTGTCGCATTCTTGTTTCAAATTGGTATTAGCCTTTGACTATGGACTATGGACTTTTGACAACCTTATCGCAAAATATACAATTTAAATGCGTAAAAGCTTAAAATTATAGACTATGTTTGATAATGTCTGTAAATTTCTTGCTGAATCATTTTCCCAGGACTTTGCAACTTGGTTACTCAACGAACCAATTACACTTACACAACTAAGTCCATCGGAATTATCCCTCGAACCCATCCGCGCCGATGCTTTAATTTTGTTGCAGTCGGATGAAATAGTTCTGCATTTAGAATTCCAAACTCGACCAGACGCGGATATTCCCTTTAGAATGTGTGATTATCGCTTGCGGGTGTATCGAAGATTTCCCCAGAAGCGAATGCGTCAAGTTGTAATTTATTTACAACCCAGCGATTCTGAGCTAGTTTACCAAACGGAATTCATCTTAGAGAATACCCGGCATAGATTTGAAGTCATCCGCCTTTGGGAACAACCAACAGAACTATTTTTCAACTCTCCCGGTTTGTTACCTTTTGCAACTTTAAGCCAAACCGAAAATCAACGCCAAACCTTAGAACAAGTTGCTGAAGTTATCGAAGCCATCAATGATACCCGCATCCGCAGTAATGTTGCTGCGTCAACAGCAGTTTTAGCTGGGCTAGTATTAAAGAAAGACGAGATTAAAAGAATTTTGCGAAGTGATATTATGCGCGAATCAGTGATTTATCAAGATATCTTGCAAGAAGGACTTAAGGAAGGATTTGAGCAGGGTATTGAACAGGGTATTGAACAGGGTATTGAACAAAAAGCTCAAGAAATTGCCATCAAAATGATTAACAAAAATATCGAAATTGAAACAATCGTAGATATTACTGGTTTAACCATTGAGCAAGTTCAACAATTACAGGCTAAAACTCTCGGTAATCAAGCCCAGTGATATTATGCGCGAATCTGTGATTTATCAAGATATCTTGCAAGAAGGGCTTAAAGAAGGATTTGAACGAAAAGCACAAGAGATTGCCATCAAAATGATTAACAAAAATATCGAAATTGAAACAATCGTAGATATTACTGGTTTAACTTTCGAGCAAGTTGAACATTTAAAGGCGCAAACAGGCAATAATCAATCACAGTAAGCTTTATTACTCATGTCTTATAGTGACTTCTCACTGTCAAAAGTCAAACGCGAATTTAACTTAACTATTGTTGAAAACGGACGCTTTTTACCGGAAACAGAGTCTATAGCACCTAGTCTTTACTTGCAAGAAGCCTTAAGCGAAGGACTACCATTAGCAACCGCTACTGGTTCGGAAAAAGCTCGTTCAGAATTGATTATTAGTCCTATTCTTGTAGAAGTTCGGAAAATACTTGAACGCAAAGTCAGCTTTTTTTCGGGTGAAGATTTCACCGTTGCAGCCGATTTAGGCTTAAGTGGAGTCTGTGATTTTTTAATTAGCCGTTCGCCAGAACAAATATTTATTGAAGCTCCGGTAATCGTGATTATTGAGGCGAAAAAAGGCGATTTAAAACCTGGTTTAGGACAATGCGCAGCCGAAATGATTGCTGCACAAAAATTCAATGAAGCTAATAATATACCAATTAAGACCATTTATGGCAGCGTCAGCAGTGGTACGGCTTGGCGCTTTCTTAAATTAGCAGGACAAACACTGAGTATTGACTTGAATGATTACACAGTTCCCCCAGTAGAGAAACTGTTGGGAATGTTGGTTTGGATGATACAGGAAGGTTAAATATTTTGCCGTTCTACTAGTTTTGACATACAGTTGCCAAAATTACTGGTTATATATCATCAAGCATGTGTAACTATATACAGCATATTTCAGGTAAATGAGGTACGCGCTTCTGGGCATGGCAGTGCCAATGCCCCTACAATCAATGATTATCTGGATCTCACCAAATTGCAATTCGCTGTATAAATTTTAAAGCGATCGCATTATTTCTTCAAATCAAGCATCAAGCTAAATTAATTACCAGCAAATTTATGTTTATCCGGTTGTACGCTCTATGGCTAAAAGCTTGATTATTTATCCTCATACTCATTAAATATGACTCAATTTTTGATAATTATTAGCAATAAAAACTCAATTCTGTACCAGAAAATACAATATTACTTCTCTGGAATCTGATATTTCCGAAAAAAGAGAATTTTATCTGAAGAATAGCGATATAAAATGATAGTAATAATATTGCTCTATGGTTAACTAGCAAGCATTTAAACCCTCAAAACATAAATGCTGCCAGCTATTTGTTTACATATTTTAACATTCAGTGTAGCAAATACTCATGGGTAAAGGCAATATCTACAAAGAAATATTTCATTATGTTTATCGATTTGTGTCAGTTAGACGACAAAATTAGCATTTGGTAGACGTTTTCTGATAAAAAAAATTCATATTCCTAAAAATAAATCGAAGTTACGAACGGCAAAATCAGCCGTGATGAACTTCTAGTAGAGAACGCGCATCAAAGGAGCCGAGGAAGCATGTTCACCCACGTCAAGTCCACCATCAGACATATTGCGCCTGATAATTTACGCGGACGTAATTTAATCAAGGTGGTCTATGTCGTGCTTGAGTCCCAGTACCAGAGTGCATTGTCGCAAGCTGTTCGTACCATTAACGCTAACCATCCCAACCTTGCGATTGAAATTAGTGGGTACTTAATTGAGGAACTCCGAGATTCAGAGAACTACGAGGAGTTCAAGCGGGATATCGAGAGTGCCAATATATTTATTGCCTCACTGATTTTCATTGAAGACTTAGCACAGAAAGTAGTAGCCGCCGTAGAACCATACCGCGATCGCTTAGACGTAGCTGTTGTATTCCCCTCAATGCCGGAAGTTATGCGCCTCAACAAAATGGGCAGCTTTTCTCTGGCACAATTGGGACAATCCAAAAGTGCGATCGCCCAATTCATGCGGAAGCGCAAAGAAAAATCCGGTGCAGGCTTCCAAGATGGGATGCTGAAACTGTTGCGGACTTTGCCACAGGTGCTAAAGTTTCTGCCAATGGACAAAGCACAAGATGCTCGCAATTTCATGCTGAGTTTTCAGTATTGGTTAGGAGGTTCGCCAGAAAACCTGGAAAACTTCTTGCTGATGCTGACTGATAAATATGTATTAAAAGGTGTAGATAAAGCCAATCAGCCCTCGACAACATATCAAGCGCCAGTGGTTTACCCCGATCTGGGAATTTGGCATCCCCTGGCTCCGAGTATGTTTGAGGATGTAAGAGAATACCTCAATTGGTACACAGCCCGTAAGGATATATCCAAGAATCTCAAAGATCCTTTAGCTCCCTGTGTGGGTTTGGTATTACAACGTACTCACCTAGTTACAGGCGATGATGCTCACTATGTAGCGATCGTCCAGGAGATAGAATCCCTGGGAGCCAAAGTACTACCAGTATTTGCGGGTGGTTTGGATTTCTCCAAGCCTGTGGATGCTTACTTTTACGAACCAACTACCAATACACCTTTAGTAGATGCGGTAATTTCTTTGACTGGGTTTGCTTTGGTAGGCGGCCCGGCTAGACAAGATCATCCCAAAGCTATTGACGCACTCAAGCGGTTAAATCGTCCCTACATGGTAGCTTTACCCTTAGTCTTCCAAACCACAGAAGAGTGGATGGATAGCGATTTAGGGTTACATCCAATTCAAGTAGCCTTGCAAATTGCCATACCGGAATTGGATGGAGCAATTGAGCCGATCATTTTATCAGGTAGAGATGGTGCTACCGGAAAAGCGATCGCACTCCAAGACCGTGTGGAAGTAGTCGCCAAACGCGCCTTAAAATGGGCAAATCTCCGCCGCAAACCCAAACTAGATAAAAAAGTCGCCATTACCGTTTTCAGTTTCCCCCCTGATAAAGGGAATGTGGGTACCGCCGCATATTTAGATGTGTTCGGTTCCATTTACGAGGTGATGAAAGCGCTCAAAAATAACGGCTACGATTTACCGGAATTACCGGAATCAGCCGAGGCGCTGATGCAAGAAGTCATCCACGATGCTCAAGCACAGTACGCTAGCCCAGAACTTAACATCGCCTATAAAATGTCAGTGCCAGAATATGAAGCATTGACACCTTACTCCCAACGCCTAGAAGAAAACTGGGGCCCCCCTCCCGGACATCTCAACAGCGATGGGCAAAATCTGCTGATTTACGGTAAGCATTTCGGCAATGTCTTCATCGGCGTCCAGCCTACCTTTGGTTATGAAGGCGACCCGATGCGGTTGTTATTCTCCCGTTCTGCTAGCCCGCACCACGGTTTTGCTGCTTACTACACCTATTTAGAGCAAGTTTGGCAAGCTGATGCCGTGTTACACTTCGGTACTCACGGTTCTCTGGAATTTATGCCCGGTAAGCAAATGGGGATGTCTGGTGATTGTTATCCAGACCAACTAATTGGCACAATTCCTAACCTGTATTATTACGCAGCCAATAACCCCAGCGAAGCCACAATTGCCAAGCGCCGCAGCTATGCCGAGACAATTTCCTACCTGACACCACCTGCTGAGAATGCTGGTTTATACAAGGGTTTAAAAGAACTCAGCGAATTGATTGCTTCTTACCAAACCCTGAAAGACACAGGACGCGGTATCCCCATTGTTAACTCCATCATGGATAAATGCCGGATGGTGAACCTGGATAAGGATATCGACTTGCCAGAAACCGATGCCAAGGATATGACCGAAGATGAACGGGATAATATTGTTGGCAGCGTGTACCGCAAGCTGATGGAAATTGAATCGCGGTTGTTGCCATGTGGATTGCATATTATTGGTAAACCACCGACAGCCGAAGAAGCGATCGCAACTCTGGTCAACATCGCTAGCTTAGATCGTCAAGAAGAAGGACTTCAAGGCTTACCGGGAATTATCGCCAACAGCATTGGGCGTAACATTGACGATATTTACCAAAATAATGACCGAGGTATCTTAGAAGATGTCCAGCTATTGCAAGACATCACCTTAGCTACCCGCGCCGCAGTTAGCGCCCTGGTAAAAGAGCAAACTGACGCAGAAGGTCGCGTATCCCTGGTTTCCCGGTTGAATTTCTTCAACATGGGTAAAAAAGAACCTTGGGTAGAAGCATTGCATCAAGCAGGCTATACCAAAGTTGATAACGCCGCCTTAAAGCCACTATTTGAGTATTTGGAATTCTGTTTACAACAAGTTTGTGCAGATAACGAACTCGGTGGATTACTCAAAGGCTTAGAAGGCGAATACATCCTACCCGGCCCCGGTGGCGACCCCATCCGTAACCCAGATGTATTACCCACAGGTAAGAACATTCACGCCCTTGACCCCCAATCCATCCCCACAACTGCGGCGGTACAATCAGCCAAAATCGTTGTGGATCGGCTGTTAGCCAGAAACAAAGCCGAAAACGACGGTAAATGGCCGGAAACCATCGCCTGTGTACTTTGGGGAACCGATAACATCAAGACCTACGGGGAATCACTAGCCCAAATCATGTGGATGGTTGGTGTTAGACCTGTTCCCGATGCTTTGGGAAGAGTCAACAAGTTAGAATTAATACCATTAGAAGAGTTGGGCAGACCGAGAATAGACGTTGTCATCAACTGTTCTGGCGTATTCCGCGACTTGTTCATCAACCAAATGAACCTGCTAGATCAAGCAGTGAAGATGGCTGCTGAGGTAGACGAACCCTTAGAAATGAACTTTGTCCGCAAACACGCCTTGCAACAAGCTGAGGAAATGGGGATTAATCTGCGTCAAGCAGCTACCCGCGTCTTCTCCAATGCTTCCGGTTCCTACTCGTCAAATATTAACTTGGCGGTTGAAAACAGCACTTGGGATAGCGAAGCCGAATTACAAGAAATGTACCTGAAGCGGAAATCCTTCGCCTTCAATTCCGATAACCCCGGAATTATGGACGAATCCCGGCAGATTTTTGAAAGCACTTTGAAAACTGCTGATGCGACATTCCAAAATCTCGATTCTTCCGAGATTAGCTTAACGGACGTTTCCCATTATTTCGACTCAGATCCCACCAAGCTGGTTGCAAGTTTGCGGGGTGATGGTAAAACACCAGCATCTTACATTGCAGACACCACCACAGCTAACGCCCAAGTGCGGACATTATCAGAAACCGTGCGCTTAGATGCTCGTACTAAATTATTAAATCCCAAATGGTACGAGGGAATGCTATCTCACGGTTACGAAGGTGTGCGCGAACTCTCCAAGCGGTTGGTCAATACAATGGGTTGGAGTGCGACAGCTGGCGCTGTAGATAACTGGATTTACGAAGATACCAATGAAACCTTCATCAAAGATGAAGAAATGCAAAAACGGTTGATGAATCTTAATCCTCATTCTTTCCGCAAAGTTGTATCAACTTTGTTGGAAGTGAATGGACGGGGTTATTGGGAGACTAGCGAGGAAAATTTAAACCGCCTACGCGAGTTATACCAAGAAGTTGAAGACCGGATTGAAGGCATAGAATAGTAATAATTAGGCAGGCGTATTGCCTGCCTTAACTTTAATCTAAAAGAAACAAGAATCAAACTCTTCCTGAATCTCCTCAAACTTATCAGGAGTCAGCACAATATTTCCGATTGAGCCGTTTGGATCTAAGTCAATGTTATCAACAGCATTAAAACATAAATTATCTAATTCATCTCTGAATAAAATAATTTCTAATTCAACAGAGATTAAAAGTTTTTGATTTACAGTTCCTTCAACTTTCTCAATCCCGTAATATGTATCATCTTCACTATCCCAATAAGCATATTCTTTACTATCATAGCTAATATTAGCAGTATAACTAACCTCAGTCTTTAGTTCAAAGGTAACAATTGGATACTCAAATTCGTCATCATTTATATCTACAATAGATTTATCAATAATTTTTATCGCTTCTACTACTACTTCTATAGATTCACTTCCCAATTCAAAGTAACCATGTGCAAAGTCTTCACTTAAAGAAAAATCTAAAGAGCTAAAACTATCTGATATTTCATTTTTAACCTCGTTCCAATTATCATCAAGTATTTTGTAGCACAAATCTACTTCTATAGATTCCTGTTCTATAATTTCTGTCAATAATTTATCAATGCTTTCTTTGCATATTAAATACTCACTTTGATTAGAAGCTTCTAACCAATCTCTATCACCGCTGATCACATAAATTCTTCTATTTTCAATTTTAGCCTTCTCTTCTATTGCTGCTATCGCAAATGCATCTGGAAATTCGTGCTTCTTTTGCCCATCCTTAAAAGGAGGAATTATTTTGAAGTATTTATTAAAAACATATTCTGCTAAAACAGTATCTACCGATAATATCTCTATCTGTGATTCTTTGATAAACTGATTAAATTGTTCTTTTAATTCATTACATAATTCCTCTTCATTTAAGGAGGAATCTAATAAGGGTTTGAATCTAAGAGAATTATGAATAATTTTAGCTTGTTTGCGAAACTGTTTGTGGAGGCTTTTGAAGGATGAAGAAGCTTGTTGTGTTAAATTCTCAATATGAGCCATCACTTTTTGTTGTGTGACTGTAGTCAAGTACAGGCAAACCTTTCCATCTTTAACTAGCTCTATAAGTTTTTTGAAGGATTTAGATTGGTAGTTAAAGTTTGCCCTATCAAATACTTCTGTGTCTAAAGCTACTAAACGAGTAGGTTGTCTGATTCGCATATTTTTTAAGTATAACTCAATACCTGTATTATAGCTTTTTTAGGAAATATACTGTAGCAAATTAGTTTAATATACTTAAGCTCTTAATTATGAGCTTTATCCTCTAAAGCATAAATGCTTAGATGGATGAAATTTTAACTATTGCTGTGTGTAAAGTAATCAATACCTAAAGTCAATGATTCTAAATATCTTTCTTGCCAAAGTTATGATCGCACTTCCACAACAGGCGATCGCTTTCTGATGTTTACGGAGTGTGTTTACGCGCGCTGATTTTTCGTTAGACATCCCTTAGTCAATTATTATAATAAATGTAATCATAGTGAATACATTAGCTGATGTCAGCAGAAATAAAATGCCAGCAAAAGACATTTACCATGATGCTGTTAAAAATGCCTTAATTAAAGATGGCTGGACAATTATAGCCGATCCTTATTTTTTGCAGTATGAAGATGCAGAGCTTTATGCGGATTTATTTGTAGAAAAATCTTTATTAGTAGAACAAGAAGGAAGAAAAATAGTTGTTGAAATCAAGAGTTTCATCAGTCCTTCACCTATGAAAGATTTTGAAAATGCTCTTGGGCAATATATCTTATACCGCGATATTTTAAGATTAGCCAATAAAGACTATGAAATTTATTTAGCAATTAGAGATACAATATTTGATACTTTCTTTCTACGAAAATCTATTCAAGCAGTCGTTAAACGCAATCAAATTGAATTTATTATTTTTAACAACGAAAGGGAGGAAATTACTTTATGGATAAATTAGGACAATATAGAGAGTTAATTAAACAGGTACTCAATGACTATGACAGCCTGTCTCGCAAATCTCCCGAAACTCATTCAGAAACTTGTTTAGTATTTGATGAAAATAACGATCATTATCTCTGGTTGACGGTAGATTGGCAAGGTAGCAAAAGACTTAAATATACTCATGTTCATATTAGGATAAAAAATGAAAAAATATATATAGAAGAAGACTGGACAGAAGAGGGAATAGCGATTGAATTAATTAGGCTTGGTGTAAATAGTAGTGAGATTGTCTTAGCTTTTCAACCTCCAGATGTTAGAAAATTTACAGAGTTTGCAACAGCTTAGTTAATTATCCTCTTATCAGAGTATGGATGCTATAACTCTCAATTTAAGCCCAGTGATTCAGCTTACAGATGAGCAATTTTTTCAGCTTTGTCAAATAAACGAACTCATCAGATTTGAGCGTAAACCTGATGGAACATTACTGCTAATGCCTCTTGTAGGAGGTTTAACTAGTAATCGCAATGTTAATATTACTGCTCAACTTGGGTTATGGAATCGTGATGAATTGCTAGGTGTTGCTTTTAGTTCTTCTACTGGTTTTACTTTACCAAATGGAGCAGTTCGTTCTCCTGATGCATCCTGGTTAAGGCGTAATAAATGGGATGCTCTGACTCAGGAGCAAAAAGAAAGATTTGCACCAGTATGTCCAGATTTTGTGGTGGAATTACGTTCTGCTAGCGATTGTTTGCAAAGGCTACACAACAAAATGCAAGAATATCTAGATAATGGTTCTAGATTAGGCTGGTTAATTGATTTAGAAACTAAAACAGTAGAAATTTATCGCCATAATCAAGATATTGAAATATTACAATCTCCTGCTAGTTTATTAGGAGAAGATATACTATCTGGATTTGTGCTGACTTTAAAAGATATCTGGTAAGTTTATCAATAAAAAGTGCGATCGCTTAAACACCACAGATATAGTTAAACTAACTCACACTCCTATCAGCTGATAACTCAATACAGTTCAGTTAGCGCCAAAAACATTAAGCTGCGTAGGTTGGGTTGAGGAACGAAACCCAACATTTCCAGGGGTTTGTTGGGTTTCACTTCGTTCAACCCAACCTACAATTATCCTTAACTGAACCGTATCAGCTTATAACTCCAGATAGGATTTACTCTTTAAGCCTTTAAGCCTTCTGATAGTGTATTTCCCAAAACCAAAAATCTAAGCTAAAGATGTTTGGTGATAAAAGTTAGGGGGAAATCATGCCTAGCGGTCATGCTAATCATAAGGGTAGTTCTAACAAACCCAATGTTAATGCTAATGGGGTAATTGATGACGCTGTAGATGAAGCAGTAAATCCCGAAGACTTACTACCAGAAGAGTTAACTAATACTGAAACTCTCAGAGTTGACGAAGCTGTTAATTATCCTCCCGCTACCCAACGTCCAGCTAAGGAAGGAAATAACACAAATAAATAAGCTTTGACGAAGAGACTTTTTAAGTATTTAATCAGAGGCTAAAAATGGAGATCTCAAAGATTAAAGAACATTTACCAGTCTATGCAGAAGGCTCTGGCGGTTTAGCAGGAGCATCTGATACACATATTGGTAATGTCGATGCTGTAGAAAATGGTAACTACATCAAATTGACTAAAAATAATGCTCATGATGGAAAACATCACTGGTTTCCTATCAACTGGGTAAGAGCAGTAGATGAACGTGCTGTATATCTCAATAAAACTGTAGATGAAGCAATGGCGCAATTGCTGAATGAACAACCTACAAATGTTTAATTTTTAGCTATCTGTCCTTGATTTTTGCCCAAATATCTGCATTCATGGAATTTTGAAAGTCTAAGTTTTCTGATTTTTGGCGCTAAAACCAAGTGTATCGACCAATTGCTCAGGAAATACCAGAAAATCAATTATCGCAAATTGTAGGGGCGAGGTTTTCTCGCCCTTATGAGTTAAAACATGCCTAATAATATGATATGGTAATCTTTTTAATTGCATTAATTGCAATGGTTGACACAGATATAAAAACTTCGGGAACAATCTAACCAAGATTGCTGTCATATCTCCTATATATACTGAACTAACTAATCGAACTTATTAATAGGCGCGTATTAGCAGCATAAAAAAGCTCAAGAGCGATCGCAAATAATGCGCGTCTTAAAAATACTTTATCTACGGAATATGCCTGTAGGCAGGTTGCAAAATATTCAGAAACAATTTCAGTAAATCTGCGTCCTTAAATTATCTCAAGAGACTGAAACGGAAACCCTACCATGACAACTATTTATCGTTGGAAATCAGGAACAGCTGCCTTAATGGCAATGGCAATTACTACAGGTGCAATTACTCCTTTATTTACCTCTGCTCCTGCTAGTGCCCAATACAATATTAACCAATCCCGAGTAGTTACTATTCCTTCCAATGTAACATTGCCTGTTACTTATGAAAAAGAAAAAGTAATTGTTAATCCAGGGGAAACTTTAGCGCTAACACTAAAGATAGAAAGCGATATTATTGATCGGAACAGAAATGTATTGATTCCTCAAGGAACTGATGTTATTGGTAGATTAGAACCTGTAACCCTGGGTGGAGTTTATTCAGGTAACAGTAACAGTAACAGTAATAATAACAAAAACAAAGGTGTCCGATTTGTCGCCCAAGAATTAGTATTTCCTTCTGGTCGCCGTCAGCAAATTAATGCTACTTCGCGCACATATTCCCAAACTGAAAGAATCTCCCAAGGTGCAGATACAGGTAGTATTTTAACAGATGCTGCTATTGGTGCAGGTGCAGCGACTGTAATTTCACTAATTACTGGTAACCGCAAAATAGAAGTTTTAGAACCTGTAGGTGGTGCAGCTGCTGGTGCTTTAGCAAGTATCCTGTTGCGGAAAAAACAAGCAGATGTTTACGTCTTACGTCCTCAGCAAGATTTAGACATTACTTTAACTTCTAGTTTGGCACTATCCCGCTAATAGGCTTAATTAGATTTAAGTCGTGAATTTAATCATCCCTAATGCGCGATCGCTACTTTTTAGATGTATGCGATCGCTTATTTTTTTTAATTCTTATCTCTGCCAAATTGTTATTTTCATAAATTGTATTTAATTAACTTTATCTACCAGTGATATTACATAATCTGTCATATTTTCACAAATCCAAGCTTATCCTACATTTCATCCGGATCGCCGTGTCAGGTTTTGAATAAATAAACTCAATATCCATACATAATCTGGGGTAATTATAAAATTATTCCAGATTATAGATTGCGCTTTTTTGACTTCATTTATGACTTTATATATATGTCTAGCTCACCAGTCATGACTTAAGTCACGGTTTCTAAAAAGACAAAATAATTAGGAACATTCACCTGACTAAATTGTCTAATTATTTAACAACAAAAACAAATAAATTATATTGGACTAAACTCTATGTTTGCTTTAAATCGTTGGCAATCTGGCACTGCTGCACTCATGGCATTGAGCATCACAACAGGTACTGTAGCACCTTTATTTACAGCAGCACCCTCATTTGCTCAAACTACTTTTACTGATGTTTCTTCTAATTATTGGGCGTCACAATTTATTCAACAATTATCACAAAGAGGTGTAATTGCTGGCTTTCCTGATGGTAGTTTCCGTCCAGAAGAACCAGTAACCCGCGCTCAATTTGCTGCTATGGTAAACAAAGCTTTCCAAAAATCACCACAACGGCAAGCAATTAATTTTACAGATGTACCAAGTAACTATTGGGCGTCTAGTGCAATTCAGCAAGCTTATACCATCGGTTTCTTATCAGGATATCCCGGAAATCGCTTTGAACCTAACCAAGCAATTCCCCGTCAACAGGTTTTAGTTTCTCTCGCTAACGGTTTAGAATATAGTCCTAATAGTAATGTTGAAAGTACTCTGCAATATTTCAACGATGCTTCTAACATTGCTGACTATGCCCGTAGCCCCATCGCAGCTGCAACTGAAAAACAAATTGTAGTCAACTATCCCAATGTTAAGTTCCTCAATCCTACTAGCACCGCTACCAGGGCACAAGTAGCAGCTTTTATCTATCAAGCTTTGGTTAGTTCCAATCAAGCCTCAGCGATTAACTCACCCTATGTTGTAGCGCTGCAAAATACCACACCCACACCCGTAGCAGTAACAATTCCTCAAGGTACTGCTATCCCTGTGAAGTACGATAAAGCAGAAAAAATTCTTGTAACCAAAACCGAAACCGCACCTTTAACCCTAACAGTCGCGCAAAACGTCGTCACTCAAGACGGTGCGATAGTGATTCCCGCAGGTAGTCAAGTAGTTGGTCAACTCAAACCAGCTGAAGGTGGTTCGCAATTCGTAGCCCAAAAACTAGTATTAACATCAGGTCAAGAATATCAAATTAACGCCACCTCTGAGGTCATTAACAAAACAGAAACAGTCAACAAGGGCACAAACGTCGGCACCATCATTAAAGATACCGTCTTGGGCGCAGGAGCCGCAGCTGCGGTATCCGCCGTCACAGGCGATCGCGCGATCGCTACAGAAGAAGTACTCGGTGGCGCAGGTATCGGTGCTTTAATTGGCTTATTCTTCGGTAAAAACAGCGTTGACCTCATCGCCATCGACCCCGACACCGACCTACAAATGACCATCAATCAAAACTTGTTGGTTTCGTTGAGATAATCAACAGTCAACAGTCAACAGTCAACAGTCAACGGTCAACGGTCAACCCTTGACTAATTCTCAACTTCTGGCAACCAAATTATAAAAGTTGTTCCCGGTGCCTTGGGTGATGCGATTGTGGAATTAATTGCAGGGCTAAAGACTTCAATCTTACCCTGCATTTGCTCTATTAATTGTTTTGCGATCGCTAATCCCAAACCAGTACCAGGAATTTCTGTTTGCGCCTGTACGCCTCGGTAATGACGTTCGCCAATATGTGCTAAATCTTCTGGGGGAATACCAGGGCCTGTATCGCTAATAGCAATTCCCTGTAAATTATCTTGCTCTTGCCCTACCTGAAGCAGAATTTTCCCACCAGAGGGAGTGTATTTCAAAGCATTATCTAAAATATTGCTCAATACTTCTCGTAAAGCCTTGACATTCACATGGACTAAAGGTAGGTTTCGCGGAATTTTAGTTATGAGTTGCAGCTTTCGTTCCTGAGCAATTGCTTTAGCCGATACTAATAACGGGGTTAATATTTCCAATAAAGCACAGTCAGTTGCTTGTTCTCCTGTTCCTGGTAATAACAGGGGAAGTTTTGCTTCTTGATGAATGGTAGCTTCTACAACTACTTCATTTTCCGGAAGCGATCGCTGTGCTACATCTGGAGGTGCTAAGTCAATTACTTGGTCAAACTGTAGCAGTAATTCTTGCAAGCGATCGCTTTCTCTGATGATATTACCAGCCACATCTCGATTCGCATCCCCCGCCCGCAAGCGCTTCATTAGCAGCTTTCCAAACGTCCTAATGGCTGTTAAGGGATTGCGAAACTGGTGTAGGAGGTTATCCAGCAAATCTCGCTGCTGTTCTTGCAGGATTTGTTGTTGATGTAATTGCTGCTGTAACCAGGCACGACGCTGATCTAAAATACAGGCGATCGCTAAAGTTTGAGCTATTCTTTGAATTTCGCTTTGTTCCTGCTCATTCCAAGCTCTATCTTCCCTACCTGTTACTAATAAACCCATCATCACACCCTCATGAATTAAGGGTAAAACAATTTGGTTTTCACTCAGTAAATATTCCTCTGAAGTCTCAGGTTCCTGTGATGAATTTGTCGATTCTACCCTACCTGTTAATAATTTTCCCTGATTCGCTGGTAATGCCAAAACATTTTGTACTGTAAGTTCTTCCGGCATTTTGGCATCAGCAGTTCCCTCAAATTTCCGTAATATAGCTGTCTCTGGATATACCACCACCGGAATCAGTTTGGCCTCCCCTGTGGGAGCATCCACCAATTCTTGCGTTAAGTAGACAATACTCAACGATGCTCCTAGCCCTTGGGTCAATAGCGCTATTTGCTCTTGGCATAGAGCAACAAAATCAGAACTGGCAGACATTAACATTTTTCAGATTTTGCTCTAGTTTATAGAAATTGGGGGTAAATTAAAGAAGAGGGTTATTTTGTTCCTCACCCATTTAATAAAGCTTAACTAAATCTTCTTAGTAATGCTTTGTCTCAGGGAATTATATATTCCCTAATTTTGATTTCTCTTGTTTTCAAGAGATTATTTAAGTTGTATCAATACTTTAAAAACTGTTGATTTTTTGAACTAGAACTTATATAATTACGACGGATTTTGTAGCTATCACTACAATCTATAGCTTGAAAGAGGAGGAAAATAGGTTGGCAAGGAGACGGAAACGGAAAAGTCGTCGTCGCCAAGAAGGGCGTCGAATTCTAGAGCATGTGCCTCAATATAGCATCGAAAGTGGCGAAGAAAAACCTGTGACAGCAGCCAGAAAATTTATTCAAGCTGAAGGTATCGCGCCACCTGCGTTGCTACTTGTGAAACGGAACGAACACACCACAGACCGATATTTCTGGGCAGAAAAGGGACTGTTTGGTGCTCAATACGTAGAAGAGAACCATTTCTTGTTTCCCAGCCTGAGGGTATTAGAACCTCCCGCCGGTCAGGAAACCCTAGCTTTAGCTAGTCGTTGAACTACAAATGGTTATCTTACGCCTTAATGTTACTTCTGACAATCATTTAACTGGCAAAATTGCTGGCGTTATGCAAAAGTTTGATTTGACTTTGTAGCTGAGTTGCCAGTTGGGCTATTCCAGGTAATGGGAAAATCGACTTGTTTCAAACCAAGCTAGTTTGCATGGGTTGATTGATAGCTTCGTAATCGATACAGAAGTCAGCATAGAGCGAAAAGTGTTTCCTAGCGGGAGCTAAATTGCACGTTTATTTGGTAGATTGCTTAGGACACTCTGTCAACTGCTATAGTTATTTCCCTACGATCTCGTATCGTAGGGAAACTGACATCTTATAGATTCTAATTTCAGATTCCTAGTGTGTGTTTCCGGAAAATTTAGACAGAAGTCAGCATATCATACCCAAAAGATGTGCAGAAATTGAAAATTTATCAAATAGCTTTTAACTGTAGTGCCTTCTGCAACTCTGTGAGTTCGTCTCGATGAGCAATTACAGTTATTTTACTTGAGGATTGTTGCTGATTCGGGTTTGATTCCAGTTTGAGCGACACTTTCTCAAGTCTTCCGGCTTTCTTCCAATAAAAAATACCACTCATAGGTGAGAGCAGTAGTAGCCCAAAAAATAGGCTACGAACACTCGGAAAAAGTATTGACAAAACCAGAGACAAACAAACCAAACCAGCAAATGCTAGCAGCGTTAAAAACACAGCTAGAAACCAGCTTGGTTTAACAAACCCTTCAAAAGTCACTTGGTTTTGTTCACGATCTACTGCTGCCACTCGATAAGAACGGGAGCGAAAATACTCCTTAAGTTGAGGCATCAAAGTGGCTTCATCTTGCTCAGAGATCAGTTGTGCTGTCTGAGTACGCTCTTTAGTAGAAGCGCGAATAAAGAAAAACAGCCCAACCGACAACAACAAGGTAAGTAGAAACGTGGATGGCAGAATAGCAGTATCCATAACTAAAACAGGTACTATTTGATTGGAGGCGACTTATTCATTTCATTATTAATTATTCGTTACTTTGTTCGTTGATTGATGTACTCGAGCCAAAGCCGAGCTAAATCTTGCGATTGAGCTTGCCATTCTGGAGAAACTTGGTACATCCGCCTCGGGCGTCCCCGCCCTTCGAGTTTCTTCCAGTATCCATCTATTGCCCTTTGGTCTTCGAGAAATTTAATCGCACTATACAGTACGGTATCCGAAAGCCGATAGGTTGGATATTCATTCTCCAGTCGCTGGATCAACTCGGTTCCGTAAGATTCACCTTGCAGTAAAACATACAGAATGTAACAAACTGCTAGTTCCTGACAGAGGTAAGTTGGCGGAGGATTCTCAAAGAATTGATATATATCCTCAAGTTTCATGGTTAGGGAATGGCTAAAAAATGCCTTAGGGTAAGAACTAAAATGCTGGTAGCCAGTATATAGCGATACTTTTTTCTAAGTAAGGATATAGCGCTACTTAGGCATAATTTACAAACGTAGACAAGACAAGGCTGTCCTACATCAGTTGAAGTTGTAGGACGATTGTGTGAGTTTCAGGGAAACAGAAAATGCATCCCTGCCCAAGCTCAAGACGATGTGGTGAGGAGCAATTTAAGATATTGGCAAAGCCAACACCTTAGTGTCAAGTGATGCCGAGCTGGTTAGAACTGCTTAAGCATAAGATGCCATCGATGAAATTTTACAGGTAAAATGCAATTTTGTCTGTAAAAGTTAATAAACACTTTTTTTACAATGATTATCCCAGTGCAGACCGTAGAATATGGGGGCTAGGTGTGAGGGGCTAGGGGCGGCTAGGGACTAGGAACTAGGTGTGAGGGGCTAAATCTGGGATAATAATTACTCTTGCCACTACCAATGCCCAATGCCCATCTGCCCAATGCCCAATGCCCAATGCCCAATGCCCCATACCCGATGCCCATATATGTTAAAAGTGCCTAGTAAATTGGTAACAGCTTATGTCGCAAAATCCTGACATTACATCGTCTTCTAATATTCGAGCAATTGGTCAGAAGTTTCGCCTAATAGGTTGGATCAGTTTTTGGATACAGCTGGTATTAGGTGTAGTTTCTGGTGTGATTTTGCTGTTATTTGCCATCTCTAGCCAAAGACCTGGGAGTACAGGTAATAATGCGGGAGCAGGATTTGGCATTTTTTTGGCAATTTGCGGGCTAGTTACCTTGGGTGTAGGAATTTATTTAGCTTTTCGTTACAGCAGACTAGGTACTCAACTCTTATCTGGTAATCCCAACAACCGACCGCGTAAAAGCGAAACTATACAAGTATTGCGTTTAGGTGTGATGGTAAATTTAGTGGGAATTCTCTTGACTCTTTTAGGAGCACAGGCGATCGTTGGAACGTTAGCAGCCAGAGCAATTACCCAAACTCAATTTATCTTTTCGCCTCAAGGTAATCAACCATTCATTAGCGGTTTAGATATGTTTGTCGTCCAAGCAAATACCAATACTGTAATGGCTCACTTTGCAGGGTTGATTGCATCGTTGTGGCTACTCAATCGGATTAGTAAGCCTTAGTCAATAGTCATTGGTCAGAGACGCGATTCATCGCGTCTGTACAATTGTCCTCCTTGTCTTCCTTCCCATGCCCCATGCCCAATCCCCCATGCCCATTTTCAGGCTAGGTTTGACAATATACGAGATTTAATTAAATTTTGTATTGTAAATCCTGTGCTGTTATACCAAAATCAGGATATGCTGATGTGTTGGCAGGAAATACTAGGCAAAAGATAAAGAAAAATCTGTGCTGGATATTAAGCAAATACGAGAAAATCCCCAATTAGTTCAAGAACGCTTGAATAGCCGTAGTGGTAAATACGATATTCAACCAATATTAGAGTTAAATCAAAAACAACGGGAATTGGAAGGCACTCGCAGTCAACTCCAAGCCCGGAGTAATGAAATTGGTAAGATTGTTGGGCAAAAGATTAAATCTGGAATTGATGCACAGTCGCCAGAAATTCAATCTTTGCGGGATGAGGGTAATTCGGTCAAGGCTCAATTGAGCGAACTAGAACCGCAAGAAAAAGCGATTAAAGCGGAAATTGAGCAATTGGTGCTTGCACTTCCTAATTTACCCAGTGAGTATACGCCTGTTGGTAAAAGTGAAGAAGAGAATATAGAAGTTCGGCGTTGGGGTAATGAATATATTCCTCAAAACCCAAATATTCTCCCCCATTGGGAAATTGGCGAAAAGCTAGGTATTTTGAATGTAGCGCGGGCTGTGAAAATTGCCCAAAGTCGTTTTGTCAACCTCATCGGTGCTGGCGCGGCGCTGGAGAGGGCGTTAATTCAATTTATGCTGGCGCGTCAAATTGAAGCCGGTTATTTAGAAGTCAGTCCGCCGATTTTGGTAAATAGCGAGTCGTTGACAGCAACCGGTCAATTACCCAAGTTTGCTGAAGATAGCTTTAAATGTGCTGATGATGATTTGTGGTTAATTCCTACAGCAGAAGTTCCCGTAACTAACCTATATCGTGGAGAAATTCTGGATGCGGAAGATTTACCTATTTACCATTGTGCTTATACTCCCTGTTTTCGGCGCGAAGCTGGGAGTTATGGGCGTGATATGCGGGGATTAATTCGTCTGCATCAATTCAATAAAGTAGAATTGGTGAAATTTGTGCATCCGAGTAGTTCTTTTGATGAACTAGAAAAACTGGTAGGAAATGCAGAAGCGATTTTACAAGCGTTGCGATTACCTTACCGAGTCATCAATTTATGCACGGGAGATTTAGGATTTTCTGCTACCAAAACCTATGATTTAGAGGTTTGGTTACCTTCAGCAGGGAAATACCGAGAAATTTCTAGCTGTTCTAATTTTATTGATTTCCAGGCACGACGGGCGGATATTCGCTTCAAGGAAGCAGGTAAAAAAGGTACACAGTTTGTCCATACCCTCAATGGTTCTGGTTTGGCTGTAGGTAGAACTATGGCAGCAATTTTGGAGAATTATCAACAGCCAGATGGGACAGTTTTGATACCAGAAGTCCTGCAACCCTATTTAGGGAGGGAAGTATTGTAGTTATTGGTCATTGGTCATTTGTCAAGAATTTCTGGACTGTTGGCTGTTGACCATTGTACAGACGCGATTAATCGCGTCTCTAACAACTGACTACTGACCTTTAGAGAGAAAATGTTCAATTCCAGGGTGTAAAGACCAATGCTAACGATTGACACATTTTAGAATGGAAATATGTATATAGCTTAATATCTTGTTTGATCTATGTCAGTTTTAGCAGCGATCGCAGTTTTGGCTGTTTTGATCTTGGTACACGAACTAGGACATTTCATTGCAGCACGTTCTCAGGGCATTCATGTTAACCGGTTTTCTTTAGGTTTTGGCCCGGTTCTTTGGAAATACCAAGGTACAGAAACCGAATATGCTATCCGCGCTTTTCCTTTGGGCGGCTTTGTCGGCTTTCCTGATGACGATCCAGATAGCAATATTCCCCCCAATGACCCGAATCTGCTGCGTAACCGTCCTATATTAGATAGAGCGATCGTCATCAGTGCAGGTGTGATCGCCAATTTAATATTTGCCTATTTGCTGTTGGTGGGACAAGTTAGTTTTGTTGGTGTAGGACATGCTAATCAACCCGGCGTTTTTATTCAACATTTAGCACCAAACGCCAGCCCTGTAGCAGCAAATGCGGGAATTAAACCAGGAGATGTCATAGTATCGGCTAATCAAAGAAAATTTGGCACTTCTTTGCAAGAAATCGACGCTTTTAGAGATTTAATTAAAACTAGTGCAGGTAAGCCAGTTGAACTGGAAATTGCTCGTGGTGACCAAAAGTTATCGCTAACTGTGGTGCCAGAAGCAAAATCTAAAGGCGGTACAATTGGCATTGAGCTTTCTCCCAACGGTAAAGTTGAGCGTCGTCGTATTTCTAACCCGATTGAAGCTTTGTCAGTTGGTGCGACTGAATTTCAGCGCATTGTGCTGATGACCTTTAAAGGTTTTGGACAGCTAATTACTAACTTTGGTGAAACTGCAAGCCAAGTAGCTGGCCCAGTGAAAATTGTGGAAATTGGTGCTAACATTGCCCAAAATGATACCGGCAGTTTGTTCTTCTTTGCAGCATTAATCAGCATTAACTTGGCAATCATCAACATTTTGCCCCTACCAGCTTTAGATGGCGGACAACTGGCTTTTCTGTTGATTGAAGGTTTAAGCGGTAAGCCCTTACCTATGCGCATTCAAGAAGGTGTTATGCAAACAGGTTTGGTGCTACTGTTAGGTCTAGGTATTTTCCTGATTGTTAAAGAAACTACTCAATTAACCATACAGTTGGAGTGGGTACAAAAATTGTTCCAGTGATTGCTACTCGCAAACCCCCATCTAAGAAGCAACGAGCGCTAGAAATTTTAACTCGCTTGCAGTGCCTTTATCCAGATGCAACTTGCTCTTTAAATTACGAAACACCTGTGCAGCTATTGGTAGCAACAATATTGTCTGCACAGTGTACTGATGAACGAGTGAATAAAGTGACACCAGCTTTATTTGCTCGCTTTCCTGATGCTGAAAGCTTGGCTAATGCTGATTTGACAGAGTTGGAAGAATTGGTACGTTCGACAGGATTTTATCGAAATAAGGCGAAGAATATTCAAGGCGCTTGTCGAAAGATTGTGACTGAGTTTAACTCTGTAGTTCCCAATACAATGGAAGAACTATTAACACTTCCTGGGGTAGCGCGGAAAACGGCTAATGTGGTTTTAGCTCATGCTTATGGAATTAATGCTGGGGTGACTGTTGATACTCACGTTAAACGCCTTAGCAATCATTTGGGTTTGACAAAACATACAGATCCTGTTCAGATTGAGCGAGATTTGATGAAGTTATTACCACAAGCAGATTGGGAAAATTGGTCAATTCGCTTGATTTATCACGGAAGGGCTGTGTGTAAAGCGCGTTCTCCCTTATGTGTTGCTTGTGAATTAGCAGATTTGTGCCCAAATGCGAATAAGCCAACGTCAGTAGGATAAGCTATAATAGCAGCCCTAGAATTGCTAGGAATTAAGGTTAAAAACCTGTCCTAACTGTAGAATGGAAAATGCTGTCTTTAAATAAATTAGAGAGTGTATGGCCAAAAAGAGCATGATTGAGCGCGAGAAAAAGCGCGCTAAGTTGGTAGAAAAGTATGCTGAGAAGCGGGAAGCATTACAGTTAGACTTCCAAAATGCTGAATCTCCCCTAGACAAGTTAGAAATTCACCGCAAAATTCAACAATTACCCCGTAACAGCGCACCTAACCGTCGCCGTAACCGTTGCTGGGTAACAGGTCGTCCTAGAGGTGTATATCGTGACTTTGGGCTATCTCGGAACGTCCTGCGGGAATGGGCGCACGAAGGTTTGTTACCTGGAGTGGTTAAGTCTAGCTGGTAGTCATTAGTCATTGGTCAATAGTCAATTGTCAATAGTTTTGAACTTTTGACTATGGACTTTTGACTATGGACTTTGTTTATTGACCGCAACACCGATCGATTCCCAGACTTTCTAAGAGTAGATCGCTGACGGCGTTGGCGATCGCAAACTCTCCATAAAAGCTTTTAGAAAAATCAAAGGCCTGCATCTCTGTAACAATGGCAATTACTAGGGAACCAAGGTCGTTTTCTCCTTCCATGCGTTGACGGACAAAAATCTGGGTGGCGCGTTGAGCAATCTTGCGATTAACTGTTTCTGGGAGAAATTCTGTATCCAGCCATCGTAGCAGGCTTTGTTGTAGCCATTCGCCTTCAAGCTGGGGATTTTCGGATGGTGGTAGAGTGATTGGCGGAATTGGTTCTGTCATTTTTTTTAAACGCAGAGGGATACAAAGAGAAATGTATGGGAACGCAGGTGATGGCTGTTACCATCGAATTGCGTTATGAATATGTTTTTTATTGCAATCTGCACTATGGAATATGATATCGCTGCGATTATTCAAGGTTATGCTCAAGGCTATTTTCTCATGGCTGATGACTATGGAGGCTTGGGCTGGTATGGTAGCCGCGATCGCACATTGATTCCTTTAGATGACAGATTTCGCTATCCTAAATCGCTGCAGCGGGTTTTGAACCAAGAACGGTTTACAGTCGCCATTAATCGTGATTTTCCGGCGGTGGTAGCTGGTTGCGCTAACCGCGAGACTACTTGGATTTCAGGAGAATTAAAGGAAATATATCAGCTACTTTACCAGCATGGTTACGCTTTTAGTTTTGAAACTTGGCAAGGTGATGAACTAGCTGGGGGAATTTTAGGAATTGCGATCGCAGGTGCTTTTATTGGCGAATCGATGTTTTACCGCATTCCTGAAGGCTCAAAGGTAGCAATGGTAAAGTTGGTGGAGAGATTGCGTCAAAAGCAATTTGTCCTGTTTGACGCACAAATGATGAATCCCCATTTGGCGAGATTTGGAGCTTATCGGATTCGCGATAAAGAATATCAAGCCCTACTTCAGAAAGCTTTAAAAAGCCCTTGCAATTTCAAGTAAGTAGGGCGGTGCAATTAAACATAACTGGCAAGGGCTGTCATTAGTCATTAGTCATTTGTCATTGGTAAAGGTTTCAAGCCAATTTACGTTTCTTAACATAGTTTGGTTTTTTTCCACCGACTTACTTAAGTCCTTTTCACTGCAATTTAGGCTAATAAGCATAAAAGTATTCCGAGAAAGTGAGTTAGCAATAAGCAAAATCAAGCAAATTGCTGCTTTGATTTATTGCATGTTATTAGTAACTAATCAAAATTAAAGAAATCATGAAGTAAATGTGTTTTAAAATACATTGATTTCATAGAAAACTATATATTTCAGCTTACTAAAATAGAGGAATGCATAAATTTTCTTTCTAGTAAAATTTCCATACACTATACCTGCAATAATGATAAGTTACCAATCAGTTCGTCGTAGTAAGTTGATTTGCTCTAATATTCTGACTGCATTCATTATGTTTGCTGGTATACCGCAGTGAGTAATATATTGTGTGTTATTATTATGGGTTTGCCATGATTATTAAAAAAGCATTTCGGTGATTATTCAAAAAAATACTATTGAAGAGTGAAGCTGTTAAATGTGAAATTAATTATTAGGAGAAATTATTTTAATGAATTGTAATAAAAATATATTGTTGCAAGATTCGCATTTATTAAATGCAGCGATCGCTCTAGGAAATCAAAGCAATAAAATCAAATACATCAGCAGCTTAAATGTAGTAGTGGGTAAAGTGTTGGTAGTGTTCGATAGTCGGGTTTGCGATCTGCCAACTTTTTTAAATGGGTTAGTTGAAGGAGCAATACCCCATATTTTAGGAGCAGATGAAGATGCGCTGACAACTATTACCCAACTATTAACGAAAACGGGAGCGAAGCAATTAGCGATCGTTGCTCACGGCGAACCAGGTGTAATGTACATTGGTGCAAATCCCCTGAATCTAGAGCAATTGCATAGGAAAGCTTACCTGCTACAAGAATGGGGCGTAGAAGAGATTGCGCTCTATAGTTGTGAGGTAGCAAAAGGCGATCGCGGTCAAGCCTTTATTCATAATTTCAGCCAAATGACTGGGGCCAACATTGCTGCATCTGCAACCAAGATTGGTAACAATAATCTTGGCGGAAATTGGCATCTGGAAATTGCAACCGCACCAATAAATCCCAGATTGGCATTTTTGCCTTCAGTTCAATCTCAGTATCGTGCGACCTTAGGTAACGAATTTCGCGTCAATACTACAACTAATGGCGATCAGTGGTATTCTTCGGTAACGGCACTATCAGATGGTGGCTTTGTTGTTACATGGTCATCATCTGTCGGTGACGGCAATGGTTGGGGCATTTATGGGCAACGCTATAACGCCAGTGGAGCCGCTGTTGGCTCCCAATTTCTCATTAACACCACTACCGCCAATGACCAGCAGTATTCTTCAGTAACGTCACTATCAGATGGTGGCTTTGTTGTTACATGGTCATCGAATGGTCAGGACGGTAATGGTTGGGGCATTTATGGTCGGCGCTATAATGCCAGTGGAACTGCTGGCTCCGCATTTCTGATTAACACCACTACCGCCAATGACCAGTTGTATTCTTCAGTAACGGGACTGTCGGATGGTGGTTTTGTGGTTACCTGGTCATCAAATGGTCAGGACGGTAATGGTTGGGGCATTTATGGTCGGCGCTATAATGCCAGTGGAACTGCTGGCTCTCAATTTCTGATTAACACCACTACCGCCAATGACCAGCACTATTCTTCAGTAACGGCACTGTCGGATGGTGGCTTTGTTGTTACCTGGTCATCAAATGGTCAGGACGGTAATGGTTGGGGTATCTATGGGCAACGCTATAACGCCAGTGGAGCCGTTGCTGGTTCCCAATTTCGCATTAACACCACCACCAACGGCGATCAGCAATATTCATCGGTAGCAGGGCTTGCGGATGGTAACTTTGTTGTTACATGGTCATCATCTGTCGGTGACAGCAGTGGTTGGGGCATCTTTGGGCAACGCTATAACACCGATGGTACAGCAGAAGGCTTGCAATTTCGCATTAACACCACTACTACCAACGATCAGCTGTATTCTTCAGTAACAGCATTGTCCGTTTCGGACGGAGGCTTTGTCGTCATCTGGTCATCATCTGGACAAGACGGCAATGGTTGGGGCGTTTATGGGCGACGCTATAACGCCAGTGGCACAGCAATTGGCACTGAGTTTTTAATTAATCAGACAACCTCCGGCGACCAGTGGAATCAAACTTTTGCAAATGGGACTTACAGTGTTGATCAGCTTGCTAATGGCAATTTAGTAGTCACCTGGTATGGTAACGGTTCCGGTGATAGTACAGGAGTGTTTGCCCGCATCTTCGAGCCTCCGGTACTGGACTTAAATGGTAATACCACTGGCAACGACTTTAGTGCCACCTTTACCGAAGATGCAGCTGCAACTAGCATCGTCAGCACAGTCACTAGTGGGTTAACTTTAAGCGAACCTGAGAATCAAAATATTTTCTCGGCTACCATCACCATTACCAACTTACTTGATGGCAATGCCGAATCCTTAGCTGCTAATACATCAGGCACGGGTATTACAGCCTCCTACAACACAACAACTGGAACGCTAACGTTAACTGGTACAGTAGCCGCCTCAGTTTATCAAACAGTGCTGCGAAGCATTACCTACAGAAACACCTCCCAAAACCCAAACACCACACCTAGAAACATTAGCTTTGTTGTTACGGATATTAGCGGTGCAACTAGCATTGCCCGAATCTCAACCGTTAACGTCATCTCTGTTAACGATGCACCTTCTGGAAGCAATAAAACAATTACAACGAATGAGGACACAGGCTATATCTTTACTGTGTCTGATTTTGGCTTCAGTGATATTGAGAATCATGCCTTCAATCGTGTCCGCATCACTACAGTTCCTGCAGCAGGTAATCTCACCCTCAATGGTGCTGCCGTCATAGCAGGTACTTTTATAAATGCCAGCGACATTATTGCAGGCAATTTCCGATTCACCCCTGCTCTCAACGCGAACGGCAACAATTATGCTTTGTTCACCTTCCAAGTAGAAGATAACGGTGGCACTGCTAATAATGGAGTCAATCTAGATCAAACTCCCAACAGCATCACGATTGACGTTACTCCAGTTAACGACGATCCAGTTTTGACGCCGCCTAATCCTATCGCTTATTTTGATACTGCTAATGATGATAATTTTCTGCCTGTAACTGGTACGCTTACTGTTACTGCTGAAGATGCTGGTCAAACTTTAACCTATGGATTGGTTAGCGCGATCGCAGACTCTACCTTGAGTGGTTTTACCCTTTCCAAAACTGGCACCTACGGTAAGCTTTACCTCAACAGCAGTACAGGCGCTTATCGGTTTGTTCCCAATGACACCGCTATTGAAGCCCTAAAAACAAATACCTCTGAATCCTTTACAGTCACTGTCACCAATGGAGATGGTGGTACAGATTCCAAATCACTCAACATCAATCTAACAGGTGTTAACGATACACCGACACTTACTGCTACTGTTAGCGCCGCTAGCTACATCGACACGGCGAATAACGACAGCTTCAACGCTATCAGTGGACAACTTAGCAGCAGCGACAGAGATAGCGGTGATAGTTTCACCTATGGCATAGTCGGCGGTACTGATAACAATACGACAGTCACCAAAGTTGGGAATTATGGTACCTTAAGCCTGAACAAAACCACAGGCGCATACACCTTTACTCCCGATGATGCAGTGATTGAAGCACTCACAACCAATGCGGTTGAAAGCTTCACTTTGCAAGTTAGTGATGGAGATGGTGCAACAGCCAATCAAACCCTGACTATTAACCTGACAGGCGTTAACGATACACCGACACTCACTGCTACTGTTAGCGCCGCTAGCTACATCGACACGGCGAATAACGACAGTTTCAACGCCATCAGTGGACAACTTAGCAGCAGCGACAGAGATAGCGGTGATAGTTTCACCTATGGCATAGTCGGCGGTACTGATAACGGTACGACAATTACTAAAGCTGGGAATTACGGCACCTTAAGTCTGAACAAAACTACAGGCGCGTATACGTTCACTCCTGATGATGGGGCGATTGAAGCACTCACAACCAATGCGGTTGAAAGCTTCACGTTGCAAGTCAGTGATGGAGATGGTGCTACAACCAATCAAACCCTGACTATTAACCTCACAGGTGTTAACGATACACCGACACTTACTGCTACTGTTAGCGCCGCTAGCTACATTGACACAGCGACTAACGACAGCTTCAATCCCATCAGTGGACAACTTACCAGCAGCGACAGAGATAGTGGCGATAGTTTCACCTATGGCATAGTTGGCGGTACTGATAACAATACGACAATTACCAAAGCTGGGAATTATGGCACCTTAAGCCTGAACAAAACTACAGGCGCGTATACGTTCACTCCTGATGATGCGGCGATTGAAGCACTCACAACCAATGCGGTTGAAAGCTTCACGTTACAAGTCAGTGATGACAATGGTGCTACAGCCAATCAAACCCTGACTATTAACCTGACAGGCGTTAATGATACACCAACACTCACTGCTACTGTGACTGCCGCTAGCTACATCGACACGGCGAATAACGACAGTTTCAACGCTATCAGTGGACAACTTAGCAGCAGCGATAGAGATAGCGGTGATAGTTTCACCTATGGCATAGTTGGCGGTACTAATAACAATACGACAATTACCAAAGCCGGGAATTATGGCACCTTAAGCCTAAACAAAACCACAGGCGCATACACCTTTACTCCCGATGATGCGGCGATTGAAGCGCTTACAACCAATGCCGTTGAAAGCTTTACTTTACAAGTCAGTGATGACAATGGTGCTACAGCCAATCAAACCCTGACTATTAACCTGACAGGCGTTAACGATACACCAACACTCACTGCTACTGTGACTGCCGCTAGCTACATCGACACGGCGAATAACGACAGTTTCAACGCTATCAGTGGACAACTTAACAGCAGCGACAGAGATAGTGGCGATAGTTTCACCTATGGCATAGTCGGCGGTACAACTAACGCTACGATAATTACCAAAGCTGGAACTTATGGCACCTTAAGCCTGAACAAAACCACAAACGCATACACCTTTACTCCTGATGATGCGGCGATTGAAGCACTCACAACCAATGCGGTTGAAAGCTTCACGTTGCAAGTCAGCGATGACAATGGTGCTACAGCCAATCAAACCCTGACTATTAACCTGACAGGCGTTAATGATACACCAACACTCACTGCTACTGTTAGCGCCGCTAGCTACATCGACACGGCGAATAACGACAGTTTCAACGCTATCAGTGGACAACTTAGCAGCAGCGATAGAGATAGCGGTGATAGTTTCACCTATGGCATAGTCGGCGGTACAACTAACGCTACGATAGTCACCAAAGCTGGAACTTATGGCACCTTAAGCCTAAACAAAACCACAGGCGCATACACCTTTACTCCCGATGATGCAGTGATTGAAGCACTTACAACCAATGCGGTTGAAAGCTTCACGTTGCAAGTCAGCGATGGAGATGGTGCTACAGCCAATCAAACCCTGACTATTAACCTCACAGGTGTTAACGATACACCGACACTTACTGCTACTGTTAGCGCCGCTAGCTACATTGACACAGCGAATAATGACAGCTTCAATCCCATCAGTGGACAACTCACCAGCAGCGATAGAGATAGCGGTGATAGTTTCACCTATGGCATAGTTGGCGGTACAACTAACGCTACGACAGTCACCAAAGCCGGGAATTATGGCACCTTAAGCCTGAACAAAACCACAGGCGCATACACCTTTACTCCCGATGATGCGGCGATTGAAGCGCTTACAACCAATGCGGTTGAAAGCTTTACTTTGCAAGTCAGTGATGGAGATGGTGCTACAGCCAATCAAACCCTGACTATTAACCTCACAGGCGTTAATGACGCGCCTTATGCCGTTGCTGACTCCTTCAACATTAACGAAGACAGCACGACGACTAACATGTATAACAGCTTATTGAGCAACGATACTGATGTCGATACAGGAGACACAAAGAATATTCTCAGCGTCACCACTACAGGAACAAAGGGAACTGTATTATTTAACTCTAGTACTCAAAGCCTGAGCTACAGCGCTACAGGATTCGATTTCCTGAGTGTGGGACAAACTGCTACAGATAGCTTCAGTTACACAATTGTAGATTCTCAAGGAGCAACATCGACTGCTTCTGTCAATTTCACTATTACAGGCGTTAATGATGCCCCCACTCTAGTAAGTCCAGCCATTGAGGATCAAATCATCTCAGTTAACCAATCCTTCTCATTCAATATCAGTACCAACTTTACTGATATTGACCAAGGAGATGTTCTTACTTACAGTGCTACAGGATTGCCCAGTGGATTTAGCATTAATGTCAACACTGGTATAATATCAGGCTCTACTTCTAACGCTGGTATTTTTACGGTGAATGTCACAGCCAATGATGGACGTAGTGGCGTTAGTAACCCCTTTGACCTGATCGTTGCTAATAATAATGCGACTGCAGGCAATGACATCATTTATGTGAGTCAACTTAGCGGTATTAATAAGGATAAGGTTAATGCCAAAGCAGGAAGCGATCGCGTTATTGGTACCAGTGCTAATGAGTTTCTTGGCGGTGCGGAAGGTAATGATTACCTTGATGGTCAGGGTGGTAACGACAAACTTATTGGTGGTGATGATAACGACACACTAATTGGTGGACTTGGCAATGATGACCTCCAAGGCGGCGACGATAATGATATGCTCATTGGTTGGGGAAGTGGTACAGGTAGCGCAAATCAAATCGATGAACTCAACGGTGGTGACGGTGCAGACACCTATATTCTGGGAAATAGCACCTCAGTCTTTTACAGCTTTGGTGGCTTTAATGACTATGCCAAGATTATCAGCTTTGAAGCTCAGGATCGGATTCAGCTGAAGGGAACAGCTAGCAACTACTCTTTGAGTCCAGTTCCATCATCTGTGTCTACAGGTAAAGCATCTGTCGGTATCTTTACCAATTCTGGAACAGAATTGATTGCAGTCCTTAAAAACGAAGGTTTAAACTCAACAAGCCTCTCAACCGATTCTCGTTTTGTTTTCATCGTTTAATCCCATCTTCATAGAGTGATTTGGGGTAAGTGAGGTCAACCTCTATACCCCAAGTCTCCATCGCAAAAACAAAGCAATCAACACAGTCCAAATTTGGCATAAGTTTGTATTAATCCCTATCTCCTTAAGCCCTTGAGACTCTTTCTTCCATAACTAAGCTAAGGCTAACCTATTAGCCTTTGTCGCTTCAAAAACGGATTTGATTGCGTCCGTTTTTTTTGGCTTCTCGAACTTTGTCGCTAGCACGCTGTAATAAAGCTACCGGAACATCTTTTTCTATCAATTCGACAACGCCAAAACTAGCGGTCATGTAAAATTGTTGACTGTTGTAAGCGGTGACAATTTCCTGACTCAAAGCTTGGCGAATTCGTTCAGCTATCTGACAGGCGGTATTTAGGTCTGTGTCAGCCATGACGATACAGAATTCCTCGCCACCGTAACGTGTAACCCAGTCTACCGACCTGACATTATTTTTCAGTATTTGTGCGGCGGTTTTTAGGGCGCGATCGCCTGTGGGAAAGCCGTAGGTGCGATTTACTTCACCAAAATGATCTAAATCGAGTAGGATAACTACTAATAATTTTTTATACTTATGTGATTTTTCAATTTCACGGGGTAGTAATCTGTCGAGATAGCGACGATTGAAAACCTCAGTTAAACCATCATGTTCGGCTTCGGCTCGGTATTTTTGCGCTAAACGACTGGCTTTTAATACCATCTCATTAATCATTCGTTCGGCAGTCACTCGGATGCGATGCTCAAAATCAGCGATTAGCTTGTCTTGTCCTGCTGCATCTGCGATCGCATCAAAGTCTTCAATGGTGATAACTTGGTTACGTCCTCTTTGTTTGGCAGCATAAATACATTGATTGATTTCCTGCCATATTTGCTCCATAGAAGAATGTCCCTTCATGGGTACGACTCCTAAAGAAGCTGTCAGTTGAAGGAAAGACTTGTTCTCTAAAGGGAATTTATAATTTTGAACCTGAGTTTTGAGAAACTCTGCAAAGGCTTTACCTTGCTCAATATTGCCACGCATACAAATAGCGAATTTATCACCACCTGTGCGGGCGACTATTCCGGCTCCTAGTGCGTACTGTTGGAGAATTTTGCCAAGTTCTTGCAATATGCGATCGCCTACACTATGACCATGACTATCATTGTTGACAACTCCCCCTACTTAAGGCGTGGGGATTCTTCCTTCACAGAAAAACGCCTTGCAAAAGCAGTGCCTTTACTTGGTCTTACTCTTTCTCCAGAAGCGGTAGCGAGATGCCCTCCCGCCAAAAGTCGT
>NZ_JACJQG010000052.1 GCF_014696435.1 Calothrix anomala FACHB-343 | reverse complement strand
TGGGATATGCTTTACTCATGTTGCTCTCTCGGTGCTGTCTACTATCTATTCACAGCGTATACCGAGAGAGCTTTTTTACAATCTGTCCGACTTTTCAAACATCCTCTTAGCAGCTACACAAGATGTTCCTGAACCAGCAAATGGATCGAGAACGACATCATCGAAATCAGTAAATAGCTTGATAAACCATGAAGGAAGCGTTTTCGGAAAAGCTGCACTATGATTTTTATTTCCACACTCAGTTGCTAAATGTAACACATTGGTTGGATAAGCCATTTTCCGCTCTACCCAATTAGATATATTCTTACCGAACCCACTTTCAACTTTAGAAGTATCGCGCCTTTTATCCGTTTCACTCAGATTTTTGAGACGGGATTTTGCCCAATCTCCCATAGGAACCATAACAGATTCCTGATACATCTTAAATTTCTTTTGCTTGTTAAAATGTAAACAACGCTCCCAGGAATCACGAAAGCGATTAGACCATTTTCCTGGATAACTATTTTTCTTATGCCATATATATTCTTCTGTCCATAACCATCCTTGGTTTTGCATTCCTAAAATTAAATTTAATACATAAGGATGTCTTTCACCATTAACTACTTTTTCTTTAATATTAAGAATGAAGGAACCTTCTGGTTTTAAAACTCTTTTTAGCTCTAGAGCTACTGTAAGAAACCAATCAGTATATTCATCTGGAGAAATTCCTCCATAAGTTTTTTTTCGACTATCAGCGTATGGAGGTGAAGTGATAATTAAATCAACGCTTGCAGACGGTAGCTTTTGTAAAACCTCTAAACAATCACCAAGAATCACCTTATTCTTCCAAGTTTGCGGATTATCCTTGTCTACTATCCCCAAATCCTCAATAATAATTTCCTCAGATTCCAAGGAAATGTTTAGCGATGCTTCTACCATAACCGAACTTCTTAGACTGAAATTTTACTTAGCCAAAATATACTAAAAAACAAGTATGCAGCGTTCTAGTGTACCTTAAAAGGCTTACAGACACTATAGAGCGCAGCAAAAATCAAGTTATTTTTACATTCGATAGCTAATTTGAACTTATTGTAGTTCAAATGAACCACAGGTAGATGAACTTTACCAGTTTTGTTAGTTTCTGATGGTGATATCTAAGAATTACTATATTATTACTCTCGTAGAGAAACTTCTTGATAGACTGGCGACTAGAGAATTTTCGACATGAGAATATCCAGGTGCAAACTGACAAAATTTTCTACAGCTTATTCCAAGCTTTTCCCAGCATCTTTTTCGCCATCATTGGCGAAACTAGAGTTAACATTAATGCTTATGAGTTTGTATCAGTTGAACTCAAAGATACAGCCTTTAGAATTGATGGGGTATTTATCCCAGAAAGTGAAACCCCAGAACAACCTTTATACTTTGTCGAAGTCCAGTTTCAACTAGATACAAATTTTTATCGCCGCTTGTTTGCGGAAATTTTTCTTTACTTACGTCAAAACCCATCTGTTAACTTTTGGCGTGCTGTGGTTATCTATCCTCAACGTAGTGTAGAGCCAGAGGATCAACAGCCTTATCGCTTATTGCTAGACAGTCCTCAAGTACAATGTATTTATTTAGATGAATTAGGGACAGTCACGGAAACCTCACTTCAAGTTGCTATAGTGCAATTAATTATTGCAGGTGAAGAGACAGCAATAGAAAGAGGTAAAGAACTAATTTTACAAGCCAAAAATCAATTGATTGATGAAACTACCAAAAAGCAAATTGTAGAATTAATAGAAACTATCCTGTTGTACAAATTTACCAAACTTAGCCGAGAGGAGTTGGCAGCCATGTTAGGTATAGATGAGGAATTCAAAAAAACAAGGATGTATCAGTCTATTAAACAGGACGGCTTAGAAGAAGGTAGACAAGAAGGTAGACAACAAGCAAAATTAGAAGCTGTACCCAGATTGTTAGCTTTGGGGTTAAGTGTTGAACAAATAGCGCAAGCTTTAGAGTTAACTGTGGAGCAAGTACAACAAGTAGCAAGCAATCAGTCTAGCTAATATTACCTGCTACTCGCTATATCTTAATTCAGAAAATTCTAGATTTTGGACTTAGGAAATTTAAATCTAAAATCCAAAATCTAAAATCCAAAATCTAAAATCTAAAATTGAATTACCAGCTTTACATCTTACCGTGCTGTAATACTTGTTGAAGATGATTGCGGATTTCCTGTGCTTGCTCCATATCAGACTGGCGCAATTTTTGGAATAATTCTACACAAGGCTGAGAGTTAGCTTCTTGTGCGTCTTTGATGTAAGTATCGTAAGCCTTAACTGCTTCTGCTTTATTGTGCAGCACGGTGACAAAATCGTACTCTAGGTTGCTAATGGCTTGTTGAGACTGTCCGTTACCTGTAGTAACCATAACTTTTTCCTCTTTTAGGTGTCTAATTAATTTCTACTCACAGTAAAAGAGAGCTTCATCTTCCTAAAAGCGTAGAAAAAATTAAGTAGGTTGCTGGAATTAAAGATAACTGGGTAGGGTTGTCATTGGTCATTGGTCATTGGTCATTTGTGGGAATTTTTGATACTGGGTTATTACCATAAAATTTGCTTAATTTAAAATGGGTACTAAGATGAAAAATCTATCATTAGTAGGATGTCAAAAAGCATTGTATCCTTCGATTGTAAAGGTAATAACAAATAGTTAAAATAGGCTGTAATTAATTACTCGAATATTCCTGACTCCCACGAGTAAGCGAATTCATCTGTAAGATTACAATCCAGTAAATCTCATAGCAAATTAGAACTGGATAACATTTGAATGCAAATCATTAGTATTCAGGAGAATCGCCATGATGAGTACAGCCACCTCGCTACAATTAAATAAAAGTTTGCACGAACTGAAGTACCCGATTAGTAAAAAAGACTTGATTAAGAATGCAGAAGAGAAAGGTTTTGATGAGAAAGTACTGCGGATTTTGAAAAAGATACCTTATCAAGATTATGAAACTTCCACACATGTCAGTGAAGCGATCGCAAATCTGAAATAGTCGAAAAATTGCCAATTAAACCCCAAACTGCAACCGCCCCCAAACAGTCGAGGGCGGTTTTACAATCTATAATTAATTATTGAACTTACAACTTTTACAGAATGCCTATTCACTAGAATGAGCATACTTAATATTCGTTTTATCTGAGTAGTCTTGTTACCCTAACATCATATTCTGTGCCATGTGGATGTTCGCTTCTCGCTTTTTGGAAAGCCATACCATCAGCTTTTTCTTTTGAAGGTGCGTCTATTTCGTACCTTGCCGTTTCGCGTTGAAAGGTATTGTCTGTTTGTCCGGCAAATTCCTTAATATCTACCAATACCTCGTATGTATGAACCATTTTGGGGCCTCCAAATGTGCAATACGCACGCTAACTTGAGGAATATCCTTAGTATACGAGCAGACAAAGGTAGCAGTTATCAAACTAATACAATTCTTGATTAAAGTTGCATCCTCTACTCACTTTATTTTCGGAATTTATTCAATAGAGATTATAGAGTTTATTCATCAATCTTTTGGCATATTTGCCTACTTTGGGAGAATTATCTGTTTCTATAGGCTTAATCTTTCTTTATAACCTGGGAAAGAGGTAAATATAGGTATAACTATGTGAATTTAAATATTACAGATAACGTTTTATGTTCACAATTGGCAACGCTACTTAATATTCCATGCAAAACAATCTGCTGATGTTCCCTGACCTAAAGGTGAAAGGGAATGATAATCAAATAGCACAAACAACAGCTACCAACTATCACAATGCTGAACAGCAATTTATAGAACTGCTAGCTACAGAAAATTTAGATAATCAACTGGAAGAAAATGCTAGCAAAGTCTGGGAATTTGAACAGACGTTATCAACAGCAATTACTGCTGCTTATGGAAAAGGTAGTGGTGATGATGTGGCGCATCGATTTCTGCAAAGAATCCTGTACCGTATTAATCGGCTAAAGTTGTTTTGGTATGACGATTTGCGCCATTATGACAACGAGCGATCGCTCTATTTATTATCCTGTAGAAATAAAATTGAAGCAGCTTGGCAAAAGTGGGAACTATCCCAAATCGATGTCTTTGCACTGCAACAGCTAAACGTTACACAAGTTAAACAAGCACTGATTGAACGCGCAACTGTCGATGTCGATCCGCCTTTATCACCGGAAAGTCGCTACATCCGCGAAGAAATGAGTGAAGCTGGTTACCGTCACCTACTCGCCATTGGTTCCTTTGATGGCTTGGTAGAAGGTAGTCGCATGACCTCAATTTTAGGCGGTGCGGCGAATGAAGTGCAGTGTACTCTAGTACGAGTATTTTTAGAAGAATATGGTAACGGTCGCTTATCGCGCAAGCATTCGACATATTTCGCCCAAATGCTAGCCGAGTTTGGCATGAATACAGCACCAGAGGCATATTTTGATTTAGTACCCTGGGAAGTTTTAGCTTGCGATAATCATAACTTTTTAACCACAGAACGCAAGCGCTATTTTCTCCGCTACAGTGGTGCATTAACCTATTTTGAAGTAGCTGGCCCTGCAGCTTACAGAAATTATCTCACAGCCGCGCAACGCTTGGGACTATCAGATGCGGCGATGGGTTACTGGGAATTGCATATTCGCGAAGACGAACGCCACGGTCGTTGGATGTTAGATGATGTGGCTTTAGCTTTAGCACAACAGTACCCCAATGATGCGTGGGAATTGCTACTAGGGTATGACCAAGAAAAACTCATGGGCGATCGCGCCGCAAAAGCTGTTGTCTGTTCCATCCGCGCCCAAGAACAATAGCTAAAATTTTCAATTTCTTTTGCAAAAGCTTTCTTTAGAAATCAAACGCTAAAGAAACAGTTTTTGCTGCCTAAATCTAAATTTATTCTACATTAAATTTGACTTGAGGTCACATGAAAGACATATTCTTTTGCCCAGAAGAATCTAATTTCTACTCCAATTGTTTAGAAAATTTAGTTTTGAGAAATTGTCCAAATCCTGAGTCGATTGTGGAATTTGGTTCCGGTGATGGTAGTCCTGTAATCAACTCTTTGCTGAGAAATAAATTTGATGGTGTTATTCAGGGATTTGAATTAAATACTTCTGCTTGGAAAGCTGCTAATTTAACAATTGATGAATATAATCTCACGGAAAAATATATCATCAATAATGCCTGTCTCTTTAAATCAGATAAACCTCAAGCTAAATATCTCGTTGCTAATCCGCCTTATCTCCCTGCACCAGATCCAGATATTTATATGCCACTATTATTTGGGGGTATAGATGGGGCGACAGTAACTAATAATCTGTTGTCTTTAGGTTACGAAAACGTTTTAGTTTTAATTTCTAGCTATTCTAACCCTAACAGCACTATTGAACAAGCAAAAGATTATGGATATACAGTGAATAATTTTGTCGTGCTTCCGCTCAAATTTGGTCATTATAGCTCAGAACCAAAGGTAAAAAAACATATTGAAGAATTGCGCAAGCACAAAATGGCATTTTATTCCGGCGACTATTACTTTTTAGCTGGTGTTTTATTTAGTAAACATCAAACAACACAAACTGATTTATCTCAGGAATTAGCTCAAGTATTGACAAGTTTGTAAATTTATTCAATACAGGTATTTCTGATGAATACTTAGTAGTGAGGACTTTAGTCCTCAATTAAGGACTGAAGTCCTTACTACCTTACATCATCTTTCGCACCGACTTACTTAAACCTCAGATTAATATCATGTATTTAAGTAAGTTTGCTGCATTGCTGCTTCTATAGAACCTAATTCTTGATACCCTTGAATGAGTTGTTGAGAGGGTGTCTCTTGTTGACGTAATTTTTCTTTCAACATTATTAATAAATCTCTATCTGGGTCATCTTTTAAAGCAATTTCTGCTGCTGTTAAAACCTGATTTGCAACTAGAGATATCTCTTCATTATTAAATCCAGCTTTGGCTGAGATTTGGTGTAAAGTTGCATCGGGAATTGTGGCTCTACCTGCCAAATATTCATCTAATACTAAACCCTTTAACAAAGCTAACAAAGCTGCATAAAGTGAAAAGTCATCACAGCTATCAAAAGCCTTAAATTCAATCCGCCCTACTTCTGCGGAAAGGCGGGCAATTTTTGTCAAAGAAGGTACGGTTTTAATGAGTTGTTCTGGTTTCTCTACAAAAACCATCGCCGCTGGTCTTTTTCCTGTTCTGACAAACGTCCTGACCGAAAGACCTTGCCACAAACTGCCTTGATAAAATGGAGAACTATAACTGAAAGGAATTATATAGGGACTGTAATAAGTTAGCTTTCTACCAATATCAATTAAACCTTCATAAGATAACCCAGCTCGGGAAATATTTAAATCTGGGCCATAGGTTAGCATAGGAATATTGGCAGTTTGTTTTTCCGGCGATGCTTGTCGCCGTCTAATTTCATAATCATTTAATGGAGGTTCAGGCTCAAAAACTGGCTTGTAGGGATTAAAACTAGTCAATACAGGTGAGAAACCGTAATCAGCAGCGACATCACGTAGTAAGAGAAAACTTGCTGATAATTCATTAATTGCACCTTGAATATCAGAGTGTATAGTGGTTCTAATTTCGATACCTTTAGGTAAGCAGTCAATTACCTTATCAGAGTCAGCAAATCTTTCAAATCCCTCAATATACCATCTTTTCTTTTTGATTCCCGCATCACCTACACGTAAATGTGCATAATCATTAGGGTATGTTGGTAATCTTTCGACGATTTGGCTAAAATCAGCAAATTTTGTATTTTCAAAATCAGCGAACTTTCCTGCTTGATTCAGAAAAGCAACTTCGTGTTCAATCCCAAAAAAAAACGTCATGATATTACCTAAATATGTAGAGTTAATTGCAATCTGATGCTAAGTAATCAAACAGGAAATATTTCAACTCACTTTTTGTAGTCATCCCAAATACATGAATTTGAGGATGCTATTTGCAGAAAATTACTGTTTATGCCAGCTATCTGAGATATATTCGCAATAGTGATTGTATCAAAGAGGTAAGATTTTTTGCAATAAGCAGGTTATCTTGAATATTACCTACGCTTTAACAAGCTTTCTGAGGCTAAAAAGCCATCAAAACTAAATTAAGGCTAAATAGATTAAGTAGAAAAATTCTCAATACTTTTTTAAGAAGCTATCAGATTTTCAAAAGTATTTTTGCCCTGTTGATACATTTATCCTGCTCTCTAAGCCTGAAAAACCAATTCTCTCAGTCTTTAAAGTTAAATATGTAGCAGTTTAATACCCTTTAAGGTAGCTTACTATGTACTGTATGGACTGAGGACAGCTTGAGGTATGAGTTTATGAAAAGTGTCGTTCAATCCCCTTATACTAGCGAACAAGTAGCGGCTTGGTTGCGTGGATTGCTCACTATTGCTCTAGCTGATGGTGACTTTGACGCACATGAAAAACAATTAATTGCTAGTATAACGGAAAATGAATTAGCTCCGAGTATTAATTTTGATTCTCTGGAAGTGATTACACCAGAGGAATTAGCAACAGTTTTGGGTAAAGGAACATCAGCAGCAGAAAATTTCTTGCGCACAGCTGTGATGGTAGCGATCGCAGATGGGATATATTCTCCCAGTGAAGACCAAGTTTTGCAACAGCTGTGTCAAGCACTAGGCGAACCCAAGGATTTAATCGAAGCCTTGCGCCACACCCTAGAACACACAGAACATGTAGATCCAACAATCGACAGTTTTCTCCAGGAAGAAGCATCTGCCCAGCCTTCCATCACCATTGGGCCTCATTCTCCTCCCCATGATGCACTCACCCCTGTACGCGATTGGTTAGACGGACTGGATATTCAAGATCCTAGAGTTGCTCGCTTTTTATGTAAAATGATTCCGCCCCAGTGTCCCTTTGAACGGGATGTTAAGCTATTTGGACGCAAAATTGTACATATTCCGCCATTATGTAAAATTAATCCCCTGTATGAACAAATGGTAGGTTTGCGTTTCCGCGCCCTCTCCTATTTGGCAGATGATTGTGGAGAGGATATTTCACCATATATTTAGTTAATAGTCATTAGTCATTGGTCATTGGTCATTGGTCATTGGTGAAATAGTTCGCGCTGAGGGTTCCCCAACTTGTAGAATTGTTAGTTCAGCCTTTCGTCTGCCAAAAAGGATTGTCACCCTAACAGCTAAAGCAACTGACAACTGTACGGGCGGGTTTACAGATATCCTCAAATATTCATAACAATCTCTCACAAACCCGCCCCTACTGACAACTGACAACTGACTATTGACTAATGACAACTGACTATTGACTAACTATGCAATTTATCGATCAAGCAGTAATTCAAGTAGAAGCTGGTAAAGGCGGCGATGGAATTGTCGCCTTTCGCCGTGAAAAGTATGTTCCCGCAGGAGGCCCTTCTGGTGGTAATGGGGGAAGAGGCGGTTCAATCATTTTTTTAGCAGTAGAAAACCTGCAAACTTTGTTAGATTTCCGCTATAATCACCTTTTTAAAGCCGAAAATGGCGGAAGAGGCGGCCCTAATAATTGTACTGGCGCAAATGGCAAAGATTTAATTATCGAAGTTCCCTGTGGTACAGCGATTTATGATGCTTCCACAGGTGCTTTACTAGAAGATTTAATTACACCTGGACAACGGTTTCGCGCTGCGGAAGGCGGTAAAGGCGGTTTGGGAAATCAGCATTTCTTGAGTAACCGCAATCGCGCCCCAGAATACGCCCTACCCGGACTCGCAGGTGAAGCGAAAGTACTGCGTTTGGAATTGAAACTTTTGGCTGAGGTGGGAATTATTGGTTTACCAAATGCGGGTAAATCTACTTTAATTTCCTCACTGTCAGCCGCGCGTCCAAAAATCGCTGACTATCCTTTTACTACCCTGATACCAAATTTAGGCGTAGTTCGTAAACCCACAGGTGATGGTACAGTTTTCGCTGATATTCCCGGATTAATCGAAGGCGCTTCTCATGGCGCGGGTTTAGGCTACGATTTTCTCCGCCACATCGAACGCACTAGGGTGTTACTACATTTAGTTGACGCGACTAGTGAGGATGTGGTGGGTGATTTTATGACGATTCAGCAAGAATTAAAAGCTTACGGACGGGGTTTAGCAGAACGTCCGCAAATTTTGGCATTAAATAAAATAGATGCAGTGGATCGAGAAACGGTAGATTTAGAGGCATTAGCTACTGAATTAAATCATCGTTCCTACGCTAAGGTTTTCTTAATTTCCGCAGTAACTCGCACTGGGTTAGAGCCACTTTTACAAGAAATTTGGGGAATTCTCGATCAGATTAATGCTGCTGAAGAAGTGGAAGTTTGACACTCTCCGCCCTAAAAGTGCGGAGATTCTTGGTTCTACGAGTCCACTTAACTTAGACCCCTTGCGGTATCTAAGTCATAGGTGGTTCTCTCCCCAAGCGTTAAGTTCCGGTATGCCCTACCGTACTTGCAAAGCTTGCAATTTTTTGTTTGTTAGGAGCATATTGCTATATGCCCGTATAATGCTGTGAGTCTAGTACCTGTGAATCTTTTACCTACTTCCAGGTGATACTAGAACAAAGAGGTAGAATCAGCAAGATTCAGTTGTCAAGGTGCAGCTTCTACCTGTTAGGTAGCAACAGGGTTTTTCAAGTGGTTAATTACCCTTCCACACTCCTTATTTTACCAAAAGCCGTCCTTGTAGGACGGGGTTTTAAACCCAGTTTTTCGATAAGCTTAGGTGAAATCCTATGACTATTGCACAAACACAACAATATTATTCGCCTGAAGAATACCTAGAATTAGAGGTTAATTCTGAGGAACGTCATGAATATATTGATGGACAAATTATTCCTATGACAGGTGGAACGCCAAATCACAACAAACTTGCTGGTAACTTGTATGCTTCAATTCTGTTTGCTCTCAAGCGTCAGCCTTATGAAGTTTATTATACCGATCAGCGTTTATGGATTCCTAACAGGCGAATACATACTTACCCGGATGTGATGATAGTAAACACGCCTTTAGAGTATCAGGAAGGAAGACGAGACACTTTGATGAATCCAGTATTTATTGCTGAGGTGTTATCAAAATCTACTAAAAGTTATGACAGGGATGAAAAGTTTGCAGCTTATCGCACAATTCCTAGCTTTCAAGAGTATGTTCTAATTGATCAATATAAGATGCATGTTGAACAATACTTTAAAACCGAAAATAATAAATGGATATTTTCGGAATATGAAGATGGCGATGTCATGTTATCCCTGGCGTCTGTTTCCTTCCAAATTACTCTAGCGGATATTTACGATAAGGTGGATTTCAACGCGGAAGAAGAGTAATTTCAATTCAAAATTCAAAATTCAAAATTCAAAATTCAAAACTTGTAATGAGAGCTTCATGAAGTATTCAAAATTGAAATTACGAATTAAGCTGTTGTTTATTTAATTTGTGTATTAGACGCGGGCAAGATGCCCGCACTACAATAATTTTGCGTTTTCGTGTTACACAATTTAGCTGCACATCAGCTTACGAATTACGAATTAGGAATTACGAATTACCTTTATACTTTCACAAACCAGCGTTGACGATACATAATTACTGCAACTAACCACCAAAAGAGGACGGTGAAAAGGGCAAATAAAAATGAACCGTTGAAGGTTCCCGCCCAAGAGGCAAAAACATTTTGATAAATCCAATTGAAGGTATTGGGTGCATTTTCCCCAGTACCGATATTGGTTCTCACTAAGATTTTAATCAGTAACACTGATGCCACGAAAAGAGCGATCGCATTTAAGCCCATAATCTCAAATGGTTTACTCCAGCGTTTGATCCGTCGCACTTCAATCAGTTCGTAGCAAGCAGCTAGCAACAGTAACGCCCAACCACTGGTAAACACAACATAGGAACTCGTCCAGATTTTTTTGTTGATGGGAAATACCCATCCCCACGCCGAACCAACAATTAAGCAGCCAACGCCAAATAATGCTAAACCAATACTTGTACGTGATTGTACAGGCTGCGAACGTATCCATTGTCCTGCAAAATAACCAGCTAATACGCTGACAATTGCGGGGATTGTGCTGAAAAGTCCTTCAGGGTCTCCTAAGAAATTAAAGCCATCGCCCTTATACAGATGAGCTTTGGGTATAATTAGTCTATCTACAAAAGCGCCAAAATTACCTTCCCGCGTCAGCACTCCCGCACCGTAACCAGGTACAGGTATGTACATCATCGTCAACCAATAGCCGATGAGTAAAACACCCGCCAATATCCATTGACCTTTACGTGGTAACTTCAGAACTGTCAAGGAAGCAAACAGATAAGCAAGGCTAATTCTTTGTAACACTCCCATTAGCCGGATGCTGCTGAAATCGAAAGTCCAAATTCCTTTATTCCAAAAACCGTTGAGTAGCAAACCCAAGACAAAGAGAATAGCCGCACGGCGCAAAATTCGCCAATAAACTCCCGATTGGGGTTTTTCGCCTTCAGTGTACTTTGACAATGAGAATGTCATCGCCACACCGATAATAAACAGAAAAAAGGGAAATACTAAATCAGTTGGTGTGCAACCGTGCCAATCGGCGTGTGCTAAGGGAGGATATACATCATCAGCAACTCCCGCCATATTGACGAGAATCATCCCAGCGATGGTTATACCACGAAAAACATCAAGTGAGGTCAGACGCATAGCAGGAAAGTAGTTTTTTTGAGATCTACACAGTACACCTGCTATGACAGACGAGCAAGCAAAGTCTCTAGACTAACATAGAAGTTAAAATTTTGTAAAAAATGAAGTTTAATGATGTCAGATCCTCAGCTTCTTGAAGAAGTCTGAAATCTAGTATTTCCTATCTTTACGGTCTTAACATCACGTGAACTACCCCACCCGGCCTTCGGCTCTTGGTGGGGCTTCTGTACTCACAGGAGAATGCCTTAGTTTAGACTTTCGCCCAAGCTTCGGTCTTACTTCTCCTCCTACAGCAGAGACGGTTGAACCATCCGCCTTTAGCATTCTGATTCCTTCTGCTCTAATATTTATCGCTGCGTTCCCATCCCTGTCATGATGAGTGCCACAGTTAGGACAAGTCCATTCCCTCACATCTAGTGGAATTTCGCTGACTTGATAGAAACAATTAGAACAAAGCTTGGAACTGGGGAACCATCTATCAATTTCTACTAGCTTTCCACCTTTGCGTTCTAGCTTATAAGATAGAAAGTTAGTGAACATTCCCCATCCACAATTCATAATTGCTTTCGCCAAATTGTGGTTACGAACCATACCTTTGATATGAAGATTTTCTACTATGACAGCTTGGCTATCGCTGACCAACTTGTAACTAAGTTTATGTAGAAAATCTTGCCGTGAGTTACTAACTCGTTCGTACACTTTGGCAACTAGTCTTCTATATTTATTCCTTGACTTACTTCCTTTTACTTTACGTGCTAGTTTTTGTTGCTTGCGTTTAAGATTTTTCTCATGTTTGGCAATGTGTTTAGGATTGTCATATTTAGAAACTTTTTTGCCGTCACTTACAACAGCAAAGTGTTTTAATCCTAAATCAACGCCATAAATCTTCCCCTCTATCACAGCAAGTTTATCTGTTTCTACTTCAGTCAGAATAGATGCAAAGTATTTGTCTGACGGAGTTTTAACGACGGTACAAGTCTTTATTTTCCCTTCAATCGGTCTATGTATTTTGGCTCTAACTATTCCAATATTGCCGGGAAGTTTTACATTCCCGTCTACAATTTTGACGTTTTGAGGATAATGAACAGACTGTTTTCCATGCTTGGATTTGAACTTAGGAAATCCAGCACGCTTTTCAAAAAAGTTTTTGTACGCAGTAGTTAAGTTGAGTGTAGTAGCTTGTAAAACTTGGCTATAACAATCAGCTAACCACTTTGTCTCTTCCGCTTTTTTGAGTTTTGGTAGAAGTGCGTTGAGTGCTACTTGCCCAAGTCCTTTTCCTGTTTCTTTATAAATCTCAATTGACTTATTTAGAGCGAAGTTCCACCACCATCTTGCACATCCGAATGTTTGTGCTAATAGTATTTGTTGTTCTTTGTTTGGATATAAACGAACTTGAACAGCTTTATGCAACACTCAACATCACCTCCTTTATTTATGTATTTTACTATGAAGTACATTTTCTAGTAAAGTAGCAAAATAAAATAATTGACAACTTCTCAACCACCCCACCTTGCTATCGCTGAAGGTGGGGAATTCCGCCGAATTAGTTAAAATAGTTGTTTCTGCAATTATCAAATTTGGAATTTTTTAATACCTATGCCAGTTAAAGTTGGAGATACTGCGCCTGATTTCACCTTACCTGCGCAAACCGGCTCAACGGTAAGCTTAAGCGATTTTCGGGGCAAAAATGCTGTAGTTCTGTATTTTTATCCAAAAGATGACACGCCAGGATGTACTGCGGAATCCTGTGCTTTTCGCGATCAATATGAAGTGTTTAAAAACGCCGGAGCTGAAGTGATTGGTGTTAGTGGCGACTCTAGGGAGTCCCATCAAAAATTTGCGGCTAAGTACAATTTGCCCTTTACACTCTTAAGTGACAAAGGCGACCAAGTAAGGAAACTCTACGGTGCAACAGCCGCCTTTGGTTTGTTTCCTGGTCGCGTGACTTATGTTATTGATTCACAGGGCATTGTGCAATATGTCTTTGATTCAATGTTCAATTTTCAAGGACACGTTGAAGAAGCATTGAAAACATTGCAGCAATTAGTGAAGTAGGAGATGGGGCATTGGGCATGGGGCATTGGGCATGGGGCATTGGTCAATAGTCTATAGCTATTTTTCCCCCTGCTCCTCTGCATCCTCTGCGTCCTCTGCCTCCTCTGCCTCCTCTGCCCCTAGCCCCTAGCCCCTCATTTACTCGCAGAGGCTTTTTCTACAGTGGTATTAGCATGGGCTGTTTTGCCATTCTTGCTATGACCGTTGGTGTGGGCGTTGTTATGGCGGGGTTGAATGACGCCATAACCGCCGTGGTTGCGTTCGTAAATTACGTTAATTTCATTCGTGTCCGAATTGAGGAACATATAAAAATCATGACCGACTAATTGCAACTGTTCTAAAGCTTCGGCAACTGTCATTGGTGGCATGGAGAAGTATTTTGTGCGGACGACTTCACTGGGGAGTTCGGGAGTGCGATCGCCAATTAAATCTGCAACTACTGGTTCTGGTACTACTACCTCGTTAGTTGGTTGAGTTTTCTTATCTTGTTTTCTTTCTTTGTATTTGCGCAATTGACGAGCAATTTTATCTGCTACTAAGTCAATGCTGGCATATAAGTTTTCGCTGCTTTCCTCGGCACGGATGACGTTACCATTGGCATATATGGTGACTTCAGCTGCTTGTTTATTAGAAGCAATTCGGGGATTGCGAGCTACGCTAAGGTGCACATCCACTTCGTTGGTGATGTTTTGAAAATGATTAACCGCCTTTTCTATCTTTTGATGCACATAATCCCGAATGGCGTCGGTGATTTCAATATTTTTGCCGTGGATGACAAGCTTCATGTAAACTCTCCCGCTCAATATTTATTTGATGTGTATTAGTTTTCTATGAAAGGGAAATGCGGTAAGGTCTATCACTGCCGCCAAAACAATCTCTGAAGTGTTTTGCTGTACTACCGAATCCGCCTCACATAATTGTTGTATCTTAATTTCCTATTGCCCGTCCTTGGGGATATCTCTCTATGTTGTGGTATCTAATTGGTTGTCAGTCAATTGATTACCTATGTGAATACCCTGAATAAAGCAATCTGAACAGCATCTGTCTGACTTGCTTTGACTATGGGAGCTATGTTTAGCTAACTATTTAGTTATTCTTTTTTCTCCTGGGTATTCGCTGGCGTTGCATAGAGAATATTAAGGTTTTGATGCAAACAATTTGTTTAGACTTCATCAGCCAGTACATTTCTTCCTGTTGTTGTGGCGTGATGCTTATTGCAGAGAACTCCTCCTACACCCAGTTAGGTTATATATTCAAACTAGCATTTTGTATTTTCTAAAGTGGGTTCCGTTGATGTTCCTTTAAAATCCTTTGCATAGCTTGACATTTGTTGACTCTCCCCTAGAGACTTGCAATATTTTTTGTCCCTCAAGTAGTTGATTTTTAGCGGCGTCCGTAGTAATAAATTCCATGTCTTTGCATCGCTGTGTGTTATATAACCGAGGATTGTTACCTTACTTAGAAGCTTGGGAATGGCAGAGATCGCTGATGAGCGATCGCATCCAAAATCCCAATCTAGATGATGTGTTAATTCTTTTGGAGCATCCCCCTGTCTATACTTTGGGACAAGGAGCTAGTTTAGACTTTCTCAAATTTGACCTCAACAACAATAAATTTGATGTCCATAGAATTGAACGTGGCGGGGAAGTTACTTATCATTGTCCCGGTCAATTGGTGGGGTATCCGATTTTAAATCTGCAACGCTATCAAAAAGACCTGCATTGGTATTTGCGCCAGCTAGAAGAAGTTTTAATTCGGGTATTGGCAATTTATGGCTTAAAAGGCGATCGCCTACCTTCATTTACAGGCGTTTGGCTCGAAGGACGTAAAGTTGCAGCCATTGGGATTAAAGTTAGCCGTTGGATTACCATGCACGGCTTTGCTTTAAATGTCTGTCCCGATCTCACAGGCTTTAAAGAAATTATTCCCTGTGGTATTGCTGATAAGCCTGTAGCTAGTTTAGCTCAATGGATTCCAGGCATTACCTGCGAAGAAGTGCGTTTACATGTATCAAAATGTTTTGCAGAAGTGTTTGCTGTAGAGTTTGTCAATCCTGATTATTAGTTTTAATTGGTCATTTGTCATTTGTCATTGGTCATTGGTCATTTGCTGTATTTCCTGATTTGGTTATTATCTATATGGTAGAATTACTGAGCTTATAAACAGATTTTACATTACATATCTTTTTTCACAATTACATCTACCTAAAGATCTCAGTGTTTTCTTGTCGAAAAATTTATAAAAAGCAGTATAGTTTGGAAATTAAAATTTGATTGTGTAGAACATAAGCAACTACTGATACCAAATTATGAGTTTTGGCATGAATCATCTTCACCAAAAGATTGTTGAAAATAATCACTTATTAAATATTTAACTTCAGTAGTGATACATATTCAGTACAGATTGCGCTATGGCATAATTGCAGTGCAGGCTGCTGAATCAGTATCGATAAATCAACAGCATCAAATCGAACAACCCATATACTATATCTTTATATAGACTTGCAAGATCATGAATGAAATACTGAGAGTTGGTAACCGTACAATCACTGCTGATGAACTAATTCCTTTACTGGCAAGCTACCAAATGCTGCCACAGTTGCGCCGGGAATTAATTATTGATGAAGCGATCGCATCAGTTGACTGTACGCGAGAAGAAATCAACGCTGCTAAACAGCAGTTTTTGGCTGAGAGACAGTTAAAATCAGAAGCTGAACTCAAAGCTTGGATGGAATATCAAGGTCTCAGCACTAATCAACTAGAAGCCATAACCCTACGCAAGCTCAAAGTTGAAAAATTTAAGCAAATTACCTGGGGTAAAAAACTTGAATCCTATTTCTTTCAATCAAAATCCAGGCTAGACAAGGTAATTTATTCTCTGCTGCGTACCCAAGATATAGGAATTGCCCAAGAATTATATTTTCGCATTCAAGACAAAGAGCAAACCTTTGCCGAGGTAGCCAGACAATATTCCCAAGGCCCAGAAGCGCAAACAGGTGGGTTAGTAGGCCCTGTGGAACTTAGTCAACTCCATCCTGCAATGGCGCAAATCTTGATGAACTCTCAACCAGGACAGGTTGTACCTCCCAACCGCATCGGCGAATGGTTTGTGATTGTGCAGTTAGAAAAATTTGTCACTGCACAATTAGATGATGCGATGAAAATGCGCCTGTTGAATGAACTGTTTGAAAATTGGATGAACGAACAGCAAAAGCAAATGATGTTATCTGCTAATTCAGTGGATGATAGTTCTTCTTTTAGCAAATCGGCGTAGTTTAGGGGAAAAGGGAAGGAGGACAAGGAGGACAAGGGGGACAAGGAGGACAAGGAGGACAAAAACAATTGTACAGACGCGATTAATCGCGTCTCTGCCCAATGCCCAATGCCCAATGCCCAATGCCCCATGCCCCATGCCCCATGCCCCATGCCCAAATTTAACTAAACTGCTGGGCATAAAATTTTGCATAGCGTCCGTGAAGTGCTAAAAGTTCTTCATGAGTTCCAGATTCGACAATTTGCCCTTGTTCTAAAACTAAAATGCGATCGCATCTTTTGACTGTACTTAAGCGATGAGCAATAATAAATACAGTACGGCTTTCCATCAGTCTTTCTAAAGCCTCTTGTACCAAGGCTTCTGACTCGGAATCTAGGGCTGAGGTAGCTTCATCGAGTATCAAAATTTGCGGGTTGAGAAGTACAGCACGAGCGATCGCAATTCTTTGTCTTTGTCCCCCGGATAAATTCATTCCTCGTTCGCCTACCCAGGTATCGTAACCCTCTGGTAGCTGGGTAATAAAGTTATGGGCGTTAGCAATTTTTGCGGCTTCCATAACTGCTGACATTTCAAAATATTCTTGCCCAAAGGCGATATTTTGGGCAATTGTGCCGGAAAACATGATAGTTTCTTGGGGTACAATGCCAATTTGTCGCCGCAAGCTGTTAAGGGTGACATCGCGAATATCTACGCCATCAATCAAAATTTGACCGGATACCGGATCGTAAAATCGGGGTAGCAGATTCACAAATGTAGTCTTACCAGCACCAGAAGCACCCACAAGAGCGATCGCTTGTCCGGGATATACTAATAAACTGATATCTTTTAATACAGGTTCGCCTGGTTTGTAAGCAAAAGCTACGCGATCGTATTCCACTTTACCTTGCACTGGCGGCAGAGCGATCGCATTTGGTTTTTCTAGTACAGTGGGTTCAATGGCTAATAATTCAAAAACTCGGTCAACGGAAGCTTCACCTTGTTTAAATTCATTGTAATTATTAGTAGTATGACCAATGGGGTCAATTAATAACGCTGCTGCTGTTAAATAGCTGAAAAATTCTCCCACAGTTAAATTGCGTTGGGAAATTTGCCAACCTCCCACCAATAACAGCGATAAAGCACTCACAGCTTCTAAAAATCCCACAATGGGGATTTGAATCGCCTTGAGTCTTTCGGCTGAGTATTTAGCTTTGAGACTGCGTTCGGCTTCATGGCTAAACCTAGCAATTTCGTAGTTTTCCGCCGCAAAAGCCTGAACTAAGCGAATACCGCTAAAAACTTCCGTGAGAATAGCCGATAAACTAGAGATACGATTTTGACTGCGGCGAGAATATTTTTGTAACCGTTCGCCAAACCAGCCAATTAAAATTCCCATCAATGGCGCAACAATCACCGTTGCTAATGTTAGCTGCCAATTCAAGTAAATCATATAGATAGGAATTGCCAGCAATTGCAACACACAGGGAACTAAGTCATGAAATAATTTATTAACTACTTCTCCTACCCTGTCAACATCCTCAGTTAAGCGGTAAGATAAATCACCTGCTTTTGCTGTTTCAAAATAGCTTAAGTTCAGCTTTTGTAGATGAGAGTAGACTTGTTTGCGGAGATTAAAAGCTACTCTTAAAGCAGCTTGCGCCATGTAAATATCTTGTACAGACTGAAAAAACCCCCGCACTAGAAAGACAACAGCGCAGATTCCAGCTAATTGTGCGATCGCTACTACATTACCCTCTCCAAACGGAACTGCCAATTTACCTGCAAGATTAATTAGCGTTAATGTAGCTAGCACATATCCCAAAATACCAATAAATCCCTTAATAATGGTTCGCCATTGGAGTTGAATATAGGGTAGCAGTTGCCAATAATTAGATCGCGTTTTCAAGCTGTCACATCCACAATAATCTTTTACTTTGTTTGACGCTATCAGTTTTTGCGGAGTTTCTGAAGACTTATTCCAGATTATCTGCAAAATTTTCTCTGGAGAAATCTAGTTTGTTACCAAAAACCTGGGTCTAAAGCCCCGTCCTTCAAGGACGGCTTTTTGATAGAATTGTGGAAACAGGCAGGGCATTGTCTGTCGGGCGAAATAGTGTAAGACGGGCTATGCCTGCAACTGTTGTTTGAACCCAGAATTTCCACACCTTTAGGCTGGGGAGTATGTCAAATTAGCTACGTAAAAATACACGTATCCTAGCGATTAGATTCTCAGAAGTCGGGGATCTCAAAACTCATACCTTTTTTGTATGAAGATGCGCCTAATTAGCCCACGAAGGTGGGCTTTGTTTTTGTAGCCCCAGGCTTCTAGCCTGAGGGCGAATATAGCGCAACTTGACATAGAATTGGTATCAGCACGATTCGCTAACGAATTGCGATCGCATCCAATATATCAACCTTGGGAGTAACGTAAATACGCACCCAGAGAGAAGCTACTAAACACGATTTTTTGTTCACTATTAAGAAACAGGAGCAAGTGAACAAATCAAATCAAAATGGTAGAAACTACAAATTCACAGCCAAATATTTATCTCAAAAGACGTAATCCATTACCTCTTTTAATCACTGGCTTATGTATTGGTTTAATTGCTGGTGCGCCTTTAGGCTGGTTTAGCCATCAGTTTTATTATCGCTATCGTTCGGCTCAAGTTTTACTTTGTCGCCAACAAAACTTTGGACAAACAGAACCCCAGTTAAAAGCTGTATGCGGTTCTCTATATTAAGTTTTGTCATTTGTCATTTGTCATTTGTCATTATTTATTTAATCGGGAAACGGAAATCGGTTGAGTTATCTAAAATCAATTAATGTCTGGCGATAGGTGTCTGGTAAACCTGTATCAAAATATTGACCTTTGATCGCGTAACCTGTGATGCCTTCTGCCTGACATAATTGATCTAAACATGTTGTTAACTGAAATTCACCTTTGTAGCGGGAATTTTCTGCAATACTTTCTCCCAAATAATCAAAGATTTTTGGTGTCAATACATATAAACCAAATATACACAAAAATTCATCTTCTGCCATGCCTTCTACTCTTAAATTTTGGCGGGCATAATCAATACTGGGCTTTTCCGCTATTTGTGTAATTTTCAGAATTGAGTTTAACTCTTGCCACACTCCGGTAACGCATCCCGCTTTATGAATAATCGCGGCTGGCATAATAGTTAAACTGACTACGTTTTGATTTAATTGGGCGTAAAGTTCTACGATTTGTTGCGCACAAGATTTATCAATATGAGATTTATAAACATGATCGCCCAACATTAATAAAAATGGCTCATTCCCTACCCAATCTTTAGCACAAAATACTGCATGTCCATATCCTTCTTGCTCTTCCTGGGTTAATAGCACTACTTTTTTACCCAATTCTTGCAGATGTTGGCTATATTCTTGATTAGAAGGTGAGAGTTTTTGCCAAAGTTCTGATGTGGGAGGATTTTTAAATAAATCTGCAAATACTCCTACATCATCAGGTTGAACAACGATACCTACTTCTGTAATTCCTGCACTAATTGCTTCTTCGACAATCGCTAAAATTATAGGTTTAGCTCTCCCATTCTCATCAATAATGGGGAAAAGTTCTTTTTTGACAACTTTGGTAGCTGGAAATAATCTTGTACCAAAACCAGCAGCCGGAATTACTGCTTTTCTTACTGGGTTTATTTGCATATTTTAGTCATTTGTCATTGGTCATTTGTTAGAGACGCGATGAATCGCGTCTGTACAATTGTCATTTGTCGCTGTACTTCCTGATTATTTCATAGGGACTGTTTATTAGTGTCTGCTTTTAGACGGTAAATTTGCGGAAAATTATGTTAATTATATGTATTATTTAACGTGCTTTCGGGTTGTCTGTAGATTCTGTTGCGGTTGATAAGTAAGTTGCTGTACATAAACCAAACTATATGACGAAACGTAAATAGGCTTGAACTCCTTACCAATGACGAATGACAAATGACTAATGACAGCCCTTGCTAGTTATATTTAATGACGCCGACCTACTTAAATTATGTTGAAAAATCAGAAATTTTGGGACTCTAGGATTAAAACAACTATATTTACAAGTTTACTGGGAGCGATCGCCTGTGGATGCACTAGCTTAACAACTCCCAATATGCAGCAAGAAAACAATGTAAATATTAAGACTCCCACCTCAACAGCAACAAAGCAAGTCCAGGATGTTGGTTCTAGGGTGCAAGATTCCGCCAATCCGGTTGCAAAAATCACCCTTAAAGAAGGTATGCTGTATCGAACTGCGCGCGAGCTGGTGATGCAACAAGGTTGGCAACCTAATTTACAAGGCGATGCTCCCAATCTCCGAGATAATACTGTCAGAGAGTTGTTTGATTTTGGGTATAAAGAGGTGAAAGACTGTGCGGGAACAGGATTAGGCCCTTGTCGATTTGAGTTTACCAACAAAGCTGGAGAACTGTTGTGGATTTCGGCAATTATGGCTGACAGAACTAATACAGAACGAGTGATTTGGCGCTGGGGGATTGACAAGGGAACAAATAATAATCAGCAAGCTGTACCTTCTACATCTGACGCGAAACCACCGTTTATTGGTACTCGCTTGTTTAATTTTCTCAATGGTAATGGTACTAGTCAATCGATTGCGATCGCGCCTGATGGAACCACTATAGTTAAGCTTAACGGTAAATTTGAAACTTTAGTGCAATATCAAGGTAAATTTTCTAATCCCATCAAATTACAAGATGGCAGTGGCTTAGGATTGCTTTTACAAGATAATAAAATTTATAGCTTATCACCTGATGGACAAATAGCAAGAGGCTGTAAAGGTGAAGGCACAATTTGTGAGTCCTCTTTAATAGAAGCCTCATCCCCACGCATTGTAGACGGGTTTTATGTACTGGGAGGAACCGATCAAGGTTTAGAAGTAAAAGGCGAACAATATCGCTATGATGACGAGGGTGGAACTCAAGAATGGCGACCAATTTCTGAGTTAAATGCTATCAAAGAAGGTTTGGTATTTGATGGTAAAAATTATTGGTGTATTCCTCCCAGACGCGAAGTAGGCGTATGTTCTGAAAATGGCTGGGTTCCTTCAAGATAACTTGCAAGTCCCTAATCTTAGGGGCGGCTGTGTATAAAGCTTTCCCCGCACACCCGAAAATTTGGGTATGTTTGGGGATGCTTTTTTGAAGTTAAATAGTACAATTGTTCTAGTAGAAAACTTTATTTTCCAACTTCCACCAACTTAAGCGATCGCCTGCGAAATAGAAATAGCTAAGGCGATGGATTTGTAGTGCCAGGGAGTTTTTAGGAGGCTAAGATTTATGATCGCACAAGTACAGAGTGTAGTTCCCACCCCCGTTGACTCTAAAGCGATTACAAAATCAGAATTTGAGCAATATGTGGAAGAAAAGCCGAACGCCCTCAAAAGTGTTGGTGGAGAAAAATTTCCTTTACTTTCTTTAGGTGATGTTACCAAAACGATTTTACATCACGCCTTTTGGCTAGCGGAACAAAAACAGAAGCTTTCCCTCAGGCAGTACAAAAAGCTACTGGTTGATAGAGGTTGGCGCGGTGAAGAAAAAAAATATCTGAAAATTGCGGCGGTATTTGGCGAATTTTCACCCCAAGATTTAGGACAAGTTGAACCTTTAACTGTATATCAGCTAGCAAATAACAGTAATAAATATCAGCCAGTTATCGATGCGCTGTTAGATTTAAGCGCCATTACTCAAGAAGCTGTACGTTCTTTAGTTAAAGAACATCGCAAACCCAAAGCGCCAAAACCAGAAAAACCAAGTATTTGGAGACGGACAAAGAATGGTGGCAGATATTGCCAAATTCCGGCGATTCACGAAGAAGATGAGCGTACAGGGGTAACTTTGCAAAGTATGATTGATACAGAAGGTTTAAGCGCTCAACAAATCGTAGCCGAAGCAGTAGCCTTAAGAAAGGCATACCAGGAAGGTAAACTAGTTTTAGTCAACGAAGACAACAAAGACAAAAATTAAACTAAATGTATAGTGGCTAGATATTGGCTTCAACTTTATGGTAGAAGTACAATCTTGGCTTCATCTCTACTATTAAAATCATAGAAATCAACGGCAGTCTTACTGCTGTGTAACTTATGGATTTTAAGTATCGGTGGAAAAATGGCAGAGCGCCAAGTCGAGATGAAGCAGCCAAGAATGAGCATTTGCTAGATGAGAGTCAGTTTAACAGTAAGGAAGACCATAAGCTAGCTGAAGAAATGGCAAGAAAGCATTTAAACATCCCTCTACACACTGTAGATGAAGACATTCCTGTATTACCCCACGCAGTTCCCCCTGAAGAAAAGCGGTAGTAATACCAATTTGCAACAAGAATGCGACAAATGGTAGGGGCATGGCAATGCCATGCCCTCTAGAATATATTGATGTACCGCCAACATTATTTGAATTGGTATTACAGCATCTTCCTGTAAATAGACCACGCTGTAGGGGCACGGCACCGATAATCTTTTGGTACATACAATAATTTTACTGGTGCCGTGCCCCTACGACAGATTTGGTTCAAATAGGTGAAAACTGCTGTAAATGCGATCGCACTTTAGCAATTATCAATAACTTGTATTTATGCTTTTGAAAAACAAGAGTATTTGCTCTTATCTGGCGGAATGCATAGATTATAAGTAGCAGCATGATATATATATGAGTGGGTATATGAGTATGTTCGATCGCTTAAGAGAAATTCATTATCAACAAGGTTGTCGCGATCGCGATGCTGGGTTATTGCCACAAATGCAAGGTTCGGTTTATTTGGAAGCTTATCTCAACGGCAGACCACAAGGGTTAGATGGTATTATCCAATACTTTCCTTCTGTTGAGGCCTATATGCAATGGAAATTCAAAGATTTAGGGACTTCCAGAAAATAAATTATCGAAATCTAACTATTAGACTTTGGGCTAATTGCTTGATAAATGCGATCGCTGTATCCTGAGATATTTGAACTGGTGCAATATCAATAACTTAATTGCTGGGGCTTCAGGAGCAGACTATGAGAGAACAGGTAAGCCGGCATAAAAAAACTACTACAGGTTTCTCTGTCCCCACTCTGAAAAACCCGATACGTGGCTTTGGTTTAAACACATCTCAAACTTCTCCCCCGGCAGTTTCTTTATTGCAACCCCTGAATCAGCCTCCGGGACATGATATTAGTCGTATATCATTGTTGCGTCCGCAAGCCCAACCGGAAACTGAGCCAGCTAAGGAATTACAACCCCAGGAGTCAAAACCACTCCAGCCAAAATCTCTCCACGTTACCCCCAAGGAAAACAAACTCCCAACAATTCAACGCCGGGAGAATTCCCCCAAACCCACTGAGGAAAATCAGCCAAAAAACTCAGAGGTGGGAGAATCCAAACCAGAAACCGAAAATAAAGAACAAAAAAATCAGCAACCGCCGATTAAAGAACAAGCTAGCGCCTCTCCCCCACCCAATAACGGTGATGGGGGCGCAAATCCACCGCCGACAAAAAAGGTAGATACGGCTGTGGAAGCTGCGGGAAATCCCTTGTCAGCCCAGAAACAGCCTCAGCCACAAGATATCCCAGCTAATCAAGGCAAAGGTAACAACTCTGGGGAATTACCAGGGGCTAATGTAGCTAATACAACTGATAAATTAGCCAATGTTCCTGGTGAAGGTGAAAAAGCTCCCGTTTCTCCAGACAATGACCCCGCATTTCAAGCGGTAGTTAGTAATACCAAACAAGTTGCCGGACAACAAAAACAACACCCCACCGCCGCCAGCAAAGCTCAGTCCGCCCAAGCTGCGGCGGTTGCGCCTACTAATGAAGTAGACAGCAAAGCCCAAGCCAATCATGTAGGCGAAATGGGACAGGCTCCCACCCCAGGATTTGACGCCGCCGCCTTCAAAGCTAAATTGATGGAGCGGATTGCCGATATGGCTCCTAAAAATTTAGAAGAAGCAGACGAGTTTAAAAATAACAATAAACTTGACTCGGTTAAAGGCGATTTGAGCGGCAAAGTCAAGGAAGAACAGAAAAACTCTCAAGGCCCCTTAGAAGAGAAAAGTAAACAAAAGCCCGATACCAGTGGCATTGAAGCCAAACAAGTTACCCCCCTACCGCCAACGGAACCCGGCGCACCGCCAACGGGAGTAGGTGCAGATAAAGCCGCACCCAAATCTAAAGGACAGGGTGAAGTGGAAGCGCCAATCCAAGCGGAGAGTAAAAAACTTGACCAGCAAATGCAAGAGGCGGATGTCACAGAAGAGCAGTTAGAAAAATCTAACGAGCCGGAGTTTCAAGGCGCACTCACCGCCAAAAAAGACGCCCAAACCAACGCCCAAGAAGCACCGCCCAAATATCGCCAGCAAGAGCAAACAATCCTCGCCACAGCCCAAGCGACCGCCACAGCTACAGCTCAACAGCAACTGCAAGCCATGCATGGTGTCCGTAGCCAAAACTTGGGACAGGTAGCAGATAAGCAGGTAGGGGCTAAGGGTAAGGATGAGCAAGCCAGGGCGAAAATTGCTGGTGATATTAATAAGATTTTTGATAAAACCAAAGCCAAAGTTGAGAAAACCCTGGGCGATTTAGACGGACAAGTAATCCAAGCCTTTGATGCAGGCGCGGCTGAAGCCAAGAAAGCCTTTGAGGATTACGTCGGTCAGAAGATGGACAAATATAAGAGCGATCGCTACAGTGGATTTTGGGGCCCTGGAAAATGGCTAGTAGACAAATTGCTGGGTATGCCCAACGAGGTGAACGCTTTTTACCAAGAAGGTCGCCAGCTTTACATCCAACAAATGGATGGGGTAATTAACAAAGTCGTCGCCATCATCAGCCAAGGAATCACCCAAGCCAAAGCCGAAATTACCAATGGTAAGCAGGAAATTCAAAATTATGTTAACCAACTACCCCAAGATTTGAAAGGAGTTGGTCAAGAAGCCGCCGCAGACATAGATAGCAAATTTGACGAATTGGAGCAGACGGTTGAGAGTAAACAAGATGAGCTAATTGACACCCTAGCCCAGAAGTATAAAGAAAATCTGGACGCTGTGGATGCTCGCATTGAAGAGATGAAAGCGGCAAATAAAGGATTAGTTCAAAAAGCCTTCGATGCAGTGGTGGGAGTCATTAAGACTATCATCGAATTGACAAAAATGCTGTTGGAAGTTCTAGCACGAGTTGCTGGTGTAGTTGGGCAAATTCTCAAAGATCCCATAGGTTTCTTAGGTAATTTAATTCAGGCGGTGAAGCAAGGCTTCCTTAACTTCATGAAGAATATCGGGAAGCACCTGCAACAAGGATTAATTGGCTGGCTAACTGGCACAATGGCAGAAGCAGGCATTGAAATGCCAGAAAACTTTGACCTTAAAGGTATATTTAGCCTAGCTATGCAGCTTGCAGGCTTCACTTATCAAGTAATTCGCGGCCAAGCTGTGAAACGACTGGGTGAAGATAAAGTTAGTTGGATGGAACAAAGTGTAGAGGTATTTCAAATTTTAGCCAGTGAAGGTATAACGGGAATTTGGCAGTTTGTCCAAGATAGAATTGGCGACCTTAACACCTTAATTATTGAACCCATCAAGAACTTTATCATTGAAAAAGTGATTACAGCCGGGGTTGAGTGGGTTCTGAGTTTGTTGACACCCGCTTCCGCCTTTATCAAAGCCGCCAAGACAATTTACGAGATAGTCAAATTCTTTATTGAACGCGCCCAGCAGATTGCAGATTTAATTAATGCGATACTGGATGCAATTGGCGCGATCGCAGGTGGCGCAATTGACCAAGCAATTGCAGGTGTAGAAAATGCTCTCGCCAAATCTTTACCTGTAGTTATTAGTTTCTTAGCTAGCTTATTAGGCTTGGGCGGTATAGCAGGTAAGATTCAAGCCATCTTCCGCAAACTGCGCAAACCAATGGAAAAAGCAGTTGATTGGATTATTGATAAAGGATCGAAGGCGTTTAAAGCTGTTGGTAATAAGTTTAATAAGAGTAAATTTGGTAAGAAATTTAACTCTGCTAAAGATAAAGCCAAGGAGAAATATCAAGCTGGTAAGCAGTGGGTTGAAGATAAGAAAGCCGCAGGTGAGCAATGGGTTGAAGATAAGAAAGCCGCAGCCGAAAAGTGGGTTAATGATAAAAAAGAAGCTGCAAGTAACAAGTTCAAAAATAGCAAAGTTGGCAAAAAATTAGGATCTTGGAAAGAATCAGCCAAGGAGAAATACAAAGCAGGTAAGCAGTGGGTTGAGGATAAGAAGGAAGCAGGTAAACAGTGGATTAAGGATAAAAAAGAAGCCGCTCAGAATTGGGTTGAAGGCAAGAAGCAAGCCGTTAAGGATAAATATGATAAGTTTAGCAATAAAGTCAAAGATAAGCTTGGGATTGGCAAAGCTGATGAGCGAACTTATAAACAAAAACAAGACGATCTTGATTTAGCTGTAGCAGAAGCTGAACAGTTAATGCAAAATGAAAAACTGTCATTTAAAGATATCAAGAAGCAGCTACCTAAAATCAAGACTAAATATAAAATGACTGCTTGCAAACTTGTCATTGATAAAGATGCCGTAGATAAAACAACTGCTCATATTGAGGCTGAAATTAATCCTAAAGCAAAAGGGAAAAGACATGACCGGCCAAACGAAGAAGAAGAAACAGAAGAAACTGTCAACAAGAGAGGAGAGCAACCACAATACAGGATTAAAGCAAATAAAAAAGGAGAAGTGCTAAAGGATTCTATAGCAGAAGCATCTGAAAACAGTAATGCTGTCCCAGAAGAAGAGGAAATTTGCTACGTAGCTAATGTACCAGCAACTCCTAAAGACAAATCAGCAAAAGAGATTGCTCAACTTTACAGCCGGGAAGGATTTAAGTCGCCAGAGGAAGCAAAACGCCGTTTTGGTCTTGTTGTTGGAGTTAATGGCTACCAGTCCATTAGTGGAGAAGATAGTACCAATAATATTAAGGAAAAAGTATCCACTGACGGATTCAACACTTTTCGGTTGGGTGTCTTTGGGTTCTCATGGCGGGCAGCTAAATGGGAAAAATTACAGCAGCCCTCTGAGGAGAAACAAACAGTTAATTCCAAACAAAATAAGAGGCAGAAAATTAAACAAGAAGATTGGCAGGACGTTAGTTTTGAAGATGCAAAATCAGGATACGCCCAACTAAATGATTCTGAAAAAGCAAAAGTTATAAAGGATGAAAATCAAACATTCAAAACAATAATTCCTTATGATTTAATACGCAACCAAGTTAAAAATCATAAATTCACCGAAAAATTTGTTTCAGAGTTGAGAGAGAAAGGAAATGAAGTCTATGTACTCAGTGCCGATCCCGATGCAATTAGCCTAAAACCAGCCTCCAGTCAAAAACAAGGTGGAGGAGAAGTTCCAGTCGAAGAAATGGCTAATGCTTTATTTGCACGGTACGACAAGATTATAAAAGACAATACTTCGGAGGACGGTATTCCTCCTGCAATTGTCAGTGGTGGATATGAGTTTCGATTGCCGATTGCTGGCGGGCAAACCCAAGATGTATTGACGGTGGCTGCTAATAAACTTGATATGGCAATTCGTCAAGCTATGGCACAAATAAACCCATTCACTGTTTATTTTCCTGAACCAAACACTATTGTCAGAGTAAACAAAGGTGCAAAAACTATAGAAGCTTCGTTTAATAGTACGGCTGGCAAGGGTGAGGGTCAAGCACTTGTCGCTGATTTACGTAAGAAAAGACAATTGCAAACTAAAGATGTGGTGTTTAACCTCGATGCTGCTATTGAGACAAAGAGCGAGCGGTTTAAAGTAGAAGCAAGTAACGAGCAAGTTCAAAGTCAAATTAATTGGATGGGAGGGGAATTAAAAGGATTAACAGAGAAGGATATCAAAAGTTTGTTTAATAGTTCCCAAGGACACGCAGATAAGTTTTATTGGTGTAGGCGAGTGCGGTCACAATACCTTGAAACAGTTAAAAAAGACAACGACAAAACCAAAAAAGAAGCGACTACAAATAGATCAAAAGCTATAGAAGCTGTATATGACGCTTACTTTCCAAATATATTGATCGGATTTAACCCAGATCAGCTAAAACAAAAGTTACCATTATATCAATCGCTGGAAAACTATGGGGTAATTGACGAAAAGTATACAAATAATTTAAAAGGACATGAGGATGCAGAGAAAAAAGATGTATATGACGACATAATTGCCATTGCTAAAGAATCTGCAAATGCAGTTGCAGATTTTCTTAAGGATATTCTGGGGATTAAGTAATGTTAATGATACTTGACTTATTGGCGAATCCGACAATTGCTTAAACTTTCTAAAGGAGATAAGTCAGTTATTGCATCGCAATCACTGATATCAAGTTTTCTAAGAGCGTGAAGATTGGCGAGGGGCGATATATCTGTTAAAGCATCACAACCCTTAAGATAGAGAGACTCAAGTTGATTTAGTCCTGCTAAAGAGGAAATATCAGTCAGAGATTTGCAATTGCTGAGGTCGAGGGTTTTGAGTTTAGTAAGTGTACTTAAAGGGGTCAAATCGTTGAGTTCTTCACAGTCTTCTAAACTTAACCACGTCAATTTATTAAGAACTGCTAGCGAATCAATATTAGTAAGTCCATTGTTATCAGACAAGTCCAGATATTCCAAATTTTTGAGTTCATCGAGTCCATCTAAATCAGTCAATTCTGCAAGTGTCAGTCTCAGATATCTTAATTGTGTCAGCTTGCTGAGTGGCTCAATACTAAATGGGATTAAATCATCCACTAATTTAAGAGAAGTTAGCTTAGTTAATTCTGTCAAAATTTCAAGAGAACCAAGATTGATTCCATTAAACTCAAGCGAAGTGAGGTTGATAAATGCCTCAATCGGTGACAGTTCACTATTATCATATTCTCCTAATTCGAGATGTCGAACTAACCGCCACCAACGAGGAATTGGTGCGCCTTCTCGAATTGCTTTCCAATTCTCTTGAGGAGCTTCTCTATCCTCATCTGACCAGTCTGCTAATTGTTCTTCAGCATAATCTAAAATTTCTGAGATTTGCTCATCCTCTGGCCATTCATCTAACGAGTCAATTAAATCATACCAGTCAAGTGTGCCAAGTTTATTCAGCCTAGCTAGTAAATACAGATCCTCTGGTAAAAGATCGCAATTCACGAGTTTAATAGAAGTAATGTTTTGTAGTGCCTCTACAGGAAATGGTTCAAGAATATTATCATCTTCCCCTATTTCGATATGTCTAACCAGTTTCCACCAAGGGGGTAAAGATGCACCATTTTGGATGGCTGTCCATTGCTGGCTAGGGGCTGCACGCAGATAGTCTGGCCATTCATCTAATTGCTGTTCTGCATAATCCAAAGCTGTAGACAAAGAAGCTTCATCAGACCAGTTATCTAAAAATTCAATCAGTTGTTCCCAAGTTTCTTTTGTTGGTTCTTGAGAGAGGAGATTTTGTAATTGTTCCATACTTCATTTACCTGTATTATTACAATTTTGTTAAACTCTTACAATTTATCTATAATTTATTTTTTTCATACTAAAATCAGTTGTGTTGGTGGTTGTATCTACTATATTTTACTCTGTGTATCTCTTATAATTTTACAATTATTGCGATCGCCTCATAGTCACTTAGCAGTGAGATAATCTATAGAGCGATCGCATCTTTTAGTCTGAATATTAGGATATGGTAACTGAAAATCATCAATTAGACAGCGAACTAACCCTTCTCGATTCTTCCCAATCTCCCTTAAATGTTCGCGCCATTACCCTCAGCCTCAACAAACAAGATAGCGAACTTATCGCCTGTCGCCTAACTTTGGAAGTAACACCCCAACTCTATCAACGCATCGACACAGAAGCATTATTCAACCTCAAACCAGATGCGCGAAACCAGCTTTCATCTCAAAAATTCCTTGCAGAACCAAATATCACCATCGAAGCTAGTCTCAAACCCGATTTATTACCCCTACTAGCTGAACACGCTGTCAATGATAAGGAAGCTGCAAATTACATTTTCAAATTAAGCCAAGAACAACCAGATCATCAACTCCTATTTACCGAAAATTGGTTAGCTTTATCTGTAAAACAGCAACAAGAATCAGGGGAAATCGGTTATACAACTCTTTGGTCTTATATTAGTCCTGAAAATCTCGCTCAAGCTAGCAACTCTGGTGAAGAAATCGCCGCAGGAATTGTCAACTTTTTTAAAGATTGGACAGAAGCGAATTTATCTGTAAAAACGCAAAAATCAGCCGCTAAAATGCTGCAAGACCTAGATAAATTTTTAACAGAGATATCAGATATTAATCCCGATAAAATTACCCAAAAAATTGCGGCTGATTTCCCAGAAAATACTCCAGATAATAATCTGTTAGACACCATCGTTAATTTCTTTAAAATTGATGAATGGGCTTTTCTAGAAATTCCCGGACAGCCAGCGTTACAATTACCATTCCAAGGCGAAAATGGTAAATGGAATTGTTATGCTAGGGCGAGAAGCGAACAAAATCAATTTGTTTTTTACTCAATTTGTCCAGTCAACGCACCAGAAAATAAACTATTGGCTATAGCTGAGTTTATTACGAGAGCAAATTCTGGGATGATTCTGGGTAACTTTGAACTAGATTTTAATGATGGCGAAATTAGCTACAAAACCAGCATTGATGTGGAAGGTGACAGACTGAGTTTTGCACTGATCAAACGAGTAGTTTACGCTAACGTGGCGATGATGGATGAATATTTACCGGGGATTATGTCGATTATTTATAGTAATGTCACCCCAGTAGATGCGATCGCGCAAATTGAAGCATAAGTTAGTCATTTGTCATTTGTCATTTGTCAGTTTCTCGATGAGATAAAAATTATCCGACCTAGCATCAGGTATCTCTGCGGTAATGAGGAATAGCTGATTAATCACGATGCATGAGTGGACGCAAACCGTTGAGTCCGGCGGCGATCGCGGAACCATTATGTATTACAGTGGCTGCTAGGGGGTGCATTCCTACGGTGGTGGCTAGTCCTAAGGCGGCTAAATTGGGAACGACAGCTAAACTAATATTTTGCCCAATGACGGTTTTGGTTTCGCGGGCGATCGCTATTGCATCGACAAAACTAGTTAAGTTATTATTCATCAGCACGACATCGGCGGTTTCTCTAGCTATTTCCGAACCATCACCAAAGGATATGGCTGCATCTGCATAAGCTAAGGCGGCGGAATCGTTTAAACCATCGCCGGTGTAACCTACTGTTTTACCTTCGGCTTTGAGTTGCTGGATAATTGCGGCTTTGGTTTCGGGAAAGGCTTCGGCGTGAACGTTACTCAAGGGTATACCGAGTTTTTCTGCTACCATCTCTGCTTTGGCTTGGCTATCCCCAGTTAATAGATGAATTTCCATGCCATATTCTGTTTGTAATTGTTCTAGGATGGCGGAACTTTCGGGGCGTAGGGGATCTGTATAAGCAATGACTCCGGCAAATTCTCTGTTAACTGCTATATATAATAAGGAATCATGGGCAGAGATCGGACAATTTAAGGTGTTTGTACAATCTTCTGGCTGACAGTGATGTTCGCGATCAAAACAAGTCAGGGGGATATTAAACTTAGATAATAAGCGATCGCTTCCTACTAATACCTCTTGACCATCAATTTGGGCAATTACGCCTAAACCAATTTCATAATTCCATTCCCCACGGGGTAAAATTTCTACATTCTGTTCTGCAGCATAGCGCATGACTGCTTCGGCTACAGGGTGAGTTAATCTTTGTTCTGCGGCTGTGGCTAATTCTAATAATCTGCTGGTAGATATTCGCTCTGCAACTGCTTCTACTGCTACTACTTGAATGTTACCTTGGGTCAAGGTGCCGGTTTTATCAAAAACTAAAGTATCTACTTGTGCTAATTTTTCTAATGCGCGACCGCTCCGAATCAGTACACCATGTCTGGTAGCATGGGTTAATGCGGCTAAAAAGGTTGTGGGTAGGGAAACACGAATTCCGGTGACAAAATCTAGGGTCAAAATTGAGGCGGCTCTGGCAGGATTGCGGGTAGCAACTAATACTATGCCAGCAAATAATAGCGAAGGAATTACCGCTTTGTCGGCAATGGCGGCGGCGTAATTTCCCATGCGGGTATCATGAACTGGTGCTTGTTGGACTAATTCGATACTTGCACCTGCACGGGTAGCATTGCCTACTTTCTCGGTGTGAATGTAAATTTCTCCTTCCCTTACCAAGGTGGAAGCATATACAGTTTCGCCGATTTGCCGTAACACAGGCAGAGACTCACCTGTAAGTTTTTGTTGGTCGATTAATGCTTTACCGCGCAACACTTGACCATCTACGGGAATTTGCTCACCTGGATAGACAATGACTGTATCACCTTGTTGCACAGATGTGGCTTCAATTTGCTGTTTTTGTCCATCGGGTTGCAATACCCAAGCATAACGTCCCAGGGAGTCAAGGAGGTTAGAAGCGTTTTGTTCGGATACTCGCGCTGTGCGATCGCGAATCATATCACCAATTTCATGCAGAGTCATCACCAAAGCTGGGGTGAGGAGGTTTCCTTGGGCTGCGGTGAGGGAAATTGCCATAAAATCTAGGCAATCGATATTTAATTTGCGGTTCTTGGTAATACTATTGTAGGCGCGTTTAGCAACAGGCCAAGCTGCGAGGGCGACAACCGAAGCAATTAAACTTTGGGGAATGGGAAGCCTTAAACCCAGTAATGCTAGCAAAACTGCAAAGGCTGGTAATTTAACACCTGCCTCTTCTGCTTCAGCTTCTTCTGGGCTGGTGGTATTTTGGGTAATAGGTGAGGTATTTGTGGCAAGTTGGAGCGATCGCACTATCTGTTTCAAAAAAGCGCGATTATAATTTTCACTCTGTTGATATTGAATGACAATTGATGCAGCTTGGCGATTGATGCGAATATCTGTGACTCTACTATCCGATTTTAAGAGTGTTTCTAACCGCCAGCCATAATCCCCATCTTCTGCTAATAAAGGAATACGAAATCTTACCCGTCCTGGTATTGCATGGACGACAGAGTAAGTAATAGCAGTATTTTTTGCTTTTACTGCAATCTCCATATTATCTGGTAATTTTACTGCTAAAACCATATCGTCATCCTCTCTTTTGGCAGACAATGGCTCAGAGTTAACAAGCTCAATCAATTGTGAATTGATTCCAACCATTAAAGTGGGAGTATTTCAAATTGGCAACTCTCAATTTAAGTTAGCGCTCCTACCTAAATCTCAAATTTAAAATTCCCCAGTTCTAACTTAAGTTTTAATATATCCTCTGTGCCCATAGGGATTTTTTATCCTATCAAAATTTGCATTCTGATGCCTAGCGAAACCCTAATTTTTCTGATGATTTTATACAATAACAATTATTTTGATTGTTTTTACAAAAACTTTTCTGCATCTGACTAACTTTTTATTTGCAAAAAGTTAAGAATCGTGATTAATGAATATATTTCTTTACATAAAGATTACAGCAATTTTCAGGTACATAGACCACACTGTAGGGGCACGGCATCCACAATCTTCTCGGATATACAATAATCTTACTGGTGCCGTGCCCCTACTACGATTGTGGTTTAAATGCATGAAAACTGCTGTAAGTTTAAGAGTTAAGCAATAACTCTCTAAAAGTTTTATTTCTCTGTGTCCTCTGTGTCCTCTGTGGTTTAATTTCCCGTAACTTTTGCGTAAGTCTTGAAGTTTCTCTCACGTTCTGATGCAAAGCTTTGAGTCTTGTTGAAGCGGAACTGCAATCTGCGCCATTCATTTTTAAGATTAGGAAGAAATGAACCACAGAGGACACAGCGAAAAGTCTGAGCGGAGGTTTCCTCCGATCAGAACTTTTCAAGACAGAGTTCACAGAGGAAGAAAGATGAAAAGACACCCAAATTTAACAATATTTTCCAGCTTGTGAGAGTTGAGTATGCAAAATTATGTATAACCTTTAAGTTATATAAACAAAGAACAAGAAATAATAGCAAAATTTACGGATTATCAAATTATTCTCAAGAACAAATCTTATTGAGAAAAGAATCGGGTATGATTGAAGCTATCGTGAATGTCTGAATTGGTGCAGCTATTAACTAATGACAACAACCATCAGTAGTCACAATTTAAGTACGCCGTTAAATGACTATCCTGACTTAACTTCTGAGCAGAATTTCTGTGATGAAATATCAGCGCAGGAACATGGTAATCAAGTAGTTGAGCAGGTAAAATTACAAGTAATTCATGCAACTGCTGGACGGCTACGTATCCGGTCTAATGATGGGAATTGGAATTGTCAAATAGAGCAACTGTGTCAAGACTTAAAACAACAGAGTTGGCTATTAGATATTCAGCATAATCAACAACGGGGTAGTGTAATTTTTACCTTTGATGAAAATCAGGTCTCTTTACCCCAGGTGTTGAAAATATTAACAGAATTTGATGTTAGCTATTCTCCCGCAGTCAGTAAAGTGGATTTGACTGATTTTAAATCTCTGGAATTCTGGCAAAAGCAATCAATGGCGATGATACCGTTGCTGGCTGGGTTAGCAGTAACAAGAGGTTTGAGAGTTAGAGGCTTACCAGCAATTTTAGTTTATATGCTGGTGGCAGATGCAACTCGCTGGGTAATAGACTCTGTAGAACCGGGTTTATTACTTGCTGTAATTGCAAAAACTGCCGAGAAATTCACGGAAAAAGAAATACCGCTACGAGGATTTACAAAAGTGGCGAACAAGTCTCTTAAAGAAATAGCTAAACCGGGAAAACTAAGTTATCAAGTTGTCCATCAAATTCCTGGGAGAATTCGCTTTCATGTTGAGCAACTGAATAAAGATTCAGCCTATGGTAAAAAATTAGAGAGTATCCTCAAAGCTGATGCGGAAGTTATTAATTTTCGGGTGAACTATCAAGCAAGTTCAGTAGTAATTAATTATCATCATCCAGAAACGAGTGTAGATTATTGGTTACACTTGCTAGAATCGGCTTTACCACCAGAGATAGCACCAGAAATATTAGTGTCACCGCCAGAAGCGCAGCCATTAACAACGCCGTCAGCAGAAACAAATATAGATTTAGATCTATCAAAAATCTGGATTGATTTAAAGCCTTCAATGATGTCTTATTCTTTAGGCTTGATGGCGAACTTTCCTTTATGACGCTTCCAATGGGCGAAAGGAATGGTAAAGTGAAAATTCCACTCGAATCGTTAGTAGCAGCTAGTCCCTTAGACGATTTAGGGAAAAGCAATGGTAAAGTTGTCCAACTTCCTGTAGCTAGTAACCAAAATTCCCCTCATCAAAATTATCAAGTTGTTCATGAAATACCGGGAAGATTAAGGTTACGAGTGCCAAATTTACGGCATGATGCACAATATACTTCCAGACTGCAAGGTTTATTAACAGCAGAACCTTTAATTACTAGTTTTCGCATCAACTCAATCGCCGCATCTTTAGTTATTACCTATCAACCCAACGTAGTTAATGACAACAAAATGCGCTGCTGTTTGGGTAAGTTGCTACTAGCTGCTAGGCAAATTTCTGTAACTTCTCAACTTAAGCCATCAACTAACGAACAACAAACAGCTGAATCTAGCTTATCACTACCAGTGTTAGCTACAGGTTTAGCTGTCTGCGAGAGGATTTTTGGTTTACCAATTCCGCCAATTTTGCGGGTAGGAACTGTTGCTGTAGCTAGTTTACCTGTTTTGCAACGAGCAGTTACAGGAATTGTCAGACAGCAAAAACTCACAATTGATGTGTTGGATTGTTTAGCGATCGCAATTACCACTGCTCAAGGTCATTTTCTCACACCAGCCCTAATGTTGAGTTTAATTGCTATTGGCGAAAATATCCGCGATCGCACGGCACGTACTTCCCAACTGCAAACATTAGATTTACTCAGTTGTTTAGGACAATTTATCTGGGTAGAAAGGGATGGAGAAAAGGTGCAAATTCCCATTCACGATGTACAAATAGGCGATACTGTCATTGTTTATCCAGGGGAACAAGTACCAGTTGATGGCACAATCATTAAAGGTAAAGCCTTACTAGATGAGCAAAAACTCACGGGTGAATCCATACCCAGCTTGAAAACTAAAGGACAACGAGTATTTGCCTCTACTTTGGTAAGGGAAGGGAGAATTTATATCTTAGTTGAAAGCACAGGCGATGATACCCGTGCTGGACAAAGTATCAAATTCATGGAAGCAGCACCAGTCCATGATACCCGCATGGAAAACTATGCAACGACAATCGCCGAGAAAGCTGTATTACCAACTTTGCTACTAGCAGCAACCGTATTTTCACTGACAAAAAACGCCGCCAGAGCCGCCAGCATCCTTACCTTAGATTTTGCTACAGGAATTCGCGTGGCTATTCCCACAGTAGTTTTAGCATCTTTGAGCTATGCCGCTAAACAAGGAATTCTGATTCGCAGTGGTCGAGCCTTAGAACAACTGGCGCAAATTGATACCATTGTTTTTGATAAAACAGGGACGCTAACAAAAGGCGAAGCAGAGGTGATTAATGTAGAAAGTTGTCATCCCGATGTTTCCCAATGGCGAGTTTTAGCATTAGCCGCAGCAGCAGAACAAAGATTAACTCATCCAGTAGCAGCAGCGATAATTCGTTACGCCGACGCGCAAGGTGTGAATATTCCCCAGCGCAGTCAATGGCATTATCAACTAGGCTTAGGTGTAGAAGCAATTATCAATGGTGAAACTGTCTATGTAGGAAGCGATCGCTTTTTACGTCAACAAGGCGTAGATATGTCATCCCTAACTAAACAATATCATCTCGCAGAATCGACAATATATGTTGCTAGCAACCAGGAATTACAGGGTATAATTACTTATAAAGATGTCTTACGCAATGAAAGCCCTGACGTAATTCATCAGTTGTTAACGGTAGAAGGCATAGATGTACATCTGCTTACCGGCGACAACCAGCAGATAGCCAACGCCGTAGCAGCAGAATTGGGAATACCGCCATCGCATACCCACGCAGAAGCCTTTCCCGCACAAAAAGCCGCTATCGTCCAGCAACTACACAACCAAGGTAGAACAGTCGCCTTTGTTGGCGATGGAATTAATGATTCACCAGCTTTAGCTTACGCCGATGTTTCTGTATCCTTTGCCAATGGTTCCGAGATTGCACGGGAGACAGCAGATATAGTGTTAATGCAGAATGATTTGCATGGTTTGTTAACAGCGATCGCAATTGCGCATCAAGCCAAGCAATTGATTCAGCAAAATACCGCCATTATCACTATACCAAATTTGGCAGGATTAGCGATCGCCGCTTTATTTGGACTCAACCCCCTAGCCGCAACCATAGTCAACAATGGTTCCACCGTAGTTGCCGGAGTCAACGGTTTAAGACCAATCCTCACAACTTCCTCATCCCAAATCCGCGATACTCGCGCAAGCAAACATTTATCCCCATATTCCCCACCAGGAGGTTCATAAAAATATGGCTAAAATTACAGATTTAATGGAAAACGCAGGTAGACCTGGACTAATCGCTGGTATTGGTGCAGTATTGTTAGCACCAGTTATTCTGCCAGTTGTGGCTGGTATTGGTAAACCCGTAGCTAAATCTATTATTAAAGGTGGAATCCTCGCCTACGAAAAAAGCAAAGGTGCTTTCGCTGAACTGGGTGAAACCTGGGAAGACATCGTTGCTGAAGCCAAAGCCGAAATCGCTGAAAGCCAATATCAACATGTATTTGAACCAGGTGCCAATGTTGTGGAAAATCACCACAAAGATTAATACAGCGCATGGGGAAGGGGGATAAAAAATTCAAAATTCAAAATTCTCTCTTGGAAAGTTCTGTTCGTCGGAAGCCGGCGCTCAGACTTTCCACAAAATTCAAAATTACAGCAGTTTTCACCTATTTGAACCACATCTGTCGTAGGGGCACGGCATCGACAATCTTTTGGTACATACAATAATTTTACTGTTGCCGTGCCCCTACAGCGTGGTCTATTTACCTGAAAATAGTAATACCAATTTCAATAATCTTTGCGACATATCAAAATGTTCTAGAGGGCATGGCATTGCCAGTGCCCCTACAATCTGTCGCATTCTTTTTTCCAATTGGTATAAGAACTCTATATTGAATTTTAACTTTTGCCCCATGCCCCATGCCCCATGCCCCATGCCCATTTTCAACCAAAACTATGGTAATTATTCCCCAGAAACAACAAATTAGCCATCCAGCACTCGCTGATACACCGATAGCTACCCAAATTATTAGCGATACTCCGGGAAGGTTGCGGTTGAGAATTGCACCTAGCCATCGTCAATCTGAGATAATGCAACAAATTGTCAATTTTCTAGAGACGCAACCGTACATTATTCAGGTAAAAACCAACTTGCATCAAGGTAGCATTCTCATCAATTATGCTGAGAATGTTACTTTAGCTGTTGTTTTCGCATCTATGCAAAATTTAGGTATTAATTTTACAAATTACATACCAAGAAATACTAAAGCAGCTATATATGTAAGAAAATCTGTAATAGCTGTAAATAATAAGTTTGCCCGCGCTACAGATAGTACAGTTGATTTAAGAGTTTTGTTTCCTTTAGGACTAAGTATATTAGCTGTGAGACAGTTAATTATTAAAGGTATGCAATTAGATATGATTCCTTGGTATGTCTTAGCTTGGTATGCCTTTGACAGCTTCTTGAAACTCAACAATGTTAATTCACAAAATCCCTATTCTCAGCTAAATATAAATAATAAATAATCTTAATTGGGAAAAGGAAGCATCCTAAAGGCTAATCAATGGTAAAACCCCTCGCTGATCCCGAAATCCCGCCGTCACCCTAGAAGGGTGCGGCTAATCTTACAAAGCCCACCTTTGTGGGCTTCGTAGTTTTAGCCCCAGGCTTCCAGCCTGCGGGCGGTGTGTCGGGTAAGCAAGAGAAATTTTTTTATTTTGAATTTTGAATTGATTCATAGGATATTGCATCAAACTTGGGATATCCTCGACAGATTCATATTGCGATCGCTAACCTCCCCCCAAAGAGATATCTTCTTCACAAGATCCTCACAATTTTATTTGACAATAAGTTGCATTAAACCTCAGCAATAAATTCCTATGGAATGCCATCAATGTAAATCACAAGGTAAATCTTGTGGAGGTAAATCGCGAGGACTAGCATTCTTTCGCAAAAAACAGCCATTGTTAGACACAGAGACTTCCACAAATCCACCAATTGCTTTGGTAGGAATGCCCAATGTAGGTAAAAGTGTGCTGTTTAATGCTCTAACTGGTATCTATGTCACTGTTTCTAATTACCCTGGTACGACTGTAGAAGTGAGTCGGGGATTAGCGCAGATAGGAGAGCAAATTATCACAGTCATTGATACACCGGGGATGTATTCACTCTTACCTATTAGTGAAGAAGAAAAGGTTGCCAGAGATTTATTGTTAAGTGAACCTGTATCGGTTGTGATTCATGTGGTAGATGCAAAGAACTTAGGCAGAATGCTACCGCTAACTTTTCAACTCATCGAAGCTGGGTTACCTGTAATCCTGGCTGTGAATATGATGGATGAAGCCCATCGCTGGGGATTAGATTTACACCAAGACTCCTTGGAGATGGAGTTAGAAATTCCTGTAGTTTGCATGTCTGCGGCTTTGAACCAAGGTATAGATGAATTGCGCCACAGAATTGCCCCATTCTTACCAGTTCAGACAGCAATGATTCCAGTGTAAAAGGCAACAGTCAACAATCAACAGTCAACAGTCATCAGTCATCAGTCATCAGTCAACAGTCAACCGTCAACCGTCATGATTAACCAAATAATTTATCCAGAACCGATTGAAGCCGCGATCGCACAATTGGAATCTTGGTGGCAAACTTTAGGAGATCGCTATTTATTCTACAATTACTCACTCTCTCCCCGGAGTTTAGCTTTATTACTGTTACAAAAAGACCCCGGACTTTGGGAAACTATGCAACGGGATCAAGAACAGTGTCGTCATCTAGAAGTCTTGATTACCGTCACGCAAAATCAACTTAAACAACCTATTGGATTAGCGATCGCGAATACTCGCCAAAGTCAAGCGCGGACGATAGAAAGAGTAGTCTTACAGGAAACTAGAAAAAGGCGATCGCCACTTGGGGAAACACTGCATCAACTCACCGTCAATCCCATCACCGGATTCCCCATTCTGGTTTTCATCCTCTATTACGGAGTCTACAAATTTGTCGGTGAATTTGGCGCAGGGGAATTAGTCGATCGCATTGAAACGTTTTTTGAATTACAGATTAACCCATTTGTCAACCAAATTACTACACAAGTTATTCCCTGGAAATCAATTCAAGACTTAATTGCTAATGATTATGGGATTATCACCTTAGGAATTCGCTACGCCACCGCGATCGTTTTACCTGTAGTCGCCACTTACTTCTTGATGTTCTCCTTACTAGAAGATAGCGGTTACCTACCACGTTTATCGTTAATGCTGGATCGCTTATTCAAATCCGTAGGTTTATCGGGTCGTGCAGTCATTCCCATGGTATTAGGCTTAGGATGTGACACAATGGCCACAATAGTTACCCGCACCCTAGAAACCAAGCGGGAACGATTAATTGCTACCTTTTTACTCTCCCTCGCCATTCCCTGTGCAGCCCAGTGGGGCGTGATTGTAGGATTACTCGCCCAAAAACCCGCAGGCTTACTGTTTTGGGGAGGTTTTATTTCTGCCATCTTTATAATAGTAGGCTATCTCACCGCCAAATTATTACCCGGTGATTCTGGCAGATTTTATATGGAAGTTCCGCCTTTACGTTTACCCAAATTACGGAACGTCATTACTAAAACCTGGGTAAGAATGAAATGGTATTTTATCGAAGTTTTACCCTTATTTATTTGGGCATCAGTATTGATTTGGGCAGGAAGATTAACCGGATTATTTGACATGATTATCCGCTTAATTGAACCGATTGTCTCAGCCTTAGGAATGCCCGCACAAGCAGCACCCATATTTCTCTATGGTTTCTTTAGAAGAGATTATGGTGCAGCCGGATTATTTGATTTACAGCAACAAGGTAGCCTCACAGGTAATCAGTTAGTGGTAGCGGCGATTGTATTGACATTGTTTCTACCTTGCATTGCTCAATTACAAATGCTCATTAAAGAACGGGGAGCAAAAACTACAACTGCGATCGTATTATTTATTTTCCCCTTTGCTTTTTTGATGGGATATCTTGTAAATCTTGGCTTAACTGCATTCGGAGTGCAATTTTAAAATGAACGCCTTACCTACAGTCAAAATTGGTCAACCACAAACGGTAGTTTGTTTGCAAACTGAAGATGATGCAATTTTACACAAACTCATGGCATTTGGGATTTTACCAGGTAGTAGTTTAGTGTTAGAACAACGCTTTCCATCGTACATTATCACAGTTGGTAGAACTCGCGCTGCTTTAGATCAAGAAACAGCCCAAAGTATTTTTGTGGAATCTTGTTAAGTCTGCTATACAAAACTTGGCTAAACTTATCTAAGCTTCGCCATTCAACTAAAGTTTTCTTTAGAGGGTCTGCTTCCTGCTTCCACCAAGGGAGTCGGCTCCTTCTTGTCCACAGGCGTAGATTCGGCTCTAGCCGAGCCTATTTTGCGGTCTGTCAAATTTTTTCTGAAGCTTTTAGCCATTGTTCAAAATTATTTTCCACCTATTTAAAGAATCTTGGTATCACCTTCGACCTTTTTAAGGGCTGGCTAGTAATGAACGCGACTGTGGTTTACAAACCAGATATGAAGTTGGCCTTGGTTTTCGGCACTGATTCCAAAGTATCAGACAGTGAAAACGCTGTCAAGTTGCTCATGGTGACTAATTATAAGTAACTTTAGGAAAGTATTTGCCTATTTAGTCAAGCTCTTGGCTATTGGTTAATGGTCAGTAGAGACGCGACAACCCTTGTCTGTACAATAGTCAATAGTTAGCAACTGGCAATCTGCTGTATCTTTCTTTCCTTTGCCGCCGTCATGACTTCTGAACAAAATTAAAGATTTTTTCAAATCAGCATAATTTGTTGAGTAAACAAGGGATAACTAAAGATAGTTCCAACTATGGTAGATATTCTCGCAGTTACTCTATGAAATATTGCCTCAGAATTGCTGACATGCCTGAGACTGAGCGTCCGCGTGAGCGCTTAATGGCTCATGGTCCGAAAATTTTAGCCACAGCTGAATTAATTGCAATTTTGTTAGGTACCGGTCAAGGGCCGGGGAAACTATCTGCGGTAGGATTGGGGCAATATATTTTAAGTGAATTGAGCAAGCATCAGCGCGATCCTTTGACAGTTTTGCGGGAGGTGACGCCTGCAGAATTAATGCAAATTCAAGGAATCGGCCCGGCAAAGGCTACAACAATCTTAGCTGCAATAGAATTGGGTAAACGCGCTTTTCAATCTCGTCCCGAAGGTGCAACTATTGATAGTCCCATAGCGGCGGCGGCAGCGCTGAGTCAAAATTTAATGTGGCAAACCCAAGAACATTTTGGGGTTTTGTTATTAGATACCAAGAATCGTTTGTTAGGTACAAAAGTAATTACAATTGGTACGGCGACGGAAACTTTAGCTTCTCCCCGAGAAATTTTTCGCGAAGTGATTCGTCAAGGTGCTACGCGGGTGATTGTGGCACATAATCATCCTTCGGGAAATATTGAACCTAGCCAAGAAGATATTGAATTAACTCGTCAGTTATTAGCTGGAGCGCAGTTTTTAGGGATTCCATTACTAGACCATCTCATATTAGGCAATGGTAATCATCAAAGTTTACGAGAAATCACTACTTTATGGGATGAATATCCGCAAGGTGATTAAAAAAGGCTGTCATTAGTCATTAGTCATTGGTCATTAGTCATTAGTCATTGGTAAGGGTTTACAGTCTATTTATACTGACTTACTTATGCTAGGTAATTATAGTAACATATCTAAATTTAGTAGTGCTAGATTTATAAATGTCTATAGTTGATGTTTTAAAATTGTATCAGCTAGTTTAATCAAATCGTCTTAATTGTATTTACTTAAATATTAAGTTATTTTTAATACGAAATACCAAAAGCTAGTCTTTGTAGCAGAAACAGATGATGCGATCGCCAAATTGTTGCTGAGTGGAGAACTGTTGATATGGGTAATCAGCCCGATGACGCGAATCAACTAACATTGGCAAGATAGTTAGAGCCAGGGAGAAGTAAAGCGTTATGAGGATTTATCAAAAAATATTACCCTACGGAATTGCCATTAGCTCAACAGCGATCGCTCTATTACTATCAATCTGGCTAGAATTTCTGCTGTCTCAACCAATTAGCGCTTTTTTTTATATAGCTGTGATTGTTAGCACTTGGTATGGTGGCTTGAAACCGGGATTAGTAACAGTTGTGCTATCAACACTGGCAATAGATTATTTCCTGATTCTGCCGCGATATCAAATTGCCATCCCACAACCAGATAATTTATTGCGTATCGGTCTTTTTCTGATGGTAGCTTTGACTATCAACTTGCTGACTAGCAATTTTCGCCAAAGTACGCAAAAGCTGCAAAAACTCAGTCAGCAATTAGCTAGAGAAAATGCCAAACAACTGCGTATGGCTTTATCTTCTGCACAAATGGGAATGTGGGATTGGGATATAGTGACAGGAGAAATAATTTGGTCACCAGAACAACAACAGTTATTTGGCTGGGGTGTTGGTAAATTTGATGGTAAGTATGAAACTTTTACTGCTTACTTGCATCCTGACGATCGCCAAGAATTTCACCAAGCCGTACAGCAAGCACTACAAACCCAAAGTATTTTACAACACGAGTATCGGATTATTCAAGCTGATGGTAGCATTCACTGGCTAGAAGTTCGCGGACAGGGGTTTTATGACAAATCTGGCGAACCTGTGCGTATGAGTGGAACTGTGATGGCTATTGACGAGCGCAAACAAGCACAAATAACATTGCAACAGCAATTTGAGCAACAACGCTTAGTCATGGATATCACTCAGCGCATTCGGCAAACGCTTAATTTACCAGATATCCTGCAAACTACTGTTGATGAAGTGCGGCAATTTCTCAAGTGCGATCGCGCGATCGTCTTTCAGTTACAGCCTGATGGTAGCGGCAGTGTAGTTGTTGAATCCGTGGACGCTAATTGGACAGCTATATTATCTAGTAATATCTACGATCCTTGCTTTAGTCATGAATACATTGAACCTTTTAAACAAGGTCTAGTGACTGCCAAATCTGATATTTATCATGCAGGTATCAACCCTTGCCATATTGAACTGTTAGCCAAATTCCAAATCAGGGCGAATTTAGTAGTTCCCATCCTGTATAAAGATGAATTATGGGGCTTACTGATTGCTCATCACTGTCAAGCACCGCGTGAGTGGCAATCAAGTGAAATTGGGCTACTACAACAGGTAGCAAGTCAAGTCAGCATTGCTATCCAGCAAGCAGATTTGTTGGCAAATCTGCAAACAGAACTAGCACAACGCCAAGAAATCGAAGCAGCTTTACGCCAAAGCGAACATCGATATCGCGCCTTAGTTCATGCTTCGGCTCAAATTGTCTGGCGTACTAATGCTGAAGGTATGGCAATCATTGCGCCCCAGGGTTGGAAAAAATTCACCGGACAAACTCTAGAAGAATGCTTAGGATGGGGTTGGCTCAATTGTATTCATCCTGACGATCGCGATCGCTGTGCCCAGCTTTGGCAAGAATGTTATACAAATGGTACTTTCTACGAAACTGAGTATCGCCTGCGGAGAAAAGATGGTATATACTGTGATTTTGCGGTGCGTGGTGTACCCATTCTCGATGCATTTGGCAAAATTAGTGAGTGGATTGGTACCTGTGCAGATATTACAGAACGCAAACAAGCGGAAATAGCTCTCCATCAAAGCCAAATTCAGCTACAGCAGCAATTGGCAGAAATTGAAAATATCTACCAATCCGCGCCCATTGGCTTAAATGTTTTAGATACAGACTTGCGCTTTGTGCGCATTAACCAGCGCCTAGCAGAAATGAATGGGTTTTCGATGGCAGAGCATATTGGGCTGACTGTACGCGAGTTGTTACCGGAATTAGCTGATACCTCCGAACAAGTGTTACGCTCGGTTTTAGAAACAGGCAAACCACTGTTAAATGTAGAAATTACTGGAGAAACTCCGGCGCAACCAGGGGTGCAACGAACTTGGTTAGAAAGCTTTTTACCCTTAAAAGATGGGGAACGCATTATTGGTATTAGTACAGTATGCGAAGAAATCACCGAACGCAAACGCGCTGAAGCCGAACTCAAGCAAGCCAAGGAAGAATTAGAAGTCCGAGTTGCCGAACGCACAGCCGAGTTAATTACCAGCAATGCCAATTTACAACGCAGTGAGTCTACTTTGCGCAGCTTCTTTAACAGTGGCGCAATGCTCATGGGTATTGTAGAGTTATATGACAACGATATTTTACATATTTCCGATAACCAAACAGCAGCTAGGTTTTTTGGCACTACTCCCGCAGCAATGGAGAATCAGTTTGCCAGTAATTTAGGTGTACCCCAACCGATTCTCGACCAATGGATAGATTATTATCGACAAGCACAAAAAATTCAAGCTCCAGTCCGATTTGAATATCCCCATGAGACTGTCAATGGGCAAAGGTGGCTAGCTGCAACGGTTTCCCCAATTACTTGTATCGACAAAGGCTATCCTAAATTTTCCTACATTGTGGAAGACATTACCGATGCCTATCGCCAAGCTAGGCAACGCAAACGCATGGAAGATGCTTTACGGGAAAGTGAAGAAAAGTTTCGCCAACTAGCAGAAAACATCCAAGCAGTATTTTGGATGCGGGATATGCAAACTCAGCAAATTATTTACGTGAGCAAGACTTATGAAACTATTTGGCAAAGGAGTTGTGAAAGTATCTACCAAGACATATCAACTTGGTTCGATAGCATTCACCCCGAAGATCGCACTCGCGTACAAACCACATTTGTAGAACAGTTAATTCCCGAACTCTCAGATATTAAATATCGTATTATCCGCCCTGATGGTTCTATGCTGTGGATTCGCGATCGCGCTTTCCCAATTAAAAATGAACAAGGGGAAATTATTCGCGTTACTGGTATTGCTGAAGACATCACAGAACTGGAAAAAGTGGAGCAGATGAAAAGTGAGTTTATTGGCATAGTTAGTCACGAACTGCGCACGCCGTTAACAGCTATCCGCGCCTCACTAGGTTTATTAAACACTGGTATTTACGATAACAGACCAGAAAAATTTAAGCGGATGATTGAGATAGCTGCAATTGATTGCGATCGCTTAGTCCGTCTAGTCAATGATATTCTTGACTTAGAACGCTTAGAATCAGGGCGGGCTGTGCTGCAAAAAACCACCTGCAATGCGGCTGATTTAATTGCCCAAGCTGTAGAGGGAGTGAAAGCGATCGCCAAACAACAGAATATTAGCTTTAATATTGATGCTCCCGATGTGCAAGTTTGGGCTGCTGCTGACGCAATTATTCAAACACTGACTAATCTGTTTAGTAATGCTTTAAAATTTTCCCCTGACGAGTCCACTATTGATGTCAGCATTCAACCGCAATGCGATCGCGTACTGTTTCAAATTAGCGATCGCGGGCGCGGAATTCCCCCAGAAAAATTAGAACTAATCTTTGGCAGATTTCAGCAAGTAGATGCTTCCGACTCGCGCGATAAAGGCGGTACAGGCTTAGGCTTGGCAATTTGTCGCAGTATTATCGAACAACATGGTGGCAAAATCTGGGCACAAAGTACCCTGGGTGTAGGTAGCACATTTTGCTTCACTTTGCCATTGCTATTAGAATAAATTTATTATTTAAAATACTTTTAACTACCCCAACGCCATTTTGAATATGTTCAAGATTGAATCTGTTAACAGTTGACTGTTCACTGTTAACAGCAAGCTATTAACCAACTAAACTAGGCTGGATCGTTAACTCTTGTTCTTGTTGCAAATCCTGGAACACAGTTAGCTGTTGTTGAAGACATTGGTAATACCAATTCACGAAATTATTGATACAAATTACTTCCTCTGCTCCTCTGCTCCCTGTGCTAGGCAATATGTATCATTTTTACAGCTATTTTCAGGTAAATAGACCACGCTGTAGGGGCACGGCACCAGTAAAATTATTGTATGTACCAAAAGATTGTCAATGCCGTGCCCCTACCACAGATGTGGTTCAAATAGGTGAAAACTGCTGTAAGGTGAAATGGTATTAGGCATCAACGGCATCTTTGACGCGATTCAGCCAGAGTTCTGCTTTGGAGTAGTTGTCTTTTTGGAGCTGTTGGATAGCTTGCTTAAAGTTCAACTGCACGCCCCACACATCGGTATGGAAGCGTTTTTCTTGCTTCATCTGGTCAAAGAATTGTACCGCTTCTATGTGGTTAAGTTTGCCTTGCTTTTTGGCGATCGCTAAAAACACCTCAAATACATCATCTGCCATCTTGGCATCACCGCAGACATAGTAATGACATTGAGGATGGCTGAGTAATTGCCAAAGGCTTTCAGCGTTTTCCTGCATTAAAGTTTGCACGTAGACTTTGTTCTCGGTTAACCGAGAGAAAGCTACCTGTAAATCGGTGAGTACTCCTCGATTTTGCCAGGTTGTCAGTTGTTCGCCATAGAGAAAATCGCTTTGGTTGCGACAGCCAAAGTACAGACAAGCTTCACCTAGCTGTGTTCCCTGGTTCTGTAAAGCTTCGCGGTACTGCAGGAAGGCAATCAGCGGTGATACTCCCGTACCAGGCCCTACCATTAACATCGGTGCTTGAGGATCGGCTGGGGGACGGAAGCCAGAGGTGCGAACGTCAATCCGCACTTTTGCACCAATGGGCAAGGCTGCGAGGTAGTTGGAGCAAAGCCCTTGACGTACTTTCCCCGCATCAGTTTGAATTTGCAACACGCCAACTGTAATTTGAATTTTTTGGGGATGCAGCAGGGGACAAGAAGATATAGAGTATAGGCGTGGCTTTTGCTTCGGTAACAGTTCCAGTAAGGCTTCGAGGGTGATGGGCGCAGAGGGGAATTCAGCAAATAAATCAACAACGCTCATGAAATTGTCTGTAATCGTTTTCTTGAGCGTGATACTGTCAGGATGATCCTCTCCTTGGCGGAGAATTTCTAGCCAAGTTTCTAAACGTTGTTTGTCTTGGGGATTTTGGGCAGATGTATACAAGTAAGCGAGTAAATCATTAAACGGTTCCCGTAACGCTAAATCTAGTTCTGCCGATAATAGCTGACCGACTGTCATCGGTACGGCAACAGGCGGTTGGTCTTCTGTCGCTGTGCCATCGGCTTTAGTATATGCCGCAGTAAAGTATGTATCAGGGGCAACATTCAGGCGCTGACACAGGCGATTTACCAGTTCTAGCGGATTGCAAGGATGTACGGCAACATGGTCGCCTGTTTCGTATTGTAAATCTGTCCCCGCAATATCAAATACGAGATAGCGTGTGGAACGGCTGCCAGGTATTACTTCTTGCAGCAATTCATCATTGGCAATTAACGGGACTTCAATACTGCGATCGCCTCTGACGGCTACGGGGGTAATGGTTGCGGCCTCGGCTGCACTCAAGAATTTTACCGCTAGTTTCACAGTCGAGGCATTTGTGGTATTGCCAGCCGTCTCATCTGCACCTAACAAGCGAGCAATCAGTCCTAACCAATCTTTGAAAGTATCGGCTTGTCCCTTAATTTCATCGCCTTTGTGTAGAGGTACTACACAATTGGCTCCCGCTTTGGCAAGTGCTTTATCAACTGCTATGCCAGCTGCACAAAAGTGTTCGTAAACAGTGCTACCAATCCCCAAAACAGAATAGTTTAAGCCACTGAGGGAACCAGCAGGCATTTGCTTGAGCCGTTGGAGAAACTGCTTGCCGTTACTTGGTATTTCACCGTTGCCAAAGGTTGATGTCACAACTAATACCAGCTTTTCTGTCGCTAGGGTATCAAGACTATATTCATCCAGCGCCATGACTTTGGGACGGAATTGTTGCAATTGTCTAGCGGCTTTGCGGGCAAATCCTTCGGCAGTACCGGTTTCTGAAGCATAAAGGATCAGAATTCGGTCTTGCTGATTCCCGGTTTCATCAATAACCGTAATGAATTTTTCTAAATTAATATCATCTTCTACTGCCCAGCGATCGGCTGCATGATGATAGGCAGGTTCTAGATAAAAGTCGCGCATGGAATGATGCCATACCGGACAGGTACTACCACCAACGGCGGGGACAACCCAACCCCAGTCACCAGGACACTCCCGTCCGGCTTTCTTTTCGCGCAAGTCGTGAATTAAGAACTGACGCGAAGCGGTTTGGTGATCTACCATTGTGACTTTCGCTTTTTGGAAAGAGTGGAGGATAGCGATATTAAGTTCCAAGGCGACGCGATCGCGCCATAGGGTTTGCTCGGAACTAGTATCTAATTTCAGGGCTTTGGCAATGTCCTCCATCATGTTATAGCGGTACTCGTCCAAGAAATCTCGCATGATTTCTGTGCCCATGTACCAGCCATTGAAGGGAATACAACCATAGTTGATGCCGCCAATGTGGACGCAGAAGTTGCTGATGGCGGGAATGGCATACCAACGCATCCCCAGTGACTTGAACTCTGGGATTGTCGGATGCTCAATTTCCACTTCCAACACTTCATCGCGTTTCCAGTGATACATTTTCGGCTGCTGCCCAGCCGGTTCAATCACGAGTGGCAAAATATCATAAGCTGTGCGTGTTTCTGGGGGTTGCCAACCAAATTTGATGATGGCATTGGTTAAGTCTAAGTTGGCAGGATCGCCTAAAATACTACCATCTGGTTGCTGATAAGCGGCATAGCGATATAGTTGAGAATTCCAAATGCGGGGGCCCCAGCGTTCTTTGGGTTGCTTGGGACGAAAGACTGTCATGGTAATTTGCAAATTACCGCCGTTAGTAGCAAAGCGCACATGTTCTTGCAGTTCCCGGAACATTTCATCGGGGTCGGTAACATGACGGCGATCGCGTACTACCATATTATTCCAGGCAATCCGCCCGACACATTTAGACGCATTGCGCCAAGCTACTTGGGTACCATAGGCTAATTCTTCATAGGTGTGAGTATAAGTGCCTGTGGCTTTGACTTCTTCTTTAATTTCTTTCCATCGTCGTTCTTTATCTTCGCTTTCCCAGGCTTGCTCTGAGGCAATTAACTCGATAAATTGTTTGGCTTTTTTGAGCAAGCGTTCTTCATTCAGCTTTGGCAGTTTCACAACATTGATGACTCGCTCTATCAACGTTACCCATCCTTGGCGTACCTCTGCGGTAAAATCTGGGATATGCCTTTCCATTAAGGCAATCATACATTCTGTAATTGCTGGATAAGCACAGGTGGGCACATCAGCACTACCATGTACCTGTCCCAAAAAGCGCAGTTCTCGCAACATCTCATCAATACTACCAGTTTTGAGACAATTAACTAAAAATTCCAGTGCTTGGAATAAGTGCAGCGAAAGATAATCCATATCTGCCCGCCCAAATATTGGTAGGACAAAGGGATATTTCTCAAACAGCATTTGATAAAATTCAATCCCCATTTGCTGCTTGTTTTGGCTCATCACTTGCCAAGAATCGGCCATTTTCAGAAACAATTCGGGTGGTATAGCTGCTTCATAATGGCGAATCGCATCTACCATCGGCAAAATTATCTGGGTATTGAAAAATTTGTAGAATGCAGAGTTTACCCCTTTTGCCAAATCTTCGCGATCGTATTCTTCTAGGTAGGGAATTGATGGTAGCATCCACATCCATACCTGGCGGGCTTTTAGCCAGTGATGAGGACGCATTCCTACATCTGCAAAAAACTTGCCGTAGTCTTCAACAGTTTTAAAACCATGTTCTTGCTCTGGCAGTACACCTGTCAGGGGTTCGGCGATAATATTCTGGGTTTCTGGTTGCAGTTGATGGGCACAGCAGTCAAACAATTCGTAGAAGAAGTCTGTGATGCTGTCGAGTGCTTCGCCAAATAGATACTCTAAATCGGGTTCTTCCAGCAACAGACGCTTAAAGAACTTTTCCATCTGCAGTTCTTTCCACGATCGCAGTTTTCCCCATACGTCTTTTACCAATACTTCTTCCTGTGGCGTTAGGGCAATCAGTTCGGGGAGTTCAACCTCAACGTTGGCGCGATCGCCATTTTGAGAACGCAGCCAACGAGAACCATTTTGTCTGCCAAATATATTAACTGTGCTGCTGCTACCTTCACTACAGCTTTCGGTTAGTCTGACTTTTAGCTTTAACTGTGGTGCTTGACTCCAGGTTGTAATCGGAAATTCTAGATCGGCGTTAGCATCTACCTGCAAATAGTCCTGTGTCGCGAATACAACTGTTCCTGTATCTTGCCAAGGGTTGGTAATATCGCCTTCTCGGTAGCAGAATGTTATGGAAATTGTGCAGTCACCCTTATTCTTCAACTCCACCAACCAGCTAGGCTGCATCCGCGTAAACAGATCCTTGTGCAACAACATCTCACCATCATTGGATAACAGATGCACGCGGCATTTATATTTATAAATATTGGCAGCAGGAAAACCTGTAGCAGAGACTTCGGTTAAATGGATAATGCGTTGATTATTAGGAGACTGGTTATCCCGCATATTATAGAGATTGGAGAAGCAGTAATTGAACTATAGAACTATAGCAATTTTAAATGATGCATGAGCTTATTGATTTGTAATTTTGACTTACTTGACTATATTATTGTTTTAAATATAATTACAGATTTACTTAACTTTGCGAGCGATATTTTGAACCATCAGGCATGATAGCATCTTCTAAAAAAGCACTACTCAGTTCATAGTTGCTGACTTGAGCATTTTTAAGATTAGCGCCAGTGAGGTAAGCTCCCTGCAAATTAGCGCCACTCAAACTTGCATTTTTTAAATTAGCACCGCTTAAGTTAGCATGACTTAACTCTGCACAAATTCAATTAGCACCGCTCAAATTAGCACTACTTAGATTAGCTTGATTTAAGCGAGCAAACCCTAAGTTAGCATGACTCAAATCTGCATTAATTAGTTTACATTGGCTAAGATTAGCATTATCTAAATTGGTATGACTGAGATTGGCATTAGTTAAATCGCTATCAATTAAATTAGCTCTACTGAGATTAGCACGGGGAAGATTAATCTCTACTAATTCTGCACCCGGAGCATCTAAACCTCTCAGGGAAACACCATCTTCGTTTAAATCTTGCAGCGCCATAATTCTGGCATAACTCACTTTGACACCGTGAGCCGCATCAACTGTACTCCAAGCTTGGTAGTAAGATTCTTTTTTGCGATCGGGCGTTTCTTTCACATATAAAACTACCGCTACAACTATACTAATAGCCTCAACACCAGCGAGTAGTTTTCCTAGTGCAGAATGTTCATCAGCTAAGATAAAAACTGCTGACATGATTAAAACTACACCAAGAGCGATCGCCCAGGTTGGTAATACCCAAAAAGTCTGGCTGAATTTCTGGGTGATTTTGACTAGCACTTCCCCTAAAGCTCTCAGCCATAATAGATAATTTTCTTTACGCAGTAAGCTTTTGATGCTTCCGGAATGGCAATTAGAAATGCCATGTTTTGAGCTAATAAAAATTTATCTACTTCCATAAATATCACTTGTCATGATTGCTCAAAGTTGCTGGAAAATTACTTGGCGATATTAAAAATAATAAATTTGGAAAATTAATAAGTAAATCTATAGATTATTGTTTACGATATTTGTGGGATGGTATATCTGAATTCACAGCCTTTCCTACCTACCCCACATTTGTTAATTACTCAGCCACGCTGGATTTAGAATTAAGCTTACCTAAGGTTACACCTAATTGAATACCCAGCATTCCCACTATCATACTGCCTAACCAATAGATTAAAGCTACTGTTGTATTGCCTTTATCTATCTGGGTGAAAGTTTCTAATCCGTAAGTTGAAAATGTTGTATAAGCACCACAAAAACCAGTCGCGATCGCTAACCGGATTTCAGGTGCAAGGCTTTTAAACTTTTGCTCGTTTAGGGTGTAAAACAAAGCAATAATAAAACAGCCTGTGACATTAATAAAAAATGTCCCATAATAAGGAAAATCTTTGCCAAAAGTAGCTTTGGTAAATTCAGTGATCAAGTAGCGTCCTACAGCCCCTGGCATTGCACCTAAAGCTATCGCTATGACAGTGCGAATAAAAGTATTTTGCATGATGAAATTATTTGCTGGTATCTACTTCATTTGCTATAAATTATGTGATTTTATACAGTTGAATTGCTAGGAACCCAGAATTAGCTGCGCTAAATTAGTGCCTACGATAATCCCAACTACTGCTAAAATCGCACTGCCTACCCAGTAAAAAATAGTGGCTCCCTGCTTATGATTGCGCCACAATGTCAATGTATCGTATCCGTAAGTTGAGAAGGTTGTATAAGAACCTAAAAAACCAGTTCTAACTAACAAATCTATCTCTGGTGGAAAGCCTTTAATTCCCTTAAATAAGGTGAAGAAAAAGCCCATGAGTAAACAGCCAGTGAAATTGATAATAAAAGTGCCGTAAGGAAAGTTTGTACCTAAAGACCTTTTACAAAATTCAGTTAGGTAATAGCGACTCACAGCCCCAGGAATCGCACCAACAGCGATCGCCAGTACGCCGAACAAAGTAACATTTTGAAACAATTAAGACACCCCTTGGCTAATTACATTTACGGAAGCAGAATTTAAATATTGCAAATTACAACCCTTAAGAATTCAGGGTAATCGGAGAAGTTATTAAAGTCTAATGCTTTACAAGTATGGTACTTATAACCTTTAGGCATAGCCAATAAAATTTGAATATTTTGCACCTATCGCAGAAAATCCGGCGATTTAGCCTAGATAAATCCTTATAGGTAGGTCATTTTGAGTTTTTCATGGTAATGTAGCTCTGTGCTATCTAGAAATGTGTGAATTTAGGCGATCGCATTTAATCAGCTAATGCGCGTCTAAATTTTATATACGGCAATAAGCCGTATATATCAAAATGAATAAATTCTCAATCAACAGAGCAATTTACACAGATACAACCGCACCTGTGATTGCTTCTTCACGTTTTTGCATTCCCAAATCTCCATTACTGTTTAATTCCGATTCTGTGGCTGATAAATTGCCAAAAAAGTCGTAACGATCGAGTGCTTCTAAAATGCCCCAAGCATAATGCCCTTGAGCAAAATAAACTTGGGGATAGCTACGCAACTTTTCTAATTCTGGGCTATAGTTACCCACAACTACACCCAAAGTATTACCAGCTAGCATGGTTTCATCGTTACCGGATGCACCTGCAACTAAAAAGCGTTTGATTGGCAATCCCCACTTTAAAGCACAATAACGAATCGCATCCCCTTTAGAAGCGCGAATTGGTACCAAGTCAAGATACATATTGTGACTATAAATACCTTTAACATGGAGCTTATGCCGTCGCAAATGACGCATAATTTCTCGGTAACTGACAGATTTTTCTTCATCGATAAAGTAGCTAATTTTGAACTTACCTTGACCTTCTGGAGGTTGTAACTTCACTCCTGGTAGTTCTGCCATTGCTTGGCGGATGGCGTCTGGTTGCCAATGATAGCTAATATGTCTTTGCCAGTTGATATCTGCAATTACTTGAGCGCCATAATAGATTTCGCTACCAGTAGAAACAATTAGCACATCGGGCATGGGAAACCGATATTCTTCTAACATTTCTAGGGAACTTTGTAAGCTGCGTCCGGTAGCAATGCCTACACCAGTAGTTTCGCCTTCGTTATTGATGCGATCGATTAATTGATGCAATGCCTCTGGGTCACCTAATAAGGTATTATCAATTTCGCACACCAAAAAGCGATCGGCTGTTGGTAGACGGTTTTTCTCAGGAACGTTCCAATCATTCAGGCTACTAGCTGGCCCTAGTCGCAACGGACTCAGCAGAGATTGGACTCGGCGTTGCGGTAGTTGACGCACAGATTCTAAATAGCGTTCTACGTGGGTTTCCCAAGAGAAATTTTCCCGGACTCGATTCAAACCATTACTAGACCAACCTTCCCATTTTTGTGTATCGGTGAGTGCTGTTCGCAATGCAGCTTGAATTTCGGGAATATTGAGCGGATCGATTAACAAACCATTTTCACAAGCGGCAATAATATCTCGCGGCCCGCCATCTGATGTAGCAATAATCGGTACACCACAGGCTGTAGCTTCGATTAAGGTTAAACCAAAAGGTTCTGTTAAGGCGGGATTGATAAATACTCCGCGCGTTTTGGCTAGCAATCGATAGAGTTCGGGAACTTCATCAGATCCGTGATGTTTGGGATAAGCAATGTGACCGTAAAGGTCATAACGGTCAATTAATTGGAAAATTTCTGTCAGTACTTGACGCGGCCCCGATTCCATTGTTGTAATATCATCGCGGTTGCCTAAGATTAAGACTAGGTTCGCTAGATGACGTAATTCTGGATCTTCGCCATAGGCTTTGACTAAAGTACCGACATTTTTGCGAATCGCCGGACGAGAAAGCGCCATAATGATCGGCTTTTGCGGATCTGTGAGAAATCGCTGCAAGTCTTTATATATAGGCGGTTCTTGCCAATTGGGCGGTATGGGGTAGAAGCGTTCAAGAGCGACTCCAGGGGCAATTACAACCATTCTTTGTGGTTGATAATGGTCGTAAATTCCATACTGCTGGGTTACTTCTTGATTAGTACTGGCAATAATTAAAGCTGCACTAGCTAGTGTAGTTTCTTCGGCTTCAATTCTGGTATTGATGTGGTAATAATTTTCAATGACTTCTGGTTTTGTTCCTTGTTCTAATAGTCTTTGTTGTTTGACACGCCCTAAAGAGTGACCGGTATGCACTAGGGGTATACCTAACCAACCAGCTACACGACAACCTACATATCCTGCATCTGCATAATGGGTATGTATGACATGAGGTAATTTGCCAATTTGTCGCAGGTGTTTAAGTAACTCATCAGCAAAGTTGTCTAAATGCGGCCAGAGAACTTCTTTACGCAGATAGCGACGGGGGCCGCAGTTTAAGCGGATAATTCGTGCTTTATCTGAAAGTACTTCTACAGGTTTAGCGTAGTCAGAACTAACTTTTGGATCGTTAACTAAACGGGTAACTAAGTCTACACGTTCTACTTGCGGGTTTTCCGCTAAGGCTTGCGCAAGTTCAACGACATATTTTATTTGTCCACCTGTGTCAGCATCTCGTCCTAGTTCTAAATTATGACCTCGGATTAATCCATGAACGCTGACTAGTAGAATATACAACCCTGAGCTATTTGACATAGTGAATTCCTCAATATGATTGCATTCCAGCCTACGTAAAGTCTTGAATAGAGATGCCTGTTAACCACTACAGGTAAATTACACATTATCCCAGCATGTGCAGATTATAAAACAGATTTCCTGTCAGCAAAAATTGATATTACAACTAAGTTTCGCTATTACTGTGGTAAAAAATCCAACATTTAATATATAAAAGATACAACGGTTTTGAATAGAGGAGATTTGGAGTATAAGCACATAATTTACTAAACTGCTGGCAAATATCCAGCATTAAGCTCAAACAATTCACAGATTGATGGCGTTATATACTGGGATTTATTTGTTGTTTAATATACTAAATATTATTTGTAGCTGAAAGTTTCTTTTGTAATAGATTCAAGACTTATACCCATTCTCTGTGAGGCTGCACATGAACGCCCGCAGGCTAGAAGCCTGGGGCTATACTTACAAAGCCTGCCTTCGCAGGCTAGATTGCATCTTCATATGGTATTGCATGGCGATACAATCACATTGCACAGCGATACAATTGAATTGTCACTTGATACAATCGCATTGTTACCCGATGCAAAGATGTAAAGCAACTTGTCGTAGACATCGCTAAATCTTACCCACCGTTAATACTCGATGAAACAACAAAAACGCGCTGCTACATTTTTAACAGCGCGTTTTTGTAGATATACATAAATCTGAAATTAACGGCGGAATCTATCGGGGTTGAGGCGAATGCCATTATTGGGTTGACGGACTGTTTGGTTAGTGGAACGGTTACGCAAAGCGACACCATTCTTTAATCCGCTACCAGTACCACCATCTTTGCGATCAAGGAATGGTTTAAGATTGATACCACTTCTGGCGTCAGAAACTCGGTTACCACCTACAGTTGTCCGAGTGAGGTCGTATATATCGCGCCAGCCGCCTTGTCCGCGATAGGTGTTGACGGCGGTAGTTTGCTGGCCGCTATCGGCTGTGGTGAGGTTTTGGAAGATGCTATTGCGGACATTATAGGGGTCTTTGTCACGGGGTACGGTGAGAACAATACGACAGCTAGGAACTGCTTCTGTGGTGACGCAGACAACGTTCTCGTTATTTAATCTCGTTACTTGCAGTTCTTGCAAGCCATCGGGACGATAGGATTCTAAGCGACTGGCGATTGTTGCACAGCGTTTTTGCATATCCCAACCACCACCCAAAGTTGCAGGTGCAGCCCAAGCAAAGTATTGGCCTGGTTGACTTTGGGGTTGATACATGACTGTATGTTGACCGTTATAAACCTGACAGCTAAAGCGCGTGTTACTATCAACTGGAGGTGTACCTGTGGCGGTATCTACGGGTACTGGCGTGCTGGTTGACGGGCCTGTAGAATCTGTGGGGACGACAACACCACCAGATGTATCAACTTGTGCCATTGCTACGGAATTACCTAGAAAACAAGATAATCCTAAGCTACTCAAAAGTACAAATTTCAAAGCGTGTGATGACATAGATCATCCTTTAGGGAAATAGGTATAGATTATTGATAGCTTCAGAGACGCAAAATTTTGATTTTAGTTCATCGCGCAGGCTGTTTTTTTTCTGCTTGTTCTTTCTTGTTTTTGAGTAGCTGCTTGACCTTGGCTTGAATTTGGCTATGTCGTTCCACTCCTTCATAGGAGTAGCGGTTATAGTTGCTATTGATAATCATATCTTCTAAATATTTGACGCGCTCACTACCCCCAGGATGAGAAGAGAACCAACTGGGAGGAACATTTTTTTGTTGTTTTTCTAGGGTGACCATTAAGTTACGTAAACCGTCAGCTGCATAACCTGTGGCGACAATTAAGCGCGTACCCAGGGTATCTGCTTGACGTTCCATATCGCGGCTGTAACTCAAGGCTGAGAGTTGACCGATAATCCCGCCCAAGGGAATATACTGAGTGATGTTGCCAACGAGATTACCTTGGGTAACTAGTTGAAAGCCGTGGGATAAGACTACATGGGATAATTCATGGGCGACTAATCCGGCTAATTCGGCTTCAGAATTAGTTTTGGCGATCGCACCTGCGTTAATAAATATTTTCCCACCTGGGAGCGCAAAGGCGTTGAGTTGTTCGTCGGGAACGACAAAAAATTCATATTTAAATTCATTGCGTCCAGCGACTTTGGCGAGTTTTTGACCGATTTCATTCACATAGGCGACGACTGTCTCATCGGTAATGAGTTTGAGTTGTTCTTTAGCTTGTTTGGCTACCGATTCCCCAATGGATTCTTCACCACGTAAAAGTAATATGGTAGAATCAAGGGCAGAGAATGGCCCGACTAAACTGCCTGTAACAGCGTAACCTAAGGCACCAGTAATAATATTTGCGATCGCATTACCGCGAATTTCCGCTTGAATATGGCTTTTATAACGTTTGAGATGGACTTCGGCTAAGTTGTTAAACTCTGCCGCTTGGGGATTTTTGGGGTTAAGAATCGCAAATTGACGGGCTGCTAAAGAAGCTTCCATCCATTTTTTCGCATCTGCAAGGGCTGTAACTCTGGCTTTGACTAATTCTGGTTGGTCTGGATAAAGAGAAGCTCCCCGTTCTAAGATATCTAAAGCTTGCTCAGTGCGATCGTATTGCTTGAGAACTTCCGCAAATCTGATATGTCCGGGAATAAACTCCGGATACTGTTCCACCAATAATTGCAGAGGTACTAAAGTTCTCGATTGTAAATTCTTGGCTATCCCCGCTTCTGATTCGCGCCAGTAGACTTTTCCTGCTGGGGATAGTTGCGTTGGCTCGGTAATTGCTGGTTTGCGTTCCGAGGGTTGCGTCGTTTTGGCGAAAGGTTCTTTTAGCTGACGATAAATTTTTTCTGCGTCGCCAATTTGTCCCGCCAAATACAGCTTATCTGCGGCGATAAATTGTTCGCGACGGGCGATTTCTTCCGGTGTTGGTGCTGGTTCTGTCGCTTCATCAGACTTGGGTGTGGGTGTGGGTGATGGTGTAGCTTCCGGTGTGGGCGTAGTTTGAGGAATGACAACAGGCTTAGGTGATTGGCGTTGTAAGACTTCGCGCAGTTGTTCTTTTCTACTTTGTTCTGAATTAGTTGAATTAGGCGCTTGGGCGGGAACGGGTGCTGTAGGTTGTGCGAGAATAATTAAAATCGAGGTTGCAAATGAGAGTAACACCCAGTTCAATGCTAATAGCAGAGACTTCTTAGTTCGTTTCATGCTGGGGTTGGGTTGTTAAAAATTTTTTAAGTAAAATATTGTTGACTGTTGACTGTTGACTGTTGACGGTTTGTACAGACGCGATTAATCGCGTCTCTAACAAATGACTAATAAACTCATGTAATTATACAGTTAGCCGCGACCTGCATTTGTGCGATCGCGGCTATTCATAAGCTATTGATTTAATGAAGGCGTAAGTCTGAGGTTAGTTCCTGCTACCTTCTGGCTTTTGCCTTTTTCTTGTTTACCAAGGGCCTCTAATTGCAAAGGTAATTCCTGGTGATTGCAAATTTACAAACATAATTTTGCCATCGGGAGAGAAGCAAATTCCGGCAAATTCTTCAGAATTCAAGGCATTACGGGCAAATTTATATAGCGTACCACTGGGTGTAATGCCGACAATAAAGATTTCGCCGTCGCCATCTTCGCAAAGGAACAAATCGCCATTGGGTGCAACGACAATATTATCTGGGTAGTCGAGAATATTCCGATTATTTGGTTCGGCAAATAGTCGTATTGTTTCCGTAGCTGGATTGTAGCGCCACACTTGACCGTAGCCAGCACTACCGCCATTGGTACAGCAAAAATAGATATCTCCTTTACCATAAAAGATACCTTCGCCACGGCTAAATCTAGCTGCACCAAGGTTATAACCCTCAGATCTAACAGTATCGCTAGAAGGATCGGGGTTAGTAATGCGAACCCAATCTACTGAAAAGGCTTGACCAACTGTAAACCCTGTTTTGGTATTGGCTTTCGGTCTGATTTGAATTCTCAAAGCATACAGTGTACCGCCATCACTCAATTTACCTTTGGTTTTAGGTACGAAGCGGTATAATAAACCATCTCCCCGGTCTTCGGTCATATAGACATAGCCGGTATTTGGGTCTACAGCTGCGGCTTCGTGATTAAATCGACCCATCGCTGTTAATGGTACAGGGGTGACGAAACTCGTTGCACTGCTAGGAACTTCAAAGACATAGCCGTGCTTTTTATTACCAGTTTCAAAACTCTCTTCGCAACTTAGCCAAGAACCCCAAGGAGTAGGGCCTCCCGCACAGTTGCGATCCGTACCAGCCAAAGAACCGTGATGTCTGAGTAATACTCTAGTGGAACTAACTTCTAAGGTAGTAGTACCACCTTTAGCTTGGCTATCGTATTTTTTACTACTGGGTGCGCCTACACTACCACCCGATGAAAAGTTAAGTTCGTGGTTACGCACTAAAATAGTACTGCCATTTGTGCCGGGAAACGCTGCCATTCCGTCATGTCCACCCGGAACTTTGTAGCCATCACTCATAGTTTGCCCAGCTTCCGACATTCTCACATAAGAAAATCCACTCGGCAAATCCAAAACACGTTTCGGATCGGATACCAAAGAACCATAAGGCCCGGCTGCAAAAGCGCGGTTAGCATAAAAAGCTTGCAATGGAGATAATATCAGAGCACCAGCAGTTCCTGTCCCTGCTAAAGTAAAAAATTTCCGCCTTGATAAGGTCACAATATGCTCCTTAGTTTTTACTCTCATGGAGACAAAATTATTTATCTCTATTAAGAGAAAACTAAGAAATATTTATGAAAGGCAAAATTAATAATATGCAAAATATTTAAATTTAAATTTAACAAATCTCTACTTTTCAAGATATGATGGTTAATTCTTGTATAGCGTTATTTGCAGTCGCTATTAATAGCAAATATAGCCTATTTTAACCAAAGGATAAAGTAGTTTAAAAATTAGTTGATGAAATTAAGAAAAATTCTAGTTTAGGTTAAGTAAAATTTGGCATTCAGAGCCTCAAACTCTTAGATAAATTAGGTATCTTATACCAATTCTTTATGAGGCTGCATAGTATGTGTAGGGTGCGTTATCACAAAGTATAACGCACCTTATCCTCGGCTTTGGTGCGTTGCGCTGCGCGACAACACAACGCCAGTTGCTATAACGGAGGGAACCTCCGCAACGCACTGGCTCCCCTACGTGTATTTCAGAAATCCAATATAAGTCCTATATAACAACTCAACAATTAATCGATTTGAGAAAATTTAACCCTAAGAATAGCGCCGCCACAGTACCCGCTACCGCAATTTCTCCTTGGGCAATTTTTTCTAAAACTTCATCTACAGGGATTAATATAACCTCAATTTCTTCTGTAATATCTAACTGTTGTTCTTTAACTTTAACGACATTTTCAGCTAAAAATAAATGTATTTGATTGGTATCTTTACTCGGCTTATCGTATAAAGTGGCGATTTTCCTAACTTGTTGAGTAATATAACCAGTTTCTTCTGCTAATTCCCTCACTGCTGCTACTTCTGCACTTTCTTGTTGAGGGTTGAAACTTCCCGCAGGTAATTCGATAAAAAAATCACCGACAGCGTGCCGATATTGGCGGACAAAGACAATTTCTAGATTATTAGTTATTGGTAAAATTAAAGCTACTTCCGGTTTAATATTTACAAAATAATCATCGATAATTTTGCCATTAGGTAATTCGATTTCATCTTGCCTGACTTGACACCAAGGATGATCTAATACCATTTTGGATTTAAGGATTGTCCATTTTTTTAAATTAGTCATTGGGCATGGGATAAAAAAACACTCTTGGAACAGTCAACAGTCAACAGTCAACAGTCAACAGTCATCAAAATCTTTTTCGGTAAAAAACTATAACAGATTGGTACAAATAACTAAACTTTAGCGCTAAAGTGTGATATTTGTGTAATTCACCTAGCTTGAAATCAAGATATTTATGGAAGTTCAAGTAAAAATATTTACTGTCAATAAGCGGTTTCCCTTGACGATTAGTCGGGGGACAACAGCACAGACAACAAATATCTGGGTGATTGTTTCTCAAGATGGGATTGAGGGCTGGGGGGAAGCGTCGCCTTTTGGTGTGGGCAATCATTCGCAATCAACTGATAAAATTAAGGATGCTTTGCAGCAAGTAACGCCGATTTTGCAAGGATTTAGCCCGTTACAACGGCAGCAAGTTGAAGCCGAGTTAATTAAATTGCAGGTTCCTTCGGCGGTGAGGGCGGCGCTGGATATGGCGATGCATGATTGGTTGGGTAAGCGGGTAGGGTTACCATTATGGCAACTTTGGGGACTGGAACGCGATCGCATTGTCCCCACTTCAGTTACTATCGGCATTAATACCCCAGAAGGGGCGCGAACTAGGGCGCGGGATTGGTTAAAATTTACAGATATCCGTGTTTTCAAGGTAAAGTTAGGTAATCCGGATGGCATAGATGCAGACCGGAAAATGTTATTAGCAGTCCAAGAAGAAGCACCAAATTTGCAATTCTTTGTTGATGCTAATGGCGGTTGGAGTTTAAGCGATGCAGTAGAAATGTGTAATTGGCTAGCCGATTTAGGTATAAAGTATGTAGAACAGCCATTGCCCAGGGGACAGGAAACTAGTTTAGTCGAACTCAAGCAGCATACATCCCTGCCGATTTTTGTCGATGAAAGTTGCTTTAGCAATGCTGATATTCCTCTGTTAGCTAACTATGTTGATGGTATTAATATCAAATTGATGAAATCAGGCGGCTTAACCGAAGCCATGCGCATGGTACACACCGCCAAAGCCTATGGTTTGCAAGTCATGTTTGGTTGCTATTCTGATAGTTCCCTAGCAAATACAGCCGCAGCACAACTAGCACCGCTAGCTGATTATCTCGATTTAGACAGTCATTTAAACTTAATCGACGATCCTTTTGTGGGTGCATCAATTCACCAAGGGAAAGTCTTGCCCAACGATTTACCAGGTTTGGGGGTACAACATAGTGCGTCTGCCACTTAATCAACGAATAGCTATTTTGTTACATGAGGGAACTGCTGGCCCTCAAGGGAAAACCGGGTTATCATTGTTACGTTACAGTGAAGCCCCAATCGTCGCTGTTATCGATCGCGAATGTGTCGGTAGATCGTTAACAGACATCACAGGTATTAAGCGTGATGTTCCCATAGTCGAATCTGTAACCGCATCCTTACAATATCAGCCGCAAGTTTTGGTAATTGGGATTGCTCCCAAAGGTGGTACTGTACCAGATGATTATTGGATAGAAATCAAAAACGCCTTACAAGCTGGGATGTCATTGGTAAATGGTTTACACACACCATTGGCAACCATGCCAGAATTAAATGCACTGCTCAAACCAGGGCAATTAATTTGGGATGTGCGCAAAGAACCACCGAATTTAGGCATCGCTAGCGGTTTAGCGCGTACTCTCCCCTGTCGGCGGGTGTTGACTGTGGGTACTGATATGGCGATTGGTAAAATGTCAACTAGCTTAGAAATGCATTGGGCATCAAAGCTGCGGGGTTGGCGTTCTAAATTTTTAGCTACCGGTCAAACTGGTGTCATGCTAGAAGGGGATGGTGTAGCCTTAGATGCTGTGCGGGTAGATTATGCGGCTGGCGCTGTGGAACAAATGTTGATGCGCTATGGTAAAAACTACGATATCGTTCATGTTGAAGGACAGGGTTCTTTATTACACCCTGGTTCAACGGCGACTTTACCCTTAATTCGTGGTTCTCAACCTACCCAACTAGTTTTAGTTCATCGCGCTGGGCAAACTCATAACCGCAATAATCCCCATGTACCGATTCCGCCTTTACCAGAGGTGATTAAGTTGTATGAAACAGTAGCGAGTGCTGGCGGTGCTTTTGCCCCGGTGCGTGTAGTTGCCGTAGCTTTAAATACTGTTGGTCTAGATGAAAATGCGGCGAAAGATGCGATCGCACAAACCACAAAATTAACTGGTTTACCCTGTACTGATGCCGTCCGCTTTGATGCTAATGTCCTGTTAGATGCAGTGATGAAAAGTTAAATTTTATTTTCCTAGCAAGTATATAAACTCGTTGTCATCAGCGAGTTTATATTTTGGAAATTAAGGTATACCAAGTTAAATAATTTTTGCGACACATCAATATATTCTAGAGGGCACGATCGTATTCTTTTTTCAAATTGGTACAACATAGTCATGATTTTGGGGTTGTGGTGGATTGGAGACGCGATTTATCGCGTCTCTACAAGATTTAACCTACACTAATCGCAAATAAGGACACTTTTCTAAAAAACTAGCTGCTTTGTTATGCGCATCAGGATTATCGGTATGGACGGGTGTAGGACGGATAATTCCCTGAAATAAGTCATCTAAGCCGTAGGGGGTAAAAAACTCCCATTGTCCTTGCAAATCTACACGCACCCCTACAGCCGTAGCAGTATGCAACCATTGGGAAATACCATCTTCTGTACTTTGGTAGGTTGTTTCACCTTTGCGCCAACGGTTAAAACTAGCTTGATTTTTCACATCAAATTGCTGGTCGGGGAATTGTTCGGTGAGTGTAGCTTTTGCTGCTAGTTCTTGAGCGCGATCGCCTTGGATATCGTAAAATGCAATATCAAAATCTTTAATTATTAACTCGCAGTCATCGCCAAAAATTGAGCGCCAGACTGTATTACGTACCGCACCGCCGGCTAACCACCAATCAGGTAGATGAAGTTGCGCGATCGCGGGTAAAATCATCCCTACAGCTGTATCAGCTAAGATCGTCTGTAAGCGAGTGTTACTGTTCATATCAAATTTGTAAGATTTGCCACCAGCAAGCGAAAATATTAGCATTCATCATTTGCTTAATTTTGTCTAGCTCTTCATACATAGGATTAAATTAAATTTAATTAAAGTTTAAATTGTGAATTTAATTTTTAATTATGGAAGACTTTTTTGCCAACATAGAACCAATTCTGAATCAAGAAATACCTTACCTCTCAGATGTACAGCAAAAACTACTCAAAGAAACCAGCATTGATGAAAATCAACCGGGTACAATTCTGCGTGACTTTCAAACTTTAATCGAATTTCTTCAACCCAAAGGAGTGGAAGTCAGTAGTGTGAATAATCTGCTTCCGTTAAAAGTACTCTCGGAACTTAATTTACGTTTAAGTCATCCAATTGATACAAAATTGAAACGTCCTGTACAAAAATCCTATCCTTACATCAATGGACTTTATTTGTTATTACGCAGTTCGGGAATTGGGCAAATTACATCTCAAGGAAAAAAACAATTTTTAGTATTAGAGGATGTTTGAAAAGTCGGACAGATTGTAAAAAAGCTCTCTCGGTATACGCTGTGAATAGATAGTAGACAGCACCGAGAGAGCAACATGAGTAAAGCATATCCCA
>NZ_JACJQG010000051.1 GCF_014696435.1 Calothrix anomala FACHB-343 | reverse complement strand
CCAAAGGCTTGAAAAATTAAGAAGGATTGCCAAGCAGAAGCGCAAGACAATGACTCAACTGATTGAAGACTGGATTGATAGACTACAGGAAGAAAAGCCGCTCCTTTAGGACGGGGCTTTAGACCCAGTTTTTTGGTAACTATTAACAATTAAAATAAATACAAATTATTAATCTTTTTGAAGTAAAGTTTCACTTTTACGAGAGCGCATATCTTCCCCTACTGTAACGTTTAATTGATCGCCAACAAGAAGCACAACCGCACTCATCCATAACCAAAGCATTAAGACAATTACCGCGCCCACCGCACCATAAACTTTATTATAGTTACCAAAATTAGCGACATAAAGCCGAAATAGAGCCGATAAAATTGCCCAAAAAACAGCTGCTAAACTAGCCCCAGGCATCATTGGCGTACCAGAATTCCAAACACTAGGGCCATAGCGATAAACAAAGCCAAAGGCAAAGGCAACAATACTTAAAGCTAAAGGCCAGCGTAACAGTTCCCAAGCATCAAATAAGAAAATTAACAAAGGACTTTCGCGGACTACCAGTCTTAAAATTAGGTCACTGATAAAGACTAAAAATGAGGCTAAGACTAACAGCAAAATATTACCAATGGTTAATCCTAAAGAAATCAATTTAGCTTTCCAAAAGGGACGCATTTTCTCAGGGGGAACTTGATGAATTTGATCCAAAGCTGTCATTGCAGTACTTACCGCTCCGGAAGCCGTCCAAATAGCGATCGCAAAACTGAGAGAAAACAAGCCGCTATTTTTGGAATTAGCGATTTCTGCTGTCGCAAAATCACTAATGAGAACTAGCGCCTCTCTGGGTACAATTTGACTCAACTGCACCAAAAGTTGTCTAAAGGTATCTTGCAAAGAGTCTGCAAATAAACCAATCGCCGTGACAAAAGCGAGAATAGCTGGAAACAGCGACAGCATAGCGTTAAAAGCAATTTCCGAAGCCAGTCCCAAAAGTCGTCTTTCCATCGTCCGCGCAAAAGTTCTCTTAAGATTGCGCCATGTAAGGTGGCGAAAGAAGCGAATAAAACGCGACTGATACATAGTTTGGTAGTTCTAGGGAAGGGGGATGGGGAGGACAAGGGAAGGGAGACAAGGGGGACAAGGGAGACAATTGAGAATTGTACAGACGCGATTAATCGCGTCTCTAACAACTGACTATTGACAAATGACAAATGACCAATGACAAATGACTATTGACTATTGACTAATCAAAAATCACTATGAGTCAAGACCTAACTACACAATGGTTGAATGAGATTCAGTCTTTAAGAGACCAAGTAGCCGCAATTGAGCGCGATCGCGATGCAGCTTGGGAAAGTGCCCAAAAGTGGCGAAAACTCTATAACACAGAAGCAGAACAACGACGCACCGATACTCAACTCTCGCAACAGGCGATCGCATCTTTAAAAGCGGAACTGCAAAAACTCCAAGGTTTGGATACAGGCGCACTTCCTGATGCTACAGCAGTCACAGCTATCCAACAAGAAATTGCACAACTCGAATCGGTGGAGGAATTGAAAAGTAAATTACTCACCGTTATTCAAGAACGCGATCGCCTATTGCAAGCTTTGAAAACTGAGCAAGATAACCACGCTCAAACCCGTAACAATTTAACTACCGCCTTGGGTGATGCTATTGATGGTTGGACAAGAGAACGAGTAGCGCTGGAACAGGAAGCACAACATACCCATTAATTAGGGGCATGGGGCATGGGGCATGGGGCATGGGGCTAGATTTATTTCTCCCTTGTCCTCCTTGTCCCCCTTCCCTTGTCCTCCTTGTCTCCCTTCCCTTTAATACATAGCGATAAAAAAATTTTTCATCGAGACTGCTGGCTCATCCCCCTCATCCCTTTATATCCCTCTTATCCAAGCCCTACTTTAGAAAAGTTTTTGCAAATGTCAGGGGAAAGCCAGTAACAGTCAATATTGTGGATATTAATAAGCTGTATATTAGTTTCTGATGACTGCTGTGTGTTGATTAGGCAAACAGATTGTAGTCAAGAGTCAAAAAACCGTCAGCACCCTTAGCTAGGGCGACTTTAGGAGCCATTGACTTTGGCGCGTGGCTGTTGTTCAAACGTCAAAACTACTGACTATGAACTAGCGACTGTTGACATCTGTGAGCTTAAAGCTTTTATTTCCGTTTGATGAAAAGAGGTAGAAAAATCGTGAAAGGATTGGTGCGTTTATTAACAGTATTTAGCTTGTTGCTTGGTTGTTGGGGATGGCTGGGAACTACTCAGAGCGCCCAAGCTGCTAGTTTCAATAGTCTAACTTTGCCCCAAATGCCAATTTTGGCAATTGAAAAGCAAAATCGTGCAGACGCTAAACTAGCAACGGAATTTGGTAAAAAAATTGATTTAAACAATACCAACGTCCGTGCTTTTCAACAGTACCCAGGTTTGTATCCTACCCTAGCTAAGAAAATCATCAAGAATGCTCCTTACAAAAATGTAGAGGATGTCTTGAATCTTCCCGGATTGAGCGATCGCCAAAAACAAACCTTGCAAGCCAATTTAGATAAATTTACAGTGACAGAATTTGAACCTGCTTTCAATGAAGGAGATGATCGTTTTAACAACGGCATCTATAGATAATTGCAATTTTAGCTAATTTGCTAAATCACAAGCTGCTTCTACTGTCAAGAAGTAGCATTTTCTGCTGAGAGATGGGTATGAGCGGGAAATTTCTGCTTTTACCCTTCTCCTACTTTCTCGATTTCTCCCCTTCGCCCTAAATCTTTTACCTTGTCGCAAATAGATATTTCCAGACAATTTGATGTCTTAGTAGTTGGTGCAGGTGCCGCAGGACTGTATACGGCACTGTGTTTACCAGATTCATTACGAGTCGGTATAATTACCAAAGAAACAGTGGCTTTGTCTGCCAGTGATTGGGCACAAGGTGGTATCGCCGCCGCGATCGCCCCTGAAGATTCTCCAACTTTACATATTGAAGACACTATGCGGGCTGGCGCAGGTTTATGCGATCGCTCTGCTGTAGAATTCCTCGCCGAACACGCCCCTAGTTGCATTCAATCTCTAGTGGAATTGGGGGTAGCTTTCGATCGTCATGGTAGTACTTTAGCTTTAACTTTAGAAGCTGCCCATTCTCGGAATCGGGTGCTTCATGCTGCTGACACCACAGGTAGAGAAGTAATTACTACCTTAACAGCCCAAGTACTGCGACGCCCCAATATTCAGGTGATTCAGCAAGCTTTGGCTTTAAGTTTATGGATGACGCCCCAAGGCGAACGAGTTCAAGGAATTAGCCTATTTTATCAAGGCGAAATTCACTGGATTCAAGCTAAAGCAGTAATTTTAGCAACTGGCGGTGGTGGACAGGTATTTGCTCAAACTACTAACCCGGCTGTGAGTACAGGAGATGGAGTTGCGATCGCAGCTCGTGCTGGTGCTGTACTCCGCGACTTAGAATTTGTTCAGTTTCATCCTACAGCCCTCACCAAACCAGGAGCCGATCGCTTTCTCATTAGTGAAGCTGTACGCGGTGAAGGCGCACACTTAGTTGACAACGAAGGAAGGCGGTTTGTCTTTGACTACCATCCACAAGGCGAACTTGCACCGCGCGATGTAGTTAGTAGAGCAATTTTCAGCCATTTGCAGCGAACTTCCGCCGATCCAGCCACGGCTTATGTCTGGCTAGATATGCGCCCCATCCCCGCAGAAAAAATTCGTCATCGCTTTCCCAACATCATCAAAGTTTGTCAACATTGGGGAATTGATGTCTTCACAGAACCCATACCTGTAGCCCCTGCTGCTCATTACTGGATGGGGGGAATTGTCACAGATTTGATGAATCGCACCAATATTCCTGGTTTGTACGCTGTGGGAGAAACTGCGAGTACGGGAGTACATGGAGCCAATCGTTTAGCCAGCAATTCTTTGTTAGAATGCATTGTCTTTGGCGCACAGATGGCTCATCTAGATTTGTCTTTTGAGCAGTTACCATCAGAAATAGCAGAGTTACCAATCCGCGAATTTCAGACAGAAACTGATGATTGGCAAAGACAGCAACTACATATAGAAGTGCTGAGACAGAAATTACCGCGTTTAGTTTGGCAAAGTGCCGGCATTTCGCGATCGCAATCAGGCTTAGAAGCCGCCATTACTACTGTAGAATCCTGGCAACGAGATTTCGCTGCTCTACCTTTGAGTCAATTCCTACTGTCTTTAAATCCATTAGCACCAGCCCGTTTAAAACTACCAGATGTAGAACGACAATTGCGCCTCTGGGCAGAAACTCGTAATTTGCTAGATGTAGCCGATTTAATTCTCAAAAGCGCTGTTTTTAGAACCGAAAGCCGGGGGGGACACTACCGCTCAGATTATCCAGACACAGACTTGGATTGGCAAGCTCATACCCTTATACAAACATCCCATTGGTGGAAATCTCCGAATTTAAACTATTAGGAATTTTTCCGCCATATTTCGCCAATTCTTTTAACTTGCACTCTTGCTTGCTGCTTAGATGTGGGGGTGAAGCAGCATTTTGCCAGCATCGATCCAAATTTACGTCTTTTGATATTTTGATTGAGTTGTAGATTATATGCTTACTCAGCTTCAATTCTATAACTTTGACTGATTTAGCGCGTACCGCTACCCGACTCGGTGTCAGGACCTCCATAGTTCGGTGGTGTATAAGTTTTTGCTAATTCCAAAGAATTAGCTTCTGCCATAGTTATATTTTCAGTTATATTTTCACTACTATGACTAAACTGATTCATACTCATCTCGCTCAAAGCGGCTGTAGTAGTAGCAGTCTTAGGAATTATTAAGTAAACACCAATAAATAATATGGCAAGACTAGTAATTCTTAAATTATTAGTCACCGATCTAGGTAAATTCGCCGTTTCGCTTTTCATGGTTGTTCTCTATTCTCTAAACGGTAGATATACTTATTGTCTCAGAAAAATATTAAAATTTAGTTAATTTTTTATTCCCAGTAATGAATTTTACTGATAAAAAACGCTTATTATCATCTGGTTAATCGATGTTTGGTTGTCCTTAATTAAATCGATTCGATTTATAGAAATACTATTTTGGTTCTGTTTATAACATCGGTCTAAAGTTAGAGATTTTGCACTATTGCCTCAACACAAGTTTTTACTAAGTTAGCTAAAATTAATACAATCTTAATATTTATACCTAAAACCTATTTGAGATGAATAACAAAGTGAGGAAAATCATCTCCAATCAGCAAAAAGTCTTTCATATTCAGAAATTTTTCAATAGTTAAGATGGCTAAATCTCTACTTCAAACTACCTGTGTTGCCATCTTCAACTCATTCTTAACTGAAAATTATTAGTAAAAATATTATCAATTAAAATTATATTTTCAGTATTTATACTTAAAAAACCATCAGGCTAGTTTTTCAACAGGTAAAATTATTTTTTAATTAACGCCAGTTCGGTTTAAAGAGGTTTATCTCATGTTAAACGCCCAAAACCCTTACCAATGACAAATGACAAATGACAAATGACTAATAATTTCACCGCTCTATTGGAAAAATTACGCAAACTCATAGCGGTTTTTACCAAGATTCTTAGCTCGGTACATAGCAGTATCAGCCTGTTTAATCAAGTTTTCACTGTCCTGGCTGTTAAGCGGATAGATACTGATGCCAATACTAGCGGAAACTCTGGTAGTATACTCATCCAGCACAATTGGTTCTGTAATCGTCCCGAGAATTTTTTCTGCAACTTTTGCAGCTACTTGGATATTAGGAATTGCTCTGACAATTACCGTAAATTCATCGCCACCCAAGCGCGAGACAGTATCACTACCCCGCAAGCAATTGCTGAGTCTTTGTCCGACTGTGACTAACAAGCGATCGCCAATTTCATGCCCTAGAGTATCATTAACTTGTTTAAAGCCATCGAGATCGATAAACAATAACCCTAATAACAAATTATTATTTTCTGCCCAATCTAAAGATTCATGAAGTTGTTCTAAGAAAAATTTACGATTAGAAAGACCAGTTAAGGGATCGTGATATGCCAAATAACGCAGATGGTCTTCTTTACGTTTTAATTCACTATTAGATCTAGATAACTCATCCGCAGTACGCTGGAGTTCTTCTTCTCGCAATTTACGCTTAGTGATATCGCGAATTACCCCAACTAAAAAATAATTTCCAGCCGCATCTTTATGAAACGATCGCTTAGTAGCAATCAGATGAGTTTTACCATAAGCATCAGTAAACGCTTCTTCACTTTCTTGCGGTTGATGCGACTGGAAAACCATTTCATCTTGGTGACGAAATACATCCGCTTCATGCTTGGGAAAAAAGTCATAGTCAGACTTTTCAGTTAATAATTGATTTGGATAACCAATCAATCGACAATAAGCTTCATTTAAAACAATCCACTGATGTTGTTCATTTTTGACAAAAACCGGATCGGGAATTGTGTTAATAACTTGCTGTAAAAACTCCTTCGAGCGTTTTAACTCTTCTTGCATGTAAGCAAAATAACGGATAATCCACATAGCTGAAGTCCCAAAACTCAGCAGTGCAGGCACAAATGGTATCCACCAACCAAGCAAAAAAGCACAATAGACCGATAGCATTAATAATAAGCAACAAACTACAATACTAATTAAGCTTCTGCTGGAATGTCGGATGCGCCATGCTGTCACAGATCCTAGATAAGACCATGCAAAAATCCACAAAAATTCCCATAGCTTAGGCCAAACTTTTAGTAAGGATCGTCCATCCACAGCAGCCGCAATTAAATCATTGATAAAATGGGCTTGCAGTTCAATACCGGCGATTGGTTTAACTGCACCCATAAAGTCGCTGGATTGCGGTACAAAGACAAAATCTTGGAGACTAGGCGCAGTAGAACCAATCAGCACAATGCGATCGCTAAACAAGTTTTTGGATATTTTATTCTCTAGCACATCCCGCATTGATACTTGGCGGAAACTACAAGATTTTTTTGATGGATTAGGACAGCTAAATTTAGGAAAGTTAGACAAAATTTGGTAGCCTTTATCATCAGCACCTACATAGCCACCATCATTAGCCTGAAATCTTGTAAATACTGCCTTACCTAACTGCAAATACTCAGAGTTATTCATTGCAGTTTGCGGACTAATGCCATAGGACTTTAAATATAATAAAGCCAATTTCAACGCAAAACTTTCATGTGCTTGATTATGGATATGCCAATACAACAAACTACGACGTATTTTGCCATCAATGTCATATATAACATTATTAAAGCCGACGCGATCGAGTTGATTCAGCACCGATGGCGGTAAAACACCAGCATTTTTGTTATTTGCTAGTTGTTCAATACCAATTAAATTTGGTATCGACTTATAAGCTTTCACCAAATTTTCATAACCAGGTTCTACTGGTAAATCACGGTATATATCTAAACCAATAGCACGGGGGTTAGAAGCTTTTAATTTTTGTAACAACTGGGCAATTACATTATCTGGGATTGGCCAAGTCCCAACAGAGCGTAAAGAAGCTTCATCAATCGCGACAATCGTAATCCGCTCATCTAGCGGATCTTCTGGACGTAAGCGAAACAATTGATCTAAAGCTGACAATTCTAAAGATTGAAATAATCCAATAGAGCGTACAAGCAAGATGCAGACTGCAACGCAGGAGGCGGTAATTAATTCCCTATTTCCTCGACGAAGCGATTTTTTCAGTCCAGATATGAACTTTACAAGACGCTTGTCTAGCTGCTTACTCATTCCCATTACCTGCTGGGGAGAAATATTTGTTGTTGGCGGATCTCTATTAACTACGTAGCGAAGATAGCTCAATGTCAGCTACATGAAGTTCCTAGAAGTTTCTTCAGATGCTTTGCATTCCTCAAGATTAATCTTGGGTACTCATTATCTGAGGGGATGGTAGTTGTAACTTAGCCGTCTCATATCACAAATTCAGTATAAATAGTGTTTGCTAAGAACAGTAATATATATATGGGTAATTTTAAAAGCCTAAGATTGTAGTTAAATGTTGGCATTTTTTAGCAAAAAAGTTTAAAAAAATACATTCACATCAACTTGCACTAGTGAATCTACTTAAAAAATAGTCACCAATCAATGTTTAAATCTGGAAATTATTTAAGTATTAAAACTATAAAAAATAAAGATGAACAAAAATTCTTAACTAATAAATAATATACAAGATAATATCTGATACCTCTATATTATTTGTGACTTAAAATACTAAAGCTGCTGCCTCTAATATTTATTGTTGAGTCTGTTGATAGCAAAGTAAGTCGGTAATTGCAGCAAAATATCTTCAGAAACTTAAATACGCTGAAAACCCTCACAAATGACAACTGCACGAGCGAGTTTACAAATATCCTCAAATCTCCATAACGATCTCGCATAAACCCGTCCCTACAGCGATTGTCCATATGACAATTGTACAGACGCGATTAATCGCGTCTCTAACAAATGACTAATGACTAGTTATCTTGAATTGCAATACGCTAGAGCGCAAAAAAATAAGTCAACCGACAGCAAATTTACTACTACCGATTGACTATTGAGGATCATGTATCAGCCAAAGTTGCGATAACTCAACTGGTTAAAACTATTACTTGAAATATTTGAAGTTGCGAGCGCCTGTATAATTAGAAACCTTGGCTAACTCATCTAAATTTTGCACTCCGCTATAGGGTTTGCCATTAATTATCCAGGTAGGAAAGCCTTGTATATTGGCAGCTTTACACTTATCTGGTTGCCCTTTTAATCCATCGGGAGCGCACTCTACTTTTACGTCTTTCTCATCAATAATCTTGTAAGCTTCTTTACCAAAGAGTAGCTTTTGTTCGTGGCAATGCGGACACCAATAGGCGACATATTCTTTAGCACCAATTTTCGCCAGATGGTTGGCTAGGGCGATTTCTGCTTCACCAGAAGTAGTTGTAATTTCCCAACCAAATTCGGGATTAGGATTGACTTTGGGAGTAAAGCTGATTTGGACTGGTTTACCAGGAGTAGAAGTAACTGTATCGCCTGAGGTATTGATACCTGAATAAATGCCCAAAGTGCCAATTAGTGTTACCATCCCGACAATCAAAGCGGTAAAAAAGATTTGCCCGACATCCTCCCAAGTCCGACCAAGAATAGTCAGTACTAACATGCTCAGAGAGAAAATAGCCGAGCCGATACAGTAAGGACAAATGGCTTTGATTTGCGTTGCGAGTACATACATTAAGTAGCCACTGAAGATGGACATAGCGATCGCACCCACTAACAGCAACCACCAAGTCCAGTTTTCTATTTGTTTGCGGTTATTATCTCCAGACTTCAAGACTAAAGGAGCCAAAGCAAATATCAGCATACTTAGATAAGCCAATAGCCCAAACAAAGCTAATGGCTGACCTAAAACAGTCGCCCAAGGGCTGGAAAGCACATCACCACAGCCTTTAAAACCAGCTTGTTGTGCCGGACAAGTAACAGTATTTCCTGTTAATTTCTCGATAGTCAAATAACCTGTTGTTAGGGCACCAAGTCCCGCGATCGCGGCAATCAATTGTCGCGACCATTTATGAATCCAAGGAGTAGAACGGCGACGAATCATAAGTTTTCTTGGGAATGAGGAATTGGGAATGGGGAATTGAGCATTGGGCATGGGGCATTGGGCATTGGGCATTGGGCATTGGGCATGGAGCATTTGTTTTGCCCGATCCTTTTTCCCTAGCCTAAGCGCCCCTAGTCCCTAGTCCCTAGTCCCTAGCCCCTAGTTCCTAATCCCCACTCCCTAAGAACGTATAGTTACAGAGGAAATTGATTTAGTTTCGCCCTTAGAGTTCCAACTCCGATGGGCGGCTTCAACAAATTGACTGACGCGAATGGGGTCAATTGGTTGTTCAATTTGACCGTGACGTTTGAGGGAACTAGAAACAATTACACCATCTGCTGCTTGCATCAGTGTACCTATGTTTTCCCAATTGGCTCCACTGCCAATAAATACAGGTGTGCCATTTGCTGCACCACAGGCCAGTTCCAAATCTTCTATATTCGGTGGACTACCAGTAGCCCAGCCTGACAAAATCACTGCATCTGCCAAACCTCTTTCAATTGTGTCTTTGACAGCAACTGTGAGATTCGGGGAACTTAAAGGGCGGGCGTGTTTAACCAATACATCGGCTAAAATTTTAACATCACTGCCCAGTTCTCGCCGATAGCGGAGTAATTGATGGGCTTCGCCTTCAATTAATCCTTGATCTGTAGCCATGACTCCAGTGAGGACGTTAACGCGAATAAATTGCGCCCGCACGCAACTGGCGATCGCTAATGCACTTTTCGCGTCGTTTCGCAATACATTTAAGCCAATAGGCAAGGTCACTAAATTTTGGATTCGCTGCACCACTACAGTCATGGCACTCACAACTGCTGGATCGACCTGATTTTTAGTAAACGGCGCATCAAAAAAATTTTCGACAATAATACCGTCAACTCCACCACTGGCTAGGGCGGTTGCTTCTTGTTCGGCGCGATCGATCACTGTTTTTAGGCTACCTCCCCAACGGGGTGAGGTGGGCAGTGGTAGTAGGTGAACTACGCCAATAATCGGTGTTCGAGTTTTAAATAGCTGATATAAGTCCACGTCAATTTTTTAGGAGGGGTGAGGGATTAGAGGCGCTAAGACTAGGGGCTAGGTGTTAGGGACTAGGGGCTAGGGAAATTCTGATTTCCTCATTTTCACTTTCCTAACCACTTTCAGTCTCTAGTTCCTAGTATTGAACCACAGAAATTTTGCTGGTTTTGTACTCAGCAAGATTTGTGCTTCACAATCCACCGACTGAAGTCCTGGTTAAGAACTAATTTATCTATCATTATTAATGTAGTAAGCCACTATTCCTAGTCCTTTCTAGTCCCTAACTCCTCCCTTCCTTAGCATTAAATGGTGTTTTATGTGGTAGGTTTTACCGCCTCTATCCCAGGACGGAAATTGCGGTAAAACCTTCCATAAGATATGTTAAGATAAAACCTGACTACAAAGAGGAGTTTGCAACTCACAAGACGCGAGGCAGCTTCCTACAGTCTGAGGTTTATTTCCTGCGCATGTTCGTAGGTAAAGCCCAATCTGTACGGGTAGCATTACCGCTTGTTGAGGCGTAGGCGCGAGCGCGATTTCCCTGAGGGTAGCGACTTCTCACAACCAGCCCTTTGGGCGGCTTCCCGATGGGTAAATTAACAACGCATACGCTGCGGTAATGTAAAATACCAATAGGCGAATTGTTAAAAAACATCAACAAGTGTCAAATGTACCCCAAGACACTTTATCTTACCCTGGGAAAACTGATTAATAAAAGCATCATAACATGACCTGAAAGTTGATTTGGGTCATAGGTTTGCGGACAGCGATGGGTAATGCTACCCTTCCACTTGAATACTGTCCACATGTTGGGTGCAAATAAAAACAGACCTCAACACTGTTTGGATTTAGATGAAAAGAAAAAAACTGAAAATTTTGGCAAAATATGGGTGACAAGCCAACGATTGCAATTTCTCACCTGGGCTGCGAGAAAAATCGAATTGATACAGAACATATGCTAGGACTGCTTGTCAACGCAGGCTATGGCGTAGATAGTAATGAAGAGTTAGCAGATTACGTTATTGTCAATACTTGTAGTTTTATTGAAGCAGCAAGAGAAGAATCTGTTAAAACTTTGGTAGAGTTAGCAGAGGCGAATAAAAAAATCGTAATTGCTGGCTGTATGGCGCAGCACTTCCAAGAACAATTATTGGCAGAGTTGCCAGAAGCAGTAGCCGTAGTAGGTACAGGCGATTATCACAATATTGTAAATGTAATTGAGCGGGTAGAACAAGGAGAACGGGTCAAGCAGGTTAGTATAGAACCAACCTATATTGCCGATGAAACTACACCGCGCTATCGCACTACAACCGAAGGCGTAGCTTATCTGCGGGTGGCCGAAGGCTGTGATTATCGTTGTGCGTTTTGTATTATTCCCCATCTGCGGGGAAACCAGCGATCGCGTACCATTGAATCGATTGTCACTGAAGCCAAGCAGTTAGCTAGCCAAGGGGTACAAGAAATCATTTTAATTTCCCAAATCACTACTAATTATGGTTTGGATATTTATGGCAAGCCAAAGTTAGCCGAATTACTCCGCGCTTTGGGAGAAGTAGATGTACCCTGGATCAGGATGCACTATGCTTATCCCACAGGCTTGACACCAGATGTCATCGCCGCGATTCAAGAAGTACCAAATGTCCTTCCCTACTTAGATTTGCCCTTACAGCATTCTCACCCGGAAATTCTCCGCGCCATGAACCGTCCCTGGCAAGGGCGGGTAAATGATGGAATTATTGAGCGCATTAAGCAAGCGCTACCATCTGCGGTGCTGAGAACAACATTTATTGTTGGTTTTCCTGGAGAAACCGATGAGCATTTTGAACATCTACTACAGTTTGTTCAACGGCACGAATTCGATCATGTAGGCGTGTTCACCTTTTCCCCAGAAGAGGAAACCCCAGCCTACAAGCTACCAAATCAGTTGCCTCAAGTCGTCATGGATGAGCGCCGCAGCCGCCTCATGGAACTGCAACAACCAATTACTTGGCGAAAGAATCAACAGGAAGTCGGCAAAACTGTCAATGTCCTGATTGAGCAAGAAAATCCTGAAACTGGAGAATTGATTGGTCGTTCTGCAAGATTTGCCCCAGAAATTGACGGGCAGGTTTATGTGGTTGGTCAGGCGCAGTTAGGAACAATAGTGCCAGTAGACATCCAAAGTGCTGATACGTATGACCTTTACGGTCAAATTGTCAATAACTAATTTGTCAAAAAGTCCAAAGTCCAAAGTCCAAAGTCCAATGTTTAATCACCAATGACTATTGACTATTGACTAATGACTCTTGACCAATGACTAAATCCAAAAATCCAAAAGAAAATTTTAGGAGATTTAATGAATCTTTCGTTTCAAGAACTCGGCATTTCCCAAGAACGTGTTGAACACCTAGAAAAAATCGGTTTCACCACACCGACTAATATTCAAAGCCAAGCCATTCCTCAACTGTTAGCAGGTCGTGATGTAGTCGGTCAATCCCAAACCGGAACTGGGAAAACCGCAGCTTTTTCTCTGCCAATTTTAGAACGGCTAGATATTGGTCAAAGAGCTGTACAAGCACTGGTGTTAACTCCGACTCGCGAGTTAGCGATGCAAGTTCATGATGCTATCAGCCAATTTATTGGTGACAGTGGATTGCGGGTGTTAGCAATTTATGGCGGTCAGTCCATCGATCGGCAAATTTTGCAACTCAGACGTGGCGTACATATCGTTGTCGGTACTCCAGGACGGGTGATCGACTTGCTAGATAGAGGTAGCCTCAAACTCGATCAAGTCAAGTGGTTTGTCTTAGATGAAGCCGATGAAATGTTAAGCATGGGCTTTATCGATGATGTGATCAAAATTCTTTCCCAAGCACCGGAAGACCGCCAAACAGCTTTATTCTCCGCTACCATGCCGCTATCAATTCGGCAATTGGTGAATAAGTTTTTGCGATCGCCTGTCACAGTGACCGTAGAACAGCCCAAAGCTGCACCTACTAAGATTAATCAGGTAGCTTACCTCATTCCTCGCCACTGGACAAAAGCCAAAGCACTACAACCAATTCTGGAAATGGAAGATCCAGAATCAGCTTTGATATTTGTTCGTACCAGACGCACCGCCGCCGAACTCACTAGCCAACTGCAAGCAGCCGGACATAGTGTCGATGAATACCACGGTGATTTGTCGCAACAAGCCAGAGAGCGCTTATTAAGCCGCTTCCGCAATCGTCAAGTCCGTTGGGTGGTAGCAACTGATATCGCCGCACGGGGATTAGATGTAGACCAACTGTCACACGTGATCAACTACGACTTACCTGATAGCGTCGAAACCTACGTTCACCGCATTGGTCGTACTGGTCGGGCTGGTAAAGAAGGAACAGCGATTTCCCTAGTCCAGCCATTTGAGCGCCGCAAGCAGCAGATATTTGAACGCCATAACCGCCAAAGCTGGCAATTGCTGTCAATTCCTACCAGGGCACAAATTGAAGCACGCCACATCAATAAATTGCAAGAACAAGTGAGAGAAGCTTTGGCTGGCGAACGTTTAGCTTCATTTTTGCCGATAGTTAGCGAACTGATCGAAAAATATGATGCTCAGGCGATCGCAGCTGCTGCATTGCAAATCGCTTACGATCAAACTCGTCCTGCTTGGTTAAGTTCAGATATTGAAATTCCTCAAGAGGAAAATATCTCTACTCCCAAACCCAAGTTGGTTAAACGTCGTGATTCTGGAGAACGTACCCGTTCTTCTTGGAGCAAATCAGACAACAACATCGGTGATGATGACAGACGCTCTACTCCCAAGCCAAAATTGCGGACAGGTCGTCGTGATGCTTCCGTAGCACCGGTTAATCAAAAGCTAGGTTCATCTTCAGGTAGAGAATCGGCTTCCTAACACAACAAGAGTCAGTTATGTGCAGGGGCTATCCCCCTGAAATCAACTGGCGTTCAATTAAGCGGGTTTTGTGAATATTCCGTTAGTGGTCTATCGCAATAGTTTTGATAAGTTCGTAGTAAAGTACTTTAGTGTTGGAAAATGCAGGGCTGAAGTCCTGACTACGAATTTATTCGCCCTGTCATGATTAGTGCGATGAACCACTAGCTTGGTTGTGTGTAATTCCAAGTTTTGAATTTTGGTTGATTTGGGCTAAATAAAAAATATTTTTCTGGTGAATTGCCTGTAATTTTACGGGCATATTGTGTATTTAAAAGTTACATGTTTAACTTGCATATATTGGGCGGGCGAGACGCCCACCCCACAAGAAATGTACAATTTCAGATTATGCAAACTAGATGTGGTTCAGCTTATTCAAGAATTAATAGAATTGGCGGTGCGTTGCGCTGCGCGACAACACACCCTACATTGAAAAATTATTAGTAAAAAATCTTACAGCCAGGGGCGAGTGATTTGTTCTAACTCGCTGATTTCGTCATCGCTTAATTTCCAGCCTAAAGCGCCAGCATTTTGTTTTACTTGCTGGGCAGTTTTCACGCCGGCAATGGGAATGACGTTACCTTGGGCAATTAACCAATTTAGAGCAACTTGGGCAGGAGTGCGATCGTATTTCTCGCCAAATTTTTGTAGTAAAGAAATCACTGGTGTAATTTTTTGCAAGCCATCTTTACTAAATCTTGGGTCAATTTTTCTTGCGCCAGTAGGTGTTTCGCTACTATTAGCGGTGTATTTTCCTGTAAGTAAACCCTGAGCGAGCGGGCTGTATGCCAAAATTGTTACACCTAAATCACGAGCCGTCGAGAGGATACCTTGGCTTTCAATTTGGCGAGACAGCAAAGAGTAGCGTACCTGATTTACTGCTAAAGGTATTCCCCTAGCTGCCAAAATTTGGTGTGCTTCTCGCATTTGTGTGGCTGAATAATTACTCACGCCTATAGCGCCAATTCTGCCCTTTTGCACTTCATCAGCTAGGGCGTTCATCAGTGTTTCTTGGCTTAAAAAGAAGGTAAAAGGCCAATGGACTTGATAAAGTTCGATTCGCTGTAATTGTAGGCGCTTGAGGCTGTCTGTTAACGCATCAGCAACTGATTGTCCGGTAAATCGCCAAGGGAGAGGCCCAAATTTTGTGGCAATTTGTACGGGTTGCTGGGTTTGCTGCAAAAATTGTCCGAGAAGAGTTTCGCTAACCCCTAATCCGTAAACTTCCGCGGTATCAAAGAAAGTTACACCAGCTTCTAGAGCGGCTGTGAAGGCTTCTTTTAACTGTTCTGGGCCGTAACCATCGCCATAATTCCAAAAAAGTTTATCTCCCCAAGCCCAAGTACCCAGACAAAGGGGTGTAACAACTGGGCCATTTTTCCCTAAAGTAATTGTTTCCACGTTTGTCAACATTATATTTATTGTTACATTTCTTTACTTTTTTAGTTTAGCGTTACACCTCATAGTGCGTAATCAATCGCAGGGGAGGGAAAGAGGACAAGGATAAATAACCATTGTACAGACAAGGGTTATCGCGTCTCTAATGACAAATTTTAGAGAAATCTGGAATGCCAGGGTTTATCTTGAGTAAATGGGACAATAAAATTCCAGATCGCATAAAGTAGCTATGGCAAGCAGTGAAGCTTTTGATTCTGCAAGTAATTCTCAGTCTGTGCCAAGGGTCAATCTGCTGACCATGTTTAGGCTAGGCTTATTTCAAATGGGGTTGAGTATGATGTCTATCTTGACTCTGGGGGTACTCAACAGAGTCATGATTCAGGAAATCGCCATTCCGGCCACGTTAGTGGCGTTAGTGCTGGCGCTACCGGCATTTGTTGCGCCTTCGCGGATTTTGTTTGGGCAAATATCAGATGCGAAGCCGATATGGGGTTATCATCGCACAGCTTATGTATGGGTAGGCGCAGCAATATTTGCGATCGCTTCCTTTTTATCTGTACAAATAATGTGGCAGCTGGATTTTGCTGCTCAAAGTGCAGGTACTTGGGTTTGGAATACGCAAACTATTGGTTGGACTGCTTTGCTGTCTTTAGTATTTGCAATCTATGGTTTAGCCCTTTGCGCCAGTGGTACGGCTTTCGCTGCTTTATTAGTGGATGTGTCGGAAGAAGACAACCGTTCTAAAGTAGTTGGTGTTGTCTGGTCGATGCTGATGGTAGGGATTATTGTGGGGGCAATTATTAGCTCTAGCCTACTAAGGCAAATCACATCAGGAGCTAGCATAGAAATTTTGCAGGCAGCAGTCAATAGATTATTTATGATTGTGCCAGCTTTGGTATTTGGATTTGCGATCGCGGCAACGTTAGGTGTCGAGAAAAAATACTCTTTATATACCAAACGTTCTCAAGTGGTGAATCGGGAAGATAGCATCAGCTTGGGTAAAGCCTGGGAAATCCTCACAGCTAGCCCGCAAACAGGCTTGTTTTTCACATTTTTATTTGTGATGACTATTAGCTTGTTTATGCAAGATCCAATTGTGGAACCCTTTGCAGGGCAAGTTTTTAACATGCCTTTAGCGGAAAGTACTAAGCTGAACGTTTTTTACGGCACAGGTATTCTGATTGCCTACGGGATTACTGGCTTTATCATTGTGCCCCGCTTAGGTAAGCGTAGAACTGCAAAACTCGGCTGTATTTTAGTGGCATTTGCTTCCCTGTTGCTAGGTTTCTCAGGATTTTCAGCGAATCCAGCGTTTCTCAAATTTGGTTTAGTGTTATTTGGTTTAGCTACAGGTTTCTTAACCACAGCTGCAGTTAGCTTAATGCTAGATTTGACGGCGGCGGAAGCAGCAGGTACATTTATTGGTGCTTGGGGACTAGCACAATCTATCTCTAGAGGTTTGGCTGTTGTCATTGGTGGTGCTGTATTAGATACAGGTCGCAAGCTACTACCTAGCCTAGAGTTAGCTTATGGACTAGTATTTGTCTTAGAAGCTATAGGTATGTTGGTATCAATTTGGTTTCTTAATCGCGTAAATGTGGCAGAATTTCAAACTAGTACCAAACAAGCGATCGCTTCTGTTTTGGAAAGCGATTTAGATTAAATGGGCATTGGGCATGGGGCATTGGGCAGAGACGCGATGAATCGCGTCTCTACAATTGTCCTCCTTGTCCGCCTTGTCTTTCTTCTTTTCCTTTATCTCCTGATTCATGAACGATTTTTGGCATACAATTCTCGATTTTGCCCAAACTACCACTGCTAAGGTGGGTAAGCAATTAATGCAAGATTTTGGGCGGGTGCAGGCTTCACAAAAGGCTGATGGCACTTTGGTGACACAATCTGATAAATGGGCGGATCAAACCCTCAGGGATGCGATCGCATCTACTTTTCCTGGCTACGGGATTTTAAGTGAAGAAGCAGATCGGGTTTTTCCTGGTACAGAATGGTGTTGGGTAATTGACCCGTTGGATGGTACAACTAACTTTACAAGGGGCATTCCTATTTGGTCGATTTCTTTGGGTCTGCTGTATCGAGGAATACCAATTTTCGGTTTTATCTACGCGCCACCACTGAATCAAACTTTTCATGGTTTTTGGCAAGGTAATTCTGGATTAGCAACACCTACTGGGGCTTTTCTCAACCATCACCCCATCCATTCTAGCCCTGATGCTCCCAGCAATAATCACTTTTTTAATCTTTGTTCTCGCAGTACAGCAGCGATGCAACCAGACTTTCCCTGTAAAATTCGCATGTTGGGTGTAGCTAGCTATAACTTCCTGACTGTGGCGACTGGTGCGACTTTGGGAGGAATTGAAGCTACACCCAAAGTTTGGGATTTAGCAGGCGCTTGGGTAATTGTGCAAGCGGCTGGCGCTACTTGGAAATCTTTAAAAACAGAGCCATTTCCCCTGACAACTGGAGAAGATTATAGCGATCGCTCTTTTCCTACGTTGGTAGTTAGTCGTTCGGAATTAGTGCCTGTGTTTACACCATTTTTGGCAAATGTCAAGATTTAGCTAATCTCCCAGCCAAAATCTAAAGTAATCAAATATACCTTCTAACCCTTTACCAACAAGGGTTTAATTATATTTCCAATTAATTCAATTAGTTGTAACTAATTTATACTGTGTTGTCACTCCCATAATATTGCGGTGAGACACCGAGTATAAAAATACCTATGTTGTCCAATTTAGAATTGATGCGAGTCTTTGTTTATAACTCGATCCAAAAACAAGAAGTTTTACTATCAAATCCTTTTTTAACGGCGCAAACAGTCTATCAAAGCACCCAACTCATGGCCAAAACAGAAGGTGTGATTGCAACTGCCGAATTAACTCATACACCATCAGTATTTTTAGTGAATGCCAGTTCATCTTACTGGGAAATCATGAATGAGGTACTAGCTGACTATAGCTATATTCTTACAGGTGAGTTGGATCGTCGCGGTTTCTATGAATATCGTTACTGCCAAGTACCTAATGGTTATAAAATGCACGGTACTAAATCGGTTTTTTTATGGCGTGCTTGGTGGAAATATCGTAAATATGCTCAACAATTGGGAATTCCCTTAGAATTGCTCATCCGCACAAGAAATGCATGGTATCCCATTAGAGATTTAAATATTAGCGACGGACTTCTCTATATTAAAACCTTAGGAAATGAGATAGCAGTACATGGAGATGACTTGATAACTTGGTTAAGCAAAATTCACCCTAATTCCTACAACATTACCAACACGACAATTCTGCAGAAAGAGTAAGAGTGATTTTATACTAATTAATTTAATCTGTTGAGGTTTCTCGGAGATTTTTGATGAAAGGACTCTGGCTCGAAAACAACCAATTACAATTACGTAATGATATTCCCACTCCCGAACCACCACCAGGAGAAGCCCTTGTCAGGGTTTTGCGTGCAGGGATTTGCAATACTGATTTAGAATTGCTCAGAGGCTACTATCCCTACAGTGGAATCTTAGGACATGAGTTTGTTGGTGTTGTTGAACAAGGGCCAGAAAACTTACTTAATCAGCGAGTAGTCGGTGAAATTAACGCTGTTTGCGGACATTGTCGATTTTGCTTGAGTCAACAATCAACTCATTGTGAAAATCGCACTGTATTAGGTATTGTCAATCGTCACGGAGCTTTTGCTGAATATCTCTGTTTACCGATCGCAAATTTACATACCGTACCCGATAATGTGCCTACAGAAGTAGCAACATTTACCGAACCCTTAGCCGCAGCTTTAGAAATTCAGCAGCAGGTAGAGTTAGGCGCTAACCATCGAGTAGTGGTAGTAGGAGATGGTAAACTCGGTCAACTAGTAGCGCAAACAATAGCGCTTACAGGTTGTGAACTGTTAGTAGTAGGGCGTCATCAAGATAAACTTGCTAATCTAGAAGCGCGAGGAATTAAAACGGGTTTAGCTACTGCTGTTAAAGATAGATATTTCGATATTTCTGTAGAATGTACAGGAAATCCCGAAGGATTTGCGATCGCTCGTCGCGCCTTACGTCCTAGAGGTACATTAGTATTGAAAAGTACCTATGCAGGGAACCTCAGCTTAGATGCTTCGTCATTGGTGGTAGATGAAATCACTCTGATTGGTTCTCGTTGCGGCCCCTTTGCACCCGCACTGCAATTACTCGCCACAGCACAAGTAGACGTACAACCATTAATTCAAGCTCGCTATCAACTCAGCGAAGGTTTAGCAGCTTTTGCACATGCTCAGAGTCGAGGAGTTCTCAAAGTTTTGTTAGAAATTGGTTAATAGTCAATAGTCAATAGTCAATAGTCAATGGTCAATTGTCATACCAATCCGCATTGTGATACGTAAACATTTTCGTAGGGGCGGGGTTTCCCCGCCCTTGCGCGGGTTTTAATGTTGCAATTTGGTATCAGTCAACCGTCAACCGTCAACCGTCAATAAAACATAGGATTGGTTTTCGCATGATAATCGGTACAATTAATCGCCTCTTCTGTATTGGCGCGAGAGGGATGTACAGTGCATTTGAGGCGATAATCAGCAGTAAAAAATTGGCAATTAGTACAAGGTATTTGATGCATTTGCTTGGCTCTATTAACGCTATCTCGTGCAGTAGCCCATAAACTCCAAGCACCGAGAATAATTACAGTCCAAGCCGTCACAAAGCAAATAGGAATTAAAAAAGGTTGAATCCCATGAATCAGATAAGAAATCAATTGGAGCATGGCAAGTTCTCACATTAATGCCAACTTAAAAAATCAGGCAACAGCTTGATTAGTTAGGGGTGGTGTTTCCCCTAGACAGTCATCTCTGATAAGCAATCATTCCTGAAATTTGCCTAATTAAAAATTAGGGGTTAGAAGTAATTTTAACTCCTAACCCCCAACTCTTAACGTCTAGCTCAGGATGTATAACTTAAATACCAGCGTGACCTAAAGCTAAACCAGCCACAAGCATTCCTAATACTAGGAAAGGCTGGGCGCTGGCTTGGTATTTGACATCGTTCTTTAAAGGATCGCGCAGGAAATACATATCCTGAAAAGTGATTTGGGGCAAGATTAACAATACCAAAATTGCTGCATATAAATTTTCATGGATACTCACTAAATAGGCAGCAATTAATCCTTGAAAGACATCAATCATCACTACACATATCCAAGCTGCGGTAGTGACACCAAACATTACAGGTAGTGATTTTAACCCTAATTGGCGATCGCCTTCTACGCTCTTGAAGTCATTAACAATGGCAATCCCTAATCCAGCCAAGCTGTAAACTAAGGTGAGAACAACAATTTTCCAGTTCAGTTCGCCAAATAAAGCATGACCCGCCCACCAAGGTAAAGCAATATAGCTTGCACCTAAAGCATAATTACCTAGCCAGCCGTTTTGTTTTAACTTCAGGGGTGGTGCTGAATAGATGTAGGCAATAAATGTACCAAAGATAGCCAGTACAGTGACATTGGGAAAGTCATGCCCAGCCCATAAATCTAGGACATAGGCCAAACCAATTCCAGACAATAATAATACAACAATCTGCGTAATTACCTGGGGTACAGAAATTGCGCCAGAGGGGATAGGACGATAAGGTTCATTAATCGCATCAATTTCGCGATCGTAAAAATCATTGATGGTTTGGGTGTAACCTGTTAGCAAAGGGCCAGAAAGCAACATACAAGCCGCAGCTTTCAGCACATTTTCTAATGTCCAAGTGTAGTTACCAGAAGAAGCCGCACCGCAAACTACACCCCAAATTAAGGGAATCCAGGTGATAGGCTTCATCAATTGCAACCGGATTTTCCAAATAGAAGTTTCACCCGGTGCTGCGCCTTTCATCCCCAGTAGTTGTCTAGTTTTGGCACTACGGTCATCAGCAACGGCTGTGATTTCTTCACTGGGATTAACAGAATCTATAGCTTCCGCTTGCTGAGAATTGGGAGTAATGGGAGTTAAATCAGACATAAGATAAATTTGGGCATAGGGTATGGGGCATGGGGCATTGGGCGTTGGGCATTGGGCATTGGGCATGATTTATTCCTAGTCCCTAGTCCCTAGCCCCTAGCCTCTAGCCCCTAGTCCCCGATATCTATAAGTTAAAACGAAACGATCAAATAACTATTTTGAAACTTCGCCCCAGTGATAGATTTACCACTTAATGAGGGTGGGAGGTCAATATTGCGCCGTTGGTCACCGGCTTCTACTGTCACTTCTGGCCCGTACTGGGTGAGCTTGACTTGCTTTTTATCAAATCCAGGCAGGAATAAGCGTACCTGACGGTTGTGAACATCAATTTCAATGGGTTTTGGTGCTTTTATTGCTTCCTGTGCAAAGTCTGGTAGGGCATCGATGAGCGATCGCCATTCACCAGCCGGTGCATCAGGTACTACACTAATGGGTAAGGGATTAAATTCATCTGTGACATTGTGGTTACCGTCAGCAGAGACAACAATCACACCACCAACAGTAATACCAATTTGCTGTGCGCTACCCCACAAATAGCGGCTGCTAGCTACCTCAATCGGTTCTGGTGTAGTTACCAAAAAAGCCGCAACCCGCCGGGGGTCAGCCACAGCAGCTTTACCCTTTTCGAGGAAATTGTTGACTTGATTAGTCGGTTGAGCGAAGTTGTCTGCTGTCCAATTAAAATTGAACAAAGTGCTAATCAACGGTTGAATCAAGGGCGATTCGGCAATTGTTTTACCTAAATCGGAGTTAACAAATAATTGGCGAAAGCGGCGTACATACCAGCTTAGAGACTCTGGCAATCCCAACATCCGCAAGCTGGAAGCGTCACCTGTGCCATCGTAAACGATCGCGTCATATTTGCCAGAAGCATCGTATTCACGAATTGCATTCAGAGCAAGGGCATTATCCATCCCTGGCAATACCACCAATTCCTCACCATAAACATCTTTGATAATGGGTGTGCGGAGGTATTGCGCCTCAAGCTTTTTGACTTCTTCCCATTGGCGTTGTAGCAATACAGATGCTTGAAACTGCACTACTTGCAAATTAGGAGCAATTTCTTGAGGGTCGGATGTGAGGGTAGTACCCAGCAAAATAGGTAATGCTGGTTCTGCAAGTCCGGCTAAAAGTACGCGCTTACCTTGGCTAGCCAATAATTTAGCAGATGCGATCGCAATTTTGGTACGAGCAATGCCGCTTTTGCCCAAAAATGTCAATATAAAGGTCATGACTTGATTTTTAGTTACCGCCGATTGTTGTCAATTCCAACTTAGCACTCGGCAAATCTTCTTAACTTCCGCCTACTGTACGACTCTCAATTCATCTTCAAAAAACCAAGTCGATGAATTATCGTCAAATTGCACTACTACACCAACACCGCTACCATCGGTGACTTTGTAGCCTAAAACTGTGCCGACTTCTCCTAATCTTTTGACAATTGGGGGAGATACGCGATCGCGCAAACGAACTACCTTAACCTTCTGTCCGATTTCCATGCCTAGATACAATGCAATAAACCAAGTCTCAGTTTAACTGAATCCGTACCTCATCTGTCATAAATTTACAGCAATAGAAAGGAAATGAGGAGGACAAATGACCAATGACCAATGACTAATGACTAATGACTAAAATAATAAAAACTCCCTTAGCAATTATTTTGCCATCATTAATTAGCAGCAATGTACGATCCAAATCCGCCACGTTCGCCTCAAGAAACCATGCCGACAATGTATGATTTACCCAGTGAAGTAATAGGGGAATCAGGATTGCCGGATGAATTTCATTGTATTCAAGCTGATTTACTCACTGAGACTTGTCAGCCTGCCAACTATTCAGCAACAGAAATTTTACTAGCTAGCGATTTAAATCTTTACTACGACCCCCGCCATACTTTGTGGTACAAAAGACCTGATTGGTATATGGTTTTAGGGGTAACTAGTGCTAGCCAACAGCAAGACTTACGCTTAAGTTACGTCATTTGGCAAGAGGGTATTGCACCATTTTTAGTAGTTGAATTACTCTCACCAGGTACAGAACAAGAAGACTTAGGCAAAACACTGAGAGAAGTTAATCAGCCGCCAACTAAATGGGAAGTTTATGAACGCATTTTGCGAGTACCTTACTATGTAGTTTACGACCGCTACGACAATATTCTCCGCATTTTTCAACTAATTGGCAATCGTTATGAAGCAGTACCTCTACCAGAAAATCGCTTTTGGTTAGCAGAGTTGGAACTAGGATTAGGATTATGGCAAGGCACTTACCAACAGACAACAGGTTTATGGTTGCGTTGGTATAATTCTCAAGGTTGGCTACCAACCTTAGCAGAAAAAGCCGAACAAGAACGCCAACGAGCCGAACAAGAACGCCAACGAGCTGAACAAGAACGCCAACGAGCCGAACAGGAACGCCAACGGGCTGAAAAATTGGCAGAGTATGTGCGATCGCTTGGTATTGACCCCGATAATTTAAGTTAATTCCTCAGATTTTCCGCAAAAGTTAACAGAGGTAATTATCATCAAGTTGCTTTAATAGTTTATTCAGAGTACAATTGCCCAGTTAATTGAGGAGTCTATTTTTTAATAATGTATTATTGATAGCAATAAAAATGCTAAGGGAACTTTCATAGCTAATTAGCTTCATGAATAGCAATGGAATATATAGATAACGAGCGAGGCAGCAAGAATTGCTAAAGACAATTAGAGGATTTATCAATCAAGCAAAAAAAATGCAGCATATTCTCCCAATTAATGAAAAATTAGGGATAAAGTTTGATTTACTCAGAACTTTAGTCAGACGAGATTTAGAAGCGAGATATAAAGGTTCTGTTTTAGGCAATTTATGGCCTTTGCTCAATCAGTTATCGCAATTACTAATTTATACATACGTATTTTCAATAGTACTAAAAGTTAAATTAAATCTAAAAACTTTACCAGAAAATAACTTTACTTTTGGCTTGTGGTTGTTTGCAGGTTTACTACCTTGGATTGCTTTTACAGGAGGACTATTACAATCGGCTAACTCAGTAGTCACCCAACCAAATTTAGTTAAAAAAGTAGTTTTTCCCTTAGCTTTATTACCTTTAGTCCCAATTTTATCTACATTTATTGAAAGTTCTTTTGGGTTAATGGCGTTAATTTTTTTTGTCGCTTTAACTTCTCATACTTTACATACTACCTTGGCGCTATTACCCTTGGTTTGGTTAACACAATTATTGTTAACTGCTGGATTAGGTTATTTAGCAGCAGGACTAACAGTATTTTTGCGAGATATTCCTCAGACTTTAGGGGTGATATTAAGTATCTGGTTTTATGCAACACCCTTAGTATATCCAGCATCCCAGATTCCCGAACAATGGCGGAGTTGGGTACTGTGGTTAAATCCTATAGCTGCGATCGCAGAAGTTTATCGTGATTTAATTTTAGTTGGAGAAGTGAAACATTGGGGCGAATGGGGAGTTGCTTCAATTGTTGCAATTTTAATATTTTTTAGCGGATTTTTAATATACAAACGTTTGCGTCCAGCATTTGCTGATATTTTGTGAAGGCGGCAAATAAATTGCCTTTTAGTCATAAACTAGGATTTTTAAAGGTTTTATCGTGAAAGTATGGGAGAAGAAATTGCCATTTCCCTCAAAAATGTCTCGAAGTGCTACAAGCGGTATGCGCATCCAGTTGATCGACTCAAAGAACTATTGTTACCAGGAAAAACCTATGCTCAGGAGTTTTGGGCATTAACAGGTATCTCATTTGAAGTCATCAAAGGTGAGACTATGGGTATCATTGGGCGCAATGGAGCAGGGAAATCCACACTATTGCAACTCATTTGCAAAACTTTGACACCAACTAGTGGAGAACTGCAAGTTAATGGTAGGGTTGCAGCTCTATTAGAATTGGGTGCAGGTTTTAACCCAGAATTTACAGGTCGAGAAAACGTGTATATGAATGGCGCAATTATGGGACTTTCCAAACAAGAGGTGGATGAGCGCTTCGAGCAGATTGCTGCTTTTGCTGATATCGGAGATTTTATTGAGCAGCCTGTTAAAACTTATTCAAGTGGAATGTATGTTAGATTGGCTTTTGCCTCGGCAATTCACATCGATCCAGATATATTAATTGTCGATGAAGCTTTGGCTGTAGGAGATATGTTTTTTCAGGCAAAGTGCATGGCGCGGATGCGAAAGATGATGGAAGCGGGTGTCACAGTACTGTTCGTCAGCCATGATATTGGTGCTGTTAAAAGCATGTGCCGCTCATGTATTTACTTAGAGGAGGGTACTATTTTTCATATAGGAAACTCAGAATCTGTGGTGAATCAATATTTAAAAAAAACTAGAGAGCAGTTAGAATCCTTGATCCAGCCAGATATTTTAATTACCGCGAAAAATACTCAACAAGAAAACCTAGAAGAACCTATTTCAGAAGCATCAGCAGAGATAGATTTTTGGCAATTGCCAAACACTGGTTATGGTTCTAAAAAATCTATTTTAGAAAAATATAGGGTTTTAGATTCTGATGGAAATAAATCAGATTCATTTGATTGGTCTGAAAAAATAACTATTCAAATACTTGCTAAGTTCTTCGTTTCCGCTAAAAATTATAGTATTGGATTTCTTATTAGAGATATTTATGGATTAGATTTATTTGGGACAAATTTAAGATATGAAGCAGCAAATTTGCCAGAACTACAAATTAATCAAAGACTGTTGGCAACATTTACTTTTGATTTAATGTTACAACCTGGTACATATACATTAACACTAGGTGTATCAGTTATTAATGAAGATAATGTAGAAGATATTTGTGATTGGCAGGATAATATATATGTATTTAAGATAAATAAGTTAAATAATTTAACACCAGAAACTAAGGTTTATATCCCCACAAAAACAGAATTCAGCATAGTCTTATGAAACACCAAGAATTTAATGAAAATACTAAATGTCCATTTTGTGCTAGCGAAAAAATCTCAAAATACAAACAAAGATCTGACAAAATTTGGGTTCTTATTTGTAGCAATTGTGGACTAGGATTTGTTGAAAAATACCCAAAAAATTTGCAAAGTTTTTATGAACTTGACTATTACGAAAAGTCGATTAAATCTGATGGTGATGAAAATGAAATAGGCTATATAAATTATCAAGAGATTCAACATAGTTATTTTATCTGGGCTATCGCTTTAATAGATTTAGTTAAGACAGGAGATAGCCTTTTTGATTTGGGTTGTAGTAATGGAATATTTTTAGATTTAGCTAAGATGTATGGGTTTAAAAAATTATCAGGTGTAGAGTATAATAGCGAATACGCAGAAATTTGTCATAGAAAAGGTTACAAAGTTTACAATAATAGTTTTATAAATATTGATTTTAACGAAGAACAAAAGTTTAATGTAGTAACTGCCTGGGCTGTATTGGAACATATTCCACAATTAACTGATGTTTTTGCCCAAATAAAAAATATATTACAGCCTGATGGGTTTTTATTTTTTGAAATACCTTGTTTAACTTTCAATGAAAATGCAGATAAACACTGGTTTAATTCTTCACTTGAGCATATTTACTACTTCACGGAACAGAGTTTTAAAAAAATAACGTTACATTTTTTTGGGCAAGAATATATAGGAAGAATTGTTAATTTTGATAATTTTGGTTCCACAATCATCGGTTTTGTTAGTAGCGATGAATCAAGAATGAAGATGCTGTTTTCCATAGGTAATAATCTTCAGCAATTAACACTTGATGATTTAAAAAAATTAAATAGAAAAGATTTGCAAAACTACTTGATGCTTTACATAAAATATATAAACGATCTTCATGTGTTAGAAAATATTGTTAATTACATAGCCAGTTCATGGATTCTTGATTGTGAATTATCAGATTTATTTATTTTATTTTTAGGGCAACAATATATTAAGCTTTCTACAGACAATGCTCAATATTTGAATGCTAAGGAATACTTTGTTTCACAACTTGAAAATAAAAATCTGGAAATAGAAAAATTGCAAGCGCAATTGCAAAAATCTCAGGCTAATCTAACCGCAATCGAAAGTAGCAAATTTTGGAAACTGAGACAAAAATGGTTTCAATTCAGAAGGCTTATCGGTATTTTAAATGAAGATGAGCCAATTAGTTTAAAAAAATTATTAAAACTATCAAAATTATCAAAGTTTATTCAAAAAGGATTACGGAAGTTACCGAATTTTCAAATTAGAAATATCAGGCAAGAAAAATGGTACGAAGATAGACCTTTAGTGAGTGTCATTATTCCTTGTTTTAACTACGGCAAATACGTAGAAGAGGCTATTGATTCTGTACTGTCTCAGACTTTTCGCAACTTCGAGATTATCGTCATTGATGGTGGTTCAACAGATGATTCAACAATTTCAATTTTGAAATCTTTAAACAAACCAAAGACAAAAATTTATTATCGGGAAAGTCGCCATTTAGTCGGTGACAATAGGAATTTTGGTATAGAAAGAGCGACAGGTAAATATATATGTTGTTTAGATGCAGATGATAAACTTCAACCAACTTACCTGGAAAAAGCTGTCTTTTTATTAGAAACTTATGCTTACGATATAGTCTCAACTGCCGTTCAATGTTTTGAAGATTCAGACTGTGTATGGCAAATAGCTCCCCAGCCTAGATTAGATAATATTGTCCAAGCGAATCAATTTTCGACAGTGGCTGTTTTCTCAAAAAAAATGTGGACGTTAGCAAATGGATATCATGATTATGGAATTGGTAAAGAACACATTTCTGAAGACTGGGATTTGTGGTTAAGAATTATGGCTCTTGGTGCCAGAGCAACTAATATTCCTGAGACTTTAATGCTTTATCGTATTCACAGTAAATCAAGTTTAAGTAATCATCCTGAAATTGCTAGTTATCAAGAACAGATAAAAGTTATTTGTAGTTTTAATAAAAAATATCTTACTCCCAAAAACTATGCTCGCTCTTGGAAAACAAATACAGAAGAGTGCCGGGTGATAAATGGTACTATCAACCTGATAAATTCATATATCAAAGAAACAAAAAATCATCAAAAAAATATCCTTTTTGCGCTACCTTTTGTGATTACAGGTGGTGCAGATACAATATTGCTGCAAATTGCCCAACATTTAAATGAAAATGATTTTAATATATCTGTAATGACAACAATCAAAACAGATGCTAACTTGGGTGATAACACGCATCGCTATGAGCAAATTACTAAAGAAATATATCATTTATGTAATTTTTTACCATCGGAAGCAAGATGGAAAGATTTTATTTACTACTTTATTGAATCTCGTAAAATAGATATTATTTTTCTTGTAGGTTCTACATACTTTTATAAAATATTGCCAGATCTTAAAAGAGATTTCCCCTCAATTAAGATTGTCGATCAATTGTTTAACGAATACGGACATATAAATAATAATCGTAAATATGCAAAATTTATTGATTTAAATATATTAGCTAGTGAAGCTATCAAAAATGTTTTATTGAGTAAATTTGGCGAACTGGAAGATAAAACTCGTGTGATTATACATGGTGTTGATACTCAGAACGAATTTAACCCAACCAAAGTAGACGAAAAACCAATACTTGATAGTAACATTATTCCTCAAGATAAATTTATTGTTTCCTATATGGGTAGATTTTCTGAAGAAAAATGCCCCGAAACATTTTTGCAGATTGTAAAAATGTTAAAAGACTATGATGATATGTATTTTATTATGATAGGTAATGGGCCTGAATATAAGAATATAAAAGAAAAAGTAGTAGATTGGAATCTGACAGATAAAATTTTTATTCCGGGGTTTGTGGATGATAACAAATTATATTTAAAAATTACAAATTTATTAGTTATACCTTCTAAGATTGAAGGTATACCCATAATATTAATGGAGGGATTATCATTAGGTATCCCTGTCGTTGCCTCTAAAGTAGGTGATATTCCTTCTGTAATTACCGATGGATACAATGGATTTGTCTGTGATTCTTCAGATATAGATGGATTTGTTGCTAATATTAAACAAATATTTTTAGATAAAGAATTACATAATAAAATGAAAGCAAATGCTAGATATTCTGCTTTACAAAATTTAGATATTACTCGGATGAAAAATGAATACAAGGATGCCTTTTTATCTATTTTAAAAAAGTAACCAATTTAATAATTTCTTAGGTAGCGTTAATGGAACTGCAAAATAAAAAAGTTTTAGTTACTGGTTCAGACGGCTTTATTGGTAGCCATCTTGTAGAAAGGCTGATAGAAGAAAAATGCAAAATTAGAGCATTTGTTTACTATAACTCTTTCAATTCATGGGGTTGGCTCGAGTCTCTTACAGAACAGCAGTTAAAGAGTATAGAAATATTTGCGGGAGATATTCGCGATCCTAATGGTGTCGAAACTGCTATGAATGGATGTGAAGTTGTTTTCCATCTAGCTGCGCTAATTGCGATTCCTTTTTCTTATCACTCTCCCGATTCTTATGTTGATACAAATATCAAAGGTACTTTAAATGTATTACAATCTGCGAGAAAGCTTCAAGTAGAAAAAATATTAATCACATCAACCTCTGAAGTCTACGGTACTGCTCAATATGTCCCTATTGATGAGAAACACCCTTTCCAAGGTCAATCTCCTTATAGCGCAACAAAAATTGCTGCGGATAGACTTGCTGAATCATTTTATAGATCGTTTAACTTGCCAGTTACTATTGTTCGTCCTTTTAATACATATGGTTCTAGACAGTCAGCACGTGCGGTTATACCTACTATCATAACTCAGCTACTAACAGGTGCAAATGAAATTACTCTGGGAAGTTTAGATCCAACTCGTGATTTTAATTATGTCAAAGATACTACTAGTGCTTTTGTAGAAATTGCTAAATCAGATAAAACAGTTGGAGAAGAAATTAATATTGCTAGTGGAATTGAAATATCAATTGGTCAGCTAGCTAATGAACTAATAGCACAGCTAAATCCTCAAGCGAAAATTATTTGTGAAGTATCTCGTTTACGACCTAATAAATCAGAAGTTAATAGATTATTAGGGTGCAATAAGAAAATTTTATCTTTAACAAACTGGCGTTCTCACTATAATTTATCAGAAGGCATTGCTGAAACAATTGAATGGTTTAAAATTCCGGGCAACTTAGCAAAGTACAAAGCTGGAATTTATAATCTTTAATCAGGAGAAGGTCATGAGAGCTGTAATACTAGCAGGTGGTAAGGGTACTCGTTTAAAACCGTATACAGTTACTTTACCTAAACCACTTGTTCCTATTGGCGGAGAAATGCCAATTTTGGAAATTATCATTATTCAACTCGCCCGCTCAGGTTTCGATCATATCACTTTAGCAGTCAACCATCTGGCTAATTTAATTATGGCTTTTTTTGGTGATGGCTCTCGGTGGAACGTAAAAATTGATTATTCTTTGGAAGAGAAATCATTAAGCACCATCGGGCCTTTAACACTGATTGAAGATCTCCCTGAGAATTTTCTAGTAATGAATGGTGACATTTTGTGCGATTTAGACTATCTCAATTTCTATAATTATCATTTGGAAGCAAATAATGACGTTACTGTATCAACATATAAGCGAGAAGCAAAAATTGATTTTGGAGTCTTGACATACAATGAACAAAACATGATAGTTAGCTTTTTAGAAAAGCCAACATATAATTTCGATGTAAGTATGGGAGTTTATTGTTTAAATCGTAGAGTTATAGAAAGATTAACTAAGGGAGAACCATACGGTTTTGATAATTTAATGATAGATGGTATTAAAAATAAGATGAAAATAGAAGTTAAACCATTTCTTGGCTATTGGTTAGATATTGGTCGTCCAGAAGATTATGACAATGCTAATGAAAATTATGCAGCACTTAAGCACAAATTGGGACTTATATGATAAAAATATTAGTTACAGGAGCAAGTGGTTTTACAGGAAGGCATCTAGTTAAACACTTAAATAAAAATACTGAAATTCAGGTTTATTGTAATTATCGTAATTCATCAGAATCTCACCCTAATTATTTTAATTGTGATTTAACAGATGAAGAGTCAGTTTATAAGTTAATTGAAACAATTAAACCAGCGCAGATTTACCATTTAGCAGGAAGCTTTTCTAACGATTATAATACTGATTATTTAAATAACGTAATTTCTACAAGAAACATACTTGAGGCAATTCTCAAAGCGAAAATATGTTGTAGAGTCTTGCTGATAGGAAGTTCTGCAGAATATGGATTGATTAAAGAAGAAGATAATCCAGTCAATGAGAATCAATGCTTAAATCCCATTAGTATTTATGGGCTTACTAAAGTATATCAGAACCACTTGATGCTTTTTTATTTTCATGTCCATAAGCTGGATATAGTTATGGCTCGTACTTTTAATTTAATGGGTAAAGGTATCTCTGAAAAGCTTTTTATAGGTCGTATATATAAACAAATTGAAGATTACCAAAAAGGTTTAATTGATAAAATTGTGTTAGGAGATTTAAGGAGCTATAGAGATTATATTAGTATTCAACAAGCAGTAAAATATTATGAAAGTATTACAAATTATGGCATATCTGGAGAAGTATACAATGTTGGTAGTGGCTTATCATTACGGTTAGATATTATTCTAGAAAAAATTTTACAAGAAAATGGCTTGAATATGGATGTGATTGAAATCCAAAATATTAGCAACAAAAATAAATTAAATATAAATAATATTTATGCTGACATAAGTAAATTTCAATCTCTAATAGCAATTAACCATACTTCAAATTTTTGACTTTAAATTTTTGATATGGCTACTAGAATCAGCAACAATAGCATTATAGAGCTAATTACAGAGTTTTTTAGGTAATAAAGTCCAGTGATAGGTGAGCCAATTCATTCGACGGCTTTACCGACTTTGTTGTGCCTTGACGATAATCTCTACCTCACATAGTTGCAATCTACTGTAATATAATATCTCAGGAGGTTGGCTATTCTTGAGAAAGAAAATACCAGCACATTAGAGCCGGAGATACTTACGATTTTGATAATGATTGCAACTTAGCCAAACCACAGATTGCATTCATTCTTTCAGTAGATTAAACAACTGGAATTAAAAAGCTATAAAAAATTATGAGCCAGGAAAGTCCCACTGTTTCAGTCATTATTCCTTGCTACAACCAAGGTCAATATCTTGATGAGTCTGTAGGATCTATTTTAAATCAAACTTACCAAAATTTTGAAATCATTATTATAAATGATGGCTCTACAAATCCAGAAACTATTAAAATTTTAAAGAATTTTAACCAACCAGAAACTCTAGTTATTAACACAAATAATCAAGGTCTTGCTGCGGCTCGCAATCATGGCATAAAGGTATCTCGTGGCAAGTATATACTACCACTAGATGCTGATGATAAGATTGGCAATACATATATTGAAGAAGCCGTTAAATTATTAGAATCTAATGAGAACCTGGGAATAGTTTATTGTGAAGCAGAGTTCTTTGGAGAGAAAACTGGTAAGTGGGAACTGCCTGAATATAGATTTCCAGATATCTTAATAAAGAATGTAATTTTTTGCTCAGGCTTATTTAGAAAATCTGATTGGTTAAGTACTAGTGGATATAACTCCAAGATGATTTATGGATGGGAAGACCACGATTTCTGGTTGTCTATCATTGAGTTGGGTAGAGATGTATACAGAATTCCCAAAGTTCTATTTTTTTATAGAAAAAGCTCTAGTTCTATGGCAACATTGATGAAGAAAGAACATTCTAGATACTCATACATTCAACTATTAAAAAACCATCATAAATTATATATTAAAAACATTAGTTATGTTTCTTTTAAAGTATTATTTTTATTTCTAAAAAAGTCAATAATATTTATTAGAAACAGTGAAATTTTATAATAAGCATTATTAGTTTTTTGTCATTTTGTAATGATGTAAAAATTAATTTTGTATTTTTTGGAGATTATAAATTATTATTGTATGTAATATAAAGATGATGGCGCAGAGTCATATATTAGTATCAATTATTTTAGTTAATTATAATGGCATAGATGTTTTACCAGATTGTTTAAACTCTATAGAAACATTTATTGATACACCTAATTATGAAATTATCCTTGTAGATAATGCTTCTAGTGATGGTAGTGCAGAATTAGTTGCAGAGAAATATCGTCATGTCCATTTAATTAGACAATCGGAAAATCGCGGTTTTGGAGCAGGAAATAACGCTGGTGTGAAAGTAGCAACTGGGGAATTTTTGTTTTTACTAAATACTGATACTATACTTATAAGTAACGTTTTACCGCATTTAATTGAGGTAATGTATAGCCATCCAGAAGTAGGAATTATTGGAACAAAATTACTAAATCCTGATGGAAGTTTGCAAATTTCTGTTTCACCAGCAATTGGAATTAAGGGTGAATATCAATCGCGTAGACTGCATCAAGCTGCAAGAGATGCGGCGCATCTAAAATTACTTGAGGAGAAATTCCAAGAAATCCAAGAAGTAGATATTGTGGTGGGTGCTGCTTTTTTTATTCGTGCTAGTCTATTTAATGCTTTAGGTGGATTTGATGAAAACTTCTTTATGTATTTTGAAGAATCAGATTTATGCCAAAGAGCGCAAAATCAAGGATATAAAATAATCTACACGCCTCATGTATCTTTAATTCATTTAAAAGGGTACTCAGTGCAGAAGTCTGCAAATGCTATGTCTATTGAATACAGACGCAGCCAACTTTACTATTATCAAAAACATCGCCCTCTTTGGGAACAAATATTATTGCGGTTGTATCTTTTTGCAAAATTTTTTAGAGAATATATTGCTACAACTAATCCTAATTGTTTAAAAATTATTATGTTGTTATTTCAATTCAAGAAACATACTGTTACAAATTCAGGAACTCAGTAAAGCTTCTGTTTAATTTTTATGTCTATACTAGCTAATTTATCGTTTGCACCAACACAACCAACTGGCTGGTTAAGCTACAGCCTTAATTTATTACCAGCATTAAAAGATTTAGAGATAAATGTATTAAGTCCAATGGAGATTGCAGATGTAAAATGCTATAAATCTCCTAGCAATATTACTACTGAGTTTGGTATAAAAGGTCATTATAAACGCTTGCTTTGGACACAATTTTATTTACCAAAGGTTTATCAAAGGCTTAAATCTACACTTTTATTTTCTCCTATTCCTGAAGCTCCGTTATTTTCTAACTGTTCTTATATTATTACGGCTCATGATTTAATTGCTTTAAGGTTCCCACAATACTTTTCCTTAAGTCAAAGAATTTATTGCAATTATTATATTGCTGCTGTTAGTCAACAATCAGAGCATATAATATGTAATTCACTAAATACGGCTCAAGATTTGATTAGTTTTTTAGGGGTTACTGAAGATAAAATTACGCCGATTCCGTTGGCGTATGACAGCAATAATTTTTTTGATTTAAATTTACCGAAGCAAAACTATTTTCTTCATTTAGGAAGACATAATCCTCACAAAAATCCGGCGCGTTTAATTACAGCATTTGCTAATTTACCTAATAATAGTAATTACGAACTTTGGTTAGCTGGCCCATCGGATAAGCGTTATACTCCTACTTTACAAGCACAAGCTGAGGAATTGGGTATTGCTAATCAGGTGAAATTTTTGGACTATGTTGCATACAGCGAATTACCAAAAATTATCAATAGTGCGATCGCACTCGTTTTTCCGAGTCTCTGGGAAGGTTTCGGTTTACCTGTTTTAGAAGCAATGGCTTGTGGTACTCCTGTAATTACTTCTAATATTTCTTCCCTTCCAGAGGTAGCTGGCGATGCGGCGATTCTTATCAATCCCTATGATACAGGGGAAATTACTGCTGCTATGCAGGCTGTGGCTAATGATTCAGGATTGCGATCGCGTCTTTCGGTTCAAGGAATCGCTAGAGCTAAGGAATTTAGCTGGGAAAAAACCGGAAAAGCCACTGCTGAAGTCTTATCTCGCTATTTGTAGTCGTAAATGAGGAATAGAGAACTTGGTAAAATTAATCTGTAAATATTCCAAATCTGCTAAATGACTACATCAATCGAACTACCTAGTGGCAAAATCTTGAATATTACTCGTTTTATTGCACTGCTTCCAGTTAGCAATAATGGCGATAGTAGTTATCAATTGATTTTAGAAGGATATCCCCATCCTATTGATTTAGAATTCTTGGATGCTCAGGCTGTAAAAAAACTGTTGCAACTAGATAAAGACAATACAGTTAGCAATCATCAATCAGGATGGGATAAAGAAGAACAAATTCGGAAAAATCAACGCCCTATGGAACTGTTAGCTAAACTTATGGAAGAACATAAAAATATGTCTGATACTGAATCATTACAGCGACAAGAATTATTTGAACGATTTAAAAAAATTGTTGATGCGCAAAGACTTCCCGGACAAAAATTATATTCAGAATCATGATAGTTTTTATCGATTCAGGCGTGCTAGGGATTCTCGCTAACCCATATAAAACTGGTGAAGTCAGTGATTGTGAAGAATGGCTTTACAAGTTACTTTCTCGTGGAATTAATGTTTGTTCTTCTGAATTGTGTGATTATGAGATTAGAAGAAGTTTGATTTTAACATACCAAAAGCAACCTCAACTTCCTGTTATTGAGAACTTAGACAAACTTCGAGAAATTATAAATTTCTTACCCATAACTTCAGAATTACTGAAAAAAGCATCTGTACTTTGGGCTACTGCGCGTAGTCAAGGTATTCCTATAGCAGATGACAAAAGTCTTGATGTGGATATAATTATTTGTAGCCACTGGCAAATGTTAACAGAAGAATTTCCTGGTCGTTATGTTGCGATCGCTACTACTAACGTGAAACATTTAAGCCGCTTTACCGAGGCAAAACTCTGGAGAGATATCAGCCTATAAACGTAATTTTTGCACAATCTAGAACAGTTATCTAGTAAATCCGACGATGAAGATGGAGTTTTCACTTTCGCTTCAGTTAAACTTCGTCCATTTTGAAACCTGGAGTAGTGATGGCTCTCTAGTCCGCTACGAAGATTAGGGAGCAAGATGCTCCCACTACTTAACTATTCACCAAGAATTCAAAACCCAAAAAATAATTTTGAATTTTGAATTTTGAATTTTGAATTTTCTAAGGTGTTCCCACAGCACCAGAGTAAATTAAACCCCGTTGCATATCCAAAGTTAAAATTGCTCCATCTCTAATGACTTTTGTTGCTTCTTTGACACCTACAATTACTGGTACGCCAAGACGCAAGCCAATGATAGCTGCATGACTGGTTAGGCTTTCGTCTTCTGTAATAATTCCCGATGCTTTGCGAATTGCTTCAACAAAATCGGCAGTGGTGCGAGAAGCAACTAAAATATCTCCAGGATTAAAGTTACTCACATCCAGACCTTTATGAGCGACTCTAGCACGACCGCTAACACAGCCTTGTCCTAGTCCAATTCCCTGACCGAGAATTGCCGTCACTACTTCCACTTTAATTAAATCGGTTGAGCCGGAAACCCCTTGGAGTGTACCAGCTGTCATCACCACCAAATCGCCTTCTGTTAAGAGTTTATTTTCTTGAGCCACATTAATTGCAGCTTGGAAAGTTTGACCAGTTGAGGGTAATTCTAAAACTAATAGCGGCTTGACTCCCCACACCATTTGCAACTGTCGCGCCACATTTACATGGGGTGTAATTGCCAAAATTGGTGTCTGGGGACGGAATTTAGAGACGTTTCGGGCGGTTGCACCAGTTTGGGTTAAGGTCATAATGGCTGCTGCACCCAACTGTTCGGCAATTTGTCCCACAGCTTGGCTAATGGCGTTGGGAATGGAACGTCTGGTATCTCTCAACAAACGATTAGCGTTTTGTCGTTCTTCCTGTTCGATGCGCTCGGCAATCCTAGCCATAGTTGCTACCGCTTCCACTGGGTAACTACCTACGGCAGTTTCATTGGAAAGCATGACTGCATCTGTACCATCCAAAATCGCGTTTGCTACATCGGATACTTCGGCGCGAGTGGGACGAGGATTACTCACCATGCTGTCTAGCATTTGCGTGGCGGTGATGATGGGAATCCCTAAACGATTGGCTGTAGCAATTAGCCGCTTTTGCAGTACTGGTACGTCTTCGGCTGGCAGTTCCACCCCTAAATCGCCTCTAGCTACCATGACGCCATCACACAAAGCTAAAACGGCTTCCATTTGCTCAATGGCTTCGTGTTTTTCGATTTTGGCAACTACCGGTACATTCTTCCCGGTGCTGGAAATCAATTCTTTAATTTCCATGATGTCCTGGGGATTGCGCACAAAGGACAGCGCTACCCAATCTACACCCTGATCGAGACCAAACATTAGATCCTCGCGGTCTTTGTCGGTCATGGCTTTGATCGAAAGGTAAACTCCGGGGAAGTTAACGCCTTTATTGTTAGAAAGTTTACCAGCTACGGTAACGCGACAATGCAAATCGCCTTTATCGCGGTTAATTTCCTCGACTACCATTTCTACTCGTCCATCATCGAGGAGAATTTTGGCACCTACGGGGACTTCGTCGGCTAGATAATCGTAGGTTACACAGCTAATTTCTTGTGTACCGATAATTGGGCGATTGGTCAAGGTAAAGCGATCGCCTTTTGCTAAAACTATAGACCCATTTTCAAACCGCCCCAAGCGAATTTTTGGCCCTTGCAAATCTTGGAGAATTGCCACTGGCTGATTTAGTTCAAAAGCGGTTTGCCGAATTAAGCGGATACTGCGTTGATGGTCGTCATGACTTCCGTGGGAGAAGTTTAACCTGAGTGTGGTTGCACCCGCTTCAATAATCGCTTTGAGCATTTCTGGACTGCTAGTGGCAGGCCCAATAGTAGCAACAATTTTGGTGCGGCGTAGAGAATCTCTTAATTGCATAGGGGCTGATTCTAGGATCTATCTAGGAAACCATCGTAAATTAAGGGGCAGTTTTATTTCCGTCACTGCTATATCAATCAAGATGACAGCAGCGCACAAGGGGAATAAAGGCTAGTACAGCAGGGTATAAAACTAGAGATTAGGGGCTAGGGATTTTCCCTTGTAATCGCTGTCATGGAATAGTATATTCATGACGCCAAGCTGTATTAGGGCTACAAAGCAGTGGGATAGACTTGTTATCGTACACCATAGTTGGTTCAATCAATGCCTGAGGCGATCGCCTGACTTTGCCATTCTCAGGTATTTTTCAACTCCAATTGCTCACAAATACTCAAGTCTAGTTGGCAATCATAGCTTGATTTATTGACACCATTGGCAATGTGGTTAGGACAATTTGCGATACAAAAATTTATAAAAGTTTATTATTTACTAATATTTATCGTATATTCGTAATATTTGAGAGAGTAAGGAGTTCATAATGCTCACGTCGGAGGCAAAGAAGCCACTGACAATCCCGCCTAAGGAATTTTTAGCGCCTCCAGGTGATTTTAACCCAACAATGCTGCTATTTTTTACCGCAGTCACCATGCTAGTTTTATCTAACTTTGGTTACTGGCTGTGGCAATGGCCGCACTGGCTATGCTTTAGTATTAATACCTTAGCTTTGCATTGTTCGGGGACAGTAATTCACGATGCCTGTCATCAAGCTGCCCATCGCAATAAAATTATTAACGCGATGTTAGGGCATGGTAGTGCGCTGATCCTGGCTTTTGCTTTTCCAGTATTTACGCGAGTTCATTTGCAACATCACGCTCACGTAAATCATCCCAAAGACGATCCAGATCATTATGTCTCCACAGGCGGGCCGTTGTGGCTAATTGCAGTCAGGTTTTTGTACCATGAAGTATTTTTCTTTCAGAGGCGACTGTGGCGTAACTACGAACTACTAGAATGGTTTATCAGCCGTTTAATAGTCGTTACAATTGTTTATATTTCCGTTCAGTATCACTTTTTAGGCTACATTCTCAATTTCTGGTTTATCCCAGCATTTATTGTGGGTATAGCATTGGGATTATTCTTTGATTATCTACCCCATCGTCCCTTTGTCGAGCGCGATCGCTGGAAAAATGCTCGCGTCTATCCTAACCCCATTCTCAATATCCTAATTTTGGGACAAAATTATCACCTAATTCATCATTTATGGCCTTCAATTCCCTGGTATAACTATCAGCCTACCTACCATTTGATGAAACCTCTGTTAGATGAAAAAGGCTGTTATCAAACTTCAGGATTATTACAAAAGAAAGATTTTTTTGAGTTTGTTTACGACATATTTTTAGGAATTAGGTTTCATCACCATAAATCAACGGAAAATTAACCAATAATAGCAGAAAGCTCTTAACTATTAACTTAGTTAGGAGCTTTCTAGGTTTTAGCTTACTGGGTGGTTATTTATAATGTGTTAGCAGTAGAGATACAATAAATTATTATCTATTGGGTTGTTGTGGAGGCAAACCATGAATCGCGAACCCTATCCAACCGAATTAGCAAATAACTCAAAAACTAAAATTTGGATATGGACGGCTCTTGGGTTGATGATTACTAACTTTGTTGTTGTGGGGATTGTAGCGTTCTTGATTCATAGAGATAGCGTGCAACCTAATCTTCAAGCACCAACAACTCAACAAAGACAATCATAATCAGGTTTCAAGGCGATTCGTTTGGCATTTGTAGGCGTAAATCTTGAATTTGGGGAGTAGGAGCTACTATTTGTACAGACCAGTAGCTAACAATCATTAAAACTAAACCAGAAAATACGCCTACTGCTAACCCAATCAGCAAAGCAGGCTTTTGTGGAGCCGCAATAGTACTATTGTTCGTTTGGCTAGTATAATTATTTGGCACTAATGAAACATCTTGAGATTCTTCACTTTGCTCGGAAAGTTTGGTAGATGGTAATAGAGTGTCTGCTAGTGTAATATTCTTGGATTCTTTGGCTAAGGATGCTAATTCCTGAAGCTGAAAAAATTGGTTAGCTTCATTTTCAGCTAAAGGTTTTGATTCTTGAAATTTAATGTTACCCGAATCTTGCTGAAGGTTATGAAAATTATTTAGGGCTAGTAATGCATTTAATGCTTCTTTTGCCGATTTATATCTATCTTGAAAGTGATAGCGCACCATTTTATTTAGTACTGCGGCTAATCCATGACTTACTTGTGCTGATTGTTGCCAAATAATTTCACCTGTATGGGAATCTTCTGATAATTGTGTTGGATGTATCCCCGTTAGTGCTTGAATACCAATCATACCCAAAGCATAAATATCGCTATTGAGCCTTGGTTTACCTCGCTGTTGCTCGTTGGGCATATAGCCAGGGGTACCGATCGCAATAGTAGTATATTGTTCAATAGGTGTAATAATTGCTGTTTGATCTTGACCTCTAATTAAGTGATTCCAAATTGGCTTGACAGCACCAAAATCTATTAAAACTAAGCGATTATCTTGCTGGCGTCTAATAATATTGTGGGGTTTCACATCTCGATGAATTAGCCCGTGACTGTGGACAAAATTCAGGATAGTTAAAATCTCATACAAGAGTTGAAAAACCTGAGTTTCTGTCCAGCATTTTCCCGGCGCTAGTTCTGCACTCAGAGGATGTCCTTCGATAAATTCTTGTACTAAATAGAACTCAAGATTTTCTTCAAAACTACTTAAAAGATTAGGTACTAGGTCATAGTTACTGAGTTTTTTCAGTGCTTCTACTTCTCTAGTAAATAACCGTCTGCGTATTTCTAAGGGAATTGAATATTTACTACTAGGTAAAAAATGTTTAACAACGCGGTAAGGATAACTGGGAAAGTAGGTGTCTTGAGCCTTGTAGGTTTGACAAAACGCTCCTTGGCTCAAAACTTCCACAACCTGATAGCGATCGCCTAGTAACTTGCTGCTGAACATGTTACGGTTTTTGTAAAGGCTGCAATTAAGTAAGATTACTTAAACAATTTATATATAGTCATGAATATAAAGTTTTCTTCAAGAAGCTAACCGTAATTGAGCGCAAGTCTTATCTAATCTTGATGAAGATTGCATTTAGTATCTACTAAAAAATTAGAGAATTAATTAAATAAGCATTTGCCTCAAAGATTAACCTGTTTATTGATTCTATCTTACTGAACACTCACTCATATTACAGGAAGATACTAAAGATGACTAATGATAGCAGTAAGCGTGTTCCCCTGAGTCAAGACGCTGTGCAAATGATTAGAGGTCTAATTATTGGCGAATTGGTGACAGTTGCAATCATTGGTGGACTTTGGTTATGGTTGAGACCACGCCTACAAGTTGATAATGGTGCTTTGGCTGCTAAAAATAGCGGTACAGTCAATAGTTCTGCTGTTGCTACTTCTAACTTTAATACAGTCAAAAATATTCCCATTGGTTCATTTAACTACGGTGGTAGCACCGCCTGGGCACCCATCAGACAATTAGTAGATTCGCAAATCCAGGTGTTTCGTCCGGAGCTACAGTTGCGTTACGTTAATCCTGAAAATGCTAGTCCTGGTTCTGGGTCTGGTATTCGGATGCTACTTGAGGGAAAATTAGATTTTACCCAATCTTCTCGTCCCCTGACTGCTGAAGAAAAAAATTTAGCCCAGCAGCGAGGTTTTGTCCTAGAAGAACGTCAAGTGGGAATTGATGGGGTAGCCGTAGTAGTTAACCCAGGGCTGAAAGTTTCTGGCTTGACTGTCGAGCAATTGCAACAAATTTATGCAGGAAAAATTACTAACTGGAAGCAGGTAGGGGGTGAGGATCTTCCGATTACTCCTTTGTCGCAATTTCCCGAAAATGCCGATGTGGTTTTAACTTCTGGTAAGCAAGTTTTAGATCGGCAGTCTCTTGGTGCTAACGTACAGTATGTTTACTCCACCACAGAAGCATTACGCCGACTCAAGCAAACCCCTGGGGGAGTATATTACGCTTCAGCTAGGGGTGTAGTACATCAATGTTCAGTTAAACCTCTACCTTTAGGCTTAACTAGCGCAGAGTTAATTCCCCCCTACCGCGAACCTTTTGTCAGCGCCAATGATTGTCCGCAAAAACGCAATCAACTGAATACAGAAGCGATCGCCAATGGTAAGTATCCCATAACTTCTAAATTATTTGTGGTGATTAAGCAGAACCAGGGTAAGGAACAACAAGTTGGCGAAGCTTATCTAAGACTTTTAGCAACTGCTCAGGGACAACAGGCGATTGAGCAAGCTGGGTTAATTCCCGAAAGAAGTCAGCAGCCAGTTGCGAGGGGCGAAGTAAAGTAAAAAACAAGCAGGATGAATATTACAGCAGTTACGCAAAAATTACCAGAAACCTTAATTTATTGAACCGCCTTCTCTGCGAGAGGCTTCCGCCAACGCGTAGCGTCTCGCAGAGAAGACGCCAAGACGCCAAGAAGTTGTAGAGTTTGCGTAAGCCCCATATTATACAGAGATTGCTGAATTTTTTCGTACAATTACTGTCGCACTACTAGCCCTTTTGACTAAAAAGGGAGATAAAATTTGATTTTCTACTGTTTTACCTTGAAATAAATCTAATAACATCGTCATTGCTACCTCACCCATTTCTGACATGCGTTGGCTAACTGTGGTGAGTGGTGGGGTAATATAACTAGCGAGAGCAATGTTATCAAATCCTACTAAACTTAAATCTTGCGGTACGGAAATACCTAGTTCTTTACAAGCTAAAAGCGCGCCAACTGCGACCATATCGTTGTAGCAAAAAATGCCCGTGACTCCAGCTGCAACTAGTTGAGATAGCATTTTTTTACCGATATCAATATCGTTAATTGTTTCCTGATCTCGATGAAAAATTGCAACCCAATCAGGATTTTGTGGTAAACCTGCTTGATTTAGCGCCATTTTATATCCTTCGAGGCGCTGCTGTTCGGCTTTGCTTCCATCGCCTACACCTAGATAGCCAATTGCATTGTGTCCCAGTTTGATTAAATGTTCTACGGCTAAACTACCACCTAAGCGATCGTCGATCGCAACTGAGTGAAATATGTCGTCTTTGTCTTCTGTGTCGATGTTAATTAAAACCGTTGGTACGGTAAATGGGGTTAACTGCTGGGTGTAGTGTTTACTAATACGGGAGTCGGCGATTAAAATTCCGTCTACTCGGCGATAGTGAAAATTCTCAATTGCAGCGATTTCTTGCTCAAAATCTCCATGTGAAGCACTTAATAAGAGATTTAAACCGGCTTGTTTCGCAACTTGTTCAATTCCTTCTACCAATTCGCCAAAAAAAGGATCGGCGATAGAGGTGACAACTACCCCAACTGTATAAGTACGTTGATTCTGTAAACTTTGAGCGATCGCATTTGGAACATAATTCATTTCCTGCGCTAGTTTTTTAATTTCCTCCCGCACCTTGGCGCTAATTAAAGGACTGTCTCGTAAAGCGCGGGAAACTGTAGAGTGCGAAACGCCTGCTTGACGCGCAATATCTTCAATGGAAATTTTTCGCTTACTCATCTTTACAACATTGTTGGAGGTGACGTAATTAAACTTAACATGGTTTTTATGCACAGGTGTGCAAAAATAAAAATCAGCAGTTATGCACACCTGTGCATGAAGTCTAACCAACAAGATGTTTAACAAAAATTAAAATAACCAAACCCTAGTTTAAGCCTTTCGATGGTGATGACTTTTAAAATTTACGTTTAATGTGAAAGACATCTAGAAAACCTTGTATTTTCCTGGGTATACCCTAAATATTGGGGACAAATCTCGAAACCCTTATGAGATAAAAGGCGTTTCTAATTCATAGCAAGCGTGATTTATATTCTGCTGATTTTTGTTGAATTTAAATGCGTTATAGGATTAGATGAATGTGAAAAAAATTCCTTTGACTTCAGGTGTGGCAGCTACTTTATTAAGTATTGTTAGCGGTACGCTGGTTAGCTGCACAAACGTATCTCCTAATAGTGATACAGCAACTAATACTGATACCACTAATACAAAAAACGTTACTGATACAAGTACGCAGACTAATCAGAGCGATCGCAATCGCAAATTACGTTCTGTTGGCGTAACTTTAGGCGATTTAAGCAATCCTTTCTTCGTAGTCATGGCTAAAGGTGCGGAGAAAGAAGCGCAAAAAATTGGTGGTAATGATGTCAAAGTCACTGTAGTTTCTAGCGGCTATGACTTAAATCAGCAATTTAATCAAATAGAAAATTTTGTGGCGGCGAATACTGACTTGATTGTTCTCAATGCTGCTGATAGTAAAGGTATCAGACCAGCTGTGGAGCAAGCCAGAAAAGCAGGGACAATTGTGATTGCAGTAGATACACCTGTAGAAGCAGAAGTAGATGCTACAGTTACTACTAATAACGTGCAAGCTGGAGAAATTAGCTGTCAATATATTGCCGATCGCCTCAAAGGTAAAGGCAATGTTGTGATAGTTAACGGGCCGCCAGTAACTTCAGTCATTCAGCGCGTGGATGGTTGCTTAAAAGTGTTAGCTAAATATCCCAATATCAAACTACTTTCTAAAGACCAAAACGCAGAAGGTAGCCGCGATGGGGGATTGAGAGTAATGAGCGATTTGCTAGTAACTTTCCCCAAAATTGATGCTGTCTTTGCCATCAACGATCCTAGTGGTGTGGGTGTAGATTTAGCTGCTAACCAAGCCAAACGCAGAGACTTTTTTATTGTGGGAGTTGACGGCGCACCCGAAGCCTTAGAAGCGATCGCTACTAAAGATAGCCTCTATGCAGCCACAGCTACGCAAAACCCCAGAGGGATGACTGTAAAAGCAGTTCAAGTAGGTAACGATATCTTGAATGGCAAAAAACCAGCATCACCAAACATTTTGATACCCGCCAAGTTGATTACCAAAGAGAACGTGAGTAAATCGACTGGGTGGTAGGGAAAAATTCAAAATTCAAAATTCAAAATTCAAAATTCAAAATTATTTTTGAATTTTGACAGCAACTCGGTATTTACGACTGATTATTTATGACAACAAATATTGAAAGAGATTTTTCTCCACCCGCGACGGCTAGCCCTGTCTTAGAAATGCGCGGGATTGCTAAAAGATTTCATGGTGTTCCGGCTTTGCAAGGTGTGAATTTGACTATTTATCCGGGAGAAGTTCACGCCTTGATGGGTGAGAATGGTGCTGGTAAAAGCACTTTGATGAAAATCCTGGCTGGGGCTTATATTGCTGATGAAGGCGAGATTTGGATTAATGGTAAAGCAGTGAAAATTACCGATCCGGGTACAGCCAGACAAGCCGGAATTAATCTGATTTATCAGGAATTGAACGTTGCACCCAATTTAACTGTTACCGAAAACATGTTTATGGGTAGCGAGTTGCAAAAAGGTCAATTTTTAGACCGTAAAGGTATGGAACTCGAAGCCCAGCGCGTGTTAGATAGCTTGGGGGCGAGTTTTGCACCTACAGATATTGTCGGTACTTTGGCGATCGCGGAACAGCAGCAAGTAGAAATTGCGAGGGCGCTGAAAGATAACAGCCGGATTTTGGTGATGGATGAACCAACAGCCGCTTTATCTGACAGAGAGACTGAACGGTTGTTTGAGGTAATTCGCAAACTGCGCAACGATGGCATTGCCATTATCTATATTAGTCACCGCATGGAAGAAATCTATGCCTTGGCTGACCGGATTAGTGTGCTGCGGGATGGTCAATATATTGGGAGTTTGACGCGGGACGAAATTACGCCTCAGCGCTTAGTACAGATGATGGTTGGTCGTTCGATGCAGGACTTTTACGAACATCAACGCCAAACCAATCCCGGCGCGGTGGTGCTGGAAGTGAGAAATATTAGCGATGGGCGCAAAGTTAAACCCGCCAGCTTTCAACTGCGTGCAGGGGAAATTCTCGGATTGTCTGGGTTAGTGGGTGCGGGAAGGACAGAGGTATCTCGGTTAATTTTTGGAGCCGATCGCAAAGTTAGCGGTGAAGTATTTCTCAACGGTAAAAAAGTCGAAATTAATTCTCCCAGTGATGCGATCGCTGTGGGTATTGGCTATGTCCCAGAAGATCGCAAAGACCAAGGTTTATTTCTAGAAATGAGTTCCCGCAAGAATATTGGCCTTAATAGACTCAAGCAAGATGCTAAAAGTGGCATTGTTAATTGGGCTTCAGTCAATAAGATTGCTGCGGATGCAGTGGAAAACTTTCATATCCGGCTGGCTAATTTAGAAATTCGCGCCGTGGATCTTTCCGGGGGGAATCAGCAAAAACTCCTGCTAGCCAGGTGGTTGGCGATTAATCCCAGAGTCTTGATGCTAGATGAACCGACCAGGGGCGTAGATATCGGTGCTAAAAGCGAAATTTACCGGATTATCAGCGATTTAGCCGCCCAAGGGGTTGCAATTCTTATGGTTTCCAGCGAACTACCAGAAATTGTGGGAATGAGCGATCGCGTTTTAGTTATGCGCGAAGGGGAGTTAGTCGGCGAACTAGACGACAGTCCCGGTAAAGAAATTAGCCAAGAAAAAATTATGCATTATGCAACAGGAGCATCGGAGGTACTAGCATCATGAGTCAAACCTTAAGACCAGTCAACAGAAGACCAAGCGAGAATTCCCAACGCCAGCGCAAATCCATCAACAATTTACTGCAAGTTGCCGGGATTTTACCGATTTTGGTAATCATCTGCATTCTATTTGCGCTGCTGAGTCCTAATTTTATGACAGCCGGTAACGCCGTCAACATCTTGCGTCAGGCTTCAATTAATATTGTCCTGGCAACGGGGATGACTTTTGTGATTCTCACCGGAGGTATTGACCTTTCCGTCGGCTCAATTTTGGCTGTTTCTGCCGTAGTTGCGGTATTAGTATCTCTACTACCGGCGTTAGGTTGGCTAGCTGTTCCTGCGGCTTTAGTCACCGGATTGCTGTTAGGTTTGCTCAACGGTGCGTTAATTACCTTTTTAGATGTACCACCATTTATTGTCACCTTGGGTTCCTTAACTGCCCTACGTGGTGCAGCATTCTTAGTTGCTAATGGTACAACAGTAATTAACCGGAATATCAACTTTGCTTGGATAGGTAATAGCTATGTCGGCCCCCTTCCCTGGCTAGTAATCATTGCTTTATTGACTGTGGCTGTGAGTTGGTTTGTACTGAGACAAACAGTATTAGGTGTACAAATTTACGCCGTAGGTGGTAACGAAAGAGCCGCCAGATTAACAGGTATCAAAGTCAATCGCGTCATGCTGTTTGTTTATGGCGTGAGTGGATTACTAGCAGGTTTAGCCGGAATTATGAGCGCCAGCCGTCTGTATAGTGCCACCGGTATGTTAGGACAGGGTTATGAACTAGATGCGATCGCGGCTGTCATTCTCGGTGGAACCAGCTTTACAGGCGGTATTGGTACAATTGGCGGTACACTTCTCGGTGCATTAATTATTGCTGTACTCAACAATGGTTTAACCCTGTTGAATATGTCTTACTTCTGGCAATTAGTTGTCAAAGGTTTGGTAATTATTGCCGCAGTTATGATTGATAGATTGCGCAGACGTTCTCGACGATAAAACTAATTGAAGGGATGAATAGTTATCTGTTTAACTCTTCTTCCCTTCTGTGTTTATCTCAACATTTTAGGACTTATACCAATTTAATATGAAGGTGCAGAAAATTACCTTTTTTAAACGCAAAGGTACGCTAAGGTTAACGCAAAGGTGCGCAGAGTTTTTTAGCCTACAATAACGAAGTGTCACACACGCTATACATACTAACTTGTTTTAAGTATAGCTGTAGCCAGATAGATTAGAACATCAAGCTAAGATAAAACACTGCCAATACAAGGCTTTCAAGTCAGTCAACGGTCAACAGTCAACAGTTAACATTTAACAGCTATATTTGCCAACACAAATCAAATAAAAACATCATCAATACAAGATTATTCCTTGCATATTGGCAAGAAGAGTCTTTCTTTTTCGCTCTCAGAAAACTCTTCTTTGCGTACTTCGCGTCTTTGCGGTTCGTTACTTCATCCCATTTTACGCAACTCCGCAGATATTAATCGCAATCTCTCCAGCTTAGACAATCAACAGAAACCCAGTTTTTACTCATATCAAATACCATCATAAATCCAATGCTGAAACATTCTTGGTGCAGTTTTCTACTTTTATTTTTAGCATCTCCAGCAGTCTGGGCAGCAGATACAATAGATGCTGAATTTAATACATTGCAAGAACAAGTCACATCAGTTTCTCAATTCTCAGATGTGCAACCAACCGATTGGGCTTTTGCTGCATTGCAATCATTAGTTGAACGCTACGGTTGTATTGCAGGTTATCCCAATTCTACTTATCGCGGAAATCGCGCCTTAACTCGTTATGAATTTGCCGCAGGTTTAAATGCTTGCTTGGATAGAATTAATGAATTAATCGCCACAGCTACCAGCGATTTAGTCCAGAAAGAAGATTTAGCCGTGTTGCAAAAACTACAACAAGACTTTGCAGCAGAACTAACAACTCTACGCGGACGAGTCGATAGTATAGAAGCGCGAACATCAACATTAGAACAGCAACAATTTTCCACGACTACCAAGCTAAATGCCCAAATTATTACCGCCATTAGTGATACCTTTGGTAATAAAGTCGGGGGTACGCGCGATGAATCTAACCCCTTCTTTGCTACTCGTGGTCGTTTGCAGTTAGAAAGTAGTTTTACAGGCAAAGATTTATTGCGAGTGCGACTAGAGTTTGGCAACTTTGCCAATTCTAATGGTGTCAGCCAAATTGCTGCTGCTAGCGGTACGGGAATGACGCGCTTAAACTTTGATAATGACAGTAACAATACATTGTTTGTACCCCACATCCGTTACTACTTTCCTGTTAGCGAGTCTCTATCTTTTGTTATCGGCCCGGTGGGTATTGGCTACAACGACATCACAGACAACGTCACTCCGGCGACAGTTGCTGATGATGGTAACGGTATTCCCTCACTATTTGGTAAGAATAGTCTGCTGTTTGAACGAGGTGGGGGAGGTGCAGCAGTTAACTGGAAGATTAGCAGTGACTTGGTGTTAACTCTCGGTTATTTAGCTAACAGTCCCAATAATCCATCACCTCAAAATGGTTTATTTGATGGTGGCTACAATGCTTTGGCGCATCTGGTTTACTACGGTCAACAAGGCGCAATTGGTGTTGCTTACTCTCATGGATATAGTCCTGCTGGTAGTGTGGATATTACTGGCAGTAGAGGTAGCGCTTTATCTATATCGCCTTTTGGTAACAGCATTGCTACCTCTAACAGTATTGTTGGTGCGCAAGGATATTACCGCTTTTCTCCCAATTTCCAAGTACATGCATGGGGCGGGTATATTTGGGCAACTGCGAAGAACTCTGGTTTCAGTGATATTTCTAATGGTAGGGGCAGTACAGATTCGCTATTTGTGAATAATGGTAATACTGCTAATGCTTGGTTTGGCGCGATTGGGATGACATTTCCTGATGTTGGCGGTAGGGGTAATTTACCAGGTATTCTTTTTGGTTTACCGCCGCGTGTTTCTCATAGTGATGTTCGTGAGGAAAGCGATAACTCTTACCATATTGAAGCTTTTTATCGTTGGCGAATTCATGACAATATTTCTGTGACTCCTGGGTTTTGGGTAATTCTTAACCCGGAAAATAATAGTAACAATGATACTCAATATGTAGGAGTGTTGCGGACAACTTTCGATTTTTGAATATGTTAGGTAAAGCTGCTTATTGAGGGGGGAATTTTCAACGCAAAGGGGCGCGAAGGTAAGCGCGGAGGTACGCGGAGAATGAGCTATAAATTAATTAAATGAGGATTTCGGAATATTAGCTGTAGGGTTGTTGACTGTTAACGGTTGACAGTCAACAATCAACTGGAAAATTTTTGCGTAAGTCCTGTATATTACAAAAGGTAAATAGACTTTAATCCCTTACTAATGACTAATGATAGCCTTTACCAGTTATATTAAATTACGCCGACCTAGTTAATTTTTTCTTTTCTGCTAACCAAGTAAATAATACAATACCGCAAAGGTCAGCTATTAAATCTACTGGATCGGCTGAACGATAAGGGACGAAATGTTGAATGATTTCGTCAATTAGACACAACAATATAACAATCATCGGCGCAATTGGTAGAGCAATATTACCAATGTTAAATTTAGCTTTGTTAAAGGCTAAATGGCTGACAAATGCGGCGATACCTAATAACAGAAAATGCAAAATTGTATCGTAATGAGGAAATTGGGCAATTTCAGTAGGAATGATTCTTAAATAAGCTGATAGGGAAATGGACATTAAAATCCCTAAGTAAACCCAAAATATAAATATCCAAGGACGATTAGTTCTCATAGCGATCGCATTCTGCAACTGGTATGATTTATTACTACATAAACTAAATCCAGCTTTCCGCAATTAAACCCATTGGGTATCAAAAGCATCTTGCCCTGTACCATAAATTAAATCGCCATATTCCCGCCAGCGTGCGATTTCTTCAGGGGAGAGAGGGGGAGCATTTAAAACGCTGATATTTGCTTGCAATTCCTGGGGAGTTTTGGGTGCGGTAAGCGCCACAGTGACAGCTGGATGATTGAGCGCGTAACGATAACAATCTGCGGCGGTGGGTGGTTCCATTTCCGATGTAGGATGCTTGGTAAGTAGGGAACCCCAGCGCGTACAAGTAAAAGCGATTACAGGAATATTAGCTTGTTGAGCGGTTGGTAAAACATCGGTTTCGGCTTTGCGGTGCGCCATGTTATAACGATGCATTAAGATGTCACACTGCTGTTGCTGAATTAGTTCTACAGCAATCGGTCGATTATGGGTAGTGACTCCTACATAGCGGATTGTTCCTGTTTCTTGGTGCGATCGCAATTCTTCCAGCACTACTTGAATTTGTTTGCTATCATCACCTGGAAAGACATATTCAATAAAAAACACATCCAGGCTATCAACATCAAGACGATGGCGCACCGAGTCAAGGTAACCACGCAAAGCATTAATATCTCGGTTTTCGCTGCCAGTTGCGACTAAAACCTGTTCGCGTCTGTCTTTAAGCAGGGATTTTAAGCCATCGAGAAAGTTTTCCGATTCTAAACTATAAAAGAAAAAATAATTAATTCCTGCTGCAAATGCTAGTGAAATAGAAGTAGCATCTAGCTGCGATTGTGCCGCTAAACCAAGAATACTGGCTTTTTTCCCCTGTTTAGTAACTATTTCCATGCTTAAGTTTATCCTGTGTAATATATGACAATAAAAGTATCAGCAGCTATTGTTAAAAGTTACAGCGAGCAGTTATACCAATTATTGATGAAGATGCATATAATTAGCCTGCGTAGGTAAGGTTTGTTTGTTGAGTCTGAAGCTTTCAGTCTGAGAGCGTTAAGATGCAACCTCTGAGAAAATTAAGTAAATCAGTCTAAATAAACACAATTATCTTAATAAATATCAATAATCTTCCAACCCTTACCAATAACTACTGACTATTGACTATTGACTATTGACTATTGACTATTGACTATTGACTATTGACTATTGACTATTGACAGTAGTTTTTCAGGTTGATTTCCATGTTTACAGCAGAAGAAGAAAAAAAATATAGGCAAGCTTTTAGCAATCAGTATCAATTCTCATTCACAGAATATGGGTTTGCTAATCAGGGTTTAGATATTATCGATTTAGATACATGGGGTGAAGAGAAACCAGAAAGTAGTTTACCCTATTTAGAATATGCTTATAGTAATTTATCATCAACATCACAAAAATTACTGCTGTGTTTAGCTGAGTTTAATAAGTTTATCGATAAATCAGATATTCCTAACTATATCGAGCAATTAAAGATTTTTGAGCCATTACAAGATTATCCTTTCGATCAATTCAACGCCGCTATTCAACAGGGAATAAAATCTAGGTTGCTAGCAGCAATGGATGACGATGGACGCTTTTTGATGATTCATCCTGAATTGCCTGATTTTTTGCAATCTCAGCTAGATCGTATCAATCAAGTTATCCGTTCAACTTTACGTGAAGGATTTAAAAACCACTATCAAGGTTTGGCTATTTCCTATCAACATTTGATGGAATCTCAAGATGATGAAGAACGGGAATTAGGGCTATTTTTCTGTAGATTAGAATATGAAAATCTCTACAATGCTTTGCAAATTTGTGTAGATAAACAAGTAGGTATTAATATTTATTTTTGTTTGGATACATACTTGGAGTCAATTAGCGATCGCGCAAGTAACCTGAAGTTGGCAGAATTAGTTTGTCAACATCTAGAAAAATATCCTAATAAATTTATTAAAAGTAAATTAGGCTACCAAGTAGCATTTGCAATTGAGAAATGTGGAAGTTATCAATTAGATGCCAAGCAATATCAAAAAGCGCGAAAATCTTATGAAAAGACTTTAAAAATTTATGCAGCTTTAGAAAATGTAGAAGACAAACAAAAACAAATATGGCAAGCTGCTGCTTATCATCAGTTAGGAAGAGTTTACCAAGAATTGGGCGATTATCCCCAGGCAAAGCGCAATTTTCAACAAGCTTTAGATATTAACATTAAATATGGCGTTAGCGAAGCTCTTCCTTCGGAAGCTCGGTATGAATGTGCCGGTACTTACAACCAATTGGGAATAGTTGCTCAAGCATTGGGCGAATATCCACAAGCTAGACAGAATTTTCAACAGGCTTTAGAAATTTTTAGCGAATTTAGCGATCGCTATGAATGCGCCCGTACTCACCACCTGTTAGGAATAGTTGCGCAACAGTTGGGCGAATACGAACCAGCTAGAAGCCATTATCAACAAGCTTTGGATATTTTTGACGAAATTGGCGTTAGCGAAGCTCTTCCTGCGGAAGCTCGCAATTTTTCTGCCCGCATATACCATAATTTAGGCAGTCTTGCCCAAAAATTGCAGGAATATGAGCAAGCAAGGCAAAATTATCAACAAGCTTTGGATATCAAAATCGCATCAGGCGATCGCCAAAATTGTGCAGGTACTTACTTTCAACTGGGTAGAGTTGCGGAAGAATTAGGCGAACTAGAAGCCGCGAAAACCAATTATCTACAAGCTTTACAGATTACAACCGAATTTAGCGATCGCCATAATTTAGAACTTTGTCTGCGTAATCTTACCCGTTTCTTTCAAGTTACTCAAGATGAGAGTTTATTAGTAGCGATGTCTGAGATTTTGGGGGTATCGGTGGAAGAAATTCTTAATTTGTCAATAGTCAATAGTCAATAGTCAATAGTCATTTGCGAGTGCAGTTACAGATTTGGCGATCGCATTTGTTACTTTTGCACTCGCAATCATAGATTTGGCACTCGTATTTGTTACATTTGCGAATAAATTTTCTATATCAGCACTTGCATTGGTTAAATTTGCGATCGCATTTTTTCATACCCATTTAATACCAATCCGCGTTCCGATACGTAATCAAGATTCCCGTAGGGGCGGGGTTTCCCCGCCCTTGTGCAGGTTTATTTCTTTCTCCCTTTCTCCGGTAAATTACGCGGTGGCGTTTCCTTTCCTTGATAAAATCGTCTCTCCAACTTACCCAAGGCTAACCAAATTCCCCCACCCAGCAAAACTCCCAAACTGCCAATCGCCACAGTTAACACCGACACCTGACTCTGAACCGCCACCAATAAAGGTAGCAACGCCCAAATTACCGCCGTCACCACAGCTAATCCCAGTCGCAAGCGTTGTAAGTTGCGTAAAGCGGTGCGACAACTGGCGCATTTTTCTGTGTGGGAATGATACCTATCTAGTAATGCTTCCTTGGGTAACGGTGGTGACAAAGTTTTGCCCGGAAAGGCATCAACTTTATATTGATTCACCCAAGAACGTAATTGAAAGACATAGGCATCGGCTTTAGTCGGCAAGTAAAAAGCTTTGTTAAAATTAGCACTGCCGCCCAGTTGCTCTAAGTACCTTTCCTGATAATGTAGGAAAATTTGATCGTCTTCCAAAACGCCGTTTTGATTCAGGTGCGAGTACCAGCGCGGAGTCAGCTTAATAAATAGCCCCGGTAATTTAGCGGAGAACTTGAAGGGAAAGCGGGCAAATAACCGACATTCGCCTTTGCGGATAGGAGTAGCATAAACTACTGTCAGGGTTCTCCCAAATTGCTTAGAAGTCAAGTCATGCCACATTAAGCCAGGAGCAATAAAGATGGTATCTTGTTTTCCTAAAGTTCCTTTGCGGGGGCCTTCTTCCCAAATTCCTTTAAATCCCCATTTCCCAGATTCGACAACTTCTAAATCTACCGCCGACACAGTCGCCCGGTTACCAACGGTGCGGTGGTGAGTGTAAGGTATATGACTGGAATCTAAGACGTTTTCCATCAACGTCAGGGCATCGTAGGGAATGTCACGAAATGTATTGAGACATACCCAGCCTTCAGTATTTTCTTCTAAAACATCAACAACGGGAACTTTGGTTTGGGCGGCATTTTCTGGATTACCAGGATAGACAAACAACAGCCCTTGACGCACTGTAGTAGGTAGGGAATTCACGCAAGCGCGTTGAGAAACTTCCGCTTTTCCGCCTTCTCTTTGTTGGGGAATGACTTCACATTTACCCGTCCCCGAAAAAGCCCAGCCATGATAAGGACATTCTAGCCAGCCACTCTCATTAATTCTACCTTCCGATAGTGGCGCTAATCGGTGCGGGCATTGGTCTACAAAAGCTCGCCAAGTCTGTGCATTTTGATCCCACCACAACACCAGATCGCGCTCTAGTAAAGTGAAGCGAGTTAGTTGTGTTTTATCTAAATCTTCAATGTAATGTACAGGATACCAAACCTCTTGCAAATCAAAGCGCTCTGGATCGCGCCCACCAGCAGGAAGCTCTTGTAATGCTTGAGTTGCAGATGTTACGTTCAGAGGCTTTTCCTCTGACTGTAAAACAGTGTTAGACATGGTGGGAGTTTTTAATCAAGATTTAATCGTCCATCTATACAAAATGTAACAATTTTTGAAGCACGATTGTGAAGGGGTTAGGGGCTAGGTGTGTTTTCAAACTCTAAATTAGACTTATTTGTAGGTTGGGTTGAGGCTTTGCGAAACCCAACATTTATTTATAGGGGTTAGGGCGTATTTTCAAACTCCAAAAGTAGGTTGCTTGAGGTGAAGGCAACCCAACGAAGTAACGTAAATGTTGGGTTTCGTTCCTCAACCCAACCTACATTGAAGTTTAGTTTAGGGTTTGAAAACAGTCCCTAGGGCTGTCAACAGCCCTGACGATGGATTGTGCATTAATTAAGCGATTACAGTAATATCGCTACTGGTAAGTGCTGCTTTGTTCGATAATTGGGCGATTTGAATTTGCGCTGTATCACCAATTCCATCTGCATCAAAGAATAGGTTACCTTTGTTGCGATCGTAGATAAAGCGATCGCTTGCTGTTGTAGCTGTTTTACCTAATCTAAACAAGCTGGTATCTAGTAGGGTATGTATATCTTGAGTCAAACCAAATTCTGCTTTGGAGATGACGATAGTATCTATAGTTGGCTTAAAGTCAGTGATTTTATCATACTCGCCAATACTATCTATAGTTAAGTAAAAGCGATCGCTACCTCTACCACCAGTTAAGCTATCCTTTCCTTTACCGCCTACTAGCCAATCATCACCATTTCCACCGATTAAGTTATCTCTGCCGTCATTACCATACAGTTTATCGTTACCGTCTCCACCTTCTAAGCGATCGCTACCAATACCACCAGCTAAACTGTCATTTCCCAGCCCGCCTAGTAAGGTATCATGATCTTCATCTCCGTAGAGAATATCATCATCATTTCCGCCGTTTAAAACATCCTTACCTGCACCGCCATAAAGAATATCATTACCGTTACCACCGCTTAGGGAATCTCTACCCGCTAAACCTTGAATAATATCAACGCCTTCTGTACCTCTAAGGCGATCGTTACGCGATGTACCAGTAATATGATTTGGTGGTGTAACTTCAAATACAGCTACAGTTTTGCTAACTTCATTCGTCGTGACTAATAAAGGCTTCCCTGTGGGGCTATCAGCCGCAGAGATAAAAGTTAAGCCTTCGGGGCTAATATCTTCTGGTGTATGAATATACTCAACAAAAGTTGGCTGCTGAGGATTTGTCACATCATAGACAATGATATTACCAATCCGTTCCAAGCCAATAAAAGCATAAGTGCGGTTATTAATTACACCTACAGCTACACCTTCTGGTTCCGGCCCTTTATTATCGCTGCGGGTGTCAAAACCAGCAACCAAACCCTCGGAGTTAAATAAATTTGGAACTAAGGTAGCTGTGATTTGTTCGAGTTGATCGCCACTATCAAAAACTTGTTTACCATTTCCATCCCAAATTGAAAAGGAACGCGCCCCAAAAGCCTCAATCCGATCCAAGTCGCCATCACCATCAGTATCGCCTGTAGCAGTTGTGACGTTTAATCGTCCCAAGTTGGCAGCTTGCTTGAGAGTTGCAGCATTGGGGAAAATGGTGGGATCGAGGAAATATCCACCAGCACCTACGCGGATTTCCTCGCTAAATTCTACATAGTCACGGGCGTCACCTTCGTTGCTGGTGATGTAGTAAGTCTGTCCGTTAACAGTGAAACTAGCGATCGCATCTGGCTGATACAATCCAAATACAGGCCAGTTTTGAATATTAATCTTGGAATCGCGATCGCTTGTATCCAACCCATTACCCGGTAAACTATGATCTTTCGCTCCTAATGGCAGAATATCGGTAATCGTGGCGCTAGCAATATCCAAAACTGCGATCGCATTATTTTCTTGTAATGTAATCCGCGCCGTTTTCCCATCACCAGAAATCGCAATATATTCTGGTTCTAAATCCTGTGCTACTGTAGCACCAGGCCCGGTAATCCTTACTCCTGCGGCTTTTAGCTGGTCAATTTTATCATTAAAACTAGTAAATGTGGCATTGGTAACAGTTGCATTCCCCAAGCCTCCTGAAAGGTCGATAATACTCACAGAACCTTCAGGATCTACAGAATTTGCTTGTTCGTAGCTGTTGGGTTCCCCCTCATTAGCTACCAATACTTTTTTCCCATCGGGGGTAAAAGTCAACATATCAGGTAAAGCACCAACCGCCACCGAGTTTAAAAACGTACCATCGGCGGCGTTGTAAAAACTTACCTTTCCTATTTGTTGGGCGTTGGTGGTGCTGTTCACAATGGCGTAAGCGACTGCAACAATACCATTGCTGACAGCTACACTATTAGGAATAGCCTGTGTAAATGCATCTAGAGTAAATCCTGGAGTTAACGCACTAATTAAGCTAACTGTTCCTGTATTGCTGAGGCTGTAAGTTTCAACCGTATTAGCTGCAACTACAAACAAGCGATCGCTTTGTGGATCGAAAGCAGAAATTTCCGCCCCATTACTACTAGTAAAGCCACCAACTTTTGCTAAAACGTTGTAATTTTTGCTAAAAGTATCGCCGGAATTAAGCGTCATAATTACAAATCTCCTGATTAATTGAACTAATAATTAGTCTGTATTTTTCTAGAATTTTTCCAAACCTGCAACTAACAAATCAAGTAACAAAATCAGATTGCTATGTAATCAGACACATGCATAAATAGTGAAAATTAGCTCAGTTTCACCAAAGGTTTAAAATGATTAATTAGGGCGTAGAAAACAACGCCCTATTGGAAAATAGGTCGTAATAAACTCAGGTGTTTTGATTTACACTACCAAAAAAGTAGAGTTTGATTATTCAATCAATTTATTTTTTCACCCTACAGTAAATCTACTGATGGCAGGTTAAGAAAAGATTATTTAACCCAAAATTTACGAGATATTTATAAATAACCTTTTAAATTAAAATTACTGTAATTTTTTACTTTTATTTCATCCAGCCATTTCTATTACTAATTAAGTGATATGCCAATCCTCAATCATCTGTGAAATTTACAAACTCTCCGTCTTTTTCTCTTATCCTTGGCGTACTTGGCGTCTTGGCGGTTCATTAAAAAATATTCTATACGGCACAGCAATGCCCCATTGGTGTCAACTTAACGTGAAAGGCTTTGTTGCTTAAATTCGATCCCCCTAAATCCCCCTTAAAAAGGGGGACTTTGATTTTTTTCCCCCCTTTTTTAAGGGGGGTTAGGGGGGATCGAAAGTTTATGGTGCAAAAAGAGAGAACCCCAAAGACTTACGCTGTATGCATCTAAGCTTAAGTTGACACAAATGAGCAATGCCATAGCCTATGGAAAATATCTGATGTATGAGTGCTTTTATATACCTAATTTGTTTTTATCATAAATGCGATTGCCAAAAACGATAAAAGGTAGCTACACAGCAGCTAATTATCAAAAATCGCCATTTTTGAGCCAGCAATCTACCTTTTCACCTGCGGAAAACACCAAAACGAGTGCGCGATTTACCGAAACAAGTAAGCGATATGGCTTTTCACCTGCGGAAAACACCAAAACGAGTGCGCGATTTACCGAAACAAGTAAGCGATATGGCTTAATGAGTAGGTGAAATGGTATTTTACTTGCGGAAAACACAATAATGAGAACTCGTTAAGGCTTAACGAGAAAGTAAAATAGCTTTTTGCTTTCTGAAAACAGGAAAACGAGTACTTGATTTCGATAAATGAGAAAGCGATCGCTATTTCTCTTTACTAAAAATATAAAAATGAGTCTTCAATATGTGTAAATAATAAAGTTAGTGGTCTGTCCGATTAATTTTGAGTGGTAAAAAACGAACCGCGAAGACACGAAGTACTCGAAGGAAGAGACAAGAAGAAGAAACTTACCCCACATAATTAATGAGACAAAGCACTAGCGCATTTTGACCCATGTGGTATAAAACCATGAAGAAAGGAAGCAGCCAGCCTAAATCCTAAAAATAGGTGCAAAAATGCTGCTTCCAAAGCCAAAATAATCGAGAATTAATTAAACAAATCCAAATCCGTTACCGCACCGAGACTGCTAGAAGCAACTAATTTCGCATATTTAGCCAGTACCCCTTTAGTATACCGAGGTGCGGGAGGTTGCCAATTAGCCCGTCGCCGTGCTAATTCTTCATCGGAAATGTTCAACTGTAATAAACGTGCAGGGGCATCAATTGTGATGCTATCATCTTCTTCCACAAGAGCGATCGCACCACCAACAGCCGCCTCTGGTGCCACATGCCCGACTACCATACCATAAGTACCGCCAGAGAACCGCCCATCGGTAATTAATCCCACCGCATCGCCTAACCCAGCACCAATAATTGCAGATGTGGGGGCTAACATTTCTCGCATTCCCGGCCCGCCTTTAGGGCCTTCATAGCGGATGACAATGACATCACCAGCTTTAATTTTACCTGCCAAAATTGCATCTAAACAGGATTCTTCCGATTCAAATACTCTCGCCGGGCCGGTAATGGTTGGCTTCTTCACCCCTGTGATTTTAGCTACAGCCCCTTCTGTGGCAAGATTGCCTTTCAGAATTGCCAAGTGTCCTTGAGCATACATCGGGTTATTCCAAGGACGAATCACATCTTGGTTTGCAGGTGGTTCATCTGGTATATCTGCCAGTACCTCTGCAATTGTTTGCCCACTAATAGTAATGCAATCTGGATGTAATAAGTCATGCAGCAGTAGCATTTTCATCACTTGGGGAATACCGCCAGCCTTGTGTAAGTCCGTAGCTACATACTTACCACTGGGTTTTAAATCGCACAATACTGGTACTTTAGCGCGAATAACTTCAAAGTCATCCAATGTTAGTTCTACACCAGCAGCGTTGGCGATCGCCAGAAAATGTAAAACTGCATTTGTCGAACCACCCACAGCCATAATGACAGCGATCGCATTTTCGATTGATTTGCGGGTGATAATCTGGCGGGGTAAAAGTTGTTTGCGAATCGCCTCGACTAAAACAAACGCAGATTTTTCTGTACTGTCAGCCTTTTCCGCATCTTCCGCTGCCATTGTGGAAGAATAAGGTAAACTCATACCCATCGCTTCAAAAGCCGAAGACATGGTATTAGCTGTATACATCCCACCACAGGAACCCGCACCAGGACAAGCACGACGTTCCACTTCTAACAGTTCATTCTCGCTAATTTTACCAGCACTATATTGCCCTACAGCTTCAAAAGAACTGACAACAGTTAAATCCTGTCCATTATAATGTCCCGGTTTAATCGTACCCCCATACACAAAAATCGCCGGAATATTCATCCGCGCGATCGCTAACATCGCCCCTGGCATATTTTTATCACATCCGCCAATCGCCAGCACACCATCCATACTTTGTCCGGTACAGGCGGTTTCAATCGAATCTGCAATTACTTCCCGCGAAACCAGGGAATATTTCATCCCTTCGGTTCCCATCGAAATCCCATCACTAATAGTAATGGTGCCGAATATTTGTGGCATTGCACCAGCTGTTTTTACAGCAGACTCAGCCCTTTGCGCCAGTTGATTAATCCCCATATTACAAGGGGTGATTGTACTGTAACCATTGGCAATACCAACAATGGCTTTTTTGAAATCCTCATCTTGAAACCCAACTGCACGCAGCATAGCGCGGTTAGGCGATCGCTGCACCCCTTGCGTTACAACCTGGCTTCTCAAATTCTCAGACATCTTATTTCCTTCTATGTCTCTCATCGCAACAGTTGCGATTCTGTTCTCTGATTGTCTCATGTAGGGGAATTTTTGCATTGAGCGATCGCTACATCAACAGGTAATCAGACACAGAATACAAACAACTCAACAGCCAAAATTCTGCTATTTTCCTGTTCTCTTGGTCAAAGAATTGGCACAATTTAATTATGTAGATAATTTATAAGAAAAAATAACATGTCTTACAGCGACTTTACATTAGACCGAGTCAGAAAAACCTTTAACTTAACTATTGCTGACAAAATTAATATTTTCGCCTCCATTCCCGAAATAACTTGTCCGCCATTACTCGCAGAAATATTACAAGAAAATGTACCCCTAGCTCTTGCCAGCAACACCGAAAAATCTCGTTCAGAAATGATTATTGCGCCTATTTTAATAGCTGTCAGAAAATATCTAAATAATCAAATAAGTTTGTTTTCAGGAATTGATTTTTCTGTAGATCCCATCCAAGGATTAAACGGAAATTGTGATTTTATTATTAGCCGTTCTCCAGAATTACTAATTCTTAATGCCCCAGTAATTACCATTGTCGAAGCCAAAAAAGAAAATCTCAATGCAGGTTTAGGTCAATGTGTATCAGAAATGATCGCAGCGCAATTATTTAATGAACGTGAAGAAAATAATATCCAGACAATTTACGGTACCGTGACAACTGGAACTAATTGGAAATTTTTAAAGCTGGTAGAAAAAGTTGTTGAGATTGATTTGAGCGAATATTATATTAATGATATAGGTAAGATTTTAGGAATATTATCTACTCTTCTCACAGAAGAAGTATTTTAGTATGCTCATCCAGTCAACTTCTGCTGAACAAAGAACCGTGCTACATAACATTAGCTGGGAAACCTTTGAAGCCTTATTAAGAGATACAGGTGAAGACAGAGGCTCTAGATTTGCTTATGACTGCGGCACTTTAGAAATTATGACCCCACTGTTTGAACATGAAAACCCCAAAATTCAATTCGATCGCTTGATTTTGGTGATAGTAGAAGAATTAGCAATAGAAATTAAAAGTGCTGGTTCTACAACATTGAAAAATCGATTAGCAAATAGAGGTATAGAGCCAGACAATTGCTATTATATACAAAATGAGCCGAGAGTCAGGGGAAGAGAAACAATAAATTTAGAAACCGATCCACCACCGGACTTAGCAATTGAAATTGATATTACCAGCAGTTCAATCAACAAATTCAGGATTTATTCAGCACTAGGTATACCTGAACTCTGGAGATATGACGGAAAAAATTTAAATTTTTATGAATTACTAGAGGGGAAATATATTGAGCGTGAATTTAGTCTTGCTTTCCCCCTAATATCTGTGAGCGATATCAGCAGATTTATACAGCAGAGTAAAACTATGGGCGAAATTGCTTTGCTAAAATCCTTTCGCTACTGGGTGAGCAACAAGATAGGATAGCTAGAAGTAATGATAATAGGACTTACGCACCGAACACAAAAAATCTCACAAGGGTGCTCAAAAGTCAACAGTCAATGGTCAAAATGAAGATGCACATAATTATTTTGGGAGATATGGAACTGAAAAACTCTGCGTACCTTTGCGTTAAATAAAAGTTTAATTTTGTGCAGCTTCAAAAACAAAAAGGGCGTTGCATAAATGCGGGATGAATTAGCTAAATACGGGTATTTCTCCATACTTCAGGGAATGTAGTAACAATTTAATTGATAGCTTAAGCATATCTACAGATTTGGAGTAACATAATGTTTTGCGATGTAGACGTGCCAGATAATGGCGTAAACGTGTATTTTCTCCTTCTACTCGTGTCATATATGTTTTGCTAATAATATGGTCTCCTGGGTTAATGAAACTAGCGTAAACAGGCCATCCATCTGTGACGTAAAAATAGCATCCCCAGAGGCTAACAATATTCCATAAAGGTTTAAAGGTTTCTGCACTATGGTCTCCTACAACCCAAGCCAAAATTCCCCTATTAAAGTGGTCTAACGCCGTCCATATCCAAATTTTGTTTTTTTTGACCGCACAAAAGTTTCTAGTTCATCTAATTCCCCAACGGATGGTATTTTATCTGTTGGCGGTGCCTCCGGCAACTTTTCGCCGATTTGTTTTACCCAGTTAATTATCGTCGTGTGATGAATCCCTGTTTGACGTTCAATTGCTCTAAAGCCTGCACCATTAACGTATGCTTTTAAGCATTCTATTTTCTTCTCATCTGAGTATCCTTTTGGTGGGCTGTAGATATCAATGAATTGGCGATCGCAATTAGTACAGATGTGATTCTGTTTACCTCGTCGCCAGCCATTTTTCCTAATCTCAGTAGAGCCGCAGTATGGACAATTCACAGTAGCGCACCTAAATTCATCCCTCTATTATGCAACGCCACAAAAAGTATAGATTACCTACTATAAACTTTCCAAACCCTTAATCTATTCATCCAAAAAAACGGAGAGGGGGGGATTCGAACCCCCGTTGAGTTGCCCCAAAACACATTTCGAGTGTGCCGCATTCAACCGCTCTGCCACCTCTCCAGGTATTGCTTCACAGACTAGAGCGTATTTTCTCTATTTAAAACCTGTGAATTATTGGAAATGCCAAAGTATATCCTAATATATTATAACATGACAATCAAAAAAGCGATCGCCCTCAGCAACCGAAGAAGCAGAGGGGAAGGGGGCAGGGGGCAGGGTGAATGCTCCTTCTCCTCTGCCCTGGAGCAAAGTAGAACATGGGTATGAACGCGAAAAGCGTGTTGCAGACAAGCCCCGCCTTGGAAAGGCGCTCGAACTTCGGCGGAGTCTGAGCTTCCGTTTCAGTCTTCCCCCTTGCTCCCTGCTCCCTGCTCCCCTGCCTCTTTTGACCTCAATACCCTTATAAAACCGAAGACTTGCTTTCTGTCGCCTGAATAAAAGCTTCAAAATTACTATTCGGCGTCCATTGAATAGCACCATCCCGTCCTGTAAAGAACAGTTTCGTCTGACTTTGGCTCAGTTCCGACAACACTTTAGGTTCCAGATTAGCAGAAGATGCGATCGCCACTTGTGGTTGTAAAGCCAAAACCAAATCTTTCAAAGATTCAGGTACACACCACAGCACCTGCGGACGCGCTAAAGCTCCTGATTGAACTAGCTGCTGTATTTCCTTCAACTTCATGTTACCTACGAGTAACCAATTTTGCCCTTGAACTTGCAATTGTAAAATTGGTAACTGGTTATTGACTAACTGCGCCACTACCGGGCCAGCCGTAATTGCTTGACCAACAGTCAAAGGTTGAAAAATAGCCTGACGCTTTTGTAGTTCCTGTTGAATTACCTGGGTTTCCAGGACATTTTCTGGTTTGGGAGGATAACTAAAAAAGCTTTTGATTGGTAATCGTTGCATTACCTCTAGCCAACCACTATTTTCATGCTCTTGGAACTCAGTTGCGATCGCCCAATCAACTTGATTAACACCTTGCTGTTGTAAAAACGGTAAAATTGTATAGCGTCCAGTACCTTCATCACCACTATTAATTAAAGTAACTGTTCCTCGGTCTTGAATGACCAAAACTGGCTCTTCACCTGCTGCGAGTACAGTAATCCTAAATAAATTGTTAGCAGAATGCCAAACAGGAATCAGCACCAAACCTAAAGCAATGCAACTTGCAAACCACCAACGTTGCCGCCACCAACGCACCCACACCACCAGTAAAATAATTGTATAAAGAGCCAGCATTTGCCAAGGAGAAATACTCCCAACAGCTAAAGAATTTCCTGGTAACTTGCTAAAAAATCCCACTAAATTAATTAACCAATCACTGGGGTATTGCAAAAACCCAGCCAAAAAACTCCCCCCTGCTGGCCAAGCTAATGCTGCTAAAGCACTAATAATTCCGCCTATACTCAAAACAGAAATTAAAGGCGTACTAATAATATTAAGTAATAAACTATAAGATGGTACAACCCCAAACACAAACAGTTGCAATGGTAAAGTCCAAATAGTTGCAGCTAAAGGAACAGCAATCAAAGAAGCGATCGCAGGTGGTAACCAACCCAAACGTTGCACTATTGGCGGTACCGTCACAATTAATCCTAGCGTCGCTAAAAAACTCAGTTGAAACCCTAAGTCCCAAATCCATAAAGGATTAAATAACAATAATAAAGTCGCCGCCATTACCAGCGAGCCGAATTGTTTCACCTTCCGTTTTAAAGCCAATCCCACCAAAGCAGCAAAACCCATAATTACCGCTCTTAAAACCGCAGGCTGAAAACCTGTTAAACTCAGGAAAATAATCAACCCTAAACTACCGAGAATTAATTGGGTTCCCTTATTTGCTCGCCTTGTCAGTTGTAATATCACACCCAAAATTAACGAAGTCTGAAATCCCGAAGCTGCTAAAGCATGAGCCAAACCTGCCTGGACAAACAAATCGCGGATATCATAAGGTAAATCAACAGCTTTACTACCTAATACCATTGCACTGACCAATGGCCCTTCCGGGATACCTAAACCACGAACTTGCGATCGCACAATTCGTTCCCTAACTTGCCACCAACCCCATTTACGCTGCTCCTCATCTAAAATATTAATTTGTCTCCCTGTCAAACCTGCAAACGCACCCTCCTGTTTCAGAAACTTTTGAAAATCAAAAGCACCAGGATTTGCTGCTGCTTTCGGTTTATATAAAACTCCCGTAATCGCAATTTGTTGACCAGGATATAAACCAGTCGCCCGTAGTATCGGCACTGTCACATATAATTTACCAGTGACTCCCTTACTTACCCCAGCAGGGCCATCATCCTTCTTCACTTCATCAAGCTGAGTCGCATCTAACCAAAACTGTCCTCGCTGACTGCGAGTCAAACGTGGTGTACTGGCAACCACACCACGCACAATCACCAATTGTTCTTGATTACTATTATTTCCTGGCGGCACAAAATTACTAATATCTTTTGCTCCCGGTACAGGTACTCGCCATTGAAAATAGAAACTAGCCAGCAAACCCACCAACCCAGCAGCTAGCAATATTCTCGGATCGGGAGTATTTTGTCCAATCCCAGATTGGAGCTTAGTTTTCATCCCCCCATTATCTGATTTTTGCGGAATTTTTCTTAAATTGAGATAACGTCTTCGCAACACAACCGCACTCAAAATTCCCAAAAGCAAAATCCCAACACCACCCCAAGGTACAGCTGTAAATAGCAGCCCTAGAATATAGCCAACACAGATAATTACACCGCCAGCCTGAACCATAAGAATTTATATACAAATATTTTCTGAACTATAAAATGAAACCCGCATTTGCGGGCTTCATTTTGAGAACCAGTGAATTTAGTCTTAGAAAGCACTGGCTTAATTTATAGAACTTTTTGCCATAACTGTATCAAAAAGATGTACCCAAATTAAAGCCTAAGAAAGCATGGAGAAACAAAATAGAAATTGCTGCACTACCTAAATAAGCATGAATAGTACGTAATACTGCTTTATCTCCAGCAAATCCACTCAAAGAAATTGCAGCATTAATCAACAGCAGCAATAGCACTATTGAACCTGTCAAAAAATGAGGACTTTCCAAAATTGGCTGATGCTGCATCACCAAAGACAGCACCCCACCTGTATAACCCGCCGCCAGAAAGAAAAATAGCCAAGGTGCAAGTTTACGATGATCGCTGCGGCTTTTAATTGCAACATCTTTATCCTCAGCCAATCTTCCCCGCCAACCAACCAGTGCGACAAAGCTACCCATCACAAACACAACGATCGCCATCATCAATGGATGTCCCCAATGCACAATGGGATAGGGTAATCCAAAAGAACGAAACCAAGCAGCAATTGGTTCTAACAACTCACTCCAATTCACCATTTCTCACACAGTATCAGTATTTATTCTCTAAAATAATACCGAACCTCCCTCAAATAGGGAGGTTTTTCGGATCAGTATCAAGTTTTATTTATCCTCAGCGTGAGCCTCTAGCATAGTTAACTGGCGCTATTTTTCAGCAACGGAAAACCCAACTTCTCCCTTTGCTCAACATATAAAGTAGCCACCTTCCTTGCCAAATGGCGAATTCTCCCAATGTAGCGAGTCCGCTCAGTCACCGAAATTACACCACGCGCATCTAGCAAATTAAAAGTATGGGAACACTTAATTACATAATCTAAGCCAGGTAAAACCAATCCTCGCTCAGTTAGCTGCGTAGCTTCCTGCTCATATAAATTAAACAGCGTCAACAGCATCTCTGGATTCGACGCCTCAAAGTTATAAGTACACTGTTCAATTTCCGCTTGGAGAAACACATCTCCATAAGTAATGTTATCCGTCCACTGGATTTTAGTTATAGCTTCCACCTGCTGAAGGTACATTGCTAACCGCTCCAGTCCATAGGTAATCTCAATCGACACAGGACGACAATCAATTCCCCCACACTGTTGGAAGTAGGTAAATTGAGTAATTTCCATCCCATCTAACCATACTTCCCAACCAGTACCCCAAGCGCCCACAGTCGCATCTTCCCAGTTATCTTCCACGAACCGAATATCATGGTCTTCAGGACGAATACCTAACGCCCGCAAAGAATCAAGATATATCTCTTGGATATTATCTGGCGAAGGTTTAATCAGAACTTGATACTGATAATAGTATTGAAAGCGATTCGGGTTCTCTCCATAGCGCCCATCAGTAGGACGACGGCAAGGTTCCACATAAGCAACCGCCCAAGGTTCCGGCCCCAAAGCCCTTAAAAAAGTATGGGGATTCTTAGTACCTGCTCCCTTCTCAATGTCATAGGGTTGGGCAATCAAGCAACCGCGATTGCCCCAGAATTCATGCAATGAAGCTATTACCGACTGAAAATTCACGCTCTACCTTTCCTTAGTCAGCACAGTGCATCAACCATTGTGACCTAAACCCAGCACTGTGAGGAGCTTTGGGACGCCAAAACAAAGTCAAAAAATATTTTTGCCAAACATGTTGACAAACCCGGTATGGGTAGATATATTGGATAAGTGCCTGAGAGCGGAGCGCAAAAAGCGGCGTTGTCAGGGACACCGAACCTTGAAAATATTATAGTTTGAAAGCCAGTATATAACAAATACCTGCGTCAAGTAAAGAAAATAACCAGACTGAGGTTTAAGTCAGTCAACAAGAGCTAAACAAACTCAAAATGGAGAGTTTGATCCTGGCTCAGGATGAACGCTGGCGGTATGCTTAACACATGCAAGTCGAACGGACTCTTCGGAGTTAGTGGCGGACGGGTGAGTAACGCG